>JBBDHV010000040.1:19299-91898 GCA_040880725.1 Acidimicrobiia bacterium
GAGACGGTCTGTCAGTGCCCGGCGGGACGCAGACATGACATGTGGCTTTGGCAGGCTGTGACCGCGGCTCTCGGCAGGCGCCCGTCACATCCGCGACCACCGGGCATACACACCGTCGAGGAGCTGAGACCGTCGACGGTACCAAGACCCCAAAAGCCTCTCGATTGAATTCGTCGTTTCATATCCACAACGACGGGTAATCCCCACGAAAGCAACTACGAAGGAGCCGATCATGCAATCCGCCCGCGACATCACGGCCGCCTGGCCGGAGGAATCTCGTGAAGCAGCCGAACTGGTCATCGACGCACGAGGCGAGCCGGACGAGGCGACCGACTCTCTCTTGATCTGGCATCAAGCGGAGCCTTGGAAGCGAATCGTCGCGTCGAAGGAGTACTACGACCACCAGTTTCCTGCCCCACACATCGATTCGGTCGAGTCCGTTCTCGACTATCGGGTTCCCGCCGACGTCTTCACAAGGCTGGCGAACTTCGACGGGTCCGTCGTGGTGGAGCGCACCGCCGGAGAGGTGTCGGCACGCTGTCACGACGAGCAGGCAAACTTCCTGGCATTGAACCTGATGGACGACATTGTCCAGGGACGCCGCAGCGTTGAGGATGCGAGGGAATACTACGCCACGGAGTTCCTCGGAGTCCGCAAAGGCGAGCCGACCCCCTACATGGAGGGGCTCAGGTTCGAACCGGGCGACGGCTCTTCTGGGGATCCGGACACGCGCGTGATCTCCGAGGACGAACTGGAAGCCGCGCAACGCACCGGCTGATGACTCGCAGGTGGCCAGTCGCCTCCTGGTCGTCGGACTGAGGTTGGTCGAACGAAGACGAAGACCGACCACCGATCCGCTACGCCATCGCGACGAGATCCAGCATCGAGTCGTCGAAATAGTGCACTTCTCCTTCGGGCATCATCAGCGCCCGGTCAGGCTGGAGCTGCGCGACGAAGTCGGTGTCGTGGGACACCAGCACGATGGTGCCCTGATAGGTGGCCAGCGCACCGAGAAGGGCGTCCTTGGCCTGTGGATCGAGGTTGTTGGTGGGCTCGTCCAACAGGAGCACGTTGGGCCGGGATGTCATCAGCATCGCCAGGGCCAGCTTGGTCTTCTCTCCTCCGGAGAGGGACGACGCGTCTTGTTCGACCTTGTCGGCGAGGAGAAAGTGCCCCAACAGGGCACGGAGTTGCTGGTCGGGGATGCCCGCGGAGACCTTCTTGATGTGATCGAAGACCGACACGCCCGCCACGATCTGCTCGTGTTCCTGGGCGTAGTAGCCGAGCGACGCCTTGTGCCCGAGCACGACCTCGCCCAGGTCCTGGGACTCCACCCCGGCGAGAATCCGAAGGAGGGTCGTCTTCCCGGCGCCGTTGAGCCCCATGATCATCAACACTTCGCCTCGCTCCAGTGCGACGTCCACGTCGACAAACACGAGATTGTCACCGAAGGACTTGGCGAGGCCCAGTCCTTCGAGAGGGGTACGGCCTGACGGCTCGGGTGGAGGGAAGCGAACGTTCACGTCCTTCCCGCGCGCCTGGATCTCGACCAGGTCACGCTTGAGACGCTCGGCTCGGGTCTCCATCGACCGCGCCCGGCGCGCCATCTTCTCGGTCGACCCTCGGAAACGGCGCACGTTCTCTTCCAAGGCGTTGATCTTCTGCATCTGGTGCTTGCGCTCCTTCTCGCGCTGGGCGCGACGCCGCTCGCGCTCGGCGAGAAAGAAGCTGTAGTTGCCGTTGTACCGCTCGATTTGCTGGTTCTCGAGCGACAACACCGAGGTGATCGACTCGTCGAGAAGCGGGAGATCGTGCGACACCACCAGCAACGCCCCCCGATAGGTCGCGAGATACTCCACCATCCACGCTTTGGCATCGAGGTCGAGATGGTTCGTGGGCTCATCGAGCAGCATGACGTCGGTCTCCGCGAACAGAATGCGAGCAAGCTCGACCCGACGCCGCTGGCCGCCGGACATGGATGCAACGGACTGGGACAGGTCGTCGTTGTCGATTCCCAGGTTGGCGGCGGTGCGCTTCGCCTCCGCTTCGGCGACAAACCCGCCCTTGGCGTCGAACTCTTCCTGGAGACGTGAGAAGCGTACGATCGCCCGGTCCCGCGCCTCGCCGTCCAGCCTCTCGATCTTGCGTCTGGTCTCTTCGATCCGGCGTTGCATCGCGCCGATCTCACGCGCCGCGAGGATGCGTTCCAACGCCGTCATTCCCGGATACTCCAGATCAGGAAGGGCCGCCTCCTGGGAGAAGTAGCCGAGATTGCCCGATCGAGTGACCGTTCCGCCGGCGGGGAGGCTGTATCCGACCAACGCGCGCATCAGGCTGGTCTTCCCTGCCCCGTTCCTGCCGACCAGACCGACCTTGTCGCCTGCTTGCACGCTGAAGTTCGCCTCGTCCAACAGGACGCGCGGACCAACTTCGAGACGGAGATCACGGACGAGGAGCATGCGAGTCCCAGAGGTTAGGGGCGCTTCGGACCCATCCTGTCCGGGTTTGTCTTCGACAGGGTCGGTGTCAGGACGACAGGACTTTTGCCAGGGCGTCGACCATCCGGTCGATCTGGGTGTCGGTGATGACGAGTGGTGGGCACATCGCCAGGGCGTTGCCGAGTGGACGGACGATTACCCCTTCGGCGAGCACCCCATCGCGGTCCTTCATGGCGTCGCGCCCTTCGGGCAACTGAATCGCCCACACCGCTCCGGACCCTCGCACCTCGGTCACCAGACCGTCCCCCTGCAGGGCACGCAGCCCGTCACCGAGGCGGCGTTCGATTCCCGGAACGCGCTCGAGGAGGCCTTCGTCCCGCTGGATGGCGATCGCAGCGTTGCCTGCCGCGGCCGCCAGAGGATGACCCGAGTACGTATAGCCGTGCTTGAGGGCGAAGCCCTCGTTGGCCATGAGGGCGTCGGCAACGGCCGGACCAACGACGACACCTCCGAGCGGGACGTAACCGGACGATGCCGCCTTGGCGAAGGTGATCAGATCCGGCTGCACGCCGTAGTGCTCAGCAGCAAACCACGTACCCAACCGCCCGAACCCGGTGATCACCTCGTCGAAGATGAGAAAGGCATCGTGTTCGTCACAGAGTGCCCGCAGTCCTTCCAGATACCCCTCGGGGGGAGGGAACACCCCGCCCGCACCCTGCAGCGGCTCGGAGAGCACTGCGGCGATCGAGTCGCCCTGCTCGGCGAAGAGCCGCGCCATGGGTTCGATGTCGGGTCCTGCCACGTTGACGACGTTGCCGACCAACTCGCCGAAACCTTCCCGGTTCACGGGAATTCCCTGCGCGGATGTCCCGCCGTAGTTGGTGCCGTGGTAACCGTGCTCGCGGCTGACGATCATCGTCTTGTGCGGCCGCCCGGCCTCGCGCTGGGCGATGCGGGCGATCTTCATCGCGCTGTCCACCGCCTCCGAACCCGAGGACCCGAGGAACACTCTGCCGGTGTCGAACGGCGACAGATCGAGGATCGTGTCGGCGAGCTGCTCTGCGGGAGGATTCGAGAACGGCGCGAACGTGTGATAGCTGGCGAGAGCCTTGGCCTGGGTCGTGATCGCTTCGACCATCTTCGGGTGGCCGTGCCCCACGTTCATGTACCACAGCGACGCCATCCCATCGATGTAACGGTTGCCATCGGAATCCCAGATCTCGGCGCCCTCGCCACCGACGATGGAAACGAACTCGGACATGCGGGGAGGACTGAAAGGGTGAAGAAACGAACTCATAGTGGGACTGAAACTAGTCGACGGTCCGCCACCACACCGTGACCAGGCGTCGCACCGGCTCACCAACGGTCATCCGCCCGTCATGGATCTCGACATCGGGTTCGAGAAGTGAACGGACCTCGCCGGACCGCGACGGCGGCACGACGAGACGTCTCCGATACAACTCGACGATCTCCTCCCACGACTCGAACCACGTTCCGCCGGGGCGTTCCCATCGGTCGACGGTCGGCTCGACTCCGATCGCTTCGCGAACGACATCCACGAGGTCGTCGACGGTCGGACCGTCGGGGCGGTCGATGCCATGGAGGCTCCGGTAGTAGGGGCCGAGCGGCACCCAGGGATGGGCTTCGGTGAGCTCGAGGACGACACCCTGCCGGGCGTGTGCCGCCATCGCTCGCAGGAACGCCTCGATCGCCGGAACGTCATAGACGACGTGTGCTGCCATGACGACATCGAAGGAACCGAGGTCGACGGCAGTCGGCCACGCCTCCTCCACGACCACGTAACCCTCCAACCCCGCTGACTCCTCCCGCAGGGCGGCGGCCATTTCCGAGGACTTCTCGACCGCGGTGATCCGATGACCACCCCGTGACAATGGCAGCGAGGCTCGGCCCGCCCCCGCGCCGATGTCCAGCACCGATCCATCCGGTCCGGCGAGGCGCTCGACTGTCTCCGACGTGGGCGAAGGCGCGATCTCTTCAGCTGTGATGTTGCGGCGTTTGAACAGCTCCACCGGCCAGCGGTACGGCGAGTCGGTGACGGCCGCGAGAAGTTCTTCGGGAATCGCCCACGACCCGAGCTCGGACCGCCATCGGTCTGCTGCCGTCACCGCAGACCGGCGAAGAGGTCGTCTTCCTGTGCAGGCGCGTCGACCCGGGAGAACACCCGCACAAACGATTCGCGTCCGAATGCCTCGACCTTCTTGTCGTCGGGAACTCGCAACCAGGGCCAGTCCAGAGGAATCTGGGAACGATGCGCCCGCAATGCTTTCTCCTTGACATCGACCTTGTCTGCGACGTCGACCCAGCAGGTGATGTACTCGTCGGGAGTCCCCCGATCCTCAGATGCGGCGAGTTCCTCGGCGGTGATCTCGCCCTCGTCGAAACGCGCCTGCATCATGCGCCTGACCCGACTCCGTGGCCACGTCGTCCAATACAACTTGCGGGGTTCCCAGAGTTCCTCATCCTCCTCGAGCGGAAACCGCCCCAAGTCGAGGCACCCGGTGTACGCCGCCAATCCGATGCGGTGGACGTTGATGTGGTCGGGATGTCCATAGCCTCCGAACGGGTCGTAGATCACCAACACGTCGGGCTTGTGACGCCGGATCTGCCTCACGAGGCGCCCGGTGGCGTCCATGAAATCTGCTTGCCAGAAGCAATCGGGGTGGCGGTTCGACTCTTCGCCCATCATGCCCGAATCGCGGTATCCGAGAAACACGTGGTGCTCGACACCGAGCACATCGAGCGACGCACGGATCTCTTCGGCGCGCATCTCTGCGAGACGGACCTTGATCTCGTCAGGGTCGTCGTAGTTGTGCACCTCGCCCTCGGCGCCATCGGTGGCGGTCACGACGACCACATGCTCACCGGCGTCAACCGCCTTGCTGAGCACGCCGCCGGTCTGGATCACTTCGTCATCTGGGTGCGCGTGGAACGCCATGAGGCCTGACATGTCGCGGACGATAGTGCTGACAGGGCGACTGGCGACCGCAGGTCAGTAGTCGAACCCGTCCTCCCGACCGCCAATAGGCGCCGTCGGCTCGGGTCATCAGTTCCTCGTCGACGAGATACCGCCGGAGCGCGGCGTGATCGGGATGGACCACCTGCAGCCGTCGGTTGACTTCTCGCTCGTCGTATGTCTTGGGGGACACCGCCCCGACTCACATCGGTAGGCTCCTTCACCGCATGCCGAGCGAAACATTCCAGGCGACCGCCACCACATCCGCGGATCCGGCGAAGGTTTGGGAGGGAATGCAACGACCCGAGGTGTGGGAAGGGATTGCCGGCGTCGAGCGAGTCTCCGACCCGGAGTTCCATCCCGACGGGTCACTCGTTCGGTTTCGGTTCGCAGCGACCGCCGCCGGCAGGTCGTATCCCGGCATGGCAGAGGTCACTGAGTCCACCCCCGGACAGTCGATGTCGCTGCAGCTCAACACCAGCGAACTCGCGGCCACGATCGCACTCGCAATCCAGCGCGAAACCTCGGGAACACGGCTCACCATCGATGTGGAGATCCGGTCCCTCACATTCATGGCAAGCCTGTTCTTCGCCGTCGTCGCAGATGTGCTCGGACGCGGGCTTCCCGCGGCCGCCGAGGACTTCGCCCAACGCATCGGCCGGTGAGGCAAGATCACGGCTCGAGCACCTGACTAGTCATAGGAGGTGCAAACGAACTGGTCCTCTCAGGATTTCGGGAATCGTGCCGATAGAAGACTCATGGCCCATTCAGAAACAGCTTCTCAGCCGACATTGGCGATTGGCCGAGTCCGCAGATGGATTGTGGTGCTGACAGCAGTCGTGATGGCACTGATCGCGGAGATGGTCGCCACCCGGTTCGGACGGCGGCCGGTGGACGCGCTGCGCCTCCTCACCGTCTTCCTCCTGGCAGCGGGCGCCGCCTGGGCACACGCGACGACGATGAGTCAGTTGCTCGATCGGACCGCCGTCGAACTCAGAGGCTTCTTCGAAGCGAACCTGGCCCGGTCCAAGGACACGTTCATCTCCAACGTGTCACATGGGTTGCGTACCCCGCTCACCGGAGTAGTCGGCTTCGCACACCTGCTGGGCGACTCCCCCGTGGGGACTCAGCAGCGAGAAGCAGCAAACATGATCGTCAGTGAGTCCGCCGAACTCAGCCGAATGGTCGACGACCTGGTGGTCGCCGCTCAACTGGACGCCGGAGCCATCACCGTGGACCTCAAGCCCACATCGATGCTGAGCCAGGTCGACAAGGTCTGCGAGTTCATGTCGCTGATGGGCGCAGAAATCGGAATCGACCTCCAAGAAGTGGACCTGCTCGTCGACCCGGAACGATTCACCCACATTCTCCGGAACCTCGTCGCCAACGCCCACCGCCACGGCAAACCGACGATCACCGTCCGAGGCGCAGTCGCCCATGGTCGCTATGTGATCCATGTGGTGGACCAAGGTCCGGGCGTGTCCGCCAAGGACCAAAAGGACATGTTCGGCCGGTTCTCATCCTCGACGTTCGGAAGCCAGTTCACCGGGTCGATCGGCCTCGGACTGGCCGTCGTTGCCGAGCTCAGCGCCCGCATCGGCTGCCAGGTTTCGTACCGGCGGATCCGGGGTGAGACCCAGTTCGTGCTCTCCGTGCCACTCGCTGATGCGGGATCCGCCACCGCCCCACAGCGAATCGTCCGCACACCGTCATCGATCCGCCAGCCACACGCCGGCGAAGCGGTCGACCATTCCGTGAGGAGCGTCTCGTGATATTCCACCGCCGAAATCCCGACTGCGACAACCACGACTGGGCGACCACCGTCCATTCCGGCCTCCGCCGCGACCTCTGCACCAACTGCGGAAAGATCCGCATGGCATCCGTCGAGGTGGTCACGACGAAACTCCCGATCTTCGCCGAGTCCCATGCGGGACAGACCCTCGCCCCGTTCGGGATCGAAGTGTCCGACGGCTGACGGGACCGGAGCCCGGTTCGTCCAGCGGATCTGCGCGCAGACGGTGTAGTCCCACACGCACCATGCGGTGTGCGGCGGGCACGGGGGCGATTCGTGCAACGAGTCCGCGACACCTGCTGTAGGCCCAACCCGGTCGAACCCTGGGCTGTCGGGGACCCTCAGGGGCCCTGGGAACCCAGGGTTCGCGGGGCACCTGGGGTGCCCCGGGAGCCCAGGGTACGGGGGCGGGGTCAGTCCTCGGGGATCTGCAGGGTCTGGGCGAGTTCGGCGGCCTCTTCCTTCGTGCCGGTCGAGACCTGGGCACGATCAGTCAACAGAGTGACCTGATTGCCGAGAACCTGAAGGAAGCCTCCATGGACGCCGATCGTGGTCTTCGACGAACCGTGCTCGACGGTCACCGCCCCCGTGGTCAACGCCGCCAACAGAGGTTCGTGATCGGCCAGGATGCCGATCTCGCCTTCGGTGGTGCGTGCCACGACGAAGTCGGCTTCCCCGGACCACACGGTGGCCTCCGGGGAGACGACGTCGAGCTGGAAGGACTTGGCCATCAGGCTGCCGAACCTTCCTTCGCGATCTCGGACGCGCGACGCTTGACGTCATCGGCGCCACCGACCATGTAGAACGCCTGCTCGGGGTATTCGTCCATCTCGCCGAGCGTGATCGCCTTGAACGATGCGATCGTCTCTTCGAGCGACGTGTAGATCCCGGGCTGACCCGTGAACTGCTCGGCCACGAACATCGGCTGGGCCAGGAACCGCTGGATACGGCGGGCGCGCCCCACGACCAGCTTGTCCTGCTCGGAGAGCTCGTCGATACCGAGGATGGCGATGATGTCCTGCAGGTCCTTGTACCGCTGCAGGATCCGCTGCACCTCGACCGTGACCCCGTAGTGCTCTTCGCCGATGATCTGCGGATCGAGGGCCCGGCTCGTGGAGTCGAGCGGGTCGACCGCCGGATAGATACCCAGTGCGGTCAGCGGGCGGGAGAGCACCGTCGTGGCATCGAGGTGGGCGAAAGCCGTGTGGGGTGCGGGGTCGGTGATGTCGTCGGCGGGAACGTAGATCGCCTGCAGCGACGTGATGGACTTGCCCTTGAGGGACGTGATGCGCTCCTGGAGAAGTCCCATCTCGTCGGACAATGTCGGCTGGTAGCCCACCTCGGACGGCATCCGCCCGAGCAGGGTCGAGACCTCGGAACCGGCCTGGGTGAACCGGAAGATGTTGTCGATGAACAGCAGCACGTCCTGGTTCTGCACGTCCCGGAAATACTCGGCCATCGTCAACGCCGACAGTGCGACCCTGAGGCGCACACCGGGCGGCTCGTCCATCTGGCCGAACACCAAGGCCGCCTTGTCGAGCACACCCGACTCCTGCATCTCCAAGAAGAGGTCGTTGCCTTCCCGGGTGCGCTCGCCCACGCCGGCGAACACCGACACACCACCGTGCTGGGTCGCAACGCGGTTGATCATCTCCTGGATGAGCACGGTCTTGCCCACGCCGGCACCGCCGAACAGGCCGATCTTTCCGCCTTCCAGGTACGGACAGACAAGGTCGAGCACCTTGATGCCGGTCTCGAAGACCTTCCGTTGCGGCTCCACGTCGGCGAAGGCCGGGGGTTGGCGATGGATCGGCCAGCGCGGTTCGCCGAACTCCTGGTCGGGTGCGTCGAGCGAGTCACCCCACACGTTGAAGATGTGCCCGAGCACCTGGTCGCCGACGGGAACCGTGATCGGCTCGCCCAGGTTCCGCACCTCGGCACCCCGGGTCAGACCGTCGGTCGGCGCCATGGCGACGATACGGACGACGTTGCCGCCGACGTGCTGGGCGACTTCGCCGACGATGGTCTTCGTCTCACCACCCATCGTGATGTCGATGTGGACTGCGAAGTTGATTTCGGGGAGGGCGCCGGGGGGAAACTCGGCGTCCACCACGGGGCCGGCGACCTTGACGATCCGCCCGGTCGGTGTGCTCTCAGACATGTGCTCGCTCCTTCAGAACGGTCAGACTCACCCTTTGAGGGCTTCCGCACCGCCCACGATCTCTGTGATAGCGGTTGTGATCTCCGCCTGACGGGCCCGGTTGGCTTGGACGGTCAGGATCCGGATCAATTCTTCTGCGTTGTCGGTTGCTGCCTTCATGGCCCGTCGCCGCGCGGAATGCTCCGACGCCGAGGCTTCGAGCAACATGTTGAAGACCGTCGCTTCCACATAACGAGGAAGGAGTCGGTCCAAGATCACTGCGGGCGAAGGCTCGTAGGAGTAGTCCGCTTTGGGACCGCCGCCAGACCCGCCCTCGGTCGTCGGAGGCGTGATAGGCAGCAACTCGGCGGCCGTCGGTACCTGCGTGAAAGCAGACTGGAACTTCGTGTAGAACGTCTCCACGGCGTCGATCTCAGCCGAGCCGTAGGCATCCATGATGGCGTTGGCGATGGCCCTGGCATCGCCGTAGCCAGGGCTGTCGGTGACTCCCAGGTACGTCCCGCGTAGGGTCCATCCGTGGTACCGGAAGTAGCTCTGGGCCTTCTTGCCCACCACGAACAACAGCACTTCCACGCCGTTACGGCGATGTTCGCGCATGCGACGCTCGGCGAGCCGGATCACGTTCGTGGCGTACGCGCCTGCCAACCCGCGATCGCTGGAAACGACGACCATCCCCACCCGGGCAAGCTCCCGGCGCTCCAGGAGCGGATGCGACGAGGAACCGGCTGCGCCACCGACGTTCTCGATGACCTCCACCAGCTTGGCCGTGTACGGCTTCGAGGCGTTCACCCGGGCTTGGGCCCTGGGGATGCGCGACGCAGCGATCAACTCCATCGCGCGAGTGATCTTCTTCGTCGCCTCGATGCTGCGAATGCGGCGTCGGGTGTCGCGAAGGCCGGCTCCTGCCACGAGTCGCTACTCCTCCGCCACAGCGGTGCGTTCGAACGTCGCCTTGAACTCGGTGATGGCCGCAATGAAGTCTTCGGGCTTCTCCATGATCCCCGAGTCCTTGACACCCTCGAGCAGATGGTTGTAGCGAGTCCTGAAGAACTCACGCAGACCCGTTTCGAACCGGCGAATGTCACCCACGGCAATCTCATCGGTATGGCCGTCGGTGACGGCGAAGATGGCCAGAACCTGTTCTTCGACGGCAATCGGATCGAACTGCGGCTGCTTGAGGATCTCCACCACCCGGCGTCCACGCTCGAGCTGAGCGAGAGAAGCTGCATCGAGTTCGGAGCCGAACTCCGCGAAGGCGGCGAGTTCCCGAAACTGGGCCAGGTTCAGACGGAGCGGACCGGCGATCTTGCTCATCGCCTTGATCTGGGCACTTCCTCCCACTCGGGAAACCGAGGTTCCGGCGTTCACCGCAGGTCGGATGCCCTGGTAGAAGAGGTCGGTTTCGAGAAAGACCTGACCGTCGGTGATCGAGATCACGTTGGTCGGGATGTAGGCCGAGATGTCGTTCGCCTTGGTTTCGATGACGGGCAGACCGGTCATCGAACCGGCGCCGAGTTCATTCGACAGCTTGGCGCACCGCTCGAGCAGACGGCTGTGCAAGTAGAACACGTCACCGGGGTAGGCCTCGCGGCCGGGCGGCCGGCGCAGCAGCAGCGAGATCTCGCGGTATGCCACGGCCTGCTTGGACAGGTCGTCGAAGACGACGAGGGCATGCTCGCCGTTGTACATCCAATACTGCCCGATGGCAGAGCCGGCGTACGGGGCGTACATCTGCAGCGCGGGAGCGTCGGAGGCCGCCGCGTTCACGACCACGGTGTACTCGAGAGCCCCATGCTCACGAAGAGTGTCGACCACCTCCGCGACCGTCGACGCTTTCTGGCCGATGGCCACGTACACGCACTTGACGGCCTGCTTGGTGCCCCAATTGCGCTTCTGGTTGATGATCGTGTCGACCAGCAGCGCCGTCTTTCCGGTCTGGCGGTCGCCGATGATCAGCTGGCGCTGGCCACGGCCGATGGGCGTGAGCGCGTCGATCGCCTTGATGCCGGTCTGGAGCGGCTCCTTCACGGGCTGGCGTTCGACGACAGACGGCGCCTGGGTCTCGAGGAGACGGCGTTCGGTGGTCTCGATCGGTCCCCCGCCATCGATCGGGTTGCCCAGGGCATCCACGACGCGACCGAGGAGCGCGTCTCCGACGGGGACGGAGAGCACGGTGCCGGTCTGCTTGACCGGATCGCCTTCCTGGATGGAGCTCGCCTCACCCATGAGGACGACGCCGAGGTCGTGTTCGTCGATGTTGAGAGCGACGCCGGAGAGCCCGCCGGGGAACTCGAGGAGTTCCGAGGCCATCACGTTCGGAAGTCCTTCCACCCTGGCGACACCGTCCGCGATCGAGGTGACGTAGCCGACCGTCTCTTCGGTGGTCTCCGGGGACCAGTCGGCGAGGTTCTTCTTCAGCGCGTCTGTGATGGATTGCGCACTGATCGTGAGTTCTGACATGGACCTTCCCTATCGAGTCTGGAGGGTTTCACGGAGCGAGCGGAGGCGACGTGCAACGGAGCCGTCGATCACGGTGTCGCCCACTCGGGTGACGATGCCGCCGAGTACCGACGGATCGACAATCGCCTTCACCTCGACGGCCCGTCCGGTCTTGCGTTCGAGCGCCGCGGCGAGACGGGCGATCGTCGCCTCGTCGAGCTCGACGGCGCTGCGCACCTCGGCCACGGCTTTGCCCGCGGAGGCGGCACGTGCCTCGGTCAGTGCAGAGGCGATCTCCGGGAGGTCACCGCCCCGACCCTGCGCAACGAACATCGACACGAGGTTCACGGTGACCCTGGACGCGTGGGCACCGACGACATCTCGCACGATTGATTCCTTGCGATCGGTCGGAAGGGCGGGGTTGGTCAGGGCGTCGCGGAGTTCCGGCGACGTCTCGACTGCCCTCGCCACTGCGAAGAGCTCCTGTTCGACGCGATCGAGTTCGCCCTCGGCGGATGCCAGGGCGTATGCGGCTGAAGCGTATCCGGCGATCCGCTCGCTCACCTACCGCTCCAGTTCTGCGATGTACCGCTCGACGAGTCCGAGCTGGGTCTGGCGATCGAGGCTGCTTCCAACCACCTTCTCGGCGAGGTCGACGGTCAGGTTCGCCACTTCACGCTGGGCGTCTGCCATGACCCGTGCCTTCTCGGATGCTGCGTCGGCGCGAGCCTTGTCGAGGATCTCGGCGGCCTGAGCCTCGGCTTTGGCGATGAGATCGGACTTCACGGTGTCTGCTTCGCCGCGTGCCGCGTCGAAGATTCGGGTTTTCTCGGCCTGAGCCTCGGCCAGTTGAGCCTCGTAGTCCGCCCGCAGCCTCTCTGCGTCGACCTTCGCCTTCTCGGCTTCTTCCATCTGGCCCCCGATCGCCTTCTGGCGATTCTCGAGGGACTCGTTGATCGCGGGCATTGCCCACAACCGGACGAAGAAGAACACGAGGGCGAAGGCGATGATGCCCGCGATCAGCTCCGGTGTTGCGGGCAGCAGGAGGTCGAGCCCCCCGTCTCCCGACTCCTCGGCTGCGAGGATCGTCGTCTGCGCCAGGTCGATCATCGTGATCAGCCCAGGAAGAAGAGCACGAAGCCGATGAGGGCGAGCGCTTCGGTGAAGGCGATTCCGAGGAACATCGTGGTCCGGACCATGCCGGCGGCTTCTGGCTGACGGGCCATCGCCTGCACGGCGTTGCCGGCGACGAGACCCACGCCGATGCCTGGGCCGATGGCGGCGAGGCCGTAACCGATCACGTTCAAGCTACCGGTGATGCCACTGGTCCCGGCCTCCTGAGCGAGAACCTGGGCTGTCGCCAGCACTGCAAGTACTGCGTCCATGTGTCTTTCTTTCCTTTCGTGCGTTCTGGTCCGACGACCTAGTGCTCCGGGTGGAGCGATGACTGGATGTACACCGCTGCGAGGAGCGTGAAGATGTAGGCCTGTACCACCGAAACGATGATCTCGAACCCGTAGATGCCGAGTCCGAATGCGAACCACGCAGGTCCGGCCAGGCCCTTCAATCCGATCTCACCGAAGTTGGTGAACAGGTTGAAGGTGAAGATCCATCCGGTGACGAGCAGCAGGCTGAGCATCACGTGTCCCGCCACCAGGTTGGCAAAGAGCCGCACCGCATGGGAGAACGGCCGAATGGCGAAGACGTTGACGATCTCGATGATCCCGACGAGGGGCTTCATCGCCATCGGAACCCCCGGCGGCCACATCAGGTCGGTGAGGTATCGGATTCCCGAGGTCCGGAACCCGACGAACACGAAGATGACATAGGTCAGCAGCGCCAGGAACAGCGGGATCGCCATCCGTGACGTGATGGGGAAGTTGACCAGCGGCGTGACCTCGAAGAGGTTGCCGACGAGGATGAACATGAACAGCGAAAGCAGGTACGGGAAGTACTTGATGCCGTCCGGCCCGATCACGCCGATGGCGATGTCGTTGCGAATCATGTTGACGACACCTTCGACGGCGGCGCCGAACTTGGTCGGGATCGGCGACTTGCGCCGGTAGGCGAAGTACAGCACGCCGATGACGATGAACGCCGCCAGGAAGGTGAGCACGACGGTGCGGTTGATTTGTGTACCGAACAAGTTCGGAAAGACGAATAGCTCGCTGACTTCTTCCGGTGCGCACACCGGCTCGTTGACGAAGTCACAGTTCTCAGCGGCCAGGACTAGCTGGTCCAATCCACATCCCTTTCTCTCCCGCGGGCAACTGCCACAGATTCGAGGATCAGCAGCACCATATACGTGATGACCGTCGCGAGGCCAAACGCCAACCGGTCAACGGCGATCACGGCCGCCACGGCCAGCATCGAGCCCATGATCAGGCCGAGACGGAGGAAGAAACCGAACAGCGCAGCGGCGTGATAGGCCGCCAGCGAGATTCGAAGCGCCAGGCTGAGCATGACACCGGCAAGGAGGAAATTCCCCACGACGACGCCCACGCCGAGCGCAGCCGCCCATCCCCCGTCGAAGCCGCGCAACAGCCAGAACACCGCGACGACCAGCGGACCCACCCAGATCGCCCGCCGGGCCGTGTGACGGGCAATGACCGTCTCCACCGGGGTCGTGCCGAGCTTGGCGGGTTCACTCGTCACCGGGCGCCGCCTGCTGTTCCGGGGGGAGCATGCGCTTGGAGTAATGCCAGACACGCAGGAAACCCGAATAGGTGCCGACCACGATGCCGCCCACCACGAACCAGGGGTCGGTGCCCAGCCAGGAGTCGACGAGGAGCCCGAGAAGCGTCCCCGAGAGGATCGACCCGAGAAAGCTGCCGCCCCCGATCCAGCCCTCGCTGAACGCGGAGGTGACATCTCGATGCGCGTTGTGCGGCTCGGGCACGGATTCAGCCCACCCCGGAGAAGTCCGCGGGGTACGGCGGGAACGCGGCCGCCAGGGCACGGACTTCGGTGGCGATCGGTCCGAGTGCCTCGGGATCGGCGTGGTGGGCCAACGCGGAGGCGATGAGCGAAGCGGTCTTGTCCGCCTCGACTTCCTTCATCCCCTGGGTGGTCATCGCAGGTGTCCCGATGCGCAGTCCGCTCGCCCGGTAGGGCGGGCGGGGATCGTTCGGAATCGAGTTGAAGTTGAGGGTGATGCCGATCGAGTTCAGCATCCTCGCCGCATCCCGCCCCGTGAGCTCGGAGTCGACGGAACGCAGATCGACCAAGAACAGGTGATTCGTCGTTCCGCCGGTCACCAGACGAATGCCTTCGGCCGTCATTCGCTCCGCCATGACCGACGCGTTGGCGAGAATCTGGCGGGAGTACTCGGCGAACTCAGGGGTTGCCGCCTCCCGGAAACACACCGCCTTGGCGGCGATCTGATTGATGATCGGACCGCCCTGACCCCCCGGGAACACCGCCTTGTCGATGAGGGTCGCGTATTCCTCCGTGGCGAGAATCAGTCCTCCCCGCGGGCCGCGCAGCGCCTTGTGCGTGGTGGCGGTCACGATGTCCGCATACTCCATCGGGTTTGCCATGACCCCGCCGGCCACCAGGCCGATGAAATGGGCGGCGTCGACGAGGAAGACAGCGCCGATCTCGTCGGCGATCGAGCGGAACGCGGAGTAGTCGAGTTCGCCCGAGTACGCCGAGTAGCCCGCGAGGAGGACCTTCGGCCGGTGCTCCAACGCCAAGCGCCGCACCTCGTCCATGTCGATCAGCTCGGTCTCTGGGTCGAGTCCGTAGGCGATGAAGTTGTAGTAGCGGCCCGAGAAGTTGACCGGCGAGCCGTGGGTCAGGTGGCCGCCCTGGTCGAGACGCATCCCCATGATCTTGTCCCCCGGTTCGAGGAGTGACAGGTACACGCCCATGTTCGCCTGTGCTCCGGAGTGGGGCTGGACGTTGGCGTGTGCGGCGTCGAACAGCGCTTTCGCCCGGTCGATGGCGAGTTGCTCGATCTCGTCGACGATCTCACACCCCTCGTAATACCGCTTGCGGGGGTACCCCTCGGCATACTTGTTGGTGAAGATCGATCCGCTCGCGGCCATGACGGCGGGCGAGGCGAAGTTCTCCGAAGCGATCAGATGGATGTGGGTGTTTTGACGGGCGAGATCTCTGCCTATCAGGTCGGCCACGGTGGGGTCAACCGCGGCGAGTGGGCTCATGTCGATCATCGCAGAATCCTGGTTCCGGGTCCGTTGCGGGGCGGAGGGTACCCGGGTCGGTCACCCACGGAACCAGGGACCCGCGGTCATCCCGACGGCACCGTCGGCGACTCCAACCCCCGAACGACGGGGATATCGAACGAGTGTGACCGCGTACAGCCGTAGCCGTGGTCCGACGCCGTGATACATGTGCTGCTCCTTCGCTGTGTGCTCTCGGGGATGCGACGCCGACGTCGCCTCGATGGTTCCCGCACCGCGAAAGGGCCGGCCCCCGGGGACCGGCCCTTCGTGCGAACGTGAATGCCCGTCAGCGGATGGCGGCGCCTGTCTCCTTGTCGAAGAAATGCAACTTCGATGTGTCGACGACGAGTGTCGCGTTGGTCAGCGGCCTCGGGGCGTAGTCGGGATGGACACGGGCGGTGAACTTGGTCTCGTTGGCGTGCACGTCTTCCTCGGTCCCTTCCATCGCCTCGCGCAGGTCCTCGGTCATCACCGGCGCATACGGCTTCGTGAAGTGAACGAACGCTTCGGAACCGAGCTGTTCGACGATCTGGGTCTCGATCTCGATCGTCCGGTTCTGGGTGATGACATCCGAACTCGCCGCGTCGAGGATCTCGAAGGACTCGGGTCGAAGACCGATGACGATCTCCTTGCCCTTGTAGTCGGCGAGCCTGGGACGCTCCGCCAGTCGCGAACCTGCGATCTCGACCCGCTCCCCGCAGAAAGACGCAACCACCCGATCGCCTTCGCCGTCGATCGTGCCATAGGCGAAGTTCATCGACGGCGAACCGATGAATCCGGCCACGAACAGGTTGTCCGGCTCGTCGTACAGCTTCCGGGGTGAGTCGATCTGCTGGAGGTTCGTGACCTCACGGCCGTGGATGGCACGGAGAACAGCGACCCGATCCCCCATCGTCATCGCCTCGACCTGGTCGTGGGTGACATACAGCGTCGTGGTGGCGAGACGGGCATGGAGCAAACCCAATTCCGAGCGCATCTGCACGCGCAGCTTGGCGTCGAGGTTCGACAAGGGCTCGTCCATCAGAAACGCCGAAGGTTCCCGAACGATCGCCCGCCCCATCGCCACACGTTGCCGCTGGCCACCGGACAGTGCCTTCGGCTTGCGATCGAGCAGTTCAACGATCTCGAGTGTCTTGGCGGCGCCGTCGACCCTGCGCTGGATCTCGTCACGAGGCATCTTGCGGAGCTTCAGCCCGAACGCCATGTTGTCGAACACGCTCATGTGCGGATAGAGCGCATAGTTCTGGAACACCATCGCGATGTCGCGGTCTTTCGGTGACACATCGTTGACGATCCGATCGCCGATGGACAGGTCGCCTTCTGTCACGTCCTCCAACCCGGCCACCATCCGCAGCAGCGTGGACTTGCCACAACCGGAGGGTCCCACCAGCACCACGAACTCCCCGTCTTCGACGTGGATGTTCACATCATGGATCGCGCGCGTCCCGTCGGGATACACCTTCCCGATCGAATCGAACGTGATCGAGGCCATGGTTATCCTCCCGAAAAGTCGACCTGACGCTTCGGCGAACTTACCATGCAAGCGCTATCACCGTCCCCGGAAGCAGGAGCCTTGTGACTCGGACGATTGTCATCACCGGTGGAACCGGCGGTCTCGGGACCGCCCTCGCTTCTCGACTTCTCGACGGAGACACCCGACTCGCGGTGACCTATCTCCTCCCGGAGGAGGCGGCCGCGTTCGAGGATGAATTCGGACAAGACGAGTCCCGCATCATGCTTCGGCGAGTCGACGCCACGGACGCCGGAGCCGTGTCGGATTTCGTCGGCGAGGTGAAGGCGACCTGGGGTCCGTTCAACGGCCTGGCGGCCCTCGTGGGCGGTTGGGCAGGAGGACGCGACGTCGAATCGACCGACGACGTCCGTCTCGAGCGAATGCTTGACCTGAACCTGCGGTCGGCGTTCAACGCCGTACGGGCGTGCGTGCCGCTGCTGCGCGAGGCCGAGTACGGCCGCATCGTGCTGGTGGGCAGCCGAGACGCCATCGAGTCGCCGCCCGGTCAGGCAGCATTCAACATGGCGAAAGCCGGTGTGATGGCACTCGGGCGTACCGTCGCCCGCGAACTGGAACCCACGAACGTCACCGCCACGGTGCTGCTTCCCACGGTGATCGACACGCCCGCGACCCGCGCCGCACTCCCCTACTCCGACTACGTCGACTGGCCGACGCCGGACGAGATCAGCACAGTCGCCTCGTTCCTGCTCAGCGTGGAAGCCGGAGTGATGAACGGCGCGATGGTTCCCGTCTACGGCAAAGCCTGAAGGCCCTCCCGCGGTGTGCCGGCCCGCTATGCCTCCGCGCGGTCATTCCGCCGGTTGGCTCCTGCGGCGGAATGCGTGAGCAACTCGGCAACGGGAACGGCCGGCGCGAACAGCCAACCCTGACCGACGGTGCATCCCAGCCTGAGGAGGTGGGCACGCTCCTCCTCGGTCTCGACGCCTTCGGCCACGGTCATCAGGCCGAGCGTCTCGCCGATCTCGAGCACCATCTCGGCGAGCCGGGACCGTTCGGGTCCTGTCATGCGGGCGACGAACGAGCGATCGACCTTGACGATGGAAATCGGCAGCGAGTCCAGTCGCGACAGCGACGAGTAGCCGGTACCGAAGTCGTCCAGGGCGATCCGCACACCGAGGTCGTGCACGTCGGCGAGCAGGCGTTCGCCATGCTCGATGGCGGCCTTCTCGGTGATCTCGATGACGAGGGCGGAGGGATCGAGTCCGTTGGCGTCCAGCTCGGCGACAACTGTCGAGGCCAGCCCGGCATGGACCTGGTCGGCTGAGAGATTCACCGACACCCAGATGTCGGGGTAGCCGGCGCGGAGCGCAGCAGCGTCGTGACATGCCCGCCCGATGGTCCAGCCCCCCAGCAGTTCCATGAGACCTGCCTCGTCGGCGATCGCCAGCGCCTCGGGAGCAGGGATGGGACCGTGTTCGGGATGTTCCCACCGCAGGAGGCCCTCGGCACCGATGACCGCACCGGTTTCGAGTTCGACGATGGGCTGATACTTCAACGTCAGCGCCCCGGACACGAGGGCAGCCTGGAAGTCGGCGCGCAGTTCGGCCCTCCTTCGAAGCGCCTGATCCGCCGCGTGACCGTGGAGATGGAACGAACCCTTCCGCCCGTGCTTGGCGACGTACATGGCCTCATCGGCGTGGGCCAGGACGGTGTCGACCGAGTCGTTCGGGGCCACGCCGGCGACACCGATGCTCGCACGCACGAAGACGGCGTTCCCACCGACATCGAAGGGACGCTCGAAGGCTGCCAGCAGGCGAGCGGCGACGGTGGACTCGCGCCCCGGTGCGTCGACATCGAAGAGGAGGATGGCGAACTCGTCGCCGCCGAGGCGGGCCACCGTGTCCTGGGTCCGACAGCACGACTGGATCCGGGTCGCAACCAGGCGGAGGAGGTCATCGCCGGCAGCATGGCCCAGCGTGTCGTTCACCCGCTTGAAGTCGTCGAGGTCGAGAAAGAGGACGGCGTTGCGGCCACTGGCGTTCGCCAGGGCTTCGGCAACGAGACGACGGAACAGCGAACGGTTGGCGAGCCCAGTCAGGGGATCGTGCTCAGCCTGGTGCCTCAGTTCTTCCTTCAGGTCGTGCAGGGCGGCGAGCGACTCCTCGAGGCGGCCGTTCTCAAGCGACACCGAAAGCTGGGACCCGAGGGTCTCGAGCAGCGTCAGGTCGCTGTTTGAGAACGAGGAGATGTCGCTCTCGGGATCGCGCACGATGAAGGCGCCGATGACTTCCTCGCCGGTCCGGAGGGGCACGACCATGGCATCGTTGCGCTTGCGGTCGGGATCGGTCTGCTCGATCCGGCTTTCTCCGGTCGCCACCACCTCCCGCACGAGAGGATGGAGTTGGTCTGCACTGGCCAACTCCATGGTTCGTTCCACCGTGCCGGAGACAGAGGTGGTGTAGACGTCCGAGCGGTCTTCGTCTTGGAAGAGCACGATCTCGCTCAGCTCGGCGGCGAACATCCCCAGCGCGCGCCGGGCCGCCGCGAGGACGGCCTCGTCGAGTTGCGGCGTGCCGTGCAGCTCACGCGTGGCTTCGTACATGGCGGTGAGGCGGGCGTGCTCCTGACGTTGCGTGACCTGGGCGCGGTAGGCCAGGAACAGCAGCACCGGAGGCACCAGTGCGATCCAGAGGGCGCTCGGTCGGGTCCAGGCGATGTTGACGGCGATGAGCGCCAGCGCAGTGTTCATGCTGGCGGCCACACCCCCCAACGAAAGAACCTGGAGCATGTCTGCGCGGGTCATGCGGCCACCCGACAGTCGGATTGCGGCGTTGATCAGCAAGTTGGCAACCAGGAGCGCCGATCCGATCGCCAGCAACGCCGCCACGGCTGCTCGGAATCCGAGTGGATCGGAGCTGCCGAGGACCGCACGGAACACCAGCGTGACGATTGCCGCCTGCAGCGTGAACTGGGCAACGTTGAAGAACAGCTTCTGGGCGCTCTGCCTGCGGTGCAGCACCAGTGCGGCGAGGCTCCCGACTGCTTGACCGAGGATCACCGCCCACGGCGCAGCGAAGAACAGACCCAACACCAGCGGAATCTCGCTCAGCGAGAACGAATGGGCGTGACGATTGAAGCTGAAATGCACCACCGTCCGTTCGGCGACGTAGAAGAGCGGGATGAGTGCCCACCACGCGATGTGGAACTGGGCGTCACCCAAAGCCGGAAGGCCGACGACCCACAGGACGGTCCCGGACGCCGCCGAGGCGATGGCTCCGGAGAGCCACCAGACCTTGACGGACCCGGACATCGAGTGTGGTTTCACGACCAGGACGTCACCGACCAGGAGGCACCCGACCACGACGCACCAGACCAGCTCGCACCTGACCATGATGCGCCTGACCACGATGCGCCCGACCAACTGGCACCAGACCAACTGGCACCCGACCACGACGCACCAGACCAGCTCGCACCTGACCACGACGCACCCGACCAACTGGCGCCGGACCACGATGCACCATCGAAGAAGTCGGGGCTGGACTCGCCGTTCCAGTCGTTACCGAAGATGTCGGCTTCGCCCTCCAGAACCACGCCGTCATGCTCGACGTGGTGGGTTCCACGAGCACCTTCGAGCGTCCCCGCACCGGTCGCGAGCGGAGCGCTCTGCTCGACGGTGGGGGTGGACATCCCGAATGCGGTGTCCATGTCGATCAGACCCGCACCCTGACAGGCAGCCGAGACCTTGCGGAGAGGACTCGACGACTGTGCCAAGAGCGCCTTCACTTCGTCCGGCGTGATGTCGGGCCGCTGATCGACGATCAACGCCACGGCCCCCGTGACGATCGCCGACGCCTGGGACGTCCCCGACCCCCGGAACAGCCGATCCTGGACGACGGCAGAGCCATTGTGCGCGTCGATGAATGAACCCGGCACGCGGAGTCCGAGAACCGACTTGCCCGGTGCGACGAGATCCACCGTCCTGTCCGTCCCACAGTTGGAGAAGGGCAGCACCCGGTCGTCGGCAGTCGCCGGTGTGCCCCGGGTGTCCACGGCGCCCACCGCGATGATGGACGGATGGGAGGCGGGGTTGCGGACGGGGACGGCGTTGCCGTCATTGCCCGAGGATGCCACGACGACGATCCCGGAATTCCAGGCCTGCTCCACGGCGTAGGCGAGGGGGTCGAGGGCGGGTGATTGTGTCCCGTCCGTGCCGAATGCGAGCCCCAGCACCCGAATATCGAGGCCACGAGTCGGATCGTCCTGGTGTGCGACCACCCAGTCGATCGCGGCGATCACCTGTGACACGTCGGCAAGGCCCTGACCGTCGGCGACCTTGACGTTGACGAGTCGGGCATTGGGCGCGATTCCCATGTAGGACTTACGGAAGTCCTTCTTCGTCGGTGCCGCGCCGTCATCGAGATCGGAGCCGGCGATGATCGAGCCCATGTGTGTCCCGTGCCCGAAGAGGTCGAGATGATTCAGGTTGGCCTGGGGCGAGTCGAACGAGATGTCGGGGCCGTTGACCACCTTGTTCGGGCCGTCGAGCCCTGCCACCGGTGCGATACCGGAGTCGATGATCGCGACATCGACGCCTTGACCGGTGTATCCCGCTTCCCAGAACGTGTCGGCGCCGATCACGTGGTCGACGATGCGGACGAGTGAACCCTCATCGGAGGGAGGGCCGCTCTCGAACGCGCTGAGCTCGATCTGGCTGTCGGGAACGACTGAGACCACGGCAAATGCAGAGCGAAGTCGCTCGGCGGCTGCGGCAGTCATGTCAACGACGAAGCCGTCGATGATCGGAAGTGGACTGAAGCTGGTCACACCGGATCCTGCGAGGAGATCAGCGACCACCCCAGTCTGTCCCGGCGCACTTCGCACGATCCACCCGACGGTGGGTTCGGGGTCCGCGCTCGACGCCGGCGGGGCGAAGGCCGGCAACATCATCATCACGACAGCGATGATGAGAGAGCGCCCAATCGGGCGTCCCTTCGAGTCTTTGTCGTCGTCTCCCCAACTCACGCCGCGAGAAGAGACGAACATGGTTCCAACGTTCGTGGGCAAACGAACCCTCCATGGTCGATGTCCTCCCATCGGCATCCCAAGGGTCGAAACTTGAGTCGTTGGACCCAGTTTTTCCGCATCGCCGGAGTCTGTCCGGAACGCTTCCTCCGGCGCTTCGTCGCCGGCCGAGTACGGTTCGGGAGGAAGCGACAGCCCGCCCGGTGGGACGGAGCAGGAAGGCAGCCGACATGGCCATCGAGGACTTCCAGGTAACCGAGAGTCCGTGGGGACCGGACGATGAACTCGGGGCGTTCAATCTGATGACGCCGGAGAGCCAGGCGCAAATCGTCTCCCGGGCAGACGGGTCGCGGATATTCGACCTGTCATGCGACTACTTCATCGGAATGCCGACATGGAGTGCGCTCGGGGATCCGTCGTATCAGCTCTACATCACCCACGACCCGCAGGGCGACGTGGTGCGGAATCCCATCGGACTCGACGACGACGCCAACCGTCTCACGTCGTACACGGGTGATGCCGTTTCGATGTACACGCACAGCGGAACCCACATCGACGCCCTCAACCATTTCGGGGCGCATGGCACCATCTACAACAACTTCGACGCCGAGCACCATCGGGGCAGCCGACACTGGGACAAGTGCGGGGTGGATGTGATCCCGCCCATCATCGCCCGGGGAGTGCTGCTGGACATCGCCGGATACAAGGACACAGACCAGCTCCCTCCGTCCTATGGGATCGGCCCGGACGACCTACAGGGTGCTGCAGAACGGCAGGGCACGGAGATCCGCAAAGGCGACGTCGTCCTCATCCGCACCGGCCGCTATCAGGAATGGCCCGACACCGAAGCGTTCCTGACCGACGAGCCCGGCCTGAACCTCGCGGGCGCCAAATGGCTGGTCGAGGAAAAGGAAGTGATGTTGCTCGGATCGGACAACGTGGCCTTCGAACAGCTCCCCAGCGAATCGGAGGAGACGTGGATCCCAGTACACATGTACCTCTTCAACAACACCGGACGGACCATCATCGAGGTGGTCAACTGTGAGGAACTGGCGCGTGAGCGGGTGTATGAGTTCGCTTTCTTCGGGCTGCATCTCAAGTTGCGGGGCGCCTCGGCGTCACCGATCCGCTGCATCGCCATGCCTCTCCGGTCCTGAACCGGTATGGACGTCCTTCGCTCCGACCTCGGCCGCATGCAGGCAACCCTGCAGCAGCTCTCCTCTCCCGAGGTAGGGGGCACTCCCCGCGGGGGCGTGTCGAGACCGGCGTTGTCAGACGCCGATCAGGCGGTGCGGGTCCTGTTCAGGGACATGATGGGGGACATCGGACTCGACACCCGACACGATGACCTCGGATCCATGTACGGCCGCAGGTCAGGTACGGACGACGACCTGGCACCGGTGCTGGTCGGTTCGCACCTCGACACGGTCATGCCCGGCGGACGCTTCGACGGCATACTCGGAGTGACCGCCGCCTTGGAGGCGATCAGCGTCCTCGACGAGAACTCGGTGACGACCCGGCGTCCGATCGAAGTGGTCAACTGGACCGCCGAGGAAGGTGCCCGCTTTTCGCCGGCGATGCTTGCGTCAGGGGTCGTCGCCGGAGTCCATGATGCCGAGTTCGCATACGGGCGGGTCGATGGCGATGGGAATCGTTTCGGCGACGAACTGGAGCGAATCGGGTTCCGCGGCGACCGCTCGCACCGACCGGGTGAGATTCACGCGTCGGTGGAGATGCACATCGAGCAGGGAACCCGCCTCGAGGAAGCGGGAATCCCCGTCGGAGTGGTGACCGGCATCGACCCGGTGCACTGGTACGACGTGACGGTGACCGGCCGGGGAGGCCACGCCGGCGGGCCGGGACCGGAAGGCCGGAGAGACGCCATGCGGGCAGCCGCGACCATGATCACGGCGGCTCGGGATGTCTCTCTGAGGGAAGGGTCCAAGTCGACAGTCGGGATCATCCGCTCCTATCCCGGTTCGACGAACGTCGTACCCAGCCAAGTGACATTCACGCTCGACCTGCGTGCGGCCTCAGATGAAGCCCTGAATGCGGCCTTCGACGCCGTCGCCCAGCAGTACCGCGCCATCGCCCAGGACGAAGGCGTCGAGGTCGAGTGGGAATCCACCTTCGAGCTCGGCTGGACCGAGTTCGACCAGGGTGTGCGCAGGGCGCTCGTGGATGCTTCCGCACGACTCGGGCACGACGCGATGGAACTGCGGGGAGGGATTGGACACGATTCCATGCACCTGGCACAAGTCACGCGCGCGGGCATGGTCTTCACTCCGACAGTCGACGGCCTCTCTCACTGCGAAGAGGAGGACTCCCCCTGGGACGCCATCGAGGCTGCGACCGACGTGCTGATCGCCGCCCTCGTCGACCTCGCCAACGACACCTGAGCCGCGGAAAGGGGAGGTATCGACCGACCGTCGATCCGATCCGTCGACTTGGTGATGGAGTGGCAGCCCCGACCAGGTTCGAACTGGCGTTTCCGGCTTGAAAGGCCGGCGTCCTGGACCACTGGACGACGGGGCCATGGCACCCGGCGCGCGACCGGTGCGCCCACAAGGCTAGCGACGCTCATACAGATCTCAGTCGGCGCGGACTGTGGTCCCGAACCCAGGGTTCCAGACGACACTGACGGTAGTCCTGAGCCCACAGTTCAGGCGTTGTCGACGAGACGTTCCGCCGCCGACTCGAGACGGGCGACGGAACGGTCCCGGCCGAGTGCGGCGATCGACTCGAAGAGCGGAGGGCTCACCGACGAACCGGTGACGGCCACCCGCACCGGCTGAAACGCCTTGCCGGCTCCAATCCCCTGTGCCTCGGCCAGGGCACGCAACGACGCTTCGATCGGCTCTGTCTCGAACGGCTCGACGGTCCTCAGTCGCGCCGCGGCGTCGGCCAGAATCTCGTCCACGCCTTCCTTCGTCATGACCTTGTTCCACGAGGCCTCGTCGTAGTCGAGGGCGTCGGTGAACAAGAAGATGACCTGGGGACCGACCTCGGTGAGCAGCTTCGCCCGTTCCTGAACGAGGGGTGCAATCGCGTCGAATGTGGACCATTCCCCGTCGGTGAGTTCCCGCCCCACCGCTTCGACCACCCATGGTCGGGACCGCACGACGAAATCGTGGAGCGGCATCGCCCTGAGGTACTCGCCGTTCATCCACAGCAACTTGTCGGTGTCGAACACCGCCGGATTCTTCGACACCCGTTCCAGGGTGAAAGCAGCAACCGCTTCGTCCACGGTGAAGATCTCCCGATCGTCACCGATCGACCAGCCGAGAATGGCGAGGAAGTTGAACACGGCCTCCGGGAGGTACCCGCCTTCCCGGTAGGCGGCGAGCGAGGTGTCACCGTGCCGCTTCGACAGCTTCTTGCCGTCGGGTCCGAACAGCAGAGGAAGATGGGCGTACGTGGCCGGTGCAGCCCCCATGGCCCGTGCCAGGAGCATGTGTTTCGGGGTCGAGGACAACAGATCTTCGCCACGGATCACGTGGGTGATGCCGTAGTCGACATCGTCCACCGTCGAGGCCAGGTGGTACGTCGGCACGCCGTTCGAACGGAGAATGACAAAATCGTCCACCGAGTCGGCTTCGAATCGCATCGCCCCGCGGACGGTGTCGGCGAACTCGACAGCGGCGCCTTCGGGAACGGAAAACCGGATGACTCCTTCGTTCACCGCAGGCTCCAACCGGCGGATGTAGGTCCCGGGGTGCTTGCCCTCCTGCTGGGCACGCGCCCGGAACTCCTCGAGCATGTCGGCGGGCCGGTTGTCGTAATAGGCGTGACCTGCCTCGACGAGGGAGCGCGCGACCTCGCGGTACCGATCGAATCGGTCGGACTGTTTGTACGTGCCGTGCGGACCACCGACACCGATGCCCTCATCCCAGTCCAGACCCAGCCAGCGCAGACCGGTGACGATGTCCTCGAGGTGCGCAGGGTCGGAGCGTTCGACGTCGGTGTCGTCGATTCGCACGATGAACGTGCCGCCCTCGTGCCGAGCGAAGAGCCAGTTGAACAGCGCCGCCCGAACGTTGCCGACGTGGATGCTTCCCGTGTCGGACGGGGCGATGCGAACCCGAACCGTCACTGGAGTCGCACCGCCGTGTTGGCCACGACCCCGATGCCGTCGACTTCGACTTCGACGAGGTCACCGTGCTCGATCGGACCCACGCCGGAAGGAGTGCCGGTCATGATCACATCGCCGGGCAGCAGCGTCATCACCGCTGAGATGTATTCGAGCACCTCGGCCACGCCGAAGACCATTTCAGAGGTGAACCCCGACTGGCGGAGGTCGCCGTTGACCCGGCAGGCAACTCCCATCTTCTCCAGAGGATCAAACTCGGTCTCGATGGCAGGACCCAACGCGCAGAACGTGTCGAAACCCTTGGCCCGCGTCCACTGCCCGTCCTTACGCTGAAGGTCGCGGGCGGTGACGTCATTGCCGGCGGTGTATCCGAAGATGTACTGGGAGGCGTCCTCGGCCCTGACGTTCTTGGCCACTTTGCCGATCACCGCCACCAGCTCCGCCTCGTGATGGATGTTGTCGGACTGCGGAGGCAGCACGATCCGGGCATCGGGGCCGATCACCGAGGTCGCGGGCTTCATGAAGATGAGCGGCTGCTCGGGGACCTGGGAATCGAACTCCTCGGCATGGTCGACGTAGTTCTTCCCGACGCAGAGCACTTTCGACGGCAACGTGGGTGCGAGGAGCTGGACCCGCTCCCAGGGGATCACCGTCTCGGTGGGCTCCCACACGAAGAACGGGCTGCCCTGGTACAGCGTGACGCCGTCAGCTTCGGCCAGGCCGTAGGCGATGTCGTCACCGGCACGGAATCGTACGATCTTCATGGACGCGGACGGTAGCGCCACCCGGTCAGGGGTAGTACTCGTCCTTTTTGTAGAAGGCGTCGGGGTACGGGCCCTTGACTCCCTCGACGGCCTTGCTGAAGTGCTCGGCCGACACTTCCAAGAACAGCGACGTGACTTCCACCAGCACCGTGCCGTCGGGGGCATAACCCACGGCCTCACACCACAGCTTGCGGCCCTCGGATGCGGTGAGCCACGCCTCTCCCCGGATCGTCACACCCAGCGGAATCGGCTTGCGGTAGTTGACACTGAGGTTGGCGGTGACGGCCGGTCGGATGTGTGTCATCGGCACGAACCCGATCAGATCGTCGAAGAAGGCGGCGATGGCACCTCCGTGCACGAGTCCCGGTCCGCCCTCGAACCGTGGGTGGAATTCGAGATCGGCCACGACTTTGTCATCGACGTAATCGGGGACGATTCCGAGACAGATCTCGTTGTCGGCGCCACATCCGAAGCAGTTCGGGAGGTGGACACGCGGGACACGGTCGAGGAGTTCGGGGTGCGGAATGGGGACGACCGTTCCGGTGATGCTCCGGAACGTCACTCTGGCTTCATCACTCTCAGCCGCACTGCGGCAGGTTTGGTCCGCAGCAGTTCGATACCGACTTCGGCGAGCGCGGTGCGACCCGCCGGGACCTCGTGAGCGGTGGCATCGACCCACCGTTCGCGCCGTTCGGCGAGGTGGTCGGGAAGCGCCTCCCCGATCCCGCACAGGAGCAGCGCGACCTCGAGATCCTCGTGTGTGGGTGCCCGGCCGAACGATGACGCCCGGGCTCCCATGAGCGCCGCCAGCACCTTCTCGAGACCTTTGGAGCGTTCGGGGATCTCCGCTCGGTCGATGAGCTTGAGCGCCCAGCCGGTGTCCGGCCCGGGGTTCCCGAATCCTTCGCCACGCGGAACCTGGTCGGGCGCGACGATCATTCCGGGGCGGTCGGACGGCTTCCACCGGCGAGCGTGATCGGGGCGAGGGACGGCGCGGGGTCGGTCCGCGGGTTCAAACTCGATGTTGGGCTGTTGGGCCATGAGGCGATGATGCCCGCTGGGACGGGACTGGCCAAGTCATACGAGGGCGGTGAACGCCCACCCGGCCGCCAGGCCGTAGCAGCCCGCCACGAGATCGTCCGCGGTGATCCCCACTCCACCGGGCAAACCCTCGGCTGCCCCGACACCGGGAAACGCCGACTTGAAGATGTCGGCGAGGCGAAAGACGACCCATCCAATCAGCGCGGCGCCCCCTGTGAGACCGATCGTGGCCAAGAACGTGCCTGCGGCCTCGTCGACCACCACCCACCCGGGATCGCTGTCGTCCTCACCATGGGCGAAGCGCGCCGAAGACCACACGGCCAGGCCCGTCACGACCACGGTGGCCGCCACCTGGGCCATCCATCCCCAACGCCCGACGGCGAGGCTCATCGCGAGGGCGACCGCCGCCCCCACCGTGCCCGAACCGGCGGAAGATCCGCGCAGTCGCCCCAGAATGAGACCCGAACCGAACCACGAGGCAACGAAACGGTGCATCCGGCGACAGTAGCCGGCCGGGTACATTGGCCCGGGGCCCACACGGAGGAGAACACCGATGGAACCGGATCAGCTCGGGCTCGCCCGCGTACCTGCTGAGCCACGCCTGCATCCCGACGGCCGGATCGTCTTCACCCTCTCGCAGATGAATCTCGAAGAGGACCGTTACGACCGGGACCTGTGGATGAGCCAAGGCAACGACGTGAGACGCTTCACGACGGGCGGGTCCGACACCCATCCACGATGGTCTCCCGACGGCTCCACCATCGCCTTCCTCCGCAAGATCGACGACGCCACCCAGATCGCCCTCATTCCCGCCGACGGCGGGGAAGCACGCCTCATCTCCAATATCGAGTTGGGCGTGGAGGCCTTCGAGTGGGCCCCTGACGGACAGTCGATCGCCGCGGTCGGGGTGTCGTGGACCGACGAGTGGTCGGGTCTGTCCGACGAAGACCGCAAGAAGAAGGCGCGCCGGGTCACTTCGGTGCCGTACCGCTTCGACAGCTTCGGCTGGGTCCACGATCGTCGACGCCACATCTGGCTGGTCCCCACCGACGGCTCCGAGCCACGTTGCCTGAGCCCCGGCGACTTCGACGAGCGTGCCGTTTCCTGGTCCCCCGACGGTTCGGCGGTCGTGGCGATCACCGATCGCAGCTCCGGTCGCGGCCTCGAGCCCGGCAGCGACGTGATCGAGATCGACGTGGCCGGCGGCGCCATCTCACAGCCGGTGACGCGCGGGAACTGGAGTTCGGCCGCATATTCGCCGGCCGGACTACTGCACCTCATCGGCAATGACACCACCGAGTGGCCGGGCGTCTCCAGCGTGTGGCGGGTCGAGGAGGGCGGGGAGGTCCGCTCCCTCACCGATCACCTCGACCGGTCGGCGGCTTCGATCGCCTCCGGACCACCGCGACTTGCCTTCGTCGACGAGGACGTCATCACCGGCATCGAGGACGGTGGACAGTTCGGCGTGATTCGTGTCCAGCCGGATGGCACCGTCCATCATCTCGTGACCGGCCGGCGCGTGGTCACCTCGTTCGACACCCTCGACGGCACGACCATCGCCCTCGCCGTCTCGGAGATGACCGAACCCGGAACACTCGTCCGCTGGGTCGACGGTTCCGAATCCGTGCTCACGACATTCAATGACGAACTCACCTTCATCGATGGCCACCACTTCCGTGTCCCATCCGACGGCGTCGACATCGACGCCTGGGTCTTCCTGCCACCGGAGGGCGAGGCGGTTCCCGGACTCGTCAACGTCCATGGGGGACCTGCCAGCCAGTACGGCTTCGGGTTCTTCGACGAGTTCCAGATCTACGCCGCCGCCGGATACGCCGTCATCGCCTGCAACCCCCGAGGTTCGTCCGGCCGCGGCCTGGAGTTCGTGTCGGCCGTGGTCGGCGACGGCTGGGGCGTCGTCGATCGAACCGACATCGGGAATGTGGTGAACGCCGCCCTCGCCCGATTCCCTCGGATCGATGCCGACCGCCTCGGTCTGATGGGTGGTTCATACGGCGGTTTCATGACCGGCTGGATGACTGCCCACGAGGACCGCTGGAAGTCGGCGATCGTCGAGAGGGCCCTCCTGAACTTTTCGAGCTTCGCCGGCACCTCGGACATCGGCGCCACGTTTCCCCGCTTCTACACCGGGGCGGACTACCCGAACGGTTGGGACACCTGGTGGGACAAGAGCCCGCTCGCAGTCGTCGACCGGGTGACCACGCCGACGCTCGTGATCCACTCGGAGAACGATCACCGCTGCCCCATCGAACAAGGCGAGCAATGGTTCATGGCGTTGCTGCGGAACGGGGTACCCAGCGAGATGCTGCGGTTCCCGGGCGAGAGCCACGAACTGACCCGAGCGGGAAGCCCGTGTCACCGCCGGGAGCGTTTCGAGGCGATCCTCGACTGGCACGGCCGTCACCTGTGAGGTGACGTCTCAGGCCGTCTCGAGGTAGGTCGCCTCCTCGATACCGGGAAGGCTGCGGATCGCATCGACCTGGGCCTCATCGAGGGGATTGTCGATGTTGAGGCCCATCAGCGATGCCTCGCCCGTGATGCGGGACCGCCCGACGACCATGTTGGCGATGTTGACGCCCTGGTCCCCGAGATAGGAGGCCATCTGCCCGATGACCCCGGGGATGTCTTCGTTCCGAACGATGAGCATCCGATCGGAGAACGGCAGCTCCACGTCGTTGCCCATGATCTCCACCATCATCGGACCCTTGCGGCCGAGGCTGCCTGAGATCGACACCAGGCGGCCACCGACCTCTCCGGACAGTTTGATCTCCGAGACGTACTCGACGGATTGTTCGGTTGACTCCAGGTCCACCGAAATTCCGCGCTCTTCGGCGAGACCCGGCGCGTTCACATAGGACACCGGCTCGGTCGAAACTGCTTCCATCAGTCCTTTGAGCACCGCGAGCTTGAGCGGCCGCAATCCGAACTGTGCGATGCGTCCCTCGGCGCGAACGACGATCTGATCGCCCAACCCGCGTGCGAGGCCCACAAAGGCACGACCGAGCTGCTCGGCCACCGGCAGGTAGCGCTTCACCTCGTCGGAGACCTCCCGACCGAGGTCGATGTTCACGGCGCTGAGTACGAGATCCCCGCGTAGCGCTCCGGCAACGGCGGTGGCCACGTCGGTTCCCGCCTTGTCCTGGGCTTCGGCAGTCGACGCGCCGAGGTGCGGAGTCACCACCACCTGCGGCAGCCGAAAGAGCGGCGAATCCGTGAGGGGCTCGGTCTGGAACACGTCCAAGCCTGCGCCGCCGACTCGGCCGTCTTCGATCGCGGCCGCCAGGTCTGCTTCGTTGACGACGCCTCCCCGACTGGTGTTCACGATCCGAACTCCCGGCTTGACCTTCAGGAGGTTCTCGCCGCCGATCAGGTTCTCGGTCTCTTTGGTCTTCGGGAGGTGGATGGAGATGAAGTCCACCTGCGGAAGCAGATCTTCCAACTCCGTGAGCTCCACGCCGAGCTGGCGCGCCCGGTCGCTTCCCACGAACGGGTCGTATGCGAGCACTCGCATTCCGAATGCCAGGCAGCGTTGCGCGACGAGGGTTCCGATCTTGCCGAGCCCGACGATTCCGATCACCTTGCCGTGCAATTCGATCCCGTCGAAGCTCTTCCGATCCCACACGCCGGAGATGAGAGTGCTGTGGGCGCGCGGAATGTTGCGTGCCTGTGCGAGGAGCAGCGCCATGGCATGCTCGGCGGCCGAGATCGTGTTGGCGTGCGGGGCATTGACGACGAGAACACCCCGCTCGGTGGCAGCGGCCAGATCGATGTTGTCCACGCCGATTCCGGCGCGCCCGATGACTTTCAGCTTCGGTGCGGACTCGATGAGCGCCCGATCCACGTTCGTGGCCGAACGAACGATCAACGCGTCGGCGTCGCCAAGACGATCGGTGAGCTCATCGCGGTCCAGTCCGGTGGCCACGTCGACCTCGAACTGCTCACGCAGCGCGGAGATCCCCGCGTCTGCGATCGTCTCTGCAACAACCACCTTGAACGACATATGAGTCTCCTGAGCGAGAAACGCCCATTGTGCTGCCGGGAGGCCCCCCGATCCAAGACGACACTCTCGTCCGCCGATCTCAATAGGCTGAGAGCTCACCGAGCAAGAGGGATTCATGACCTGGGAGCCGAATCACGTCGTTGTCGCAGTCGACGGATCCGAAGCGTCGAACCATGCAGCCAGAGTCGCAGTGGCTCTCGCCGAACATCGCAATGGGAAGGTCACCCTCGTGACCGTGGTCCGTCCCCCGGAAGGCTGGTGGGGCGTGGGCGGAGCACCTCCCAGCCCCGAGGCGATGTCCGTTGCCATCGCCAGGGCCCGCACGGAGATCCTGGATCCGCTCGCCGCCGAGTTCGAAGACGCCGAATGCACCGTCGACCTGGTGGAGGAGATCGGAGATCCGGCCAGCGTGATCCTTCGCATCGCCGAGAATCTCGGCGCGGACGTGCTGGTGGCGGGCCGGCGCGGGTCGTCGCTCGTCGAGCGCCTGATGCTCGGCTCGGTGGCCGACCGCCTCGCCCACGAGGCGACGGTACCGGTGCTGATCGTCCCCTAATAGTCCGCTCCGAGGGCGGGAATGACCTCACGAGCGAACAGTTCGAGGCCCGTCCGGTCGTAGGCGGCGTCGCCGAAATAGCCGATCGCGTAGGAGAGCCCTCGACGCTGCCACTCGGTCAGGGTGTCGACGATCTGTTCGGGCGTGCCCGCCAGACCCCCAGCCACCGTCTTGCGGACGGTGGTTTCGGCGCGGTCTGACCCGAGGAATGCGGTGTACCGATCGATGGCGCGGGCCGTCCACGCTTCGATGTCCGACTCCGATTGGACGCAAACGACATTGAAGTTCGCCGAGCGGGTGATCTCATCGAAGTCCCGACCGACATCGGCACAGTGACCTGCGAGCACTGACGACTTGTGCGCGAAGTTCTCGAGCGTCCCCCCGAAGTTCGTGTACTGGGCGTACCGGGCGGCGACGTTGAGCGTCAGCTGCTCGCCTCCCCCGGCGATCCACAACGGAATGTGGGGGTCTTGGAGCGGACGGGGACGACAGATCCCGCCTTCCAGCCGGTAGTGGTCACCGTCGTAGTCCACGACGTCCTCGGTCCAGAGTCGGCGCATGATCTCGACGGCTTCGCGAAGCTGGCCGATCCGAACTGACGGCTTCGGGAAGGGATAGCCGTAGCCCGTGAACTCGTGTTCGTACCACCCCGCCCCGATTCCCATCTCCACCCGTCCACCGGAGATCGCATCGATCGAGGCGGCAACCTTCGCGAGGTGCGAAGGATGCCGGTAGCCGTTGCACGTACACATCTGGCCGAGCCGCACCGTGTCGGTCACAGCGGCGAAAGCAGCCATCAGCGTCCAGGCTTCGTAGGTCTCCTCTTGGGTTGGGACCGGCGTGGTGTGGAAGTGGTCGTACACCCAGAGGGACTCGAAGCCCGACGACTCAATGATCCGAGCGACATCGGTCATCGTCTGCCACTGGTCTGGCACCTCGATTCCCACCAAGTCGAGACGCCAACCTTGAGGAACGAACGCACCAAAACGCATGGAACCGACCCTACCGATGTCCTCGACTCAGACAGCGTCGAGGGCCTGCGGTAGCCTCGGCGCCCGTGACAGACGTGACGTTCGGCATCCCGGTGAAGCCGTTCGATGCTGCCAAGCGTCGACTCGCCGACGTGCTGGACCCGGAGGCGCGTGCGCGCCTCGGACGCCGGCTCGCGGAGCGCACCGTGCAAGCCGTTGCCGAGTGCGGCGCCCATCCACTCGTGCTGTCGGCCGACGAAGCCGTGACCAATTGGGCGCAGGCGTTCGGCGTCGACGTCCACCTCGACGAGGGGTCGTCATTGGACGCCGCGGCCCGCGCGGCGGTCAGCCGTATTCGGCGAAGTGCCGGCACCTGGGCGATTCTCCACGCCGACCTGCCGATCATCACTGCGGCGGATCTCACAGATGCCGTTGCACTGCTGCGCTCCGGCCGGTCAGTCATCGGGCCGTCGTCGGACGGCGGGACTTCCCTCCTCGGGTCGGCGTCCGACGGGTTCGCGTTTTCGTACGGCAAGGGATCATTTCACCGCCACCTACGTGGGCTCGCCTCGTCCGACCCCACGATCGTGATCGCTCGGGGCCTGCTGCTGGACCTCGATACGCCGGATGACCTGAGAGCCGCGGGCGCAACTCCCGAGGGCGCGTGGTTGACCCGATAGGCTCGCCGGTCATGTCACGGCGTGCCTCCAATCTCTTCTCCGAGGCAACCGCGGATATTTCGACACTCGACGTCCCCGCCCGGGCGCTATCCATCGCCGCCCACCCGGACGACGCCGAGTTCGGCGCCGGCGGGACGCTCGCCAAGTGGGCGGACGCCGGCTGTGAGATCACCCTTCTCATCGCCACCGACGGCTCGAAGGGAACCTGGGATCCTGCCGCCGACCCGACCGAACTCGCCGCCGCCCGCCGGGCCGAAGCGGTCGCAGCCGCCGAAGTGCTCGGAGCGTCCCCTGAGGTCATCTTCCTCGATCACGTCGACGGGGAACTGCACCACTCCCCGGCCCTGCAGGCTGAGTTGTGCCTGTGGATCCGCCGGTTGCGGCCCGACGTCGTGTTGTCCTGGGACCCCTGGAAGCGCTACATGCTCCACCCTGATCATCGGGAGATCGGCTGGGGAGCGTGCGACGCGGTGGTCGCGGCGCGGGACCACCTCTTCTTTCCCGAGCAGCTGCGCAATGGCCTGGCCAAGCACCGACCCGATGCACTGTTGTTGTACGCCGCCGACGCACCTGACCACTTCGAAGACATCTCGGGGACGTTTTCACGCAAGATCGACGCGTTGTTGCAGCACTCCAGTCAGAGCCAGACGACGATGCAGGACGCCGCCACCGCGGACGAGGGCCGCGCCGCCTTCACCGAGCGCATCGCCACGTGGTGCGCCACCATGGGCAAACCCGTCGACCTCCCCCTCGCCGAATCCTTCAAACTCCTCCGCCCTTAGGCGCTAGAAAGCGGGTTCGGGAAGGGCGAGGGCGTTGCGGACTTCGGCGAGGCGGTCGGCGACGAGGCGGTGGTAGACCCACTTGCCGCGCCGGTCGGACTCGATGAAGCCTGCTTCGCGCAACTGCTTCATGTGGTGGCTCACTGTCGGTTGACTCAGCTCGAGAGGTTCGGTCAGATCGCAGACGCACACCTCGCCGTCTGCGGCAGTGGCCAGCATCGAGAGAATCCGAATCCGAGCAGGATCGGCCAGGACCTTCAACATGGTCGCCAGATCCTCGGCTTCAGGACCGGTCAGCCCCCCGGCGATCGGTGCGCAACACAATTCCATGGCCTCATATTGACAGGCATCAATATTTATTACAAGCGGTTACAGGATCAGCGGATAGGCAGGGCGGCTTCGCCGACTGTTTCTCTGTTCCACTGTGGCGATTCGCGCAAAGGTCCCACGACCCGGCCTGGTTAGGGTCGATCCGCAGCGCGCGGTCACGAGGTGGAGGTCAGCAACATGCCAGGTGAGGTGCTGCGATCAGTCCTCGTGTTCGACAACACCAAGTTCGCATTTGCCAACTATCAGGCGGCTCGAGACGAACTCGTCGCGCTGCTCATCACCGCCACGGTCACCGTTGTTTCTCGCTCGATTCGCGGCGGCCTCGGCGTGGGCCTGGCGGATCTCGCCGATGAGCTCGCCTCGCTGGGTCACGATGCCGTCGTCCTCGGGTTCGCCGACGCCGGCGTGACGCCTGCCACCACCCGGCTCGCCCTCCTGCTTCGCGACCGCAGAATCCCCACAGTGGTGCTCGCAGGCGACCCCGGAGTCGGCCTCGCCCGCCAGATCGCCGAGCTGCAGGTACCGGACCTCCCGATCGTCCACCTCCCGCTGCGTCAGTGGATGACCGCCAGCGAAGCCCGGGCTGTCGCCCGGGAATCGTTCCCTTCGGTCATCGCCGCACTCGACACCCCGCCGCCGCTCACATCTGCCGAGCCGGCAAGGGTCATCGCGGTGGTCCCGTTCGACGCCTCCGCGGGCGACACGTTCGAGTGGCTACTCGAGTCGGGTCTGACCGACGGACTACCGGTCATCCCGCCGACGGAGCCACTGGTCGAGCGCATGCTGGGAGGTCGTTCTCCCGACCGCATCCTCATCTCCGATCTCGCCCCGAGCGGACAGGAACAGACCGTGGGCCACGCGGCGCTCGCCTCGGTCCTCGCCGGTTGCGCGCCGCAGCACTTCAGCTTCGTGGTCACCGCTCTCGAAGCCATGGCCGCTCCGGAGTTCGCCCTCTGGCAGACAGCCACGAGCACGAACCCGTCAGGAACGCTCATCGTGGCGAGTGGACCGCTCGCCGATGACGCCGGGATTCACAGCGGCCTGGGTTGCCTGGGTCCCGGATTCAGGGCGAACGCCACCATCGGACGAGCCGCAAACCTGGCGCTGATCCTCGCGGGAGGGGCAATCCCCGGCGTGGGCAACCTGGCCACACAGGGCTCACCAGCCCAGTACAGCTACTGCTTCGCCGAGAACCTCACTCTCAGCCCCTGGCCCGGCCTGCACGCGGACCGCTTCGGACCCGATTCGACCACCGTGACCGTCTTCCACGGCGAGGGCCCGCACAACGTCGTCGACATGGTCAGCTTGGACGCGTCCGGAATCCTCGCCGGCATTGCATCGACGTCGGCGACGCTCGGCTCCAACAACACGTACCTGACGGGCGAGTTGATGGTGATCCTGTGCCCGGATCACGCCGAGATCATCGCCCGCTCCGGATGGACGAAACGCGACGTCCAGGAGTACCTCTTCGAGAACGTTCGGCTGCCGGCACAGCTCTCGGCAGGTCACGGGCAGGTCGCGGTTCGACCCGACTGGGCGAACGCACTCGACCCGGTGCCCGCCATCCTCGATCCCGATGCCGTCACGGTCGTGGTCGCGGGCGGCCACGGCGGACATTCGTCCGTGGCGCTCCCCTGGGCGATGAACCGGTCGGTGACCCTCCCACTATCGTCGCCCGACGCGAGACCGACGACGTCGACCAACCGGTGACCGACCGGGACCACGAGGAGAATCGTCACAGTGAACCCCGTCGACGCCCTTCTGACCCAGATGTCAAACGCGGTCTGTTTCAATGCACTGCGCTGGCATCACCCGGAGTCGTACGAGCGAGGACCAGGCATCGGCAGCAGTGCCGCGCAATGGCTGGCAGACACGGGTGTGCATTCGGTGGGAGCGGACAACGTCGCACTCGACGTCGTCGGACATAAAGACGACGAACTCGGCCACCTCCCCGCGCACACGATCCTCACCGTGCGCAACGGGATCTTCATCATCGAGAACCTCAACCTCGAGGCACTCGCCGCAGAGAACGCACACGAGTTCGTGTTCGTCTGCCTCCCGTTGAAGATGCGCGGTGCGACCGGCTCGCCGGTGCGCCCGATCGCTCTCGTTCCGCGAGTCGACTGATCGTGATCGGCGATGTCGCCCCCGCGATCGAAGAGGCGCTCCGTTCTCTCCCATCCGCGCTCGACCCGTTCGACCGCACCCGGGGCATCCTGGCCCGCCTTCGTCTCCCCGCAGGAATCGGACTGATCGCAATCGGCAAAGCGTCCCGGCCCATGGCCCGCGCGGCCATCGACGTCCTCGGAGACCGGATCGTCCATGGTGTGATCGTCGACCCCGACCCGGCACCTCTGCCACCGTTCGAGGTCCACGTCGGCTCCCATCCCCTACCGGACGAGGCGTCCGAAGCGGCCGGTCGGGCTGCACTCGCGATCGCCGAGCGCGCCGATCATGACCATCTGCTCGTGCTGGTTTCGGGAGGAGGCTCGGCGATGGCCGAAGTGCCGAAGCGGCCCCTCGACATCGCCACCGTGGCGTCGATCGTCGACCGGCTGATGGCGGCAGGAACGCCGATCGACGAGATGAATGTGGTGCGCCGCCACCTTTCCCAGCTCAAGCACGGCGGCCTCAGCGGGCGGTCGAAAGTCCCTGTCACCACCCTGGCGATCAGCGATGTCGTCGACGGTCCGGCGTCGACGGTCGCATCCGGACCGACGCTGCATGACGACTCCACGGCCCTCGACGCACTCGGCATCATCGAACGGCGACTGGGACGTCCCGTACCCCAGAAGGTCCACACAGCCCTGGCCACGCCGGTGCCCCGTCGCAGGAATGAGGACGTCCATGTGGTTGCCGACCGCCACACCGCCTACGCGGTGACCTCACGCCGGCTGGCAGAAGCAGGGCTTGGCGAGTCCCGCGCGATCCGGCTGGAGGGCGAGGCCGCGGACATGGCGCGCAGGATCGTGACGATGCCAGGGCTGACCATCGGTACCGGGGAGACCACCGTGACCGTCTCCGGTGGCGGCAAGGGCGGACGAAACCAGCACGGTGCGCTCGCCGCCGCGATCGCGATCGATGGCTCGGACACCGTCCTCGGCACGTTCGGGACCGATGGCGCCGATGGCCCCACCGACGCAGCAGGCGCAATCGTGGACGGTTCGACATACCGCCGACTCATAGACGCCGGCGTCAACCCCGAGGACTCGCTCGCCCGGTGCGACTCCCATCCCGCACTCGAGGCCGGAGGTTGTCTGATACGCACCGGCCCCACCGGCACCAATGTTGCCGACGTGTGGGTGTCCTACGTGCCGGCGACGACGTAGCGATCACGACCCTGGAGATCGGGCCGGATCTCCACCGACGCGAACCCGTCGAAGACCTCCCGCACCGGATCCGCCTGCGTCTCGCCGATCTCGCATACGACGACACCACCGGCTGCCAGCCAGGCCGAGGATTCCGACGCAATCCGACGCAGGACTTCGAGGCCGGTCGGTCCTGACACGAGGGCGAGGCGCGGTTCACGTCGGACGTCGTCGGGGAGCCGAGCCCATTCGCTCGACGCGACATATGGAGGGTTCGAAACGATGAGGTCGAACGCGCCGACCAACTGCGCGTCGAGTGCGTCGAAGAGATCGCCCAACACCCATTCGACTGCAGGTGCATGCCGGAGACCGTTCTCCCGAGCCACGGTGAGAGCCTCCGAGGAGATGTCCGCGCCGATCACCCTGGCCTCGGGAAACGAGGCGCTCAGAGCAATCGCCAGGGCACCGGACCCCGTGCAGAGATCCAGTACCAGTCGCGGGTCGGTGACCGCACCGGCTGCGAGTTCCCACAGTCCTTCTGTTTCGGGTCGCGGAATGAGCACCCGACCGTCAACGACCAGATCGAACGGCCCGAACGCCGCAGTCCCTTCGAGATACTGAAGGGGTTCGCCGCCAGCTCGACGAGCCAGGAGATCAGCGAAGGCCCGGTCGTCGGAAGCCACGGACCGCAGCCGTCGCACCTCGTGAGGCGGCAATGAGGTCACAGGCGGAGTGCCATGCGGACGTGCTCGCCGATGTGCTCGACGTCGTAGAGATCCGACGTCTCGGCGAAACCCGCTCGACGATAGAAGCCCTGGGCGCTGGAGCGGGCGCTGCACCAGACGTACTCGGCATCTTCCCCGCGGGCGTGCTCGAGGGCGGCGGCGAGGAGCACGGCCCCGAGCCCTCGACCCCGCATGGCGTCGGTGGTCGCCATCGCCCGAATGCGAAACGCCTTGTCGGCAGCGACGTCGGGCGACGGTTCCGGACCGACGCTCACCGAGCCCACCGCATCTTCCTCGTCGTCGATGGCCCCGAACCACGTCGCGTCGGGGTGCTCCTCCGCTTCGAGTTCGGAGACTGACTGGTGGGGACGCAACACCGCTCGCCGCAACGCCCGTGTGACGACAGCATCCACCGTCTTCACCTGAATGAGACGGGGCACCACAGCAGCCACCGCGCCGATCATCGCGGAAGCCGAGCACGTTCGCTCGGTCACTTCGATGGCCCGTGCCAAACGGTGGCGGGGAGCATCGGAGGCAACTTGGTACTCGAGTTCGATGTTCGTGAACACTCTCGGAACCGTCGTGGCACGCGTCCCGTCGGCGACGACATTCAGGGCCGAGACCTCGAATCGCATCTTGGCGAGCACGGCGTCGATGGTCGTTCCGGCACAGGTCACGAGCGACGCCAGCATCAGCTCCATCGGTGCGGGACCACCAGCCTGTCCGGGCCGGTCGTACGCGCCGGGTTCGACGATGAGACGTGTCGGAGCCGACGTGGCGACTTCGAATCGCCCCGAAGCCTGCCGGATCCCTCGTACAACGCTGCGCATCAGGCGAGCGTAGAGCCACAAGTCGCCGACGAAACGAGGGGGATCATGTGAAACTGCCCGCCATGTTCTCCGACCGAAACGCACTGCGGGTCGCGCTTGCCCGTTTTGTCTCCCGCACCGGTGCGGAGGCGGCGTTCTTCGTCGGGATCTGGGGCAAGGCGGCGTACGAGTTCGGGGGCAGCGCAGGAGAGATCGCCCTGGTCATCGCCGCGCTGGGGATCTCGGGGCTGATCGGCGCCGCCCTGGCCGGCACGCTCATCGACCGTTTCGATCCCCGCAAGGTCCTGATCGCATCAGAGGTCGTCTTCGTTCCGACCGCCGTGTCGCTGGTGTGGGCGGACAGCCTGACGACGCTGATCGTCCTCTCTGCGCTTCTCGGCCTGGTGACCGCACCCACCAACACCGCCATCGCGTCGTTCCCGCCGTTCCTCACCGAGGACCCGGACAGGCTGGCGAAGATGAATTCGCTGGTCGAGACCTCGGGAATGGCCGCGTTGATCACCGGCACCGCCATGGGCGGAGTTCTCGCCAAGTGGGTGAGCATCGACGCCATCTTCATCTTCGACGCCGTCACCTCGATCGTGGCGATGGCGATCATCTTCGGAGTCCGCCTCGTCGGCGCCAAGCCGGACGAAGTGCCGATCGAACGGGACTCCTGGAAGGAGTTGCGTGAAGGAATACGCTTCTCGTTCGCCCACCACCGCTTGCGTTTCTACCTGTTGGCCGGTGCCTCGGTCTGGACGATGTTCGGACTGTTCTCAGCCTTGGAGCCGCTCTTCTTCCGGGACATCCTGGACGAGCCACCGGAGACGATCGGGTTCGTCAACACCATCTTCGGCGTCGGTTTGGTGGCGGGCACCTATCTCGTTGCCCGCCTCCCCCGGGCGGCGAGATCTGCTCGCGCCGTACTCGTGCTGGTGGCGCTCAACGGCCTCGGCGCGATCCTGTACGTATCGACGGACCGACTTGCCGTTGTCGTCGCCGGTGGATTCGTGTGGGCGGTGATGATCGGCCTGTTCGTGCCGATCGTGCGGACGATGCTGCATGTGAACTCCCCGCGGGCCATGGTGGGCCGGGTGATGGGCGTCTCGCTGATGCTCGGTGAGGCAGGAAAGCTCACGCCGCTGATCGCCGCCCCGCTCCTCGCCGCGCTCTTCGGCGTGCAGCAGACTCTGGCTGGAGGTGGGGTCGTGCTCGCCATCGCGGCGCTCGCCTTCTGGCGGGTGGGACGCCATCTCGACGACACTCGAACGGTGCCCGTCGAGACCCTCGAGGCTCCCGTCATCGCACCCCACGTGAGCGAGCTCTGAGCCGAATCGGAGTGGAATTGCCCCGGTTGTAGCCTTCCGGCCGATCGTGTCCACTGCACCACCCATCGAAGTCGACTACTCGAAGAAGTGGCTGGTCCTCGCGACCGTCGGCTCCGGGGTGATCCTCGCCACCATCGACTCGTCGATCGTGAACGTGGCGCTCCCCACCATCACCGACGAGTTCGACACCACGTTCCGGGCCATCCAGTGGGTGCCCCTCGCCTATGTCCTGGTGATCGCAACCCTCACGCTGGGCACCGGTCGGATCGGCGACATCGTGGGCAAAAAGCGCATCTACACCTCTGGATTCGCGCTCTTCACCGTGGCATCGGCGTTGTGTGGACTGTCCACGAGTGTCGAGATGCTCATCGGCTTCCGCGTGCTGCAGGCGGTGGGTGCGGTGATGATCCTCTCCCTGGGAGCCGCGATCCTGACCGAGGGCTTCCCCGCCAAAGAACGCGGCAAGGCACTGGGTTTCATCGGGACTTTCGTCTCCCTCGGCATCGTCACCGGTCCGGCGGTCGGAGGCATTCTGATCTCGCTGTACGACTGGCGTTCGATCTTCCTCGTCAACATCCCGGTGGGAATCATCGGGGTGGCGATGGCGCTCCGGTACGTTCCCAACTCCCCGCCGGTTCCCGGACAACGCGTCGATGTGCCCGGCATGATGCTGCTCAGTGCGGCGCTGTTCTCGTTCTCGTACGCGGTCACCCGCGGCCAGGAGACAGGGTTCGCAGACCCGCTGAACCTGGTGTTGTTCGGAATCGCCCTGATCGTCGTCATGGTCTGGTTCCGGGTCGAACGCCGGGTGGCATCGCCGATGATTCGTCTCGACCTCTTCCGCAATCCGATGCTGTCGGTGAGCGTGGTCACCGGGTTCATGGTGTTCACCTTCGTCTCGCCACTGTTCTTCCTGCTTCCCTTCTACCTCGAGGGAGTACTGGGCTTCGACATCCGCACCGTCGGTCTGCTGTTGGGCGCTGCCCCGCTCACGATCGGGATCGTCGCACCGCTGGCGGGCGCGCTCTCGGACCGCATCGGGATCCGCAAGCTGACAGTCACCGGTCTCTTCATCGTGATGCTGGCATTCGTCGGCTTCCAGGCCCTCACCGAAACCACCGAGTGGTGGCAGTTCGTGCTGATCGCCATCCCGCTGGGATTGGGCATGGGGACGTTCCAGAGCCCGAACAACAGCGCCATCATGGGGTCGATGCCACCCGAGTACGCGGGTGTCGGAGGGGGGATCCTGTCCATCACTCGACTCCTCGGCCAGGTGACCGGTGTGTCGGTGCTCGGATCGCTCTGGTCGAGCCGGGTCGCGACCATTGCCGGGAGCCAGTACGCCGGCAATGCCAACGCAGCACCTCCGGCGGCCCAGGTGACCGCCCTGCGCGAGGTGTTTCTGTGGGGCGTTGCACTCACTGGGTGCGCACTCGTCATCGGCATCTGGGGGCTACGCAAGGAACAGGAGTTGAGGCGGCAGTGAGCAGCCGGATGGCCGCCATCGTGGTCTTCGGATCTTCGGCGGCGGTGCTGGTCATCGAACTCGCCGCGATCCGCCTGCTCGCGCCGTACGTCGGTCAGTCCCTCGAGACCTTCACGGCGATCGTCACCGTTGTGCTCGCCGGCATCTCGTTCGGAACCTGGGTGGGCGGACGCGTGGCCGACCGCACCGACGACCTCCCACGCCTCATCGGGACCGAACTGCTCATCGGCGGCGCGCTGTCCATCGCCGTGGTGCCCCTGGTTGCGCTGTTGGGCCAGACCGTCGTCGGAACCGGCAACGCCGGCCTCGTTCTCCTCTCCGTTGTGGCGCTGTTCGCCCCTTCGGCGTTCCTCAGCGCGGTCTCCCCCGCGGTGGTACGCCTGTCGCTCGCCAGCCTCGATCAGACGGGAACCACGGTGGGGCGATATTCGGCGATCGGCACTGCGGGGGCGATCACAGGTTCCGTTGCCACCGGATTCGTGCTGGTCCCGTTGCTCGGGACGACTGCGATCGTGATCGGAACCGGGACCCTCGCCGTGCTCGCCGGTGCCGCAGTTCGCGTTCGGAAAGCGGTCGGCGTGGTCGCGATCATCGCCGGCTTGCTGATGTTCGGCTCACTCGCGGCATGGGCCGGAACTCGGTGTGACCACGAGACCCGCTACTACTGCGTGCGCATTCTCGACGACCCGGCCCGTGACTCCGGGCGACGCCTCGTTTTGGACGACCTCTCGCATTCCTACGTCGACCTCGACGACCCCGCTCATCTGGAGTTCACCTACACGCGGATGCTCGCGGCGGTGATGCAGGCGGGAACCGACGGCCCGATCGACGTGACGTTCCTGGGAGGAGGCGCGTTCACTCTGCCGACCTGGCTCGATGTGGTTCGGCCGGGGTCGACTTCCACGGTGCTGGAGGTCGACCCCGATCTGCCGCCGATCGTCAACGAAGAGATGCCCGCTCCCCCCGGGATTCCCACCGAGTTGATCATCGGCGACGGACGGGCATCGATGCGAGGACTCGAGTCGGACAGCGCCGACGTCGTGATCGGCGACGCCTTCGGGGGCCGGGCGGTGCCCTGGCACCTGACCACTGCCGAGTTCACAGCTGACATCGACCGCGTGTTGCGGCCCGACGGCCTGTACGTCGCCAACCTCATCGACGGCCCGGACCTGCGTTTCGTGCGAGCGATGGCGGTGACCCTGCGATCGACGTGGCCGCACGTCGCAGTGCTGTCGCTCCCCGCCCGGTTCGCCACCGGTGGCAACCTCGTGGTCCTCGCTGGTCACCGCGAGGTCGATGACGCCTCCATCAGGGCGTTCAATGCCGACCTCGGCCTGGATGTCGACATCCTCTCCGGTGCCGAACTCGACGCCTTCGTCGCAGACGCCCAGATCCTCACCGACGACCACGCCCCCGTCGACCAACTCCTCGGCTGAAACGGCCGGGGTGGGGACTGGTCCCTCGCCTTCGATGCCCCGCTGCTCCTCGTGATTTCGGCTCTCGCCGGTGAGTCCTGGGCGTTGCCCCGGCAGGCCGCAGCCGTGTGGTCGGTTGCGTACCTGGTCCTGCTCGGCTCAGGCGGTCTCTTCGTGCTCATGCTGCTCGTGATGCGGCAGTGGACCGTGTCGGCCGCGGCGTACGCGTTCGTGCTCTTCCCTGTGGTCACGATGGTGTTGGAAGCGTGGCTGATCGACGTTCCGATCACTCCCCGGGGCATCTCAGGGGCGCTGATCGTCATGGCGGCGGTGTGGTTCGGTGCGCTGGCGCCCACGGCCCCGCGCCCCTCGAGTGGAGACTCCACCCGAGTGGCGGAGGTTCGATGACGACGGCCCGTCAGGCCCAGTAGCCGTCAAGTCGAGCGAGTACCTGCAGCATGGTCTCGTCGGAGCCGGCACCAATCGACTGGAGGCGGACATCGCGCATGAACCGGGCGGTCCACGTCTCCTCCATGTAGCCGATTCCCCCGTGGAACTGGAGGCACCAGTCGGCGACTTCCCGACTGAGCCTGCCGGATTTCCACTTGGCGATCGTCGCCATCCGTGTCACGTCCTCTCTTCGGGCGTGTCCGGCGGCGAGGACGTAGTTGTACTGCTGGAACATGTCGACCTCGGCGGCGAGTTCCGCCAACCGGTACTGGAGGTACTGGTTCTTCATCAGAGGCTTGCCGAAGACGATCCGATCCTTCAGATAGTTGCGGGTGCGTTCCAGGGCGTACAGCATCGACGCTGCGATCGAATACGTCGACCACATGCGTTCGACGACGAATTGGTTCATCTGTTGCTGGAATCCCTGGCCTTCGACGCCGATCACGTTCGAGACGGGCACCCGCACGTCGGTGAAGGACAGCAGGCCGGTGTCCGACGCCCGCATGCCCAACTTGTCGAGTTTTCGGGAGACTTCGAATCCCGGCGACGTCGTCTCAACGAGAATCTGGCTCATTCCGCTGTGCCCACCCTCGTCGGAGGTCCGGGCGAGCAGGCACAGCCAGTCGGCCTGCAACGAGTTGGTGATGTACATCTTCGATCCGTTGATGACGAACTCGTCGCCGTCGCGCACCGCGCGGGTGCGGATCGCCGCCACATCGGAACCGGCGTCGGGTTCGGTGACGGCGATCGAGGTGACCATCTCGCCCCGGATCGCCGGTTCGAGATACTTGGTTCGTAGCTCGTCGGATCCGAAGCGGTGGAGCGAATAGGTAGCCATGTCGGCCTGCACCCCGACGGCCATGCCGATCGCTCCCAGGTCGGCCCGACCGAGTTCTTCGGCGAGGATGACCTTGAAGAAGTGGTCCGCACCCATCCCACCCCACTGCGGGTCATATTGGAGCCCGAGGAAGCCCAATCGGCCCATTTCGGCGAAGATCTCGTGCAGCGGCATCATCCCCGCTGCCTCCCAGTCGTCGGCCCTGGGGTTGATCTCGGCTTTCACGTAGTCGCGCACGAGTTTGCGAAACTGGTGGTGTTCATCGGACCACTGCATCCCGGACGATCTCCTGTGCGTCCCGGACACCTTACAGACGCACCGTTCCGGAAGTCTGCGCGGCGCTACATCTCGCCGCCGCCCCCCAGCGAGACATAGGACCAGCTGTCGAAGTGCCACAGGTAATGGCCGCCGTGTTCCTTGAGTGCTTCTGCGATCTCTGACTCGTTGTCGCTCGACGCTTCGACGACGACGAAGGCGGCGCCCTCCATGAGTTCGGCGTCCACGTTGTCGAGAATCTGACCCTCATCCCCGAGCGCCGATTCAAATGCGCCCCGGAGCGATTCGAAGAAGCCTTCGTGTTCTTCGTCGGTCCTCAGCCGTTCCCGACCTTCGTCGCCTTCGAGCACTTCCACGGTGTGTCCGTTCGCTCGAAGATCTTCGACTGCCGCGGTTGTGGCGTCTTCGGTGTCGAAAATCGCCACCACCTTGTTCCGAAGTTCAATGCCTTCTGTCATCGGTTCGCTCCTCTCGAGATCTGCTCAATGCACGCGGGTGGTCTTCCTACCCGTTCGCACCGTCGGCGAAACAGATCCGAAGAAGCCCGTGCGCGACCAAGGAGATGAACCAAGGAGAGGGCGGCTGGACTACAGCGTGGCGTGGATCAGGTAGTCGTTGGCCCCGTCGTCCCACGTCAACTCGACGAGTCCGCGGGCCTGGGCCGCCTTGCAGAATTGAAGAAATCCGTTGAATCCGAACTGCTTTTCGGAGAACCCGGGCGACTGTTTCCGCACCTGGTTCTTCAGACCCGACAACTGCGGGGTGCCGTTCTTCTCCTCGATCGACTTCACGACCCGGACGAGCAGCTCGAAGGCCTCGGCTTCACTCGGGTTGGAGGCGAGTGTCACCACAGGATCACCGGCCGCCGGGCCCTCGGAGAGAGCGATCACATCTTTGGATTCGAGGTGCCGAAGGAGTTCGCCGAACGCCCGGAACCCGTAGTCGGCCTCGCTGAAGGTCGGATCCTTGCGGATGAGTGCCCGCTTCAGCGAGGAGGCGAGCACCGCATCCCCCGACGATCTCGAGAGCCCGCTCACTGTCGTTGCGATGAGTCGTTGGATCTCGTCCTGATCGCCGGAGCGTTCCTCCACGGCCGGTTCGGGTTCGGCCTTCGCACTCCCCCGGGACACCGCGTCGCGTACGTCGACGCCTTCGAGGTTCTCGTAGAACAGGAACTCGTCGCAGGCGGGTGGCAGCAGCTTGGAGGTCGACGCTTTGATGCCGACGCCGATGACCCGCTTGTTGAGCTCCCGCAGCTTGTACACCAGTGGCGTGAAGTCCGAGTCGCCCGTACAGATGACGAAGGTCGTCAGGTAGTCGCGTTCGAACGCCACCTCGAGCGCGTCCACTGCCATCTTGATGTCGGCAGCGTTCTTGCGAACCGCTCCCATCCTTTGGGGAATCTCGATGAGTTCGACGTGGTTGCGGGTGAGCATTCGCCGGTCCTCGTCGAAGTACGACCAGTCGGCGTAGGCCTTGCGCGAGACCACCCGCCCCCGCTCGGCGAGCGCATCAGCGATCGGCTTGAAGTCGAAGGCGAGGCCGCTCAGGGCCTCCCTCGCCCCGATCGCCAGGTTCTCGTAGTCGAGGAAAAGCGCAATTCGTTCTTCGTCAGGTGATGCCATGACCCTGCACGGTACAACTCCGCGGGAACCTGGGTGCACTCGTCGGCGTCCGATCGGCCATGGATGCCGCTCGACGTCGCGATCACACCCGGAGGGACCGTTTCGAACGTCTCGCCGACGAGGTGTACGAGCCGCTGCAGCGCTACGTCCGGCGTCGGGCTGAATCCGACAGTGTGGACGACATCGTCTCCGACACGATGCTGACGTTGTGGCGCAGGCTCGAAGATGTTCCGCCCAATGCCCAACTGCCCTGGGCGTACGGGGTCGCCCGCCGCACGATCGCCAATCACCGTCGCGCCGCCGGCCGCCACCTCACGCTCGTTCGACGCATCCAGGCCGAGCCGAACCCGGCGCCGACCGCCGACGTCCCGCTCGATTCGGAGCTCCATGTGGCACTCGACTCGCTTTCCCCCTCGGACCGAGAGCTGCTCCGCCTGTGGGCATGGGAACAGCTCGAACCCGCGGAGATCGCAGTCACACTCGGACTGACTCCGAACGCCGCGGCGATCCGCCTGCACCGGGCCAAGAAGAAACTCGGCGAGAATCTCGCAATCGAACGAAAGAACGAAACGTCCTCCGGACACTCACACCGTGAAAGAAGAAAGGAGGAGCGGTCATGAGCGACGACGATCTGCGTCACAGGCTCTCTGCGTCGAATCCGACACCTCCTGGAACACCGGTGGATCCGATCACAGGCGATCGGGCCAGAGAAATGATGGAGGACATCATGTCAACACAGACAATCCAGCCTCGAGTGGCACAGCGGCGAGTCCGCCTCATCGGAGCGGTGGCCGCGGCCCTCGTCGTCGTCATGGGTGGCGTCGGCCTGTTCGGCGGCTTCGGTTCCGAGCCGAGCCCCCTGGTCCTCAGCGCCGAAGGGAGCGACGCACTGGCGTCCTGCCTCCCGTTCGACGTCGCGATCCTCGAAGGGATGAGCCCCGCGTTCGGCGGGACGGTCGTCGAGCTGACCGACTCGGTGGCAACGCTCGAAGTGGACCGCTGGTTCACAGGCGGCGACGCCGAGATCGTCGAAATCAGCTACACGCCCGGTTTCGAGGCACTCATCGGCACGCCGAGCCTCGAAGTGGGCCAGCGATACCTGATCACTGCCACCGATGGCGTCGTGAACGGATGCGGATACAGCGGGGTCGCGACTCCTGAGTACGAAGCATCCTTCGAGCAGGCGTTCGGCGCCTGATGAATCGCGGCTCGGTCAACCGACCACCTGCCCGTTGAGTACGACCTCGGTGCCTCCGTCGGGGGCGCCGAGGTCGATTTCGATCGAGAATGCCTCGATGACTTGGGCGCACACCTCTCCGGTTGGCGGAGGTTCGCTCCAGACACTGACCTCGACCCTTCCGTTGGCCGGTTCGACGAACCATCCAAGCCCGTGACATGGTGTCGGTTGAGTTCCTTCGACCACCAACCGATGGCCGTCGGTGCCGGCCGCGATCTCGGTGTCGACGATGGTGACGGGTCCCGCGTCGGCCGGGGGCACCTGCGCGTCCGCAGGTGTCGTCGTCGTCGGGGACGGAGATCCGTTGCAGGCAGCCAGCAGGAAGGTGACAACCAGAACCGCACGAGCGACTGGGGTCACTGTGACCAACCGTTGGCCAGGGTGTCGCGTACTTGTTCCATCCTCGTCCCCACGTCATCAGCGACCTCGCGAACACCGGGTGCTGCCTTCACGAGTTCCAGGACCGCCTCGGTGTCCATGAAGTCGACCACCTCGTCGTCACCTGACCGCAGGTGAGGAGAATCACGCTTCGGCCGCTCGGAGTTGGCGGTGCTTCTCCAGCGCTCGCACATACCAGCCTCCGAACGCCTCCTCGAACCGCCTCCTCGCAGCCGCCGAGTCCCCGGAGGCGATGGCGTCGAGGATCGCAGAGTGCGAGTCGAGAATTCGTCGGTAGTAGTCCTCGGAATGATCGGCAATGCGTCTTATCCGGCTGTCCTCGAAGTACAAGAGGACGGTTCGTTGCAGGGCGTCGACCAGGTAACTGTTGTCCGCCATCTCCCAGACGTGGCGATGGAACTGCACCAAACGCTCATCGAAACGACCGGACCGTTCTGCCTCGGCATCCGAGCGCATTCCGTCGAGAAGCTCACGGAGGCCGGCGAGTTGTTCTGCGGTTCCGCACCGCGCTGCCTCTTCCACAACCAGACCCTCGAGGGCCCTGCGGACCTTGAACAGCTTCTCCACGTCGTCGGCATCGAGGCGCACCACATGCGTCGACGAGTTGCGGGTCCGCACGACGAGGCCCTGCGCCTCGAGTTCGATCAACGCCTCCCGCACCGCCGACAGGCTCGCCCCGAACTGCGCGGCCAGCTTTCGCTCGACGAGCCGTTCGCCCTGCGTGAGGACACCGCCGACGATGGCTTGACGGATCTGATCGGCGATCTGGTCTCTGAGAGTTCGTGTGCCGAGCGGCTCGAACACGGTCGCATCGTCAGCCACCTGACCCAAGCTAGCAGCCGACCCAGGCTCGAATCCCGTACTGCTACGGTCGTTCGGCAATAGGAAAGAACAACGGCGAAAGCGGTCCGTCAGGGTCCTGACGACCGCGGTAGAGACAGGGTGGTGGGACCTTTGGTACGCGTACTCAGCTATCAGGGCGACGACGGAACGGCACGTGCGGGAGTGGCAACCATCGATGACGGGATCGTCGATCTGCACTCCGCCAGTGAGGGGACGCTCCCAACGTCGCTGCTGGGGGTGTTCGAGACGCCGGGATGGCGCGCACTCGTGGACGAAGCGGTCTCCACTGGGACCCGCGTCGGCACGATGGGCGACCTCCGACTCCTCACACCGATGCGCCGCCCTCCGAAGCTTCTCGCGACGGCTGCGAATTACCAGCGTCACATCGATGAGGGCGGAGGAAAGAAGGTCGACAAGACCCGCAGCATCCCCAAACTCTTTCTGAAACCCTCGTCAGCGATCATCGGACCAGAAGACGAACTTCCCCTGCCCACCGTCTCGGACCAGGTCGACTGGGAGATCGAACTCGGGATCGTGATCGGAACGGCTGGATTCGCCATTCCACCCGAACGCGCCCTCGACCATGTGGCCGGCTACACGATCGTGAACGACGTCTCGGCCCGAACGATGTCCTGGGGTCTCGAGGACCGAGACGCAACCCACCCCAACACGGGGTTCTTCGACTGGCTGAGCGGAAAATGGCCGAACGGGTTCGCTCCCATCGGACCGTGGATCACGACAGCGGATGCGGTCGGGGATCCACAGAACCTGGAGTTCAGCCTCACATTGAACGGCGAGGTCATGCAGACGGGGTCGACGAGCGAGATGATCTTCACCTGCCAGGACCTGATCGTCTTTGCCTCACGATTCATGACACTCGAGCCGGGCGACGTCATCGCCACAGGCACGGGCGCCGGCTGCGGTGTGTCGATCGGACGCTTCCTCGCCCCCGGTGATGTGATGGAGGCCAGGATCGAGGGACTCGGCACACTCACGACTCCGGTCGGAGAACGCATCCAGGCGCAATAGCCGTCGGCTACAGGAACGCACCGGGGCGTAACCCAGTGTGGTTGCCATCCATGACGACCGTCTCGCCGGCGACGATCACCGATCGAATCCCGTCCGAGAAACGATGGGGATCAGCGAAGGTCGCCGTGTCGACAATGGTCTTCGGGTCGAAGACCACGAGATCCGCGACGTACCCGGGTGCGACGACACCCCGGTCGGAGAAACCAAACCACTCGGCAGGCTTCTGCGTCGCCTTGTGGACAGCCTGCTCGAGCGACAGAACCTGTTGATCTCTGACGTAGGGGCCAAGCACTCGTGGATAGCACCCGTATGAGCGCGGATGGGGCTTGCCCTGCCCGCTCGGGCCCTCGGGGTCCAACGCCCGCCCGTCCGATCCAATCATCGTGAGAGGATGACGGAGCGCCGCGACCACGTCGTCCTCGGAACGGCCGAACGCCACCATCGATGCCGTCACACCGGACGACTCGACAAGCCGAACCACCACCTCGGCAGGCGCGAGGTTCCAGAGTTTCGAGATCTCGGCGACCGACTTGCCGACCACCTCCTCGGGAACCTCGCCCGACGAGATCGTGATATCGCCCCAGGTGTCCTTGCGGCTTCCGCCGCCCACCTCCTCGAGGACGCGAGCACGCGCACCCGGATCGCTCAACCTTTGCAACTGCGCCGTCCGTCCACCTTCCAGCAACCAGTCGGGCAACAGCTGGGTCAGGTTGCCGCTTCCCGCTACATACGGGTACACGTCCACTCCGACCCGGCTTCCGGCGGCCACGGCATCATCGATCATCGCCAGCGCGTCACTGACGGCGCCCCAGTTGTTCCTGCCGATCACGGCGAGATGAGAAACCTGCACCCGGCATCCGGTGAGTCGAGCGACATCGAGGACTTCTGACACTGCATCGAGAAGATGATCGGTGTAGTCGCGCATGTGAAAGGAAAAGATCTTGTCGTGGTCCGCCGCCACCTCGCCCAATGCCACGAGCTCGTCCGGCGTTGCCGAAGTCATTGGGGCGAGACTGAGCCCCGTTGACAGTCCACACGCCCCCTGAGCAAGCGCCCTGTCTGCGATGCGCTGCATCGCAGTCAGTTCAGAAGCCGTCGCAGGGCGGGCGTCGTACCCGACGACCGCCACTCGAATCGGCAGGTGGCCGGCCAGCAGGGCGACGTTCATCGACACTCCGCCACGGTTGACGCGCTCGCGGTACTCGACCACATCCCGCCAATCCCAGGTCACCGACGGGTCGACGTCCCCGGTGGCCATCGCCACGCGATACGTGGCGACGTCAGCCTCGGGAGACAGCGGTGCGGCAGAGAGCCCACAGTTCCCCATGACTTCGGTGGTCACACCCTGACGGATCTTGCTCGGAACCATCGGCGCACTGAGGACGGCCAGATCGGAGTGGCCGTGAATGTCGACGAATCCCGGAGCCACAACGGATCCGGATGCATCGATGATTGTATTGGAGTCCTGCCCGGCGTCCGAGGTTCCGACGAAGACGATACGACTGCCCCTCACCCCGACATCCGCGCGATGCGTAGCTGCTCCGGTGCCGTCAACGACGGAGCCACCCCGGATGAGGAGATCGAACGGCACGCCCACGGCGCGACTCAAGTGGTTTCCCGACGGGCGGTGAGGATCTCGACGAGTTCCGGAAAGTGACAGGCCGCGCGATGGATTTCGCGATCGTTCCCGGCCACGCCCGCGAGGGGCGGCTCTTCGGCGGCACAGATCTCCTCGGCCTTCCAACAACGCGTCCGGAACCGACAACCCGATGGGGGGTTGGAAGGACTCGGGACCTCGCCATGCAGCACGATCCGGTCGCCACGATCGCGCATGTCCGGGTCGGCGATCGGAACCGCGGACAGGAGCGACTGCGTGTAGGGATGCACGGCCCGGGTATAGATGTCGTCTCGTGTCCCCGTCTCCATGATCTTGCCCAGATACATGACAGCCACCCGATCACTCAGATGTCGCACCACCGACAGATCGTGGGCGATGAAGATGTACGCGAGGCCCTGCTCGTCCTGGAGCCGCTCGAGTTCATTGACGATCTGTGCCTGAATCGACACATCGAGTGCCGACACCGGCTCATCCAGGATCAGCGCCTTCGGTCCGAGTGCGAGAGCCCTGGCAATCCCGATGCGCTGACGCTGTCCTCCCGAGAACTCCCGGGCGTACCGGTTCCCGTGCTCGGGGTTGAGACCGACGACCTCCATCAACTCCGCGACGCGTGTCCTGCCGCCGTTGCGATATCGACCGTGCACTCGGAGTGGTTCGGCGATGATCTCATGCACCGTCATGCGGGCACTCAGGGATGCATAAGGGTCTTGGAACACCACCTGCAGTTTCGACCGTATCTCACGGAGCTGTCGACGCGTCCACCCGCTGATCTCGTCACCGTCGATGACGATCCGGCCCGAGTTGGGCTTCAGCATGCGCATGATGGCGCGCCCCGTAGTCGACTTGCCACAGCCCGATTCACCGACCAACCCAAGGGTCTCCCCGGCCTGAACAGACAAGCTGACACCGTCGACGGCATGCACTGCGCCGATCTGGCGACGGAGCGGACCCCCGAGCACCGGGAAATGGACGACCAGGTCCTCGACCTCGATCAGGGCATCACTCATCTCGGGACCCCTTGACGGCAGGAATGAGGACCCGTTCGACCAGCTCCGGAACCTGGTCGTGGTAGTGGCACGCCGAGCCGTGCCCCTCCCCGATCACTGCGAGCGGAGGCTCCTCGCCACGGCACACGGGGTCTCCATTACCGATTGAACACCGCGGCTCGAACGAGCAACCCGGCAGGACCTGAAGGGCGCTGGGAGGGTTTCCTGGAATTGCCGTCAGCTTCTGGCCTTGAAGTTCGACTCGGGGAAGCCCACTCAACAGACCCACCGTGTAGGGATGTCGAGGATTGTGGAAGATGGTTCGCACATCGCTGTATTCCACGACCTTGCCGGCGTACATCACCACGACTCGGTCGGCGAGTTCTGCGATCACGCCCAGGTCGTGAGTGATCAGGATCATCGCCGAGTCGGTCTCCCGCAGCGTGTCCTGGAGGACTTCGAGCACTTGCGCCTGAATCGTCACATCGAGCGCCGTCGTCGGCTCGTCGGCGATGAGGAGGTCAGGGCTGTTGGCCACGGCCATGGCGATCATCGCGCGCTGACGCATTCCGCCGGAGTACTGGTGGGGATACTCGTCGAACCGACGCTCCGGACTCGGCACACCCACGCTCTCGAGCAACGCGATCCCACGTGCTCGGGCCTGTTCCTTGGAACAATCCGGATCATGAAGGCGAATCATCTCCGTGATCTGGGCCCCGATGGGGACCACAGGGTTGAACGACGTCATCGGATCCTGGGGGACGAGGGCGATCCTGCGCCCTCGGAACTTCCGCAGTTGGCGCTGGGACAGGGACCGCATGTCGTTTCCGTCGAAAACGACCGAGCCTGCAGTCACCTTGCCGGGCGGACGCACCAGGCCCATCACGGCTCGCACGGACACGCTCTTGCCCGATCCTGATTCGCCGACGATGCCGAGCGTCTCTCCGCGTTGGATGTCAAAGCTCACGCCGTTGACGGCGTGCACGGTCCCGTCCGGCGTCGAGAAGCGGACCTCCAGATCGTCGACGGACAACAGCGGCCGCGCATCGGAACCGACAAGTTGGCCACGTACCGCGTCAGTCACAGAACCTCCTCGACGTCATGTCTGATTCGGGTCGACGGCGTCACGCAGTCCATCCCCCACGAAGTTCACGGCAAGAACTGTGAGCGCGATGAGCGATCCCGGGGACAACCACAGCCAGGGCATACGGCTGAGAATCGTGAGGCTCTGAGCTTCGGTCAGCATGTTCCCCCAACTCGCAGTGGGAGGCTGCACGCCATAGCCGAGGAACGACAACGCCGACTCGACGAGGATGGCCTGGGCAACGAGCAACGTCACGACGACCGCGAGGGGCGGGAGCACCGCGGGAACGATATGCCGGACCATGACGCGAAACTCGGAGGATCCGATCGCCCGCGCCGCTTCCACGAACTCGCGCTCGCGCAGAGAGAGCGTCAACCCGCGCGCGATTCGGCTGGCGGTTGGCCATTCGAACAACGCGAGAGCGAGGATGATCGTTCTCAAACTCGGTCCGAAGAGGCCCGCGAAGACGATCACGATCACCAGCGACGGAAAGGAAAGGACGACGTCGGCCGTGCGCATGATGATGCTGTCGACCCGTCCCCCCACCATGCCTGCGACAGAACCGAGGATCAGACCGACGAGACCGGCTCCCAGAGCTGCAGCAAGCCCGACGCTCAACGACACACGGCCGGCATAGAGCAACCGCGTGAGAACGTCCCGGCCCGACGAGTCGGTGCCGAGCAGGTGCTCGGCGCTCGGCGGATTGCGATAGGCCTGAAGGTTCACTTCCTGCGGGGTATACGGCGTCAACCAGGGCGCGAACGTTGCAAGCACGACGAGCAGCAGAATGAACACGGCTCCGAAGACTGCCAATCGATTGCTCGTGAACCGCCGGAGAGCGAGGCGCCCGGGTGAGCGACGCTGGATCTGAGCCGGAGCCTGTACGCCGGTATCGGAACTGCCAGCCAACACGGACTTGCCGTCAGGCTCCGGTAGCCCGGGCGGTCTGACCTCGTGATCACTCATCGGAGTCGGATCCGGGGATCGGTGACGGCATACAAGAGATCTGCGATCAGGTTGAAGATCACGACCAACAGACCCACGAACATCGTGAACGCGATGATGACGGGATAGTCACGCTGGCCGATCGAACTCAGCACGAGCCTGCCCATTCCGGGCCAAGCGAAGATCTGTTCGAGCACGACGGCTCCGGCGAGGAGTTGGGGGATGTAGATGGCAATGACCGTGATAAGAGGAACAAGCGAGTTGCGCAATGCGTGCCGCACTACCACCCGCGTCTGGGACGCACCCTTGGCGATTGCTGTCTCGACATAGTCTTTGTTCAACTCATCGAGCAGACCGCTACGAACGTATCTGACCAGTGGGCCGGAGAGACCGAAGCCGAGGATGCCGGCGGGCATGATCAGATGGCGGATGCTCTCCCCGAATCCTCCTGAGCCCATCCCGGACGTAGGCAACCATCCGAGCGTCAGACCGAAGACGAATATGGCCGCCAGGCCAAGGAAGAAGTTCGGGATGGAAATCGCCGAGAGGCTGACCACTGCAGTCGCGTAGTCGGCCGATGTGTTCTTGCGGAGGGCGGCGATGATGCCCAATGGAATGGCGATGATCAAGCCGATGGCGATACCGGTGCCCATCAACCGGACGGTGGGCATGATCCGCTCGACGACCAACCCCAAGACGGGGCGGCGACTGACGAACGAGAATCCGAGGTCGCCTTGCAGTACCTCGCCTGCCCAGGCGAGGTACTGCACTGGAACCGGCTTGTCGAGGCCGAGCTCAGCTCTTCTCCGGTCGACGTAGGTGCTGTCCGATGCTGCGATCTCGGGATCGAGTTGCATCATCACCGGGTCGCCAGGGGCGAGGCGGACGAGGACGAAGATGCCGATGGAGATGAGGATCAGAACTGGCACAACTGCCAGCGCTCTCCTCACGAAATAGCTCACCACGGCTTCTTCATCCCGCCGCCTTCCCCTGGCTCAGACCAGGTGACACGTACTGACGTATCGAACTCCTACTCCGAGAGCGTCCACTCGTGGGCGTTGACGAATCCCTCGGTGAAGTTGCCGTGGGCCTCGAAACCCTCGAGCCGATCGCTGTGTGCCCAGATCGTATTGTTGTTGTACAGCCAGATGTACGGAACAAGATCGTTCAATTGACGTGAGATCTCGTGGTACATCTCTTGGCGCTCATCGAAGTCCGCAGTCGCGTCTGCTTCCCGCCACAGTGCGAGAAGATCTTCCACACCGTCCTGCGCACACCAGCCCGGACCGGTCCACGAGGGATCGTCGCAGTTTGTGACCAGATACAAGGGATGCGGATCCACGCTGTAGTCGCCGCCTCCGAACAGTGTGAAGTCGTAAGTACCGTCGTCGCGCTTGGCGATGAGCTCCGACACTTCGACGTTCACGATCTCGGTCGTGATCCCGACGGCGTTCCACTGCTCCTGGATGATCGGTACTGCTGCATCCCTGTCACGCGTACCGGGAATCCACTGGATCTCCACGGTCGTGGCGGGATCCCAGCCCGCCTCGTCGAGGAGCTCCCTCGCCCGATCAGGATCGTACGGGTACTCGTTCAGACCGTCAGGCAGTGCCCACGGGGTGTAATACCCGACAGTCACCATGTCGCCGTAACCCTCGAGGAGCACGTCAACCAGTCCTTGCCTGTCGATGGCGTGCATCATCGCCTGCCGAACCCGCTTGTCCTGGAACTGTTCCTTGCCGTGGTTGATCGACATCCGGATACTGCCGGTCCCCTGCGCCGGCTCGATCACAACGTCGTCAAAGCCCTCGACGAGTTCAATATCGCTCGCGCTGATGAAGGCCAGATCGAGTTCTCCGGTTCCAAGCTGCGCCGTTGCGACGTCTCCATCAAGCGGGAGCAGCGTGAGCGTCTCGATATCCGGAGCACCGAGGTGATAGTCCGAATTCGCCTCGAGCACGACCCGCTGGTCGACGACGTACTCGACGAAGTTGTACGGCCCGTACCCGACCGTCGGCTCCAGGAAGAACGCGTGATCGGCAAGGTCTTCGATCGGGACGTCACCGAGGACGTGTTCGGGGAGCGTGTAGACCGATTGGGCGGCGATGGTCGTGAGGAATCCCACGTTCGGCGCCGACAGTTCAATCTCGAAGGTCGTGTCGTCGATGACTCGGTAACCGGTGATCTCGTCCGCCGTGCCTTCTGCGTATTCGGGCTGACCCAGCACGCTGGAGAAGCGGCCCGCCGAACCGGTGACGTTGGGGTTCGCCAGCAGCTCCAGGCTGAACTTGACGTCGTTCGCCGTGAGCGGGGTGCCGTCGTTCCAGGTCAGGCCGTCGTAGAGGTTGAACGTGAAGGTCGTTCCGTCCTCGGAGATCTCCCAGCTCTCGGCGAGACGGCCCTCGAACTCGAAGTCGGCGTTGTTGACGATCAGCTTCTGATAGAGGAGATCCATCACCTGCTGATCCGGCCCGTGGAATGGGAGGAAGGGGTTCCACGCAGACGGTGCCTGGTAGAGGAACACATTGAGGTTCTCCGCGTCTCCGCCTGTGTCGTCCGCGGCCGTCGTCGTCGTTGTGTCATCCCCGGAGTCGGCCGCTGTCGTGGTCGTCGTGTCGCCTCCGCTGGTCGTATCCGTGTCGTCCTCGCCCGAGGACGAGCAGGCCGCCAGCACCAGCATCATCGCCATGAGTAGGGCGAGCCAGTTCTTTCTCCGTAGTGCGTCCACTTGGGTTCCTCCTGTTGGACTCGACGTGGCCCGCCGGGAGGCGAACCATGATGCTTCTACTGCTCGACCGTCTGCTCCGATAGCACATCAGGACGATGGGAAGCGACGGCCAATCTATGGAGGGCTCCGGCTGAGTGTCAAATATCTTTTGTGTTGCCATTCAACTGTTCGGCGACCCTGCTTGGATGCCGTGACGGGGCGAATCCACCTCGCTCACAGCGTTCCACCTCCGACCATAGGATGACCCGCCATACGAGGGTCGCCGCCCAACGAGAGAAGCGATGGAAGACTCACCCCAATCCGACCCGACGACGACAGCCGAGGGAGCGACCGGGGTCGTCGTGATCGACGCCGGCGGATTCGCCCAGCCTTACCTTCGGGCTCTCACGAACCTCGCTCGGGTGAGGGTGATCGGGTTCCTCGATCTGTCCAACGCCAATGGGGATGCTGCTGGCGCGACCGTTGACCTCCGGTCGACCGATCCGAGGATCGCAACCGAATGGGACGGTGTCGACGCGTTCGTGCACTGCGGCCGACTGGCCGGCGACCCCGAATCCGTCGCCGTGGTCGCCGCCTCGGGCAAACCGTTGTTTGTCGACTCGCGGGCCGGTCGACGCCGAGCCGACGCACAGACCGTGCGGACCTGCATAGAAGCAGGCGAGATCGGACGCGTGGTATTTGCCCGATTCGCTGCCGGTGGGGAACATTTCGCCTGGCAGCAGCAAGCCCATGTGCTCGACATGCTCGGTTGGTGGATCGGCGAGGAACCCGACACGGTGTATGCCCAGCGGAACCACGACCACGAGTCAGTGACCGTTCGGTACGTCGACGGAGCCACAGCAGTGTGCGACATCAGTTCCGCAGGCCCGTCCTATCGGGAGGTCGCCCTAATCGGAGAATCGGCATCGATGTCTCTGACCTGGGCGGACCACAGCAGCGTATTGCTTTCCAACGGAGCCGCGCCGCAGTACCTCCATGGCTCACCGCCGCTCGATGCGGTCCTCGACGCGTGGTTGGACGACGTGAGAACCGGCACGGCGCCCATCATCGACGCGTCAGAACTCGAGGCCGCCGTGGCACTCGACGGGGCCATCGAGCTTTCATTCGCGTCCGGCCAGGCCGCGAAGGTGAAGGCACCGCAGGACGACGGGAGCCGGGCGTGACAGCGCCTGCCAAGCCGCTCGGCGTGCTCCTGGTCGGGTACGACGGTGCCGGGATCCAGAATCACCAATTCGACATGTACGAGCCGTCGTTCGTCGGGCACCCCGTATTCTCGGTGGTGGGCGTTACAGACGATCCATTCGCACAATCGTCACGCACTGCCCGCAGCCGCGATGCCGCACAACGGCTCGGCGTGCCGTACTTCGAAGACATCGAGGCGGCGATTCAGCTGCCGTACGTGGACGTCCTGAGCGTGTGCGTCGCCTTCGAACGTCGGGTGGCGGTGATCGAACTGGCGGCGAGCCACCACAAGCACGTGCTCGTCGACAAGCCGATGGCGCTCACCTTGGAGGACGTCGATCGGATCATCGAGGTGACCGGTGAGTCGGGAATCGTCTGCGTCCCCGCGCACCACCATCGGTTCAAGGACTCGATCCGCGACGCCACCCGAACGTTGGCCGAAGGGCGGCTCGGCACACTCCGAGCAGTGCACGCCGACTTTCTCGTCGCACGGGGTGCCACCCGCGCCACATCCGACGACCCGACCGTCTGGCCGCTGGGCGAGCTGATGAACTTCGCTCTGTACCCGATCGACACCATCCGACACATGACCGGCCTGGAGGTCGAGCGGGTGCACGCCACGCGCGGCGGGTTCTTCTACGGAGGTCCCGACGACGAAGACTTCGGCGTCCTCACACTGACGCTCGAAGATGGTGTGATCGCCACCGTGTCGGTCGGCCGCGTCCCGCTGACCGGCCACCTCGCAGGAGGGGAGCACCGTTACCGGCTGGTCGGATCCGCCGGTCTGCTCCTGGTAGACGCCCAGGAAACGATCGGTGTCCTACACGGACGCGATCGCGCCCGACGGGTTCCTTCGGCAGTGGTCACCAACTCGGTGATGGGACTCCTCGACGAGATCGCTCGTGCCGTCCACTCCGCCTCGGTGGCGGTCCTGGGGGCCGTCGACGCCCGGTCACCGCTGGCGGTGACACTGGCAGCGAGACAGTCCGCGGACTCGGGCACCGTTCTCGATCTCTGAGGCGGCCACATCCTCATGGCATCACGCCAAGGATCCTCCCCGCACCGGATGGTTGCCGCGCATGCCCGTGACCTTCCCATCGGCCACCACCCGAACTCCGTTTGCGACGACCTGCTCGACGCCCACGGGTGCGCGTCGCGGCTCGGTGTAGGTCGACGTCTCGGCGATTCGGTCGGCGTCGAAGGCCACGACGTCGGCGCGAGCTCCCTCCGAGAGGTGCCCGCGATCACCCAACCGCACTCGTGACGCCGGCGCCGCCGTGCACATCTGCACGGCGCGTTCGAGCGAGACGGTCCCCTGCTCTCGGACGTAGCGCTGGAAGAACCCCGGATAGGCACCGAAAGCCCGGGGATGAGGGAGGCTCCCGCCCGAAGTCTCCGGCGGGAGCACCACCAGTCCGTCCGTGCCGATCATCGAGCGCGGGTGGGAGAGCACGGTGCGGAGATCGTCCTCGGACCGCCCGAACGCCACCATCACCGGGTCACTCGCCTCCAGAAGCCGAAGAGCGAGGTCAACCGCCTTCACCCCCCGCCGTGAGGCTGCCTCCTCGACCGTCGAACCATTCAAGGAGTCGTCCTGGGGGACATAGGCCAGAAGCGTCCAGTCCCACCTCGGATCTCCGGTTTCCATTTCGTCGGCGATTCGTCGCCGAGTGTCCGGATCGGCGAGACGGGCGCGAAACCCCGGCATGCCTCCATCCATGGCCCAGCGGGGCGCCTTCTGGGACAGGCTGGTGCTTCCCGCCAGATAGGGATAGATGTCGAATGCCACGTCGAGTCCGCGATCCGCGGCGGAGTCAATCGCCTCGATGGCGTCATCGACGAGCCCCCAGTTCTCCTCCCCGACCACGCACAGATGCGAGATCTGAAGGCGACATCCGGCTCGCTCGGCCACATCCAGCATTTCTTCGACGGCCGCCAGGAGTTCCGCGCCGTAGTCCCGCATGTGAACGGCCATCAGGGCGTCGTGGCGGGCGATCACCGAGCCGAGCGCGACCATCTCGTCGGGAGTGGCGTACGTACTCGGGGGACGCATGAGCCCGAAGGACATGCCCACTGCGCCCTGTTCCAGCATCCGATCCAACTCAGCCTGCATACGCTCAGTCTCCACGGACGTAGCCGGTCGCTGATCGAAGCCGACCACCCCGGCTCGCAGCGGAAGGTGTCCGACCAGGACCGCGACGCTCACCGCGGCCTTCACCGATTCGACCCGATCCAGGTATCCGTCGACGTCGGTCCAATCCCAGTCCAGCCCGGGTATGTCGATGGAACTCTGTGCTTCTCGGACCTGCTCACGCACCGCACTGTCGAGGAATGGAGCGATGCCGCTCCCGCAGTTCCCGACGACCTCGGTAGTGATCCCTTGCTGGATCTTGTTCACGGCTTCCGGGTACGCCAGTGTCATCAGATCGGCGTGGGCATGGATGTCGACGAACCCGGGACACACGATCAGGCCACTGACATCGCATCGTTCCCGGGCGCCGGCGCCGCTCAGGTCCCCGATGGCGACGATCCTGTCCCCCCGGATCCCGACATCGGTACGTATCCGGGTGACCCCGTCACCGTTCACGACGTCGCCTCCGTGCAGGATCAAATCCATCGCCACATCCGATTCGCTCATTCGCTGGCTCCCTTCCATTTGCAGCCCCCGACGCGCATCGCAAACCGGGGCCTGGTGCCGTCCATCTCACACGGTGTCGGAGGACGCCTCGCCCGGACTCCATGCGGGCACCTGATCCGAGATCCAGGAGGCGAAGCGGTCGGCGGCGTCGTCCGGCGCGGACTCATAGGGCGGCAGCAACCGAAGCGGGAACTCCCGATCATGGAGCTTCCACACCACCTTGTCGTAGGCGCCGTCGATCATCGGACGGGAGCCGACTGTCGCCCGGAGCCCGTCGGCAAGTGTCCGCAACTGGCGTTGGGTGGCCAGTAGGCGATCGACGTCCCGTGCGGCGCCGTCGGCCACATAGGCGTGTAGTCGTTCGGGATTGCAGATCGCCAGGCTGGGCAGAAGTCCACAGTCTCCGATAAGGCTGCCGTAGGCGTAGCCGCCGTCGACGAAGTAGTGCCGGAGTTGGGGTGCCTCCTCCAGGGAGGTCGCGATCTGGCGCATGGAGTCGCCACTCTGCTTGGTGGCGACCAGATTTCGATGGCGTGCCGCCAGGCGGCCGTATTCGACACCGGTCAGCTGTCGTTTGGCCCGGGCGACGTTGTAGTGAAGGAACTCAAGTTCCCGAAAACTTCCCAGCACGTCTTCGAAGAAGACGTCGACTTCTCCATCCCCCAACGCCGCCCAACTCGGCATCGAGATCTGAAAGCGCAGGACCCCGAGATCTCGCGCGGTCTGGATGCGCTCGATGACCGTCGTCGTCGACAGGCTGACGACGCCAACCATCGGCTGGCCACCCCCTTGCCTCATCTCCTCGACGAACGCCTTCGTCACCGTCGCGAACTGCGAGTCGGAGACCGCATGGCCCTCCCCCGCGGTCCCAAAGATGTACAGGTCGGTGAGCCCGGCGGCCAGTTGTGCACGCACCTGGGATCGGAAACGCTGCTCGTCGAAACTCCAGTCCTCAGTCCAGGGAAGGACGGATGTCGCCAGTACCTTCCCCTCGGTCCGAACTGTCACCATGGTCAGCCTCCCGGTCTCGTCATCGGTCCATTCCGGAGTTCACAGCGACACCAACTCGTCCGCCAGAAACGCGCTCTGGACGAGTCCGAGGACGAGACCGCCGGCGTATCCCCCCTCGTACACCCCGCCGGCGTCCGCACCCACGGCATAGAGCCCGGGAATGGCGCTCGAGGATTCATCGAGTACCCGATACCGGTCGTCCACCGCGATACCCCCCAAGGTGAAGGTGATCGCCGGTCGGACCACGAGTGCGCGAAACGGGGGTTCGACCACGGGTATGAGTCGGCGTGTTCGCGGCGGGGAGAGCGCATCGCTCGCCCCCTTTTCGATTGCGTCGTTGTATGCGGAAATGGTGCGAAGAAGACGATCCGAGTCGACGCCCCAGGTTGCCATCGCGTCTGCCAGTTCCGAGAGCGTGTCGGCCGTTGCGGTCGGAGCTCCGTAGGCGGCAGCGGTTTCGAACGATCCGCCGACCCTGCTCGGGGAACGCTCCGGATGCGGGGAGTCTCCGTACAGCATGCCGTCGAACACGATCACGCCGCGAGCCGACGGACGTTGCACGAGCGCCATGGGGGCCCGCTCATCTGCGGACGACAGCGACTCGTCGAAGAAGCGCTCGCCGTTCATGTCGACCAACACCGCGTCCTGGCTGTAGTACGGCGTCACCGACGTCCATCGATCCGGAGGGATGGCCATGCCGGCAGCGGGAATGGTGTGGCCGTAGAACGAGGCCATGTCAGTGCTCGTCGTCGCACCGACGGCGAGCGCCGCGACGAGCCCGTCGCCCGTGCTGTGAGGGTTCGACCGCAGGTACAGGCTGTCGGTGTGTCCTGGCACGTACCGGGACAGGAGGGTCGGAGATCCTTGAAACCCTCCTGTCGCCAACACGACTGCACCCGCTCCCACCGTCCACTCCTCATCGCCCGCCGCGATCCGCGCTCCCGTCACTGCCCCCGTTGCGTCGGTGTCGAGGCTCACCAGCGCCGTGCCGACCGCAATCGCCCCGCCGTGGGCTTCGACGTGGGAGGCGAGTTTGAGGATCAGGCTCTCCTGATCGATCTGGCAGACGGTCCGCTCGCCCAACTCCCGACGTTCGCCCATTCCCACGTTGCGTGACTCCAGCCAGGCCAACGCATCGTCGAAGCCATCGACCAGGTGCTGTTGCAGCCGCCGATCGCCGCCCGGAACGTACCGTGCCATGGCCTCCATCGAAGACGCCGTCCAGAGCGTGCCGCCTGACATCCGGGTGGACCCACCGAGAGCGGACGCCTTCTCGACAACCAGCACCGACCGGCCCGATCCCGAGAGTCTCGCCGCCGTCGCCAGGCCGCCGATCCCGCTTCCCGCAATGACGAAGTCGTAACCCATTGCTGATGGCAAGCGCCACTACCGCCAGTCGATCACGACGCCGAAAGGACGCTCATCGGCTGCGTCGAACCGCTCCATGATCCGCGGGAGGTCACCGGGCGACACCCGCTCGGTGACGAGCGGTGTGAGGTCCAAGCGCCCCTGCGCCATCGTCTCGAGGAGGTAGCTGCGGCACCGTCCCAGGGTCCAATCGTCGCGTGAGAGGTCACCGTCCCGTTGGTGGCCGGCGCACCCGATGATCCGCAGACCTTCGTAGTGGAACCGGGCGGGAAACGTCAGGAGCTCGTCGAAGACAGCTCGACCCGTTTCGGCGGTCGGCAGCACGCGATTCACGCCGAGCACACACACCCGCGATCGCTTGCGGGCGATCCTCACCGCGGTATCGAAACCAGCCCATGAGCCGCTGGTGTCGACGACGATCGCCGGACCCGCCACCGACGCCGACCGGATAGCGTCGCCGACGTCATCGGACCCGGCGTCATACACCTCGAATCCGAGCCGTGCCGGGAGCTCGAGTCGAACTGGATCGATGTCGATCACATGCACACGAGCCCCCACCATCTCGGCCACGAGGGCGGTACTCATCCCCACGAGCCCGGCCCCGACGACCGCCACGTCGTCGCCGGCCCGGTAGTCGCCGGAGTGAAGACAGGAATGGCCAAGCCCCGCCAGATGCGTGAACACAGCCCCTTCGAAGTCGACGCCGTCAGGGATGAGAGTCACGCCTGCGGCGTCGACCCGCGCCACGGACCCGTGCGGCGCAGACAACAGCACGCCCCGACCGACAAGGCCCGCATCGACCGATGCCCCGACGGTCCGCACGGTGCCCGCCGCGAGATACCCGGGGGCGACCATCATGGATGTGGGGCCACTGCGGTAGGCGAACAGCTCGGTGCCGGGACTCACGGCCGTGCAGGCGATGTCGACCACGACGTCGCCTTCCTCTGGCTCCGGGTCGGGCCGCGAACGCATCTCCAGCGCTCGGGGTCCGACGAGTTCCCAGATCTCCATGACTACTCCTCTGCTGTCGAGATCAAAACGATCATGCGGGGAGCTCGCGGACCTCAACGCGTGCGCTTCCTTCCGCCTGGGAGCGAAGGATGGCATCGAGGAGGGCAACGGTCCGGTGGGCAGTGAAGGCTGAACTCGTCGGTTGGCTCCCCGTGCGATGCGCTTCCACGAGATCGCGTACGGCGGCCTGCATCCCGCTGACCGTGCCTGCTCCCCCGAGTGGCGATACCGTCGGCCCGACGACCGAGCCCGGCGTCCCGTCGTTGGTGCGCGGCATCCGGATGACCCGCGCGCCGAGTGTGTCGATGGCAACTCGCCCGCCCTCAAAGAGGAGATCGATGCTGCGATCCGGTGAACCCGACTTCATTCCGGCGATGTAGGCACGCGTCCCGCCCTTGAAGCCGATCATGACATTGGCTCCAGGATCGAAACTTGGATCCCGGCCACCGTCGCCTGCGTACACGAGGCCATAGTCCTCGTGACCTTCCTCGAGCTCCGCGATCACCCAGGCCGGGTCGTCATCCAGGAGATACGACGTGAGATCCAGCGTGTGGCTGAGGTTCCGGAACAGCATTGCCCGCGGTCCGCCTGCGGTGACGATCACTTGAGACACCGGCCCCAGGTCTCCCGAGCGGACCAGCCCCACGGCGGCCGCATGCTCGGACTTCCATCGCTGCGTGTGGTTGACGGCCATCGTGACTCCGGCTGCGCGGGTGCGACGTACGATCTCGTCGGCGTCGTCGATACTCGTGGCCAGTGGCTTCTCACAGAAGATCATGGGAGCGCCGGCGTCGACCGCCGCCAGGACATACTCGGCATGCAGGTGGTCGGGCGTCACGACGCACACGAGGTCCAGGTCCTCGTTCGAGAGCAGCTCGAGCCCGTCTGAATAGAGGCGCGTGTCCGGCCATAGGCTGCCCCACCGCTCCGTGTACTGCTGACGGGCCTCCTCGCGCAGATCGCATACCGCCACGACATCTATCGAGCCTTCAGCTGCGAGTGCCGAAGCGTGGCTGTAGGGATGCGCGGTGCCAAGCGCCGGGGAACTGGCGGGGCCGGCGGGATCGGTGGCAATCCAGCTCAGCCCGATGATGCCGGCGCGCAGGGTCTGTGTCACGGGGACCTCCTCGACGAGATCGTCACCCTAACTCAAAGACATTTGGCTTTATCTGGACATCGGCACCCGACGGATCCGCGATGTCCGGCTCAACGGCACGTCGACTTCGATGGCTACCGTCCCGTCCCGCCCGGCGTGGAGCCTCAACGTGCCTGTTGTCATCTCGTACCTTTCCTCGGCCGCCGAAGCCGGCCGGTCCGGCCTCCTGGCGGTGCTTCCTGACAGCGTCCCGATGAGCCTCCTCGTCCTGGTGGGTGCAGGGGTCCTCGTCGCAGGGGCGGTCGCCGGTCTCTCGGGGTTCGGGTTCAACCTGGTCAGCGTTCCGATGCTGATCCTCGTGCTGGAGCCCCGCGCGGGGATCATCGTTTCTCTGCTCTCGGGGGTGGCCGTGACGGCCGCGATGTTGTCCTCTCCCGCACTGCGAATGCAGATCGACCGGCCGACCTTCTCCCTCCTCGCCCGGGCGAGCGTCGTTGGTGTCCCCATCGGCCTCGTCTTGTTCGCACGCGCTCCGGACGGAGTGCTGTCCGCCATGATCGGAGGGATCACTTTGCTCTACGCGATCGCCGTTCTCACTTCCGCGTTCGAACCGAAGTCCCCGTCGAGGACCGTGGGAGTGATCGCCGGGATCGCCAGTGGCGCCCTCGCCGCAAGCACCGGGCTGAGTGGACCACCCGCAGTGCTCCTCGCTCACTACCGTCGGCTCGCCGCCGAGTCGTTTCGGGCGACGCTCACCGCCTACTTCTTCGTGATCTCCGGAATCAGCGTGACGCTGCTGTTCGCAACGGGTCTCGCCCCGACCGGCACCATGTTCCTCGCGGCCGCGCTTGCCCCTCTCGCCCTCGCCGGCATGGGCCTCGGCCGTGCGCTGTTTCACGCGGTGTCCGAGCGACTGTTCGCTCGACTGGTCGTGTTGGCCCTCCTCGTGATGGGCCTGCTCAACCTCGGTCGGCTGTTCTTGTGACGGGCCGGCTGCTCCTGTGAGGCGTGCACCCACATTCGGTTGATGATCGATCATCGAGCGTCTAACGTCGCCGTCGACCTACCCCAAGGAGTCGACCCACATGGACACGTCCATCGACCGCCATCGCCGCGAACTCACACTGTCCGGATTCACCGTCATCGAAGAAGTAATCCCCCGCGACGAGGTCGGTGCGATCCGCTCGTCCGCAAAGCGGACAGTCGAGGAGACCAGCGGGTACAGCGACCGAGGAGTCGGCTTCCTCGCCGGCGTGCTCAACCACGATCGCTCCGTCGTCCCTTACCTCATGGAGAAACGGCTGATGGGGAGCATCGAAGCCACACTCGGTGCGCATGTCCACATGTCCTTCGCCTCCATCATCATCAACGCCCCGCACAATCCGCGGGGCGGATGGCACGCCGATTGGCCGTTCAACCAGAAGAACGCGGGCCATGTAGCCAGCCCGTATCCCGATGCAGTAATGCACCTCACGACGCTCTGGATGCTCTCGCCATTCTCCGTCGAAACCGGCGGAACCCTCGTCGTCCCGGGAAGCCATCGGAGCCCGCACAACCCCACAGGCGACAACGGCTTCGATCCGATGGCGCCCGTCCCCGGCGAAACGAACGCCCACGGCGAGGCCGGCGACGTACTCCTCTTCGACAGCAGGCTGTGGCATGCCACCGCACAGAACACCACCCCCGACCCGCGGGTGGCGATGGCCATCCGATTCGCTCCGTGGTGGTTGAACGTCGACGTGCTGCGGCCCGGGACCGAGAAGCGCGCCCAGATGGTCGACGAACCGAACGCGAAGGAGAACGAAGTCCCGGCCCTGCGGCGAGACGTGTACGAACAACTCCCCCCGGACGTGCAACAACTGGTCCGCCACAGCCTCGAAGAGTGACTCGAGTTGGTCCGCTCGTCACCGACCGTCTTGAGCGGACCAGCTAGCCGAGATCGAACTTGCGGACCCGGTGGCCTTTCACCTCGGCCGCGTAGAGGTTGCCCTCAGTGTCGAAGCAGATTCCGTGGATGACCCGGAAGAGATCCGGCCCGCCCCAGCTACCGAGACTGCGGCCTTTCCGATCCAGCACCGTCATCCGGTGCCCGCGCCCGTTTCCGAGATAGAGCAATCCGTCCGGGCCCCACTGGAGGTCGTTGATCTCGCCGTCACCGGAGCCATGGATGTCGAGGTCGGTCCACTCACCGAGGTACCTGCCGCTGTCGTCGAAACGCTGAATCCGGAAGTTCGTACGGTCGGAGACGTACACCACGCCGTCGTCGTCAACGGTGATCGCGTGCGGAGTGTTGAACTCCTCTGGACCCCGACCCTTCGTCCCCCAGGTGTGCAGCAACTCACCGTCGGCGCTGAACTTCACCACCCGTGAGTTGATGTACCCGTCGCTCACGAAGATCTCGCCTGCTGCGTTGCGGGCGACATCGGTCGGCTGGTTGAACTGGCCGGCAGCGACACCGCACACTCCCGGTGTGCCCAGGGTGAGCAGCAGGTCCCCTGCGGCACTGAACTTGTGGACGACGTGCGAACCCACATCCGTCACCCAGAGACAATCGTCCGAATCGACATGCATTCCGTGGAGGAATCGCCAGGCGCCTTTCGTCGCCAGCACCCGATCCGGATCGGGGAGGGTGTCCGCCTCGACGAACTCCACGACTGCGCTCTCGCCCGGGACCGGCTCATACACGACACCCTCACGCCACGGGATCAGATCATTTCCCATCGAGCGAAGGAAGGTGCCGTCTCGGTCGAAGACAAGGATCGGATGGTCGCCGCGGTGACCGATGTAGGTCTGCCCTGTGGAATCGACCGCGACTGATGTCGCGGCCGTGATCTGGATGTGATCAGGCAGGTGATACCAGTCATCGAGGAGGATCGGGATGGGCAGCGTCACCGGACCGCAGCGTATCAGGGCGACCAGTCCGCCATCGTCAACGCAAGCCGAGCTCTGCGGCCTTCTCCGCCAGCAAACGCATCCGGTCCTCTCACTCCTCGAGGGCTGAACCGTTGGCGACCGGACGAAGGATGTGCGCCGCCTCGTACACGTCGAAACCGCCGATGCGCGTCACGAACGCCTCTCGAAATCGGAGAGGTAGCCATCGATGCCGACCGCACGATGTACCGGTTCAGGTACACCGGCACTCGTGCGATTGCGCACCGTACACCGACGACAATCGCCCGATCCCCGACACCACTCCCGGTGAGAACAATCTGATGTCAGGGCGATCCTCACCGCGGGTCAGATCGACGTCCTCCGCCGCAGCCCGCTGTTGGAGCCTGCGGGCCGACCTCGCCGGTACGGAGTCAGTCCGCAGCCGCCCAAACCATGATCTCCACCTGCCATTGGTCGCTCGCCAGGCGCGACTGCACGGTTGCCCGGGCCGGCGCCGCACCGTCCGGCACCCACGCCTCCCAGGCTTCATTCATGTCTGAAAAGCCGGTCGTGATGTCGGTCAACCAGATGTTGGCACCCAGCAACTTGGAACGATCGCTGCCCGCCAGCGCCAGCAGACGGTCGATCTTCTCCAAGGTCTGAGCGGTCTGCGCCTTCACGTCGCCGTCGGGGTCGCTGCCGACCTGGCCGGAGAGGTGGGCCACCCCGTTGTGCACCACCACCTGGCTCATCCGTGCATTGGTCTCGAAGCGTTGTATCGACATCTTGGGGTCCTTTCGTATCGCATACGTGCAGACGTCGGAGTATCGCAGGACGGTTCGGAACCCCCGCACCGCGGAAGCAAGAGCACGCCCTGGCCCCTGAGTAGGGTGCGGCTCCATGTCCGCTCCCGCTCCAATCTCTGCAGCTCGAGACCACGGTGAACGCCTCGCACTCGTGACATCCGAGGGCACCTTCACTTACTCCGAGCTCGTCCAGTCCGCGACCCGGGTCGCCGCCGCCCTGCTCGGCGACCGCACCGATCTGACCGAGGAGCGGGTGGCGTTTCTCGTCCCTCCCGGCGCCCGCTATGTCGCGCTGCAATGGGGCATCTGGGCGGCAGGAGGCGTGAGCGTCCCTCTCTGCACCTCGCACCCCCGCGGGGAGCTCGAGCACGTCATCACCGATTCGGGGGCGTCCATCCTCATCGCATCCGACGAGTTCGCCGAGCGCCTCGCCCCGTTGGGGAAGGATCTCGGACTCGAGGTCCGTCGCGCGGAGGCCGTGATCGAAGCACCGGTCCCGTCGAGCCCGCAGCTTCCGTCGGTCGACGGGAGCGGGCGAGCGCTGATCCTCTACACCAGCGGATCGACCGGCAAGCCCAAAGGTGTCGTCTGGACACACCGAATGTTCCAGGCTCAGCTGGAGTCGCTGTCCGAAGCGTGGGGGTGGCGACCCGACGACCGCACCCTCCTTGCGTTGCCTCTCCACCATGTCCACGGCCTGGTGAACGTGTTGGGATGTGCCCTGTGGAACGGTGCAGTGTGCGAGGTGCTGGCGAGCTTCGACGCCTCCGCCGTGTGGGATCGGCTGGGAAGCGGTGAACTCACGGTGTTCATGGCCGTTCCCACCATCTATCAGAAGCTGATCGCCGAATGGAACGGATGGAGCGCCGAGGCGAGGGAGGCCGGCTCGCAAGGTGCATCCGGGATGCGTTTGATGGTCTCGGGATCGGCGGCCCTTCCTGTGGAGACCCTGGAGGCGTGGCGCGCCATCACCGGTCACACGCTGTTGGAGCGCTACGGGATGACCGAGATCGGAATGGCACTGTCGAACCCGCTCGATGGAGAGCGGGTTCCCGGCTCGGTGGGATATCCGCTCCCCGGAGTCGAGATGCGCATCGTCGACGAGACAACAACGCCCGTCTCATCGGGCGACCCGGGCGAACTCGAGGTGAAGGGCCCCAGCGTCTTCTCCGAGTACTGGGAGCGCCCCGACGCCACCCGGGACGGCTTCAGGGACGGGTGGTTCCGGACCGGTGACATCGCCATTGAGGAGGACGGCCGCTACCGCATCTTCGGCCGCAAGAGCGTCGACGTCATCAAGACCGGCGGCGAGAAGGTCTCTGCGCTCGAGGTCGAGGGACTGCTCCGTACTCACCCGGCCATCATCGACTGTGCCGTCATCGGGGTGCCGGATGCGACCTGGGGCGAGGAGGTCGTCGCCGTGGTCGTCACCGCCGACGCGGAACTCGACATCGACGCCGTTCGAGACTTCGCCCGCGAACACCTCGCCCCGTACAAGCTCCCGAGACGCCTCGTGCATGTCGACGAACTCCCCAAGAACGCGATGGGCAAAACCGTCAAACCGGAGCTGAAACAACTCCTCACCGACGAACAAAATACGCGTTCTTAGCGAATGAGCGCGCCAGAAATGACGCGATTCGCGTGGCAAAAACGTCTGGCGCTGATCTTGTCTGCGTCGCGGTCCATTCATGTACCGCTGCCCCGCTAAAAAGGGGACAACTGTCGCTTTCGTGGGTCATGATGCTTGAGCCCAGGGGAGGTTTGG
>JBBDHV010000041.1:0-17922 GCA_040880725.1 Acidimicrobiia bacterium
AAGTACCTCAACACCCCCGAGACCGACCTCTACAAGAAGCGGACCCTGCTTTACGGCATGCACCTCGCCCTCCAACCGATCGTGGAGACCGGCAGCGCGATCGTGGTGGAGGGTTACACCGACGCCATCACCGCTCACCAGGCCGGATTCACCAATGTTGTGGCCACAGCTGGCATCTCCCTCACTGCACAGCATCTGGCAGCGCCCGTCATTCCACTAGCGAGGTCGTGCTCGCCTTCGACGGTGACCAAGCGGGCCTTCTGGCAGTCGTTCGGACGGCTGACCTGGATCCGGCCGACCGCCGAGTCACCTTCCTCGTGGCGCGGTTACCCGAGGGCCAGGACCCTGCCGACCTGCTCGACGACGGCGGCCGCTCCTTCCAAGAATCCCTCACCAAAGCTGTACCTCTTGAACAGCATCTCATCGACGAAATCGTCCGCCAGCACAACCTCGAAGAACCCGAAGCAGTGGCACGGGCTCTCCGTGCCGCAGCAGCCGTTGCCGTGGCGGTAGACCCTAATGACCGAGCCCGGACGATCGAATACAGCGCCACCAGAATTGGCCGAGACGAGGCGGTCGTCCGAACTTGTCTCGACGCTCATGGCTCCGTTCCGCGCCAATCTCGGGTCCATGAGCAGGCACGGAGCATCTGATGACCTGCCTCAAGTACGCCGGCGGGACGATGCCCATTGCCTAGGATCCACATTGTGACCAGGACAACGCCAGGTGCCACGATCGTTTCGATCGGGTACGAACAGCGCAGCGTGGAGGAGGTGATCGCCCTGCTTCGGCGGAACAACGTCGAAGTGCTGGTCGATGTCCGCCTGAATCCCATCTCCCGCAAGAAGGGATTCTCGAAGTCCTCGCTGGGACAAGCACTTGACGCGGCCGACATTGAATACCGCCACGAACGCGAACTGGGGAATCCCAAGAGCAACCGGGACCCCTTTCGCCGAGGACTCAAGTCGGCTCGAACTCGATACCTCCTCCACCTCCAAAACGGGGCTTCCATGAAGTACCGAGAGGTAATCGACCTCGCTCACAGAAACCGCGTCGCCCTCCTGTGCTTCGAACGCGACCACCACGAATGTCACCGCTCCTGCATCGTCGATCACGCCCGGGCGGACCACCCGGAACTCACGGTCCTCGAGCTGTAGCGTTCCAGGCACTCTATGCCACTCGAACAGGAGCTCACAGCCATGATCCTGGTCAAAGCGGCACCAGTCCTCACTTCTGCCCTCCGAGAAAGCATGTGCGTAGCCGCCATGTCTCTCGCTCCTGACCCGGAGTGGATCAGACTCCACCCGGTCCCGTTCCGAGACCTCGCCGACGACTCCAAATTCCGCAAATACCAGGAAGTCACCGTCAGAGCTATCCGACCTCGCTCCGATCGCCGCCCTGAGTCATGGGTACCGATAGAAGGCTCCGTCCAGCCCGGCGAGATCATCGGCCCCGAGCACGGATGGTCGACGAGGCGTCAACGCGTCGCCGCCCTCGGCGAGCACACCATGTGCGACCTGATAGAACGCAACCGCTCCGGCTCAGGACCTGACACTCCCTCGCTTGCGGTTGTCCGCACCAGCGGCATCCCTGAACTCGTGATCACCGAACGCAAGAAAGAGCAGTTGGACACATGGCAACAACGAGCCGAGGCCATTGCCGCCCAGCCCAGCCTGTTCGACAACACCGAGACTCCGAAGCCGCCGTTCGAGGTCATCCCGTGGCGGTTCATGTACAGCTACCGATGCATAGCACCGGAGTGCCATGGACATACACAAACGATTATCGATTGGGAGGCGGTGGCGCTCTATCGCCGCGTTCGCTTCGATGGCGACTGGCAGGAGAAGATTCGCGGGAAGTTCGTCGACGAACTGTGGGCTCCAAACCGGGACAGCGTCCTGTTCGTCGGAAACATGGAACAGCGCCCATGGAACTTCCTCGTCCTCGGCGTCTTCTGGCCACCTCGTCAAGGCATCCAACAGTCACTGCTCGGATAGAAGGCATCCTTTGGTTAGCGAAAGCCTCACCCTTCGGCCTACACCGTGCGCGGATCGCGGTCATGCTGGCCATGTCGCTTACCCGTCAGTTCTGAGACGACTCCAACGCTCCGCACATCGCGCCGACAGCGCCGGAGCGGAACCAGGCTGGCAACGTGCGTGAGGCTCCCCTACAAGGCGTATACGAACTCGGTGAACCCGGCGAAGACGTTGAACTATTTCTCGGGGAGGGAGCACTGAACGGCGAACCGGTAGGCCCCGTGCGGATCTGGATGTCGATGAGCAATAGGCTCCGGGTGCGATGGCAGGCAGAGAATCCACTTCGGTCGGTGGACCTCGAACGGTCGCAGCTGTCGATCGATCATCCGCAGCTCGGCCCAGTCGAGATCCCACTCGATGTCCATCACAGCGACGGCTGGGGCACGTGCCCCGGTACCGAGCTGGGAACTGGAACGCGGATGGCACGCGTCGTCGCGCATTGGCCAAACCTCCCAATGCTCCTGCCAGGCTCACCGCTGGAATCCGGGAAGCAGTCGTGGGCCGGCCGGTGGACCGTCGAGTCGTGTGGTTGGAGATTCACGCTCGACTGTCGCCAGGACTACTCGGAAGTGCGCAGGTCGGCGAATGAATCGGACAAGCAGTTCGCGCTCACCCACGTTGGGGAACTCCGGCGAGCGGACAGCGGAGAGTTCGACGCAGAATCTGCGCGAGACGTCCTGTTCGGATGGCAGCTTGCGTTTTCATTCGCGCTCGGAAGGTGGGTAGCGCCCGCCTTGCCGGTCGGGCTCGATCGGGAAGAACAGAGAGTCTGGGAACAGTGGGCGCCGTGGCGTTGCGACACGTTGCGTGGCTACGAATCATGGTGGGATACGCACACAGCTGATGACCTCGCGCAGTTCTTCGCGGTCTACCTGCAGGCCTACCTTGACCATCATCAGCGTCCGATCGTCAGGCACGTCGCCATGCACATGATCACCGGAAACCATTCGGGAACGACAGCCGAGGGCAAGGTCATGCTTGCACAAGCCGGCTTGGAATACCTAGCGTGGGTGACCCTCGTCCTCACCGGGGTCATGTCGCGACGGACTTATCGCGAGATGACCGCTGCTGAACGACTGCGTCTTCTCCTCAACGAGTCGGCAATCCCGTTGAACGTGCCGAGGGGTCTCGAGGCACTCTCCGACCTTGCAGATCAAAGAGGTCTCGACGGACCTGACGTCACGGCATGGGTTCGCAACCGACTGGTCCATCCAAAGGATGCCGATGAGCCTTACCGAATTGAGGGCTTGGTATGGCAGGCGGCTCAACTCCTTTTGGAATATGGAGAGCTCCTACTGCTACACCGCCTGGGTTACACAGGTCGATTCATGCGGCGATACCCACCTCACCGATGGGCGCATTCCAGCGAGCCAGTTCCCTGGGCAACGACCAGATGAGATCTTTTCGTAGGCACAAGTCCTGCACCGATCGACACCAGCCACCGGAAGCCACTGAGGACGATGGATTCTGAGGGCGACGTCCGTACTGTGCCAAGCGCGCCTGACGCAATCTGAATGGGCTGAACCGGTCAGAATCGAAATGTCGCGACTTTATCCCGCCTGGCGCCGGCGCTTTCTGGATTCCTGTTCGTAGAGCTCGGTGGTTTCTGGGTCGAGAAAGCTTGAGGCGTTGGGGCCTTCGTCGGCGTCGACGACGGCGAGAAGTTCCGTGTAGATGGCTTCGAAGGCGACCTGGTTACCTTCAGCGGATGCTGCTCGCATGAGGTTTCGGTAGCACTCTTCGCAGGCTCCGGTGGCGAGGAGTCCTTTGCGGGCGGCCCAGGTGGCCTGGTCGGGGTCGTCGTTGGCGAGGGCGTGTTGGGCGAGGCGGTGGGCGGCGTTGTCGATGGCGACGATGGCGTGGGTGATGATTCCGTTGGTGTGGGCCCAGGTGTAGGCGTTGCCTGCCGCGGTGAACGGGGTTCCTTCCACCAGTTCGAGGGCGGCCCGCAGATGGTGGGCTTGGGCGGTGCCTGACGTCTGGTCGGCTTGGCGTATGTGACCGGTGAACTTTTCGATGTCGCTGTTGAGGTGGCGGCTGATCCGGTAGATCCCGTCGGCGACGTATGGCAGGTATAGCTGGCCGTCGGGGTCGAGGCCGAGGGTGGTTCTGGTGCGGGAGGTGTGCCGGTTGAGCCGCTGGTAGTCGGGGCGTTGTTCGGGCCAGAGCACTTCCATCAGGGTGTCTGCTTCGACTCCTCCCCGGTGGAAGGTGAGGTAGGCGACGAGTTCGGTGCACTTTCGGAGCGGGAACCGGCCGTCGATGCCGTCGACTCGGAGGGTGCCGAGCACTTTCATCTGCGGGATCGGGGATTCGATCGTCCCCGCGGCTTCTCCATCGGTTTGGAATAGAGGTTGTTGTTTGGTCTCCTCGGTGGCGGCTGGAGGCTCTTCGATCGTTTCGAATGCCATGAAGGGGTCAGTGGTGATGTCGGGTTCGACGCCGTCGAGGTCTTTGGCGGCGGCGATGAGGTCGCCGACCGCGGTCTGTTCGGCGGGCGTGAGGTTGCGGCGGGCGAGGGTGAGTCCGAGCGGCTCGACACGAATGGTGTCGGTGTCGATGTGAAGTTGCCACCTGTCTCCGGTCGGGTAGCCGACGACGGCAGCGACGCCACGGCCGGTGTGGGCGTCGGTGAGTAGCCGTCCGGCCTGACGGGGAGGCTCGGTGGTCGGGTCGAAGACGATGATCGGATCCCAAGTGTCGGCGCCGGCCGATGTGAGACGACCGTGCAACGGTGACGGTGCGGTGAGCCGGCTGACGGCTTCGGTCTTGGCCGAAAGCGTGGGGAGGATCTCGGAGAGGTCGTCGACGACGTGGACTCGTTCGAGTCCGGCGAGGTCGTCTCCGAATCCGATGCAGACGATCTGGAGGTCATCTGCGATGGGGCTGGCGGCGAGCTCGGTGGCCATGGTGTAGCAGGTGGCGACCATGTCGTCTGGCGTACCGGTGATTTGGGTTGCTCCCATGAACTCGAGGTCGACGAGGAGCTGGGTGTGGTCGGCGTGTCCGACGGTGACCAGGGCCGGGTATGGGGCGGGGACGCCTTTGGCCATGTCGGCGAGCCGGTTGATGTCCACATCTGTTCGGAGGGTCCAGCTGCGTCCTTCGTCTTCGACGTGCCAACCGGACGGTGGGTTCTGGTGTGGTGTCCACAACAGCAACCGGAGGCGTTCGGCGTCGAGATGGACACCGACGACCTGTGGGGGTGGACGGTGGGTGGCGAGGACGTCCCGGGCCATCGCGCGTAACGCCAGGTCGATGAGTTCGGCCGATGTGGGAGCGGCGGCAGTCCGGATCATCGTCTCCATCGGCACGGTGTGTGCTGGTGGGGGTGTAGGGATCGTGTCAGCTCGGCGATGCCGAAACTGGACGTTTCGGAGCCGGCGGAGCAGGGCGATCAGTCCGGCGGCGAGGAGTCCGAGACCTGCGAGGGTGCTGGCTATCGGCGCGAGCTCGACGCCGGTCTCATCGTCGCTGTCGTCCTCGTCGCTGCCGGTCGGTTCGTCTGCAGCCGATTCGCCAGCCGAATCCGACAATGGGTGGCTGGGTGTTGTGATGGTGGTTGCCGTGCCGGCGGCAGGGACCGTTGATGTGGTGGCGGTGGGCGGCGGATCACCGGAAGGGGTGTCGACCACGGTGTCGGCATCGTCTGGGCCTGCCGGTGTCGTCTCCGGTGTGGGCTCGTTGTCAGCACCGAGTTCGCTGTCGGCCTGTCGGGGGTCGTCGGGGATGGCTGGTAGACCGAAGATCTGGCCCGGGTAAATGAGGTTCGGGTCGTGGGGTGGTGCCAGCCGTTCGAGGTTGACGTCAACCAGTTTCCGCCAGAACCCGGTGATCTCTTCGCTGGTCGGGGTGCGGTCCCATGCGTCCGCGAGCGTCGATTGGGCGATGGACCAGAAACTGTTACCCGGTTCGACAGTGACAGTCCCGGTGCCGTCCGATGGAGGATGGTCGGAGCGCTCTGACGGTGCGGTTTTCAGCTCGGGGTCGGCGGGGATGGGGGGCGGGTCGAAGTGTTGGCCTGGGAAGATCAGGTCGGGATCGTGTGGTGGGGCGAGTCGATGACGGTTGGTGTCGATCAGCTGGTTCCAGTAGCCGGCGTTTTCCATGTCCGAGGGTGTGCGTCCCCAGGCGTCGGTCAGGGTGGTCTTGGCGATCGTCCAGAAGCTGTCGCCCGCTTCGACGGTGACCCGCGTCGTCCCGGTCTGGTCTGGTTGGTCCGCTGGGGGTGTGGTTGCGTCGTCGGGTAGGACGAGGAGCCAACCCGGGGTGAGGCGGTCGGTGGTGGCGGTGAAACGGTGGCCGTCGCCCATGATCCGGTCTTGGTTCAGCGCTTGGATGTCGTGCCATCGGCGGCCGTCGCCCAGTGTGGTTTCGGCGATGCTCCACAGGGTGTCGCGTGCCGCCACCCGGTAGGTCGGTCCAGGTTCGGATCGCTGCTCGGGTTGTGTCTGACTACCGGAGGCAGCGGGAGCCTCATGGTGCAGGGCCGGCTGGGCGGTTGTGATGGCGATGCTGGCCGGTAGTGGAGCCGCCGCCACGGGAACGGTGCGGAGTGGCCCGATCGTGGCGGCGGTCAGCGTGATGGCGGCGATCAGTTGGGCGGCTGCCGGCTGGAGGCCGGGGAGGAGGCGGAGACGGCGAGCCACCCGGCCACGGAGGGCGGCTGTGACTTCGACGGTCACCGCCACCGCCAGCTGGGCCCAGACGATCCAGACGATGACCGCCAGCGTGTTGACAAGGAGCTGGGGGTCGATCCCGCTGCGAACCGCCAGCTGGATCTGGTCGACGGTGGGGAGGGTGGTGGGCAGTGGCCATCCGACATAGGCGACGAGTCCGGCTGGCACCCCGAACGTGAAGCCGATCAGGGTGAGGAGGGCGGTGACGGCGCGGGCGGCTTGTGTGAGGTGTCGCATCATGGGGCCTGGGTGACGGCGGCGGCGGTTTCGGTGGCGGTGACGGTGATCGGCCCGGTGGGTAACAGGACCGGGTCGACGGTGAGACGGACGGTGACGGTGATGGTGTCGCCGTTGACGGTGACCGCGGTGGCGGTGTGACCGACTGCGGCCAGGTATTGGTCGGCATGCGAGACCGCCTGGTCATGGTCGAGGAGGAGTTCGCCGGTGCTGCGGAGCGTGTCGAGGTCGACGGCTTGGGCGCCGGCACGGGCTGCGTTGTCGGCGAGGTGGCTCGCCTCCCGCAGGGCGTTGACTTTGCGGCCGCCGTCGATGGCGAGGCCGGCTGCCATCAGCAGGGCGAGGGCGATCACCGCCAGGAAGGTGGACACGGCTCCTCGATCACGGCCGGTCATGGGCTGGTCCTGGTGTTGGCCCGGTAAATGTCGATGACCTCGACGCCGGTTGCGGCGAAGAGGCGGGTGCCGGGGACTGCCAGCATGGCGATGTCGGCGAACGCTGCTTCACAGGTGACGGTGACCGCCACCTGGCCTCCGGCGGTGAACCCGCTGGTGTCGACTGACACGGTGAGGTTCCGGCATGCCACCGTCCCGGCGGCGATGTTGGCGGCGACGGTTTCTGTGGCGGTGGCAATAGCGGCGGTGGGGGTGGCGACGAGGGATGCTGCTCGGGCTGCCTCATGGGCGGCGTGTGCCACGTCGCCTTCGGTCTGGGCGACCCGCCCGGCGTAGACGACCAGCAGCATGAAGGCGATCAGTAGTGGTGTCAGGACCGCCAGTTCGGTCGAGACCGCTCCACGTTGGCGGCCGGGACGGTTCATCGTTGCGGCTCCGGGATGAACCGTTCGACCGGCCCGGCCGCCTCGGCGGTCACCTGCCAGTCGAATCCGGGTAGGAGGCGGGGTGCCCGGCCGGTCACTTGGACGGTGACGGTGTCGACGGTGCGGGTGATGCTCACTTCGGCTTCGGTGAGGTTGCCGGCTGATTCGAGGAACCATCCGGCAGCTCGGATTCCGTCTTCTTCGGTGGCGTCGGCGACTTGGGCGGCGTCAACCGCTTCTCGGGCTGCGGCGTGGGCGACTTGGTGGGCGTGCCACCACAGTCCGATCTGGAACGGGACGAGGACGAGCGCGATCAACACTGGCATGACCACCGCCAGCTCGGTGGAGGTGAGCCCTTCGTCTCCTCGTCTCCTCGTCGGGTCCATCGTCACGTCCTCGCTGCCCACCCGTTCAGGGGCTGGGTGGGGCGACGTTGTCGGGGATTGCTTCGGCGTTGGATCGCATCTTGGCGATGAGGATCAGTCCGGCGGCGACGGCGATGGCGACCAGAACGCCGGTGAGGACGGCGGCCTCGGTTGACATCGCTCCTCGCTCGTCCCGGAGCCCGACGCCGAGTCGGTTGAGACCGAACTCGATGAGGAGGCGGGTGTAGTCGATGTATGCGGTCATGACGGTTGTTCCTTTCCCTGACGGATGCTGGGGTGACGATGACTGGGTTGGGTTGGGGTGTTTGGGGTCATGGGACGGTCCCGGGGGTGGAGATGGCTTCGACGACACCGAAGCCGATGAAGAGGATCATTCCGACGACGAGAGTGACGACCGGTAGCAGCATCTTCTCGGTGGCGGATTCGGCTTGGGCTTCGATGGCGGCGGTCTGACTGGACCGCATCGAGTCGGCCTTGGCGGAGAGGGACGCCCGGATGCGGGCTCCCTGGTCACCGGCGAGGTGGGCTGCTGCCGCCAATTCTCGGAGTTCGTCGACACCGAGTTCTTCTCCCAGCTCGTCGAAGACGTCCCAGGGGGTGCGGTTGGTGAGACGTGCCCGGCGGAGGGCGCTTCGGATCTCGGTGAACGCCCATCCGTCGCCGAGGTCGGCGGCGGTGTGTAACGCCGTTTCGAGTCCGCCACCACCGGCCAGGATGATGGTGACCAGATCCAGATAGGCCGACAGGCTGTGACGGAAGTCCCGGCGGCGACGTTCGATCCGTTCTGTCAGGCCGAGGTCGGGATACATGAAACCGGCCAGCCCGAAGGCGACCGCCAGAGTCACGGTCCAGCCGGCGCTGATGTTCACTCCGCCCACTGCCGCCACGACGGTGAAGACGACCGGGATCCCGAATCCGGCCGCACCTGTGACCAGTTTCTCGTAGGCGTGGGCCTCGATTGTCTTGTCGAGGGTCCGAAGACGACGCCGGAGCCGGCCGACGTCTACCAGTCCGGTGGCCTCGAGGATCCGGACAACCACCATGCCTGCTCGTTCGGTGACCCGCCTTGGACTCAGCTGTCCGGTGTCGCCGATGGCATAGCGTGGGCGTCTCAGGTCGGCGAGGGCGATGTGGAGGGCCACCGGTGGAGGGAACAACGCCCGGCCGATGAGGAACAGCCCGAACCCGACGCCGGCGCCGGTGGCGATGACTGCCAGCAGTGTCATTGCCACTGCTCCTGGCGTGAGGTGTGACGCAGCCGGAACCGTTGGGGTGTTTCGAGTTGGCCGTAGTGACGAAGCATCACCCCCGCACCGAAGAACACTGCGGTCACCACTACCAGCCAGCCTTGACCGGCGGCGGTGTCGTAGGGCTCGAGCAGGTGACCGGCGAAGAGATATAGGAAGATGACGGTGGCGGTGGTGGTGGCCACTGCGATGCGGGCCGAAGTACGGATCCGGGCCCGGCCGATTTCGATGCGGGTCCGCATGCGGACGTCGCCTCGGATCGCTTCGGCCAGCCGGGCCAACAACCCGCCGAGGTCGCGTGCTTCCAGTCGGGCGGCGGCGGCGAGAGCGGCCACGACCAGGTCGGCGGATGAGTGGTTGAGGTCGGTGGCGAGATCATCCAGGGCGGCTTCGAGCGGCTGGTGTCGCAGCCTGTGAGCGAAAGACTGCAGGTGGGGACGGATCGCAGAAGGTGCCACCGCCGCGGTCTGGATGAGCGACTCCTCCAAACCAGACGCCCCCGCCATGGTGTCGCGGATCATGTCCGCCCACGAGGCGATGGCGTCGGCGGTTGCCGTGTCCTGGGCCCGTCGGGCGCTGCCCCCCACCGCGGACGGTCCGACAAGCACACCGAGGGCTGTTCCGACCCCGGCCACCGGCCAACCGGTCACGACACCCACCCCGACCCCGGCCAGGATCGAGCCGGCCAGCCAGACGGCGGCACGTTCCCCCGGTACCGCCGACGGCACCAGACGACGGGCCTGGGGGACGACTCGGATGCCCCGCCAGGCGGTGATCGCCAACCACACACCGAAACCAGCTCCGGCTCCGGCTGCGGCGACGAGAAGGATCCGCATTCCTACCGCCACTCCGTCGGGCCAACCAGAACGGTGGCGTCGAATCCGGCGGCGACGAGCCGGGCGAGGGTGTCGTTGCGGATGGTGGGACCCGGCGCCGGTACCGCCGGACCGGTGACTGCGGGCCGGTAGATCTCGTTGGTGGCGATCTGGCGTTCTTCTGCTTCCAGCACCTCCCGTACCGAGGTGACCCGGCGCATGTCGTCGACCCAGCCGAGATGGACGATCAGGTCGACGGCGTTGGCGATCCACTTGTTCGATGTTTCCTCATCCAGGCCCGCCTCGGCGGTGTACATGCCCAACCGGACGATCGCCCCCTTCGAAGAGTCGGCGTGGATCGAGGACATCGACCCGTCGTTGCCCTGCGACATGGCCCGCAGCATGTCAACCACCTCCACCCCCCGGATCTCACCGACGATCACCCGGTCAGGGTTCTGGCGGAGCGTCGCCCGCACACAGTCCGCCAGCGACGCCTCCCCTCGCCCTTCGATGTTGGCGCCCCGCCGCTCCCACATCACCTGATCGGGATGAAGATCAACGAAGCGGTCCAAGCCGATCTCGAGGTTGTCCTCCACGGTGATCACCCGCTCATCGGCGGGGACCTCGTTGAGGAGGCATCGCAGCATCGTCGTCTTGCCGGTGTTGGTCCCGCCGGCGACGATCAGGTTCAGCTTGGCCCGCACCGCCGCCGCCAGGAACGCCGCCAGGCCTTCGTCGATCACTGCCAATTCGACCAGATGCTTCAGCCGGTAAATACCGAAGTCGTGACGGCGGATGGTGATCGCCGGCCGTCCGGTCAGACCCATCACGGCGTGAAGCCGTTCTCCGCCCGGAAGTTGCAGGTGAAGCTCCCAGGACACGTGATCCCACCGTTTCTCGGCCCGACCGACCCGACGTGCCGCGGTGGCGACCATGTCGATCAACCCACGGTCCGAGTCCGCCGCCGGCTCGCCCCGCACCTTGGTGCCGTCCCGGTAGACCAGCCACACGTTGTCATAACCGTTGACATGGATGTTCGAGACGTCAGGGTCGTCGATGTAGGGCTGGAGACGGCCCAGGCCGTGGACCCGGTCAAAGACGGCCTCGGCCAGTTCCGACTCGACCACCGCGTCGAGCGGTGTTTGACCGGTGCGGTACGCCTCCTCGGCGAGATGCGCCAACTCTGTGGAAATCAGGGAACGGGTCAACGCCCGTTCGTCGTCCGGGCTCAGCGGGTCATCGCCGTCGACGGTGCGGAGGTGCTCAGACAGCTTCTCGGCCACTGTCCGATGCAGCCGGCCCCGGAGGTCGACTTCGCCTTTCACGAGCCCGTCTCCCCAATAACCGACACCCGACTCGCACCCGCCGAACCCACGTCGACGCCAACATCCGGCATGGGCCCTGGTGTGGGGGCGAGCTCGGCTGCGAGGGTGGCGGCGGACCGGACCAACGGGGTACGGCGCAGGTCACGCACCGCCCCGTGGAGGCCGGTCAACACTGCTGCTGTCCGAGGATCCCAGGCGATCACCCCGGCCACGTCGACATCCAACGTGGCAGCCACCTCGGCCGGTCCGTAAGGGTGGTCGCCCACCAACAACAACCCGGACCGAACACCGCCGGTGGTGAGGGCTGTCGATCGGGCGGCTGCAGGTCGAAGCTGATCGATGCTCGGGCGAGTCACCACCAGCACCAGATCGGCGGTCGTCATCGCTGTCAACATCGTCGAACCGGGTGCGATCCGCCCGAAGTCGACAATCACATCAATCTCGGGCTGTGCCACCGCCCATTCCGCCAGGATCCGAGCGACATCACGCAGCACGGCATGGGCCTCTTCCGCCGTTGGGGGTCCGATCAGGACCGGGATCCCGCCGGGGAGCTGTTGGGCGTGTTGCCAGACCACCTCGTCCTCGAGCCCGCGTCTGGCCATTGCGGCAAGCGAGGACAATCCGGGGCTATCACCCAGGCGGTAACGGGCGGCGATCACACCACCAAACGGATCCGCCTCCACCAGCAGGCAACGGCGGTGCTCAGGCCAGGTGGCGGCGATCGCCAGCGCGGTGGTGGTCGCCCCCGGAGAACCGTGAGCAGAGCCCACGAAGACCAGGCTCACGGGGTTTCCCCCGTCACCAGCACCAGCCGCACCCTGTCCCCAGCTGCTGCTCCCGCCACCTCGGTGGCCGCCTCTGAAGACATCAGCAGCGACACGAACCGGTCACCCTGTGTGCCCAGGTCTGTGATGTCGAATACTTCTGCAGCCAGGGCCACCACCTCAGGCTCGGCGGTCGGATCGGACGATCCGCGACCGGTCACGACCACGTTGACGATGTCGCCTGGCGCCAACCGCGGAGTCGGATACTCGCCCGGCGACAGGGCCAAACCGACAACACCCTCCCCGGTGTCGAGGAGGCTGCGTGACACGAAATGGGCGGAAGTCAGGATCGTCCCCGCCTCGAGGTCGGCTACTGCGGTCAACCCGACCAGTCCGGTCATGGCGTCAGGACTCAGAGTGGCTACCGGGTCGTCGGTCGCCACGTATGCCAACATCAGATCACTCGCGACGATCGCCTGACCACGCTCCACCGGGCTGGCCAGGGCGAGTACCGGTTCTCTCGCAGCAGCTCGGGAGAACAACACCACTGCGGTTAACGCGCTCACCGCCACCAAGAACACTGCGATCAGCAGCTGGGATACCTGGACCCTGCGGTGTGGTGGCTCCAACCGCAACGCGCCGACCGGTTGGCCGTTACCGGCGGGGCTGGCTCGCCTCGTCGAAGTCGTCGTCCGTGCCATTTCAGCCTCCCGTCTCCACCGCTTGGATCTCGGCGACTGCCACTCCGAAAGAAGTCGACAGATCGACAGTGCCGAACACCCCCTGGTAGACGTCGTTGATCCACCACTCGAACTCCCATGTGACCGTCACCGACGCCTCAAACTGGCCTTCCGGTTCGCTGTACGAGGACGACAAGTACGTGTACTTGCAGTCGGTGTCGTCATCCGAAGCGCCCGACGTCCACGCCACACCCGGCCCCAAACACGTCACCCCGCCCCCATCTCCCATCACCCAACGGGCATGGATCGGAGTCCCCCGAACCGTCACCGTCGTCAACCCTCGAGTCTCTGACACCTCGACCGGCTCCCAACTCGCCGGATCAAGCCACAGCCACGTCACCACATGAACAAACGTCTCACGAGCCAACGGAGGACTCGTCGCCGGAACAGGCAGAGGAGGCTCCAGACGAGCAGCCGCCACATCACGGATCACCTCAGGAGGAACAGGCGGACTCACCTCCACCGCGAACTCACGAGAATGAACCGGTTCCCCATTCCGCCAACACGTCACGTTCCACCACCAGTACTCCCCCGTCGGATCGAAACCAAGATGCTCAACGTCCTGGGGACTCAGAATGTCGGTCGCATAGAACTCCACCTCGTCGCCCTCCTGATACTCCCCCACCGCCGAAGCGCAATAGACGTCCCACGTCTCATGAACCGTCCACGTGCCCCGCTCCCCAGGCGTCCGACCATGACACTCAGCAACCACCTCGCCGCCGCGATCTCGAATGCTTCCCTCACCGGTGCAGTGGTTGGCTACAGCTGGCGCGGCACCCAGCAGCATCGCCGCCCCGACCAGGCCAACGGCGACGATCAAACGGACGGAAGTCCACGATCTGTTGGTGCGAACTCGCATGCGAAATCCACCTGTCCTTGCAGGTCCGAGACTTTCCAAAGGCCGTCCTCGAAAGTCATCACAGCCGACTCCAAGTTGCGTTGACCATTACGAACGGCTGGGACATCATCGAGGCGCTCCCCGGTAGCAACGTCGTAAAGCCCGTAATCAACGGCGGGCTCGAGACAATTCAAGATCACGACTTCAGTCGGACTGCGCACTTCGATCACCTCTGGGTGCAGGGTGGGTTGCCCGCGAAGTGCCGCGCCGCGAGTCGCGTGATCACCAAGAAGTTCGACGATAAGGGAGAGCTGCGGGTCAGCCAGCACCTGTTCAATCAACACGGAGTCCGGGTTGGCCGGGTCCCAGAATTCCTCCCATCCCGAGTAAAAGGCTTCGTACCCCGCGATTGCCGCCTCGCCCATTTCCCGCGGCACGCACGCTCCGCCCCGAGGTATCCGAATGGAGCTGACGATCCAACCCTCCTCGGATCGGACCAGATCGGCCTGGTGCCAGACGCCTACGTTGTCAGTGAAAGACGGCACCAACAGGACACAGTCCTCCACGGTCGCCTTATCGGCTTCCACGTCGGTCACCGTCGGATGAAGCACAACCTCGGTTTCGGTCGCGCCGAAACCAGAGGTGCGTTCCCGTCCGAACAGTGCCAGCGCACCGTCGATGACGGCGGAAGAAGCCACCGACTCGAGAGCCGAAGCGTCGAGATCCTCCGCCGCCCTCACCTCGGCCCATGCGTTCCAATAGGCGCCCCAAGCTTCGATCACATCGTCATCCGGCGGAAGCGCAGTGGTAGTCGTCGTGACCGGTAGCGACGTACTCGTCGAAGAGGTTGTCAGGCCAGTGGTGGTCGAGACCGGGGTCGAGATGGTGGTCGTGGACTCAGGAGCCCCACTCGAACTGCAGGCGGCGAGCATAAGAAGCGCCGCCGAAGCGACGCCTACGAGACTCGGCGACCAGCTCGGGTCGCCGGACCCATTTGACCGGCGCCGTGGGTTCACCGGGCAACTCCCCGTTCCCAGTAGCCCGGCCAACTCTACGCATCTGGCCAACGGAGTGTCGGAGCAAACGCGTGCCATCATCTCGCCACCTGTTTCGCCGTTTAGAAGGTATGGGGCACCGAAACCCGGCAAACGCGACAACCCTGTCATTTCGATGTCATGGACCCTCCAACCAGCCATGAAGTTGCCGGGGCTCGTAGCGACAGAGGTAGCCATGCCCGAACGGTCGCACTCCACCCTGTCAGCAGAGTGTCAGTAGCCCTGTCAGAAACCCTCCAACCTTCGGAGGTTCTAGAACAACGCCCATGCGAAGACGAGGCCACTTCCGCCCTCGCCCCACGGCCCCGAAGCGGTCGAGGGGGAAGTGAATCTGACACTCCGACGACAGGGTCGGCGCTCAAGATCCCGACATGACCGACGAAGACCGCCTGCTGACGGCCGAGGACCTGGCCGCGTTCCTAGAAGTGCCAGTCAAGACCCTATACGCGTGGCGTTATCGAGGAGAGGGCCCAATCGGGTTCCGCGTCGGCAAGCACATCCGTTACCGATGGACCGATGTCGAGCGGTGGATTGGCGACCGCGTCCGCGTGGCTGAATCCAGACGCTCTGGCCAGATTCCTCACCGGCCGCGTGTCGGGGGCTCTCTGTAGAGTCCTACTCGGGTGGCCCCAGCCGATCGTCCGTCGGCCATGCCAAGGAGAAGCAATGGCGAGCATCGAGAGACGTCAAACGGCGGCGGGTGAGACCCGATGGGATGTCCGCTACCGCGACCCGGATGAACGGCACCGCACACGCACCTTTCATCGAAGGACGGACGCTCAGAAGTTCGCCAATCTGGTCGAGGCCGACATCGCGCGAGGCGAGTGGCTGGATCCTCTTCTCGGCAAGGAGACCTTCGGCGACTGGGCGAATCGATGGGTTCCAACGATCGCCGGGCTCACGCCCAAGACCCGGGAGAGCTACGAGTCGATTCTTCGCCGTCACCTTCTGCCCCGGTTTGAGAGCACGCCAGTGAACCGCATCGACCATCCGACAGTCGTGGCACTAATGGCCGAACTCACGGCGACTGGGGCGGGTGCCGGCACCGTCCGCAACGTGCGTGATGTGCTCCGGCTGATTCTCGAGCTGGCAAGACGGTCTGGTGCCATCAAGGTCAATCCAGTGGAGGGGGCGAAGGCCCCCAAGAAGCCGCCAGCTGAGATGGTGTTCCTCACGGCCGACCAGATCATGACCCTCGCACAAGAGCTGACCAATCCGCCGATCAAGCGAGGTGGCGGGGAGCATCGCCAGCCTGCCTATCCAGAACGGGGGCTTCTCGCACGATTTGCCGGTTTCACGGGGTTGCGGGCAGGCGAGATCGTTGCCCTTCGCACCGAGTCTGTGGATCTCCTCCACGGCCGGGCGCACGTCGTCGCCTCGGCGACGGAGGCATACGGGAAGCTGCAGTTCGGACCACCGAAGACCTACCAGCGCCGTCCTGTGCCGATCCCGCAAGCGCTGGTCGCGGAATTGACCACTCACCTCGCGGGCAAGGCCGGAGCAGACTTCGTGTTCACTTCCTCAAGAGGTGGGCCTCTCCGACATTCCAACTTCTACGCCCGCCACTTCAAGCCAGCGGTCCTTCGTGCCGGCTTGCCGGAGGCGACCCGGTTCCATGACCTTCGCCACAGCTACGCCGCCATGCTCATCGCCGAAGGCGCCCACCCGAGGGCCATCATGGAGCGCCTCGGCCACAGCACCATCCAGGTCACGCTCGGCACATACGGTCACGTGTTCCCAAGTCTTGAGGCCTCCCTCACCGCCGCTCTCGATGACGTGTACCGGAGCGCCGAGCCCAGGCGACCTGCCGATATTCGCGAGATCGGTTAATCGGCTAACTGATTGGGCATCAGCCGTTCTTGACTCCCTTTCGGACGAGGAGATGCCGGGAAAGGACACATCAAAATGACATGTCGAGACGAAATCATCATGACTTTTAGGGAGCTGGCTCGCCGATCTGGACGCGATACGGTCTCAACGGCCGAGATACTGGACGAAATGAAGCGCCGCGGCTCGCGATACCGCGAATCAACGATCCGAACTCATGTCGTGTCGCGGTTGTGCGGCGACGCACCGGACCATCATGCGGTGGTGTACGACGACCTTGAACGCGCTGGGCACGGCCTGTACAGACTGAGGAAGTGACTGTGGAGATTGCGGTCCTCGGCTGGGGATCCCTCATTTGGAGGCCGACCCACTGTGACACAACCCTTGAGCTCAGGCATCCAGGTCATTGGGAACCGGACGGTCCCACAATTCCTATTGAGTTCGCTCGGATCTCCCGCGATGGTTCGCTTACCCTCGTAGTCGTTCCGGAATATCCCCATATAGTCACGACGCTCTGGAGTATGAGCGCTCACCAGACACTCGATCCGGCCATACGGAACCTTGCGGCTCGCGAGTGCATAACCGAGAACCTGAACTCGATTCATGGCGTGGGAAGAGACGGCTCCATCATCGGCTCATCGAACGAGGAAATCGCCACGACGGTCGAGTCTTGGCTGGGGGACCAGGAAGATTCTCTCGGCGCCGCGATTTGGACAGGTCTTGGCACTCAGCCGCGTCGGTGGCGTGATCGTGGGTATCGAGAGGGCTTCACACAGGCCAATGCTCTCTCCTACCTCAGGTCACTCCAGGCTGACGAGAACCACCCTGCCTTCGAGTACATAAGAAGGACGCCCGAACAGATCATGACTCCTATCCGTAAGCAGCAAGCGTACGAGGAAGGACTCCTTTGAATCGGTGCCGGCGCCGTCACCCGTGCGTGCGCAGGCGCATTGGTCGGTGCAACGCGTTTAACGGCGTATTCGAGTCGAAACCGCCTTGGTGCGACTGTCCCAGCTGAGGACGGCCAAGAGCAAGAGGCTGGTTACCAGTACGCTGAGCCAAATCTGCTGACCCGTTTCCCACATCGGGTCTTCTGGACGGAACCTGTCAAGGGCTGATTGCTGGATGTTCTAGGTTTTCGTTTGGACGGTTG
>JBBDHV010000042.1:0-16418 GCA_040880725.1 Acidimicrobiia bacterium
TCGTGTCATCCACCGTCGTCGTGGTCGTGTCATCCACCGTCGTCGTGGTCGTGTCATCCACCGTCGTCGTGGTCGTGTCGTCCACCGTCGTCGTGGTCGTGTCCGCCGTCGTCGTGGTGTCCTTCTCGCACTCGCTCACCACGAAGGACCCGCCGGCAACCTGAATTCCGAATCCGGGCGGCGACCACAGATACCAGTTGTACGTCCCACTCTCCAACGCCACGGTGTGAGGGCCCGTTGCGAAATCTGTACCTGGCTCCTGTTCGTCACCGCCAACCACAGCTTTGATCGTGAGGTTGTGGTTTGTCGGAACGGTGAATGTCACGTCCCGTGTTCCTGTCTCGGTATCACATGGGCCGATCTGGAAGGGATCCACTGCCACGAGGCAGAAGGTCACATGCGACAGCGAGGCTGGGATCGACAGGGTCCCAGCTTGGGCGACGTTGTGGTCACCAAGAACATCGTTTCCGCCCTGCCCCTTCTTCAACACGATCCGATAGATCTCGAGTTCGAACTCAAGGTTCTCGTAATCGAACGTCGCGTCACCGGTGGTGTGATCGATCACGACCGAGGCAGTCCCGCCTTCGACGCCGGTGAACGATTCTGTCTCTTCGTTGTATCCGTACTTCACGAACAACGAAGGGGCCATTGGATCTACACCGCACTCGGCTGACGGATTGCCAGCCTGTGATGCCGCTGCATGGTCAGCGCTTGCCCTTGGCGCAAAAAGTGCAACCTGCAGCAGATACAGCAGAATCATGAGGGCGGTGGCTCCTGCCACGCGCCTCTGTACGATTGATGTCATTCGATTCCTCCCCTGGCTTGTCAGCCCGCTTGTCCTTGGGGAGGGCCGGTCTCACCACTAGCTCACCACGATCCATAGGTGACCGAATTCGGATCGTGGGTCTTCGCCTCCCTGTGCCCTTCGACCACGCTAGGTGGTCCTCTATCACTCTGTGTAGTCGCCGCCACGCATCTTTGGCTATCTACCTGAACCCCGCCCGAAGTGACTAGATATCGGCGGCCTCGCAGACGGAGACACGAGGAATGCCCGGGACGGTGCCCGGGCATCCTCAGCCGAGTGTAACTAGCGGCGGACGGCTCAGTACGTCGACCACTCTCCGAGATCACTGGCATCACGGGGGTTTTTCGGCTCCCGCACCGCGGCGAGCAGGAGTCCACCTGCGAACAGTGCGAGCACGGCCAAGCGGACAGCGTCTCCGGACTCCGAGCCGGTGAACGGCAGGGTGTCGGCAGAGACCTCTTCCGGCGCCGTCTCGGCGCCCGTGGTGATCGTGGTTCCCAGGACTTCCGACTGGTCTTCTTGTTCCGGCAGAGAATCGAACGGAAGGGTGGTGGTCGTAGACGGCGCCGTCTGCGTCACGATCGTCGTCGGCGCCACGTTCAACGTCGTCGTGGTCGTACCCTCAGTGGTCGTTGTCGTGCCCTCAGTCGTCGTCGTTGTCTTGTCACATTCGTCGACCGTAAACGTTCCCTTTCCCCGCTCCATGCCGCTGTCCAGCGGCGAGAACAGAATCCAGGTGTACGTTCCCGGGGCAAGATCGAGTTCGTGATCGCCCGGCTGGAACGCAGGGTCCGAGTCGGATGCGGTCACGCCAACGATCACCACTTCGGTCGTCTCCGCCACTGTGAACCTCACCGAGGTGAGGCCCTGCTCGTCACAGGCGGCGATGTCGAAGACGGGAGTCCCATCGATGTCGTAGTCGTAGCCTTTGCACACGATCCAGTGGCTCACCGAAGGTCCCTGGTCACCGTCGTTGACAGGCGGGTAGTAGGCGACCCCGGCATCCGGATGTTTTTCCACGGCGTTGCCATTTCCATCATCGCCGCCGTCGTCGGCGCCACCGTTGACGACGAGCACCTCCCAATGGTCGCCGATCCAATCGTCCTGGTGAACCGCCAACTCCACCGCCTTGCCGTCATCGACCAGCGTGCCGTGTGCAGAGCTCCCCGTGTACTTGTAGCAACTGATCGCGTCGGGGTACCGCTCCATCCAATATCCGACATCATTCGGGGAATGAGTATCTGCTTGCGACGGCGAAGCGAGCAACAGTTGGAGCAAGTACAAGAGGGTCATGAGCGCGGTTGCTCCGGCCACGCGTCTCCGAACGATGGATGTCATTTGGGTTGTCCTCCCCGTCGTAGGCCGGTGTGTGGGAGGGCCGGTCTCACCATTCGCTCGCCCCGATCCCCTAGTGACCGAATTCCGAATCGAGGGTCAACACATCTCTGTGCTCTGCGATCACGCACACCGTGTCAGTTTTCTAAATTGCCAGAGCAGGGAGGGCGGCGCTTTCGCGGCACTCTCGCCTGTCGGGCACGCGGACTGTTATCCACTACCGACTCGCCCTAAACATCTCTCGAGCCGGGTTGGCCACCAACGCAACAGATGTTCGGCCGCTCGCCACAGCCTCGCAATGGGTCGGCGGGCCCATCAGGACCCGATACCACGGGTGTCTCAGGCGGAACGTTCCTGGGGTTCGTCCTCGACCGGCCGTGGGACGAGAGTCGGGTTGATCCGGGACATGACGACGTCGTCGTCGACGACGACCCGGGTGACGTCGTCCTGGGACGGGACGTCGAACATGGTGTTCAACAGGACCTCTTCGAGGATCGCCCGCAGACCACGGGCGCCGGTCCCCCGCTTGATGGCGGAATCGGCGATGGCATCGAGCGCGGAGTCGGTGAAGACCAACTCCACTCCGTCCATCTCGAGCATCCTCGTGTACTGACGGGTGAGCGCATTCCGCGGTTCGGTGAGAATCGCCTTCAACGCATCACGATCGAGATCTTCCACCGTGGTGAGGACGGGAAGTCGGCCGATGAACTCGGGGATCAGGCCGAATTTCATGAGATCCTCGGGCATCACCTGGGCGAGGAGTTCGGACGATCCGGTTTCCCGACGCGAGCGGACATCGGCGCCGAAACCCACCTGCTTGGCCCCGACGCGCTGGCCGATGATGTCCTCCATCCCGGCAAAGGCCCCTCCGCAGATGAACAGCACGTTGGATGTGTCGATCTGAATGAACTCCTGGTGGGGATGTTTGCGCCCACCCTGGGGAGGGACGGAGGCGACGGTCCCTTCCAGAATCTTCAAGAGTGCCTGCTGGACGCCTTCCCCGCTGACATCACGGGTGATAGACGGGTTCTCCGCCTTGCGGGCGACCTTGTCGATCTCGTCGATGTACACGATGCCCTGCTCGGCGCGCTTGACGTCGTAGTCGGCCGCCTGGATCAGCTTGAGCAGGATGTTCTCGACGTCTTCGCCGACATACCCGGCCTCGGTGAGCGCCGTGGCATCCGCGATCGCAAACGGAACGTTGAGCTGCCGGGCGAGCGTCTGAGCCAGCAGCGTCTTGCCCGAGCCCGTGGGACCGAGCATGAGGATGTTCGACTTCTGGAGGTCGACGTCGTCAGCCCGGAGATCGTTGGAACGAACTCGCTTGTAGTGGTTGTAGACCGCGACGGCCAAGGACTTCTTGGCGTGTTCCTGTCCGACGACGTAGGCATCGAGATACTCGCGGATCTCCATCGGCTTGGGCAGTTCCGCGAACGAGACCTCCTCGGTGCCCGAAAGCTCCTCTTCGATGATCTCGTTGCAGAGGTCGATGCACTCGTCGCAGATGTAGACGCCGGGGCCGGCGATGAGCTTCTTGACCTGCCGTTGGGACTTGCCGCAGAAACTGCACTTCAGCAGGTCGCCGCCCTCGGTGAACTTCGCCATGGAGATCCTCCTACGAAGACGAGGCTACCGCTTCGAGTTCCCGGCGCGTGAGTACTTCATCGACGATCCCGTACTCCTTCGCCTGCTGGGCCATCATCCAATAGTCACGCTCGGTGTCGATGACGACCTTGTCGTAATCCTGGCCCGAGTGGTCGGCGAGGATCTGATTGAGCTGCTCACGCATCTGCACGATCAGGCGTGCCTGGATCTCGATGTCGCTTGCCTGCCCCTGCGCGCCGCCATGGGGCTGGTGAAGCATGACCCGGGCGTGTGGAAGGGCGAAACGCTTGCCGGGAGCGCCGCCCGCGAGGATGACCGCGGCCGCCGAAGCTGCCATACCCATGCAGACCGTGTTCACGTCGGGCTTGATGTATTGCATCGTGTCGTAGATGGCGAAGAGCGACGTGATCGAACCGCCGGGAGAGTTGATGTAGAGGAAGATGTCCTTGTCGGGGTCCTCGGACTCGAGGTGGAGCATCTGGGCCATGATCAGGTTGGCGACGGTGTCGTCGATGGGTGTGCCCAGGAAGATGATGCGGTCCTTGAGCAGCCGGCTGTAGATGTCATAGGTCCGCTCGCCACGGCTGGTGGACTCGGTGACGTAGGGGACGGGGACGTAGCCCTCGGCGCTCATCATTCCTCCTCGGTCGACGCCTCAGCGCCGAACGTGTCTGTCGTATCGGTCAGGATCTCGCCCTCGACGACCTCGCCCTCGACGACATCTCCAGCGACCAATTCGCCTTCGACCACCTCGCCCTGGACCGGCTGCGGCTCGGGAACGGCGACGGTGAGATCCACCTCGTTCCCGTCCTCATCGACGGGTCGGGCACCGGCGAGAATTCTCTCCAGTGCCTTGTTGCGGAGGATATCACTGGTGATCGAGTTCTCTTCGGGGCTGCCACGGAGCGCCTCCCGGAACGTCGCGGCGTCCAACGTCGTCTCGGACTCCTGGGCGAGGGCGGCGTGCACCACACCCATGATCTCGTCCTCAGTGACCTCGAGGCCTTCCTGGTCGGCAACAGCGTCGAGCAGCAACCGGGTCCGCACCCCACGTTCGGCCTGGGCCGTGACATCGGCCGCGAAGTCCTCCTGGGACTGGCCGGTCACCTGCAGGTAGTCGGCGAAGGCCACTCCCTGCTCTTCCATGCGATGACTGAATCGGTGGAGCAGGTCGTCCATCTCCGAGCGGACGATCGCTTCGGGAATGTGCAGATCGACGGCATCGACCAACTGGCCGACGGCGAGTTCGCGGAACCGGTTGGCCAAACTCTGGGCCTTCATCTGGGCGAGCTGCTCACGTAGCTCGCGCCGCATCTCCTCGACGTTCTCGAACTCCGTGACCTCGTCGACCCACTCGTCGGTGAGCTCGGGTCGGACCCGCACACGGACGTTGGTCACGGTGATCGAGAACGTCACGTCCCGGCCCGCCTCGTCACCGAATCCGGCGGGGAGCGGCGCCTCGAACTCGAAGGTGGTGCCTTTGGTGACTCCGATCAGCACCTCGTCGACTCCGTCGAGGAAGAGACCCGATCCGACCTCGTACACGAGATCGGAGGCGCTGGCTTCTGCGACGGGTTCGCCGTCGACGGAGGCGGCGATGTCGAGGGTGGCGAAGTCCCCCTCCTCCAGGGGGCGGTCGACGTCGTCGAGACTGCCGAACTGGTCGCGGAGACGACCGATCTGGTCTTCGAGTTCGCTGTCGGTGACTTCGGGCGATCCGACTTCGACGGCGCGATCGTGAATCTCCGGGGCCTCGCCGAGAGTGGGCCAAATGGTCACCTTCACCTCGACCTTCACTCCTTCGGGAATGTCGATGAGGCTTTCGAGGCGCGGCGCGACCGCAAGCTCGAGATTCATCTCGGCGAGGATCTCGGACACCTTCTGGGGGAGGAGATCGTCGATCGCCTCGGACCGCACCCGCTCTTTGCCGACGGTCGACTCGACGATCGGCCTCGGTGCCTTGCCGGGCCGGAAGCCGGGGATCCGGACCTCCTGTGCCAGGCGACGGGCGGCTTTGGTCTTGGCGGCCTCGAGTTCCCCCTCCGCAACGACGAAAGAGACGAACTTCTCGAAAGGACCGGCATCGGTCACGGTGACGGACACGTGCACTCCTGTGCTGGACGACTGCGTGCTGCAAGAAGCCGGGAGGGGTCTCCCGGCTTCGAGTGTTGGGGTGACCGAGGGGATTTGAACCCCCGACATCCAGGACCACAACCTGGCGCTCTAACCAACCTGAGCTACGGCCACCATGGTCGGCGGATGCCGACGAGGCGAGCAGTCTATCCGCCGCAGACTCCGAGGTCACACCGGCAATACAATTGACCATGCCCTCGTAGCTCAGTGGATAGAGCAAGTCACTTCTAATGACTAGGTCACAGGTTCGAATCCTGTCGAGGGCGCACCGTGAGCGAGTTTGTGGTCGCCAAGAATCCCGATCCTGAATCGGCCCTTCCCTATCTCGTTCGCGTGCCGCTGCCTACCGGGCCAGTCGTGCTCAAGGCACGCGAGACGTGGCCGCGGACCGCCAAGGTGTATTGCCACAGGGCCGCGGAGTGGCCCGAGCACCCCGAAATCGTCGAACGGGTGCCCGTCCGCTCCTGTGTCGCCCGGGGTGCTTCGATCGACCTCGTCCTGGACCGAGCGCGCGAGAACCGGTCGCAGTTCATCTTCACGGTCGCCCGCGGTCGGGAGGCGATCTTCTGGCAGTCCCCGCGGACCACGAAGAAAGCCCGCCCGAATGTCAACGTGCCGCGTGCCCGGGCATCGGGGCGAGTCCTCGAGATCGTCGTCGACTCCAACGAGCAATACGCCTGGAGGTTCGGGCCGCAGCAGACTCAGACGGTCCGACGGAAACTGGCGGTGGGGGACTATGGCGTCGAGTCCGACGGCGAACTCGTCGCGGTGGTCGAACGCAAGAGCCTTCCCGACCTCGTCGGGACCTTCACAGGCGGAAAGATGTGGCCGCTCCTGGCGGAACTGGCGTCTGTCGGCCACGCCGCCGTCGTCGTCGAGCAGCGCTATGCCGAAGTGTTCAAGCTGGAGCGGGTCCGTCCGTCGGCGGTGGCCGAATGGCTGGCAGAAGCCGCAGTCCGTTATCCGTCGGTACCCATCATGTTCTGTGACACCCGGCCGTTGGCCGAGGAATGGAGCTACCGGTTCCTCGGGGCGGCACTTCACCAACATCAGGTCGATCGTGCAGCTCGCCCGCGGTTCGACAGCCTGCAGCCGGCGGGACCGGTCCCGGCGCCCGAACCCACCACAGCCGAAGTCCGGGCGTGGGCGCTGCGAAACGGATACGAGGTGTCCGATCGAGGAACCCTGCGGCCCGAGATCTGGGACGCCTTCCGAGTCAACCGGCCCGCCGACTGACGGGGCCGGCGCGGCGCCGATTCTCACGACGTGGAGCGGGTGAAGGGGATCGAACCCTCACAACCAGCTTGGAAGGCTGGGGCTCTACCATTGAGCTACACCCGCATCTCTCGGCGGTGTCCCTCGTCAGAGGCGTTTCCGCCGTGTCACCTGAGGTTTCAGAGAGTCTCAAATAACGCCGGCATTGCCTACTAACTCCGGCGGGGATCACTGTAGCGGCCCGGGCAGTCGCCGATTGACGCTGGTCGACGGACAGAAGTACACGAGCCTTCCCCGATGGTGCACTTCGGCTGAGACCGCGCCTACGGAATCAGCGCCTGCTCGTCGAGGTTCACCGTGAATGCCGTCATCCGAATAATGCTACACCGCCTGACGCGCAGCGACCTCTCATCCACAACGCCGATCCCGACCGCCACACAATCTGGACGTATTGCTTCCGAATGGTCGGATAGCGGCCGAGAACGGGGACACTTGCCAAGGTGGCCGCTTCCGGCGGTGAGCACGATGTGAGCGTGGTACCGGGGTCGGCCGACGGCGGACGTCGGCAATGTCCGTAGGCATGAGCTCTGTCCAGTCCAGCGGCTCCACCACTTCGCGTTCGGCTATGACCTCGCTTTCGATGAGGCCCGTTCGGTAGTCTCCGGCTCTCCCCGACGTGACGAGCGGCTCCAGGCTGGCCGACTCTGGAGATGTGCTCCCGAATGGATGTCACCCAGTCCCAATACAGTCTCTCGTCATGACTGAGCGACGAGTATGGCGAAGGATCGACGGGGACCTCTTCCGGTTCACCACGACCGAATTGAGGGAGTTCCACGTGGCGGTCATGTCTGCTTTCGATGAGGCTGCAGTCCTCGCCCCTGCCCTGAACCTCGACCAGGTGCGTTCGGCCCTCACCCGCGTCGGCTGGGATGACTCGATCGATGACGACGAACTGCAGCGTGTTCTGGCCAGCCTGGTGGGCTGGAGCCTCCTCGAGGTCACCCAGGACCACGGCGCCCAGTACACCACTCCTGAGGAATTCGAGCGCAAGAACCTGCAATGGTCGCTCAGCCAGCGCGGCGAGTCGGCGATCGCCGGCGTGCTCCACACCCTCGACGCCCTGCGGCGGGCCGTGGGGCTCCAGCCAGCCGTCCTCGACGCCATCGGAGACGCCCTGGCCGACCTGGCGGATTTCCTCGAGCGGGATGCCGGCGGAGAAGCCGACCCCCGCATCCACATCCGCCTGGCGGACATCGAAGGCCATCTCACCGCGCTCGTACACAGCATCCGCCAGTTCAACGGGCATCTTCAGCGGCTGCTCCGCAACGACGCCGTGGACGATGCCGTGTTCCTCGAGGTCAAGCGACGCACGGTCACCTATCTCGAGGAGTACGTCGAAGGGCTGGAACGGACCAAGCGGCGCCTTGCGCACGGAATCGAACGGGTCGAACAATTCGGGCTGGCCACGCTGTTCGACCGGGCACTGCGCGGCGCCAACCTCGCCCCGGTCGGCGGCGATGACCCCGCTCCTGACTGGATCGCCGAGCGAACGCGCCGTTGGGAAGCGCTGGGCGCCTGGTTCGTCGGGTCAGCCGATGCCGTCGAACGGCCGCGCCTCGACGGCATCGTCGATGTTGCCCGCACCGCCATCCTCGAGCTGCTCCGGGTCCTGGAGCGACGCTGGGACAGCCGCCGCCGGGCCGCGTCGGTGGCAGACGACTTCCGCCGTCTGGCGGGACTCTTTGCCGACTCCCCTGGCGATGACGATGCACACCAGCTGTTCCAGGCCGCCTTCGGGCTGTGGCCGGCGCGTCACGCCCACCTGCCCTCGCTCGACGGCGAGGGTCGGGCGCCCGGAGTCTCGTGGGCCAGGGCCGAGCCGGTGGAGGTCGCCCCTTCCCTGCGCACCACGGGATCGGTCACCAACCGGGGGCGGTCCCGACCCGTGGCCGACCCGGCCGCCATCCGGGCCACTCGCTTGCGCTCCGAGGCCAAGGCGCTCGCCGAACACGACCAGCTCCGGGCGGCCGTCACCACAGGTGGCACGGTGCGGTTGAGCTCGTTCGGCACTCTGGCTGCCGACGCCTTTCGTGAGCTCATGGTGCTGTTGGCAACCGGCTTGGAGGCGCCCCTCGACTCAGATGGCACCCGTCGGGCGATTTCGGTAGACGGACGGGTCGAGGTGGAACTCACCGATCCGGTCGACGGGCGCGTTTGCCAGGTCGCCACTTCGGCAGGCAGGTTGTGTGGGCCAGACCTTCTGGTGTCGATCACTCTCATTGACGACGATTCCCGGGTTTTCACCGCTCGCGCAGAGGCCACCAATGCCTGAGCTGACGCTTGACGCCTCCCTCGACACCGAGCGCTCGACAGCGGTGCGCAGCCTGCTTCGCCATCCGCTCCTGGACTCAGGAACCAACCCGGATTCCTTCCGCCTCGTCGCCCGCCACCGGGTCTGGCTCGAGGAGTGGTTCGAGACCACTTGCGGCTGGCCGCTCACGGTGGACGTGGCGGGCGGATTCGCCCGCCTTCACAAGCGCGCCGGTCGAGTGGACGGACGCCGGCCGTTGCTGCGGACTCGCGGTTCGGCCGATCCCTTCGATCGGCGGCGGTATCAATTGCTGTGCCTGGCGGTCGCCGAACTCGTCCGCCACCCCGCCACCACGGTTGGGCTTCTCGCCTCCGCCATCACGCCCGAAGCCGGGCTCGACACCAGCCGCCACGGCGAGAGGGCGGCTTTCGTCGACAGCCTGCGGGCCTTGATCGCCTGGGGCGCGCTGCGGTCCTCGGCGGGCGACGTCGACGCCTTCATCAACGACGCCGGCCAGAACGCCCTGCTCACGGCCGACACAGCCCGGCTCCACCGCCTGCTCTCGTCGGTGGCTGCCCCCAGCGCCCTGCCGGAGAGCCTGGACGTCGAAGCCACCATCGACCAACTCCTCACCGAACCGCGTTACAGCCGCGCCGCCGACGCTGCGGTGGGGACCAGCGACGAGGAGCGGCTCCGCTGGCTCCGCCACACCCTCGCCCGCCGACTGCTCGATGACCCCGTCGTGTATATCGAGGATCTCTCGCCACCCGAAGCCGAGTACCTCGCCCATCCCTCCGGGCGGCAGTGGCTCCGAGCCCGGGCGGCCGAGGCCGGGCTCGAACTCGAGGAACGGCTCGAGGGTCTCGTCGCCGTCGACCCCGAAGGGACAGCCACCGACCGCTTCTTCCCCGCGCCCCAAGGCAACGCCCACCAGGTCGCCCTGCTGCTGGTCGACCGTCTCCTCACCGAGGCTGACGGCGAACGCCGGCCGACCACCCGCAGCCGTAGCGAGTTGAGGGCGATCGTCATCCAGATGCTGGATCGACACCAGAATTGGGCCCGGAAGCACCGCGCCGAGGGAGGACCTGACCTCCTCGTCACCGATGCCGTCAGCCTCTTGGTTGACATGGGCCTGGCCCGGTGGGGTGCCGACGGTGCCGTCACCGCGCTCCCCGCCCTGGCCCGCTACCGGGCAGGCGAACCTGTCGTAGTCAGCACGCAGAGCCTCTTCGAGGAGGAACCTTGACGATCACCGAACTCTCCAGCTCGACGACCGCCCGGATTTCCGCCCGACCTGACCGGTGGCAACCCACCCGAGCCGGGCTGGTGGGACTCTGGCACTACTGGGACGAGACGTTCACCTTCCACAACGGACGGCTTCTGCTGCGGGGCCCGAACGGCTCGGGCAAGTCGATGGCGATGGAACTTCTCCTCCCGTTCGTGCTCGATGCCGACACGGCCCCTCACCGCCTGACATCGGCCGCCAAGCCCAGGGGCAGCCTCTACGACCGCATCATGGCGGGTGCCACCGAAACCAACCGGGCCGGGTTCGCTTGGGTCGAGTTCCGGCGGGGCGAAGACGTCTTCACCGTCGGCGTCCGGCTCCGAGCGTCGACCGCCACCCGGCGAGTCGACGCCCACTTCTTCACCACCGTCCAGGTCCTTGGCGACGACCTCGCCCTCCTCGATGAGCGGCGCGAGCCGCTGTCGCGCAAAGCACTGATCGACGCCCTCGACGGCTTCGGCCGGGTTCACGACACCCGCGAAGACCACCGGGCGGCCGTGCGCGCAGTGCTGTTCCCGGGATTCGGCGCCGACCGCTTCGACTCCGTAGTCACGGCGCTGCTGGCGCTGCGCAAGGAGAAGCTGTCCCAGAACCTCGACCTCGACAAACTGTCGATGGTGCTCACCGACGCCCTCCCGGCCATCGACGAGCACGACCTGGCGGTCGTGGCCGAGGGTTTCGAACGGCTCGATCGGCGTCGCAGTGAACTGGCCGCGCTGGACGCCGAGGTCAACGAGATCCGCTCGCTGGCCGCCCGGCAACGGTCGTACGCCCGGGCGGTGCTCGCCTCACTGGCCGGACACGTTCGCAGCACCGCCACCCAGCGCGACAACGTGACCCGGGAGGAGCGCGAGGCAACAGATGCGCTCGAGCAAACCCAAGCGGAGCGTGCCTCGATACTGGACGAGCAGTCGAGCACCAGCGCCCGCAGCGCACAGATAGACGACGAACTCACCGGTCACCTCTCGAGCGCCGCCTACCAAGAGGGCGGCCAGCTCGCCGACCTCAAAGATCAGCTGGCCGTGCACAACGAGAGCGCACTACAAGCTGAGGCGTCAGCCACCACCAACGAGGATCGGCTGGCACAAGCTCGTGAGGACCACCGCGAGGCGGCTGACACCAATGCCACCGCTGCCTCCGACCTCGACGCGGCCACCGCCGAGCTGCAGTCGCATGCCGAAGTTCTCGGCGCCGACGCCGTCGCCGAGCAGGCAGCCGCCTTGGACATCCCCGAGGAGGCCCGCCGGCTCGTCAGCGCGTGGACGACCAGCCGGCGCCGACTCGTCGCCGAGGTCAGGGAGGCGCTCACCGACCACGAGGATGCACTTCGCCACCGGAAGTGGGCCGAAGGTCGCGTGGAAGCGGAACAAGACGAGGTCGACGCCCGCCTCGCCACCCGATCCGAAGCCGACAGATTGGCGAGGCTCGCCGCCAGGGACTACGCCGTCGCCGTCGACGCTTGGGTGGCGAGCAGCACTGCGGTCGGGACCCAACGACTGCATGGCAAGCTCACTGGCGTCGATCGGCATCCGATCGCCGTGAAGCCCGCGATTGATCAACTGTCCGCCGAGTTGCGGTCCGAGCACGCCCTCGCCCGACGTGACATCAGCGAGCACCGCCGTCGCCTGACCGAGGAACACGAGGCGTTGAGCTCCGAACGGGAGGCGGTGGCGGCGGGAGGCCTGGTCGAACCATTGGCGCCTGCCTGGCGGTCCGATCGGGCGCAACTGGAGGGCGCACCTTTGTGGCTCCTGGTCGACTCCCGTCCCGGCGAGCCAATCGACGGCTTGGAAGCGGCGCTGAGCGCGGCCGGGCTTCTCGATTGCTGGGTGCGACCAGACGGCTCTGTCGACGCCGCCGACCCGCGGGCGGATGTGGTGCTGACTGCGGCTATCGGCCGGCCCTCTTCCGGACCTTCCCTTGTGGATCATTTGACCCCGCTCACCGATGCGCCCGTCGCCGCTGCGGTCATTGAGATCGTCCTGGCGGCGATACCGGTGGCGCCGTCCGTCGAAGGCCCAGCCGGCGATTCCGACGACCCGGGTGTCGTGATCGGCCTCGACGGGACATTCCGTCTCGGCTCGGCGGTCGGCCGAGGCTCCAAGGATCCCGCCACTCTGCTCGGAGCGGCCGCCCGCGAGCGCCACCGACAGGGGCGACTCGCCGACCTGGACCTGGCAATCGCAGACGTCGAAAGTCGCCTTTCAAGCGTCAACGACGAAGAGGCGGCGCTCGATCGAGTCGTCGTTGCGGTAGCGGCCGACCTGGCCGCCCTGCCCGGCCACGACGAGTTGACAAACGCGGAGACCAACTTGGTCGACGCGACAAGTCGTCTCGCCGAGGCTTCCGAACGGCTGACAAAGGCTCGCGAGGATCTGCAGGACGCCGAGCAAGGAGTCCGGACCGCGCTCCGAGCCCTGACCAGCGTGGCAAGCCGCAATCATCTTCCCACCACTACCGCCGAACTTGCGAAGGTGGAGCATGCCCTCCAACGACTCGACGACGCGGCCCGGACGTGGGAAGGGCGGCGCCGGGAGCACTTCGGTACGATACGCGGGTTGGCACGAGCCGAGCGGGCGGTCGAGCACTTCGAGGGCGCCGTCGCCGGCGCCCGCCACCTTGCCGACAAAGCGCGCCAAGCGGCTGCCTCTTTGAACACCCAGATCCAGGCCTTGGAGGCGAGCGTCGGAGCCGACTATGCCGATGTCCTTGCTGAGATCGACCGGCTCAAAGCCGAGCAGCGGGTCGCCCGCGAACGGACGGCTGAGCTGGTCAAGCTGCGGTCGTCCCTCGACCACCATGTAGGAGGGCTCGAAGCCAAAGTCGAGGAGACAGCGGGAAAGCGCGAAGCGGCTGAACGGGAACGAGCTGCCGCCCACGCCGACTTCACCGCCGCGCTTCGGGCGGGCCTGGCTGCCGACGCTGAGGTCGACCTCCCGTCCGAGGTCGACGGCCTCACCGCCGTCCTCGACGCGGCCCGCACGACCCTCGCCGCCGTAGGCGAACCGGACGTCACCGCGGTCGACCGAACCTCCTCCCGGGTCGACGAAGCGCTCCACCAGGCCCGCTCGTCTCTCGGTGGCCGAGTCGACTTGTACCGCGAGATGGCCAACGAAGGGTGGTGGATCCTGCGCGCCGCAACAGCCGGACTCCGGCGCCGGGTCGTCGAACAGGCCGAGGCGCTTGGCGCCGAGCTGGAGGCGGGCCGGAACGAGCTCGCCGCCGAGGAGGAACAGCTCTTCGAACAGGTGCTGGCCGGCACCGTGCGGCAAGCTCTCGCCGAACGCATCCGGCTCGCCAACCACCTGGTCGACCAGATCAACGCTCAGTTGGCGAAGGTTCGTACACAAGCCGCTGGTGTGGCCGTCCGGCTCCGGTGGGACGTCGACCCCGAGCAACTCGACGCCGTGAAGTCGGCTCGGCGCCTCCTGCTGCGCGACCCAGCCGATCTGTCCGAAGGCGAGACGGCCTCGCTGCAAGAGTTCGTCCGCGCCCGGGTCGAGCAGGCTCGCGCAGAACTGGAGGCTCACGCGCCCTGGGAAGCTCGGTTGCGCGAGACTTTGGACTATCGCGCCTGGCACCGCTTCTCATTGCAGATCAGCCACCGCGATTGGGGCGGCTTCAAGCCGGCCACGCCCCGCCTGCTCCAACGCCTCTCAACCGGAGAGCGGTCCATAGCCCTGCATCTGCCGATGCTGGCGTCCATCACCGCCCACTACACGGAACCGAGCGGTGCTCCTTCGGGTTGCCCCAGGCTCATCCTGCTCGACGAGCTCTTCGCCGGGGTAGACACCACCAATCGTGCCCAGCTCTTCGGGACGTTCACGGACTGGGACCTCGACGCCGTCCTCACGAGCGACCACGAGTGGTGCCAGTACGCATCCCTCGACGGGATCGCCATCCACCAGCTCCATCCGCCGGACCTCGACCAGCCGGTCACCTCGACACGGTTCTGGTGGGATGGCAGCCGACGCCAGATTGACACCGGACTCGCCTGATGGGCCTCGACTCCAAGGCTGTGGCGGCAGCATCGCGACGCCTCTCCCGACCATCGCTAACGCCGCTGGTGGACGCCCTTGTCGCCCGGTTCGAGGAAGGCGTGCCTGCCGCGATCAGCCTGCGCAACTTCGACAGCGCAGGGCTTTCCGGAGTCGCTGACCTCCTGGGCTCTGCCCGAGAGCCCACACCGACGAGCCGAATCTTGGTCAGCCGCTTGCTGTCGATTCTCTCCCTGCCCGACATCGACCATCTGCGCGCCGCCGTCGAGGCCGTCCGCGGGCCGATCGACGACCGCCGAGCCGGACGCGCCGCCGTGGCAGCAGAGCGCGACTCGCTCTGGTCCTGGTTCGACGCCGAGGTAGCCGGGTTGGGAGACGTCAATCCAGGCAACACCGATCTCATGGGCTGGGCGAGCCGGGTCCGGGCGGCGGGCGTCCGCGGTGGCGTCACTCGGCATCGAAAACGGCTGAAGTCGACTCTGGAGGTGCTGCGCCGCTTACCTGCCGACGGAACCACTCTCGCCGCCCTCGCCGCTGACGTGCTGGGAGATCCGCACGGCTTGGACAGGGGTCGTTCCGTGGCCGCCCTGGTCCTGGATGCGCTGGACCCGAATGGCTCCGCCGCCAGAGACGCGGAGGCGGCCCGCAACCTGTGGGAACAGGTGGGCGTCGCTCCGGACGCCCTGTCGTCTTCGGTACTCGCCCTCGGGCTCCGAGTTCCACCGGACCATCCCCTCGCCGGCTACCTGACCGTATGCAGTGACTCATCAGAGCCGGCCGTCCTCACTCTTGCCCAACTCCGACGTTGGCCGCTTACGGCGCTCCCCCCGGACGCCACGGCCTACGTCGTCGAGAACCCGTCGGTGATTACCGAGGCGACCCGCCGTGGGTGGGACGGCAAGCCACCGATCGTGTGCAGCTCCGGCCGACCCTCGGTGGCAACGCTGACTCTGATTCGCCAGCTCGGCGCTGACACGGCAACCATCCGTCAACATGCCGACTTCGACCCGGCCGGGATTGGAATCACTGCATGGCTCACCGACCGAGCCGGCACCCGACCTTGGCGGATGTCGGCGGACGACTACCGCCACGCAGTGACGATTGTCCCCAACCCGATTCCGCTGGCCGGAGCTGTGCCGCCCACACCTTGGGACCCGACGCTCGCCACCACGATGGCCAGGATCGGAGTTGCCGCCTACGAGGAGCACCTGCGAGCGGTACTACTCGAGGCGATGTGAACCTCCACAGCCGAGGATCAAATCACCCGCGAGTTGTCTCGCGCCACAGGTGCTGGTCTCTCACCTGGTTCGGCGCTTTTCTCTGAGGGAGGAACCAGCTTGGAAGGCTGGGGCCCACCATTGAGCTACACCCGCCACTGCAACGATATTTTAGTCTCGTCGGGCTGGTCGGATTCGAACCGACGGCCTCCTGCTCCCAAAGCAGGCGCGCTGCCAAGCTGCGCCACAGCCCGTGTCGCACCGATTGTGTCACAGATCCAGCGGGGTGCAGCCGACTTGAGTCCAGGCGGGCGCCGTTCGTTACACTTCCGCCGGGCCGCTAGCTCAACTGGTCAGAGCAACAGACTCTTAATCTGCAGGTTCCGGGTTCGAGTCCCGGGCGGCCTACCCCTCATCGCAGCACACCACGCGGGTGTGGCGGAACTGGAAGACGCGCTGGGTTTAGGTCCCAGTGGGCGAAGCCCATGGAGGTTCGAGTCCTCTCGCCCGCACC
>JBBDHV010000043.1:0-83643 GCA_040880725.1 Acidimicrobiia bacterium
CCTGCATCATTTCCGCAGCGGCCGACGTCTCGTCGTTGAGTGCCATGACATTCACACGGGGACGACTGAGCGGATCGCCTCGGCGACGACCTTGGGCTGTTGCAGAGGCATCAGGTGACAGGCGCCAGGTACCCGGACCGTGCGGATCTGGGGTGCCGCATCGGTGAGAGCGTCGTGGACGGCATGGGCCCATGGGGCACTGTCCTCGCCGAGGAGGTAGGTCATCGGGACCGACCAGCCAGCGACTTCCTTCGCCGAAATGTGATCCGCTGAGGTGTTGAACCGTTCCCGCAGCTTGAACTCGGCGCTCAAACCCTCTCCATCGCTGAGGAACCACTCGCGCTGGCGGTCGTCGAGCTCGTCCCAGCCGTTGCCCCCGCTGCGTCGGGCGAAGGCGAAGTGCGCCATGGTCTTTGCCGCTTCGCGGTTGCGGCCCCGCATGGAGTCACGCTTGAGGGTGAGGAGCAGACGAATGCTGCGCAAGGGCTTCTGGCGAGGTAGATGGAAGACCGGTTCGATGAGAACAGCGGCTTTGACCTGTTCGGGGCGGGTTCGGATCAGCTCCATCGCAACAGCCGCCCCGCCGCTCCAACCGACGACGATCGCCGGTTCTGTGGCGACGTGTTCGATGAGCGCCGCCGCATCTTTGGCGTGGATCCGCATGTCCGACGTGCCGTTCGGAGACCGCCCGTGTCCACGGCGGTCATAGCTGATGGCTTGGTGGGTGGCGGCGAGGGCATCCTGAACGTCCTCCCAGACCTCCAACACTCCGAAGGTGCCGTGGATGAGCAGAACCGGCGGTCCATCGCCGCTCGCCCGGTAGGTGAGCTCGCTTCCATCGACGGGGAGGGCCTGTAGATCGTCGGACCCGCCCGTGTCGGAGTCCTTGCCTCCGGGTGTTTGATCATCATTGACAGTCATAGTCGATCCGCTTTCTCTCGTCGTAGGCGTCCCGTGAAGAAGTGGTGGAAATGGAGCGGGACCGGCAGGGTCAGGCCGGCTGCTTGGCTGGTGAGAAGAACCCGGTGAGTGCCTCGCCGAGCGCTTCGGGGTGGGTCAGCGGGCTGGCGTGCCCGGCACCGGGGATCTGCTGCATCTGTGCGTTGGGGATGTGGTCGGCCACGTGCCGTGCGCTGGAGGTGAAGAGGGGTCTGCCGTCCGCTCCGTGCAGCACCAGCACCGGAGCGGAGATCGCGCCGAGCACGGCCGGATCATCAGGCATGGGGCCTTGGTGTTCCATCTGTTGCTGGAAGATGCCGAGCATGTTCGGGACGTAGCGTCCTGCGGCCTCGAAGTAGCCGGCGTCCTCGGCGACGGTCATCTCCTCGTCGTTGAAGGGCCAGCCAGCGAACGCACGAGCCGCGTCCGTCAGCCTGCCCTCAGCTGCCAACTCGCCCGTGCGGGCGACGGCGCCGCCGAATGCCGTCCGTTCCTGTTCGCCCATCAAGCTCAACGCCAGAGGCTCCAGGGGGGCGACCGCAGCCACCGCGCCGGGCTGCGCCGCCGCAGCGAGGAGCGCCAGGCCGCCGCCCAGGGACCAGCCCACCAGTCCGGGTGGTGCCTCGATGCTGTCGATGTAGGCGAGGACGTCGTCGGTGAGCCGACCGATGCTGAGGTCGGGGTGGTCACCGCTGAGGCCACGGCCCCGCAGGCTCGGCAGATGGCAGGTGAACCGGTCGGTCAGATGCGGCAACAGCGCCTGCCAGTCGAGGTCGCCATCGCCGATGACCCCCTGCAGGAACACCAGTGGGGGCCCGTCGCCGTGGACGGTCGCGCCGATCGTGACGCCGTCGCTGGTGGTCACATAGTGGGTTCGTTGGTTGCTCATGAGCTTCTCTCCTTCGTCTCGTGTGGTCATGGCTGCAACGATGACACAGACGACGCTGGAGAATGACACCCGACCGGGTACGTTTCACCGGCCAGGGCGGGTACTACAGGCCGCGGCGGGCAACCTGTGCGGCGAGATCGGCGCGGCCGTCGACGTCGACCTTGGTGTAGACGCGGGTCAGGTACTTCTTGACCGTGTTGACCGAGATGAACAGGCGTTCACCGATCGCGGCGTTGGTGTGGCCGTCGGCGACCAGCCGCACGATGTCGCGTTCGACGGGCGTCAGTGACGTCCAGCCGATCTGCGGGCGTTGGCGCTGGCCCCGCCCGCGGCGGGCATAGGCGACCGCATCTTCCAGCGACAGCTCTCCGCCCGCATCCCAGCATGCGACCGCGTCGGTGGGGTCCAGCGCGGCTCGTGCGCGGTCGCAGGCACGGTCGAAGCGGTCGGCCTCAATGGGGAAGCGGACGATCCCGGTGTCGGCGTGGAACCGTTGCGACGCGGCGAGTAGGCGTAGCGCCCGCTCAGGCTCGTCGCGCGCCACGGCCAGGTCGGCGATCGTCTCCAGCGCCGCGGCGGCCCCGACCCGGTCGCCGTAGTCGTCGAGCATCTCCAGGCTGTCGTGGGCCAGCTCCCACGCCATTGCCAGGTCCTCGTCTTCCTCCCTGGCCAGCTGCGCGAGACCCAGCGTCGACCGACCCAGCGGGAACGGCAGCCGTGGATCGGTGGACAGTCCGTGGCTGGCCTCCAGGTGTGCTCGCGCGTCGCCGTGGCGACCCTCGCTGTGTGCGAGCATCCCCAGCAGCCACTCGCCGATGGCCTCGTCCCAGCGGCTGCCGCTCCCACGGCCGATCCGCACGATCCTCTCGGCTGCGGCCCGAGCAGTTTCCAGATCGCCGGATGTGTAGGCCGACAACGCGAGCCAGGGACGCAGCCACACGTCGTACTGGGACCCCTCCAGGGCTCGTGCCCGCAGCACCGCGTGCGCCTTGTACAGCCAGTCCCGCGCCCGACCGTGATCGCCCTGCAGGACGGCGGCCGCTCCAAGCCCGGTGAGCCCGATCGCCTCGCATCCCGGACGCGCGGTCTGCCGGGCGAGCTCGACAGCTCGCCGAGCGTGTCGGCGTGACCGGTCGAGCCGACCGGACCACACCGGCCACAGCCCAAGAGCCTGGTGGACGGACGGCAGTTGGAAGGCGAGGTCGTTGGCCTCACACACCTGGACGGCCTGCTCGAACAGACGGCACCCGGCGTGGATCGAGTGGCCGCAGAACCGCGCCCCCCCAGCGATCGCCAGGACGTAGGCGTGGGTCGAAGCATCCTCGCCCCGCTCGGCGAGATGGACCGCCTGTTCGACGTCGGCGTCCACCTGCTCGCTGGTCGACAGCCCCGACCACGCCCCCATCCAGCCTCGCACGCTCAGCGCGGTGGCAAGCGCACCACTGACATCAGCGGCGCGTGCCGCTTCGACCGCCCGGCTCGCCGACCGATAGGCGCTGGCTGGCTCCCAGCGGGAGGCAAGTGCCAGGGCCGTCGCGGCGAGCAATCCCCGCGCGCGCTCGTCATCGGCGGCGCCCGGGGCATCGGCCGCGTCGTGCAGCCGTCGGTGTACCTCGCGGGACAGGCCCCGCTCGAACCAGAAGCGGACGATCGGCTCGGTGATGTCCACCAGCGACCGCAGGTCCCCGGATTCGGCCGCCCAGTCCATCGCGGCGCGCAGGTCGTCCAGGTCGGCCGTGAGCCGCGCCACCCACGACTCAGGCTGTCCACCGGCGAGACCCGCCTGCGCCCGCCCCGCCAGCCCGACATGAAACTCCAGATGGCAACCACGCACCCGAGCCGGATCGTCCAGCGCGGACAGTCGCTGCCGGGCATACACCCGGATCGTCTCCAACAGCCGGTAGCGGGCCTTCCCCTGGCGCTGAACGACCCCCACCAACGACTGCTCGGCCAGTGCGGCGACCAGGTCGAGCACGTCGTTGCCATCAATGCCCTCCCCGCCCACCACCGCCTCGGCAGCATCCAGCTCGAACGACCCGGCGAACACCGACAGCCTCGCCAACCCCAACCGCTGCACATCGTCGAGCAGCTCGTAGCTCCAGTCCAGCGACGCCTCCAGCGTCTGTTGACGTGCCGGCGCGCCCCGCACCCCACCGGTCAACAATCCGAACCGGTCCGACAACCCGGCCGCGATCTGGCCCGGCGCCAGCACCCGCACCCGCGCCGCCGCCAGCTCGATCGCCAACGGGATCCCACCCAGGCGCCGGCAGATCTCGGCCACGGCCGACGCGTTGTCGTCACCGATCCGAAAGTCCGAGGCCACCTGCCGGGCCCGTACCTCGAACAACCGGCCCGCGTCAGCTGCCGCGATCGTGCTGACCGACCCCGCATCAGCGTCGGGTACGGGCAGCCCGGCGACCTCGAACGTCGCCTCACCCTCGACACCCAGCGGCACGCGGCTGGTGGCCAGCACATGCAGCTGCGGACACACCGACGACAACCAGCCGACAAGCTTCGCGCACGCCGCCACCAGGTGCTCGCAGTTGTCGAGCACGACCAGCAGATGCCGTGCACGGAGTTGCTCGGCGAGCGTGTCGGTAAGCGCCTGTCCGGGTCGCTCGTGGACGTCCACCGCCGCACCAACGGCCGCAGCGACCATGGTGGGCTCGCTCACCCCCTGCAGGTCTACCCAACTGATCCCGTCGGAGAACCGCCACGCCATGTCCCTGACAACCTCCACCGCCAACCGCGTCTTGCCGCAGCCCCCAGAACCGGTCAACGTCACCACCCGGCCGCTCGCGACCAGGTCGGCCACCTTCGCACGCTCGCGCCCGCGACCCACGAACGCCGCGACCGCGACGGGCAACTCGGTGTTCATCACCATCTTCCCGACCCTACGCGCACGCGACTTCCGGCGCCGACGTCCTCCCCGGAGGCACGAGCAACGAGGACTCGCGCGGGTTGGCGACGGCGCTGGTCGCCGAGACCCCGACCATCATCATCGGGTTCCTCACCCTTCGCGCCTTCGAGCAGGCGTGCAGAGCCGTGACTCCCGCGCTGGTTGACGATGCCGGTGGCCGACGAGTCCATGACCGTCAGCTATGGGCGATTCGGCACCGTTCGCGCTTCGCCGGAGGCTGTGGGTGACGGAAACCCCGCCGTGCAGCCGAATGAGCCCGCGATCGGGTTTTCGGCACCGACACCCTCTGGAGTTCCCCGCTGCGACGGCCTCATCCACGAGTAGACGCCGCATGACCCCACGACCGGGTTTCTGGCACCCACACGCTCCGAGCCCGCTTGGGTCCGGGTCGAGCCGGGTGGTTTCCTGGTGCGGGCGGCAGACGTGGACAGCCAGGGGCATAAACAGCTGACCCTGGGCGCGTCAGGGTCTTGGCGTCGAGCAGCCCGAAGCCAGCGGTGCCGTCGCCGAGCTGCGCGAGGACCTGCCGGTCGGGATCAAGCCAGCATGCGAGCGTAGAGACGTCGATGTGCATGCCCGCGCAGGAGATGAAGTTGTCGATCGCGACGGCGTCGCGGTCGAGTTTCTTCTGGAGTTCGCCCCACACCCCGGCCCCGACCAGGTCTGGATCGACGTTGCTTACGCTACCCGGAAACTGACCCGGGCTTGTAGGCGCGGAAGTTGATGCCTCGTGTGCCGAAATAGGCCACTTGTTTACTGGGCCGGGGGGCACCTTCAAACACGTTCTTCTTCGAGGTGATCTCGAATCCCTCGAATCCGGCGGCCACGACCGTGGCCTCGAGCGCTGCTTCCAGCAGCGCCCCGGCTATTCAATTGGTCCACAAGTCGATGTCGCGCCTGGCCCCCTCGGGGATCTCCCTGTCCACCGTGATGTCGGCGATCTGGAGCCGACCCCCCGGTCGCAGCACCCGAAAGATCTCCTTGAAGGCCCGCCCCTTGTGGGGGGTAAGGTTGATGACTCCGTTGGATATCACCAGGTCGGCCCAGCCATCCGGTACCGGCAATGACTCGACGTAGCCGTGACGGAACTCCACCTGGTCGAGACCGGCCTCGGGTTTGCCGGCTTTGGCCTTCTCCAGCATCGCCTCGGTCATGTCCACTCCGATCACGAAACCGGCCCGCCCCACAGCCCGAGCCGCGATCATGGCGTCCAGGCCGGCGCCCGACCCGACGTCCACCACATACTCCCCGTCGACCGGCATCCCCATCGAAAACGGATTCCCCGTGCCGGCGAACGAGGCGATGGTCGACTCTGGGATCCCCTCCAGCCACTGCTCCTCATAGTCGTTGATCGCCAGGGCCGCCCGGCCGGTGTTGAAGTGGTAGCCCCGCTCCGGGACGGTCGCCACGTCGGTGTACTCGCGGGCGATCTCATCGCGCAGGATCATCACGGCTGCGTTGTCGTCGGAGAAACGTGCTTTGATGGCTTCCTCGTCGTAGTCGACATCGAGCTCAGGGAGGTAGAGGTAGGTCTTGAATGTCCCGGTGTCGTAGGTCTCAAGACTCTCCCGCACAGTCGCGCCCTCAGGAAGCTGGAGATCGCGATAGGCGCCCTCCGTCATCAAGATGTACTCGTCCTCCGGCACCGAGTTCTTGGCGAGGCGGTGGACGGTGATGACGTCAAGCCCCCACAGCGTCGGGTACTCCCCCACCTGAGTGAGAAGGGCTTCCCCGGAGTGGGCTATGACCTTCAGTTTGAGGTTGCCCACCGTGGCGCAAGCGTCGCACATGCACACGCTGTATGCGCCGATCTCCAACAGACTCTCGGCGAAGACTTGGAACAGGCCAATCAGCCGCTCCACCAGGTTTCCGCTGCGGCGACGCCACACTTCCTCCTCGCCGCTCTTCACCGCATAGAGGAACAGGGCGTCGCCTTCGATACTGGAGATGCGCAGCGGGACATCCACTTGGCGCATCAGGCTCTCCAGCAGCTCGCCGATGATCATCTGACTGTGTCGTAGCTCCTTCTCGTGCGACACCATGAAGCGGGTATACCCACTGATGTCGACCAGCATGAGAAGTACCGGCTGCGCCTCGGGTTTCACCATCGTCTGGGTCATCAGTGGCCGATGCTAGGCGGTTTGTATCAATAGGGGTCCGCTCGTTGCGGGGCGGCGGCCGCGCAGGGTGGCCTCGGGAGGGATCCCGGCTGTGACGTTTATTCGGATGGGCTTGGGCCCGTGAAAGAGATAGTCGCCGGGGTCCGTCTTCCGAGCGGACCCGGTTGAGGGAATTGATGGAGTGCCCGGTCTTCCTGGGTCGGGCGTGTCGCCGGCGCTGGCAGGTCGACTCGGTGAGGTGACGGCAGGGCCTGTCCTCCGGTGACTAAGTCCGAATGGGAGGAGCGGAAAAGTCCTCAGTCAGCTCTTTGACAGTTCGATGAATTGGTCGTGAACATGACCGCACCTAACTTGATGATCCGGTGCTTCGCCAGAGACGGGCGGCGTCCCAGGCGTCTCTCCATCTCGGCCTTCGCCGTCGCCGTCTGGATGGCCTGCGCTGTGCCCCCAGCACTCGCCACCACGACTGCCACCGTCTGTCTGTTCGATTCCACCGGTGCCGGCATCGAAGGCGCCGAAGCCGAGTTCCGGTCGGGGACTTGGCACAGCATTGGCCTTACCGGGGTCGATGGCTGTGTGAGCACCGAATCCGCCACCGCCGTCGGCAACCTGCGCTTCAGGGTCACCTACAACGGCCAGACCGAGACCAAGATCCAGGACACCCGGGTCGATCCGGTCGTGACCTTTCAGACGGTGCTGGTGACCGGCCGTCTGGTCGACTCGACCGGAGCGGGGATCGGGGGGGCCCTCATCGAGTACCGGGCCGGCGTCTCGAAGACTCTCGGAACCACCGACGATGCCGGTGAGACCAGCGGCGAGATGCTCGCTGGCAACCGGACGTTCCGGGTCACCTACAACGACCAGACCGAGACCACGAGCCAGGACTTGGGCGTCGAGACGACGGTCTCAGCCAAACACTCAGCCGAAGGGGACCGGAGAGCAGAATGCCGGATCTCGCGCGTGTGCGTTGGTCGATTTAGCGGCTGCGGGCCGCTTGCTATGCGCTGGTTGACCCCCTCTGAGGTCCGCGGATCACTCTTGATATGAGCTGGATCAGCTTCCAGACCGACCAAGTAAAGGCGACGCCAACCGCGCCGTTGAGAGCCCCTAGGACGAAGCCACTAACCCAGATCTGAGCGAACGACATCGTGGGATCACCGCTGATGGTCAGGGTGATCGACCAGATGACTCCGATCACTGGTATCGCCCACCACCGATACCGCGGAACAAGCCCTCCGATCAGTCCGTAAAGGATGGCGGCTGGGATCATGCGTGCCTACTCAGGATAGGGACAGAACTACCCGCCGTCACCAATCCCAGGCGGTAACTGTCGCCTTACGGTGGCGAACAGCCCATCCGGCTGCGAGGGATCTGTCGCGGTGTCGCTCGACCCAACCAACAGAAGTCCTTCAGGGTCCGACCGGCTGGCGGGGCCTATGATCGCTGACGGGTGATGAACACACTTCGAAGTCGACCGCGTGCCTCGGTCGTAATTGGTCTTGGTTTTGCCGTGGTGATCGTGCTAGTTGCGTTACTTTGGCTGACGAGCCGCACCAATGAAGCCGACACCGTGGTCGCTGGAACGGTGGAGGACCTTCGATCCCGGGAAGTCACCTACCTTGCCGACCACCGCATCTTCGTGGTGGCCACCGAGGCCGGGCTCTTGGCACTCTCCGATGATGCCCGGCACGTCGGCGACCGAGTCCTCTACTGCCGCGAGGACGAGACGTTCTTCTCGCCGGCCCACGGAGAGCGCTTCGATCGCTTGGGGCGCTATCTCGCGGGGCCCGCTCAGGGAGACCTGGGGCGGTACCCCGTATTCATAGGGGACGGCTTGGTGGTGGTGGACCTTGCGGCAGGACTCGACCTTCCCCCTCGCTCTGTTGAGAGCATTCCGCCTAGTGGCCCACCCTGCACGGGTGGTGAGGAGGATCCCCCCGGCTTCGCCGCCGAGGGCGCTCCGTAACAACCGATCTCGCTCAATAACGCCCATTTCGCGAGGTGCCCGCTATCGGGACCAATGTGCTGCTGTGCAGAACATTGCCAGGGTTCGGGAGTCAGTCGGGGATCTGGGAAGATGGTTCTATGAATGCGTATCCGGGTCTTCATCCCGAATTCAGAGAGAGGTTTCGCTTTGTCAACGACCCGGCGATGCTCCGCGCTGAAAGAAGGGTGACTGGTGGAGACTACGGCGCCACGGGTTACACGACTATGGAGCAGGCCAATGAGTTGGCGGGGTGTCTGGAACTCGGCCGCGGCAGGACACTGCTCGACATCGGTAGTGGATCTGGATGGCCCGGTATCTATCTTTCGGCTTCGACAGGATGCACCGCGGTACTGACCGATCCCACACTCGAGGGGATGGCAGTGGCGGCGGAACGGTCACGACGGGACGGGTTGGACACGGCGGCAGTCGTTGCCACCGGTACAAACCTTCCATTCAAAGAGGGGTCCTTCGACGCATCCACGTCGAGCGACGTCTTTTGTTGACTGCACGAGAAGCTCTCCGTGTTGAGAGCCACGTGGTCGGTACTCAAGCCCGGAGCTCCCAACTGCTTCTACGTGATAACGAATGCAGAAAGCCTCACCGATGCGGGCCGCAAACGACTGGCAGAACGCGAGGGCAACGATCATGTCGAGTCTCCGGTACCGTACGACGTACTGATGCGCCAAGCCGGCTTTGTCGACATCCAACTGACGGACGTGACAACTCCGTATATCGAGACCGTTATCGGCTGGAGACGGGCGTGGGAGGACGACGCTGATGCTTTCATCGAGCTAGTCGGTGAAGAGGAGTTCCTGCGTAGGATCCACAACCGCGACCTCGACATCGCCAACGCTGAGGATGGACTAATGCGCCGTTACCGGGTCTACGGCTCCAAGCCCTAAATGAGACAACACGATTCCGACTACTGCCCAGTTCGATCAGGCACCGATCACCAGATCCCGAGCGATAACGCACAGATGCCGGAATAGCGCCGATCGGCACGTCTAGAGCGGCCGGCGTGGTCGGGGGTATGCCGCCAAGACGCTGTTTACCCGGGCGCGGCAATCGCTGACTCCTCACGAAGAGTGGTGAGGATCACCTTCCGCCACCACCCTGGAAGTGATGCCGATACCACGCAGGTGAGGCAAAGGTAGAGGTCCGCTCCAGATTCGTTGATGTGGCGTGGATGTCTCGCAGTCCGTGGAGTGGGCGTTACACCGCGAGAACGGATGATCTGTAGTACAGGTTCAACTGAGACAGCCCTGCTCCACTTCAGCGATCGGCACCGCGCTCGAGTCGCTCCAGAAGTGCCGCGACACCGAGGCTCGCCAATGCGAGACCGCCGATTGCGGCGATCAGACCTCCGAGGACAAGCACAACACGAGGAGCGGTCGCCGGGTCTGGAGCGAAGATCTCACCGAATCCGCCTATAACGAAGACGACTCCTAACAGAAGTAGGAGGATGGCAGCGGCGATCCCCCACCGGCCGCGATGGCGCACGAGAAGAGCGGCTCCGCCAAGAAGGAGCAGCGGAATCAAGGGGGGAGCAGCCGCGGTGCCTCGAGAGATGAACTCTTGGGCAACGTTCGCGGGATCACCGGGACCTCCGAACTGCGCGGGCCAACGGGCCACGATCGTGACTACCGCAGCGAGCACGCCGTAGCCGAAGAACACAAGGCCGTATGTGGAGAGACAATTGGACCAGCGCATCAAGTGATCCTAGGTTCCGCCCCTGGCCCGTAAGCCACGCTGGGTGGTTGCGGTCGGTTGCCATGCACTGGTCGGGCTATAACCCGATGCCCAGTGAACGTTCGACTCGTTTCCGTCGTTCTTTTCGTTCTGCGACGAGCTCCAGTATTCGCCGCTTCGTCTGCTCCTCGTTCTCGTCTCCCAGCCGGTCGGGTGTGAGCTGTCTGGAATGGTGGGGGTCGAGTTGGAGCTGGCGGGCGTGGGCGGGTTTGTCGATCCAGTCTCTGGCGAGGGCTTGGGTGAGCAGGTCGAGGGCAGTCTGGTTGTCTTCGGTGACCACGTAGGCGTGGTTGGCTTCCCGTCCTCTAGTCATGGGCGTGTAGACCCCTCGACTGTCGGTGGGCGTGTCGATGAGGAGGAGGGCGATATCGACGGTGCGGCCTTGGCTGGCGTGGCTGGTCTGGGCGTAGCCCAGCTCGAAGTTACGGGCGACGTAGTCGGCGGGGAGCCTGATGGTCCCGGTCCGGCCGGTGATCGTGATATCGCCGTCTCGGTGGATGTTGGTGATGGTCCAGTGGTCCCGGTTCTTGACCATGACCCCTTGGTCGGTGCGGAGACGCCGGTCGTTGCGGCGGGTGACCACCTCGTCACCGATAAGAAGCGACACGTCCCCGACCCGCCGTTGTCCGGTCGGGTCGAGTTCCCCGGTGTGGATGCGGGTCTGTTGGGCCAGCTGGTTGAGACGGTCGACGGTTTCTGTGTTGTTGGCCATGAGCGCCACTGTCTCCCCACGTCCACGTGCCTCCCACCAGGATTGAATGATCTCTGCCTCCATACAATCGTGACTGCCGCCGTGGATGCGTTCTCGTCGGTCGTATTCGAGGAGAGCCGCTGGGTCGCCGGTCCGGAGACGGAGACGGAGACTGGTCCGTCGTTCCCAGTGATGTCCGAAACGGTGCACCTGGTCCAATTCGACCGCCCCGTGACTCTCAACGAGGTGAGCGAACATGCCACTCCTTCCCACTGCGGAGAACTGACGGGGATCCCCGACCAGGACCACCCGCCAGTCGTGTTGGTCGGCGAGGCGCGCCAACTCCGCTAGTTTGGTAGTCGAAGCCGTTCCCGCTTCGTCGACGATCACCGTCGTACCTGCGGGAAGGTCGTAGACCGGGTCGGGTGGTCTGGCCGCAAGCGCGTGTTCGACGAGGATCTTGTCGAGGGTGTCAGCAGGCATCCTGGCTTCGATGGCCAGTACCTCGGCTGCGGCAGCGGTGGGCGCCACCCCGAACACCCTGCGACCTTGAGCTTGTATGTCGGCGACGTCTGCAGCCAGGGTGGTGGTCTTGCCGGCGCCGGCAGGGCCGACGATCAGCTCCAGACCCCGATGGCCGGCCACCGCGGCTATCGCCTCGGCTTGTCCAAGCGACATCCCGTTGCTTCTGACCATCGACCGCCACCGGGGCGAAGGTGGGTCACCGACCAGACACCGCTCCGCCCACGCGATCAGCTTTTCCTCCTCATCGAGAACGGACTGGGTGGTGAGGGCCCGATCCACTGCCGCCTCGGTGATCGGTCTCCCATCCTGTCTCCGGGCAACACCGTCTGGGACGGGCCGGGAGATGTCGGCACACAGTGTTGCCGCGGCTTGTCCGGCCAATGATTCGACATACTCGGTGAGCTGCGTGGGGTCTGCGGTGACCGTGGTGGGGACCACCGCGGCGAGTTCCCGGACCAGTTCGGCGGGTCGCCACGACGACTGCCGTTCACCCAGATTGGTGATGGCCTGGTCCATCATCCTCCCAGCTGTTCGGGGATCGATGCCATCGAGATGGCGTTGATGTCCGACCGCATTCCTGACGAGCTGCTGGGGATCATGACCTAGTGCGCGGGTGCGGGCGGCCCAGGTCTCTCTGAGTTCATGGTCGGTGAGGCCGTGTTGTTTGGCGGGTCGGCTGTCCAGGACTGCTTCTCGCTCCAGTCGCCATCGTTCCTTGTCGGTGGGGTCTCTGCTCATGTCGGATCGGAACCGGGCGAGCTTGTGGTCGAGACGATTCTGTATCTGGTTGGTGCGTTGGGAGAATTCGGCCAGCACCGTTGGGTCGATGTCTGCGATCTCGGAAATGCCGTGTGCGGGAGGCTGCCAGCGGACGCCGAGACGGCGGGTCAGCTCTGATCGAAGGTTGGCGTGGTAGAGCGCCGACAGCGTGCGCTGGTCGAGCTTGATAGTGCGAGCGTCGAGGGCAAGCCAGCGGCCGTCGGGTGCTGCTACCCGGTTGGCGATCACCGCGTGGGTGTGCAGTTGAGGATCGAGCTTGCGACTGGTGTGCTGACGGAACACGCCGACCACGATCCCCTCTGCGTCCACGCACATCACATGACCGCGGTGACGCATCCGGGTGTGAGCGTGGGATTCGATCCAGCCGAGGACGACTCCAACCGCGTTCTCGTGGGCTTCGACGACCTGGTCCCGCACCTGCTCGTCGCCGATCCCGAACAGGACTGAGACCGATTTCGGGGCGGAGAAAGTGGCGTCATATCCCCTGACGGATCCTTCCCCGTACCGTCTGCCCAAGTCGCGGCCAGTCGCCGGATCTCTACCCGCCATGAGCGTCAAGAAGGCATCGGAGTCGACCTCACCCCGGAGGCCCAAACGATCGGCGCCGTGACCCCACCACCGGCCGGGCGGCTCGTCACCGTTGAGGTAGTAGGACGGCAGACGCTCGGTGTAATACCGACCCGCCCCGGCGCCCTTCAACGTAGTCACCCGCACCGTCACGACAGGCCTCCCCGCCGCCACCCACCGCAGGTGTGCACTCGTCTGTCGATCGGTGGTCGGCGTGATGGCGGGATGGTGGGCATGGATCTCTGTCCTCAGTCGGACCGTGGTCTGGAGTCGAAGAGGTCGAGCTGGTTGGCGATACGGTTTCGGCGGCTTTGCGTTCGGGGCGCGGGTGAAGGTCGGACAGGTTCCCCGGCGGCGGGCTCGGACGGCTGTGACAGCGGCCGCTTCGCGGGAGGTGCAGCCGGACTCTCCAGCCGACTCTCGGAGATCTCGATCGACAGGTCGGCGCCGATCAGCTCCTCCGATGCTCGGCGAGGCACCCTCAAAACGTGCCCCAGGTCGATCACCGGGAGACCCGACCGGCCGTCGGTCTCCCGTCGACATCTACAGCTCGGTGTTGCCGGGGATGCAGCGAGAAGCCGTCGAGAAGCTCGCCGCCCTGATGGGGAAGCGATAGGCGCCAAATAGGCGCCACCCGGATAAGAACGATCTACCAGGAGGGGTAAACCTCCTGGTAGATCGGTCGGGCTGGGGAGACTTGAACTCCCGACCTCTTGACCCCCAGTCAAGCGCGCTACCAAGCTGCGCCACAGCCCGAATCGGACGCGGCCGTCCGGAGGGGACACGTTAGCCGGTGACCGCCTGCCACAACCAGGCGATGCCCTGCGCGAACCGGTACAGCAGGTAGGCCGCCGCCGCGATCAACGTGATCCGAAAACCCCACGGCGTCGGCTCGTCCGGCGCGGTGTCCTCGTCCGGCAGAAATGGTGAATCTGCCACCTGGTTCACTCCGCTCGGGCCTTGGCGCGAGGGATGATGCGGACAGGGGTTCCCGTGAGATCGACCTCGCCCCTGATTCGATTCTCGAGGAATCGCAGGTAGTCGTCGCCCAGTTCTCCACCGGAAGTGAAGACGATGAACGTCGGAGGAGCAGTTCCCGCTTGGACCGTATAGAGGATCTTGGGGCGGCGGCCCTTCCTCACCGGCGGAGGATGGGCGTCGGTCCAACCACGGACCATGCGATTGAGCTGGCCCGTCCCCAGGCGTTGGGTCCTGTTCTCGAGCACCAACTCGATCGCCGGGCCAACCCGTTGCACCCGCGCTCCCGTCTGTGCCGACATTCGCAGCACGGGCGCCCAGGACACGAACCCGAGACGATCTGCAATCGACCGCTCCGTCAGTTCACGCTGTTCCTCATCGATGGCGTCCCACTTGTTCAGAAGAATCACCAGCGCCGCACCTTCTTGCACCACTTCCGCCGCGATGCGTTGATCCTGGTGGGTGACGCCGTCGAGGGCATCGATGATGAGCAGGGCCACGTCGGCTTCGGCCAGCGCTTCGCGGGCACGGAGCACCGCGTAGAAGTCGGAGTCCTCGGTGATCTGTGGTTTGCGTCGGATACCCGCCGTGTCGGTGATTCGATACTCGGTGCCTTCGATCGTCACAACCGCGTCGATCGGATCCCGGGTGGTGCCCGGACGGTCCGAGACGATGACCCGGTCGGTGCCCAACAACCGGTTGAGGAATGTCGACTTGCCGACGTTCGGACGTCCGATGATCGCGAGGCGGGGGCGCTGGTCGCGTTCGGCCGGTCCCGCGTCCTCCGGCAGCAGCGCAACCAGGGCGTCCAACAAGTCGCCCATTCCGCGCCCATGGAACGCCGACACGCCGTACGGGGTGCCGAGTCCCACCCGCCACAGGTCGTCGACGAGTTGGCTTCTGCCTCCGGCGTCGATCTTGTTGGCGGCGAAAACCACCGGAATCTCGGCGTTGCGCAGGATTTTGACCACGCCGTCGTCGTCATCGGTCAGTCCGCTGGTGGCATCCACGACGAAAATCACGGCGTCGGCGGAGTGCATGGCTGCTTCCGCTTGGGCGCGGATCGCCGACGAGAGCGGTTCGCCCGGAGTCAGCTCCCACCCCCCGGTGTCCACGAGCAGGAACTCTCTTCCCGTCCAGTCCGCCAGGAACTCCCTGCGATCGCGGGTGACGCCCGGGCGCTCCTCGGTGACGGCTGGGCGCCCACCGACGATGCGGTTGACCAGGGTGGATTTGCCGACGTTGGGGCGGCCGACGACGGCGACGATCGGGAGGCGACTCATGAGACCCCCAGCGTAGGGGGCGTTCGGTATGACTCCGGCTGGCCCTAACCTCGCGGGCGATGGTCGACCGACTTCTCCTCGCCCAACCTCGCGGATTCTGTGCCGGCGTCGAGATGGCGATCAAGGCCCTGACATGGATGGTGCGGATCTTCGACGGCCCCGTGTACTGCTACCACGAGATCGTTCACAACGAGTGGGTGGTCCGTGCCTTCGAACGTGTCGGCGTCGTCTTCGTCTCCGACATCTCCGAAGTTCCGGAAGGTGCTCCGGTCATGCTTTCTGCCCATGGATCCTCGCCAGAGGTCGTCGAGGGCGCGGCGGCGCGGGCGGCCGTCGTCATCGACGCGGTCTGCCCACTCGTGACGAAGGTCCACCACGAGGTCAAGCGCATGGCCCGCGACGGGTTCGACATCATCTACGTCGGACACGAGGGACACGACGAGGCGGTGGGGACCGTTGCAGAAGCCCCCGCAGCCATCACCCTCGTTGAACCCGAACGCGGTTTCTCGGACTTCGCACCGAGCGATCCCTCCCGGGTGGCACTGCTCGCCCAGACCACCCTCGGCATGTACGAGTGGCAGACAGTCATGGACGAAGCCTCGTCCCGGTACCCCGAACTGTGGACTGCCCGCAAGAGCGACCTCTGTTATGCCACCACGAACCGCCAGTCCGCCGTGCAGGCGCTTTCCTCCGAGTGCGACCTGATCCTGGTGGTGGGCTCGGACAACTCGTCGAACACCCAAGCTCTGGTGCGGGTCGCGCGCGAACACGGAATCGCCGCGCACCGGATCGACTCCGCAGCCGAGATTCTCCCCGAATGGCTCGAAGACGCCTCCGTCGTGGGCGTAACCGCCGGCGCATCGGCTCCCGACCACCTCGTCCAGGAGGTCATCGACCGGGTCGATCCCAAACTCGGCTTCGAACTGTTCCGGGTGACCGACGAAGAGGAGTACTTCCCACTCCCCCGCCAGCTGCGAGCCTTCGTGGGCACATTGCAGACGCTGGTGGAAGCGAGCGTCACCGCCCGCCCCGCCGGGAAGGGACCGCTCGACCGGGACCGGGACTGGACCGCGACCGAAGCACTGGACCTGGTCACCGCCTCCGTCGAAACCCCCCGAACCCAGGGTTCCTGACCACACTCAGTGTGGTCCCCAGCCCGCGGTTCGTCCCGATCTCAGACCTGCGCGGCCAGACCGCAGATTCGTTCGACCACTTCGCCGACGGTCATGTCGGTGGTGTCCACCACGACGGCATCTTCGGCCGCGGTCATCGGCGACACGCGGCGGGAACCGTCGATCGCATCCCGCCTGCGAATGGCCTCGAGGTGCGCGGAGGGATCCTCGCCGCGCTCCGCCGCCCGCCGTCGGGCGCGCTCGGCCTCATCGGCGGTGAGGAACAACTTCACCGGGGCATCGGGGAACACGACCGTGCCGATGTCCCGACCTTCGACGACCGCACTGCCACCCCGGTCGGCCACCCATTGCTGCTGCTTCGACACCAGAATCTCCCGGACCTCGGGGTGGGCACTGACGATGCTGACGGCTGCAGTCACCTCCCGATCGCGAATGGCACCCTCGACGACCTCGTCGCCGACGACCGTGAGGCCGTCCCGCGACGAGATCGCCACGCCCTCCAATGCAGCCAGGATTCCGGCGGCGTCTCGGGGGTCGACGCCGTTGCGCAGCGCGACGAGGGTCGCTGCTCGATAGAAGCCGCCCGTGTCGAGATGCGGGAGGCGCAATCTTCCTGCGACCAGCCGCGCGACGGAGGACTTGCCCGAGCCTGCAGGGCCGTCGATGGCGACGATCAGCCCCGGCACATCGCGTCCAGGACGTCGAAATACTGTGGCCAGGTCTTGGAAACACACTCGGGATCTGTGATGACGACTCCAGGAATCCGCAGGCCGGCCAGGGCGAACGACATTGCCATCCGGTGATCGTCGTACGTTTCGATCGCAGCTGCCTTCGGCGGCCCCGGAGTGATCGCCAGAGTGTCTCCCTCGATTTCAGCCACCGCCCCGAGCTTGCCCAGTTCGGTCTGGAGTGCCGCCAACCGATCCGTCTCCTTGGCCCGAAGCGTTCCGAGACCGCGCAACCGGGATGGACCGTCCGCGAAGAGGCAGGCGACCGCCAGAACCAGGGCACCATCCGGTGATCCGCTGAGGTCGACGTCGACAGCCCCCAGCGGCGCGCCTTCGGCCTCAACGAGAACCTCGTGCTCGGAACGCGTGACACGGCATCCCATCTCGGCCAGGACATCGAGGACCGCGAGATCGGGCTGACTCGAGTGGGATGCAATCCCGGGAATGACCACGCGGCCCCCGGCGATCGCGACCGCGGTCGCCGGGTACACCGCGGCCGACGCATCCGGTTCGATCTCGAAGTGGGCCTTGTCATATCCGGTGGGCGCCACCAAATAGGAGCCGTCCCGACGTTCCACCGACGCGCCGAACGCCTCCATCACCTCGATGGTGCCAGTGACGTAGGTTTCGGAGACCTGCGTGCCTTTCACGACAACCTCCACCGGATCTCCGAGCATGGGAGCGATCAACAAGAGCGCGGAGAGGAACTGGCTCGAAGTAGCGCCGCTGACCTCGGTGCGACCCGCGTGCAGCGGGCCGGTGACGGTGACAGGAGGCGATCCGGTGGCAGACCTCACCTCCGCGCCGAGCATGGCGAGGGCTTCGAGCAGGTCTGACAGCGGTCGCTGCCGCATCCGCGCTGTTCCGTCGATGGTGACCGGTCCGTCGGCAAGTGCCGCGACCGCAGTCAGGAAGCGGGCGGTCGTGCCCGAGGCACCCGCATCGATCAGCGTGTCACCACTGAGATGGCCTCCTGTCCCCAGGACAAGCCAGGGATCGTCGACATCGTCGACCATCACCCCAAGGGATCGAAGTCCGGCGCGCATCGCCACAGTGTCATCGGCTTCGAGAGGATCGAGCAGCCGGCTCACCGAACCATCCCGAGCCAGGCCGGCGACGATCAGTGCCCGGTTCGTGATGCTCTTGGACCCTGGGGGGCGAACGACGGCGTCGAGGGGTCGTCTCACGGTTTCGATCGGGCGGGCGGCGGTTCGAGGCATCGTCAGCTTCGACCGTAGCCGTAGAGCGCTGCCACCTCGTTCGCCGTCAGGACCCGCCATGATCCGGGCTCGAGGGAGCGATCCGAGATCGGTCCGATGGCGGTCCGCACCAACCGCAACACTGGATGACCCACCGCCTCACACATGCGACGGACCTCCCGGTTTCTGCCTTCGTTCATGACGATCTCGACGAGCGACCGGTCCCCAGACACGTCGAGCCGGCGAGCCGATACCGCCCGGGCGGGTCCGTCGTTGAGATCCACGCCTTCCTCCAGCGCACGCAGTGCCCGCCGTCCCGGCGCCCCGGTGACCTGGGCGACATAGGTCTTGGTGACGCCATTCGAGGGATGGGTGACCCAGTTCGTCAGATCTCCGTCGTTCGACAACAGGAGCAGCCCCTCGGAGTCGGCGTCGAGACGACCCACCGGCCACACCCGGGGTTCGGGCGGCACGAGATCGACGACGGTGGAGCGATTCTGCGGGTCATCCGCCGTGGACACCACCCCGACCGGCTTGGCCAGCAGGTAGGTGACGAAGCCCGGTGCCACCGGAATGCGCGAACCGTCCACCATCACGACAGATCGCTCCGGGTCACAGCGGTCGCCGAGGACTGCTTTCCGACCGTCGACCGTCACACGCCCCTCCCTGATCAGCTCCTCAGCGGCGCGGCGAGACATGAGACCTGCGGCACTGATCGCCTTCTGGAGGCGGACTGCGGAGGTCACTCGTCGACGCTGGTCGGGTCCCGGAACGTCTCCTCGAGGACTTCCACCACCGAGGCAGGGGGAACATGCTCGGCGAGGGGCGGCAACTCGTCGAGACCATTCAGGCCCAGCTTCTCCAAGAACAGGTCCGACGTCCGGTACACGGCCGGGTTGCCCGGTGACGGCAGTCGCCCGGCCTCTTCTATGAGGCCCAGACGTTCCAGCGACCGGATCGACGAGTCCGAGTCGACCCCGCGGATTTCCGCGACCTGCCCGCGCGACACCGGCTGGCGGTATGCAACGACCGACAGCACCTCGAGGGCGGCCGCCGAGAGTTTGCGGGCGGTGGGTCCCGCCGCGAACCGTTCCAGATACGGGTACGCCTCGGGGCGCGTGGCGAGCCGCCAGCCGCCGGCGACATGGCGCACCGTCAGACCAGAGCCTCGTTGGTCGAGAACGGTCCCCAGCTGCCGGAGCTCGGTTTCGACCGACTCGGGCGACATCTCCAGGAGTTCTGCCAGTTCGCTCGTGGGAATCGGGGATTCGGTGACGAACAGGATCGCTTCGAGAGCGGCGCCGACTTCCATCACTCCGACCATTCGGACACGAGCTCGCGTCCGTCGCCGGACGAGCGCCGCACTTCGATCTCCGCCAGCCAATCATCCTGGGCAAGTTCGACGAGCCCCCACCGGGCCATCTCGAGTAGCGCGAGAAAGTAGGCGGCCACTTCGACCCGGCGGGTGCAGTGGGCGATCAGATCGTCGAAGGTGGTCTCTGCCAACTCGGTCACCCGTACCCGCAACTCGTCGATGGCCGATTGCACCGATGGGAGGTCGAGTTCGAGATGATCGAGATCGAGTTCGACCGTGCGGGTGGCGAACACCCGGGCGGCGATGTCCGAGAGTCCGGCCGCATCCACACCGAGGTCGGGGTCGGGCGGTGGCACGTCGATGGTCTGGTCGAGCCCTGCGGTACGCGGCACGAAGCGATTCGCAGACTCGAACCGAGCCGCCAGCACCGCGGCGACGTCTTTGAACGTGACGCACATGAGGAGACGGCTGAGGAGGCGGTCGCGCTCTTCCATCAGTTCGAGTTCCTCGTCGAGGTCGAGGTCGGCGTCGGTCGGGAGGAGTTGGCGGATCTTCAACTGAATCAGGGTGGCGGCGATCAGCAGGAACTCGGACGTGACGTCGAGGTCCAGACCCCGCATCTCTTCGAGGTGTGCCAGGTACTCGGTGACGAGGTCCGAGAGGCTGACGGACGTGACATCGACCTGGTGACGGGTGATCAATTGCAGTAAGAGGTCGAGGGGACCTTCGAACACGGAGGTCCGGACGTGGTACGACATGCCTTACGGAGGCTAGTTGTCGGCGGCGTCATCGCCGGTGAACGTCGAATCGGCCTCGCTCAGCATCCTCCAGTCGTGCGGGTCGATCGACTCGGGCCGAGCACCGTGGTGGTGGGCGGCGTAATCGGTCGCGAGGCCACCCAGCCCCAGTTTCTGCAACTCTGCCGCGCCGAGGGCCGGGTGGTCGAGGTAGACACCCAGCCTCCCCGGGGCCGGCAGTCGGAGGCGGGCGAGGACCGAGGCGATCACCCGACCTGTGATTCCGAGCCGAGCGTGTCGCTTGCCGAGGTCATGGCAGAGGGCGGCGACGACCAGTTCGGTGTGACCGTCGCGTTCTCGCACGTACCGGGCAGCTTCGAGCCCGTGACGCTGGTCGGCGTCGTTCTGTTGCAGATACGCCTTCAACGTCCGCTCGTCGATCAACTCGGAGAGTTCTCGGAGTTCGGCAGGGCTGAGGGGCTCGACCCGAAAGGACCACGCGAACCGTCGAGCGAGATGGGCCCACGACCCGGGCAATGGCTCAGCGGCTCGTCTTGCAGTCGACGCAGTAGATCGACGAGGGCCGGAACTCGAGACGGTCGGCAGGAATGTCCTTGCCGCATGAGACGCACACCCCGTAGTTGCCCTTCTCGATGCGAACGAGGGCCGCATCGATGTCGGAGAGTTGTGACTTGAGAGACTCGACTACCTGGAGGACTTCCGTTCTCTCATGCGTCGCGGCGGCGGCGTCGGCAAACCCGTCTCCGTAGTCGACGTCGCCTGTCAGTTCACCGGTTTCGGTCACCCCGAGCTCGATCATCTGATGAACGATCCGCTCGCGTTCTTCTGTCAGGGCGACCTTCGCCGAAGTCGTGTCGAAGGTGGTCATCATCCGTCCTCACTGGCTTCTCGGGTGCGCTTCGAGGTAAATCTCCCTGAGGTGTCTGGGAGTGACTCGCGTGTACACCTGAGTGGTGTTCACGTTAGCGTGACCGAGCATTTCTTGAACAGATCGGATGTCTGCCCCGGCCTCGATCATGTGCGTCGCGGCGCTGTGTCGGAGCACATGGGGAGAGACTTCCGAGGGATCGAGACCCGCTCGTTCGGCAGCGCGTTTCACGATGTCGAAGACTGTCTGACGGGTGAGACGCCCTCCCCGCAGATTCAGGAACACCGCATCGTCTCTCGGACCCAGGTCCAGCCTCGCCGGCAGCCATGCGGCGATCGCTTCGACGGCCGGTCCCCCGAGGGGAACCATCCGCTGACGGTTCCCTTTTCCGGTCAGCACCGCCCGCGCCTCCTCGAGGTCGACGGCGCCGAGATCGAGACCGACCACTTCGCTCGCGCGAGCACCGGTGCCGTACAGAACTTCCAGCATCGCCCGATCCCGGGCATCGGCCGGGCCGGGACCGTCCGGGACAGTCACCAGCCGGATACAAGCCGCAACGTCCAGTGCCTTGGGAATGGCATCGGGGCGTCTGGGCGCGTCGACGAGGCCCGATGGATCGTCCTCCCGTAGACCTTCGACCACCAGGAACCGGTGGAACCCGCGCAGCGCTGCCACTTTGCGGGCGACCGTGGTGGGGGCGAGGTCGGAGAGTGACGTCACGAAGTCGTCGATCGTCGGCACGGACGAATCCCGGCCGTCGAGGTGCGCGCGGTACTGCGACAAGTCCCGACGGTACGCATCGATGGTGGCGGGCGAATACCCCCGCTCCACCGCGAGCGCGGCCAGAAACTCGTCGATCTGGCGACCGAGCTCCGCCGTCATCGCGGGCTCAACCAGCGAGTGTCACCAACGGATCCACGAACTCGCGACCGAGGCTCTCGGCAACCGCACGATTCGTGAGCGCTCCGTTGACGACGCTGACACCTCCGACCAGCTCGGGATGACGGCTCAAAGCCGCCACCACCCCCAGGTCCGCGAGCGCCACCACGTACATCAGTGTGGCGTTCGTCAGCCCGTAGGTAGAGGTGTTCGGGACGGCGCCGGGGATGTTGCCCACGGCGTAGTGGACGATGTCATGGACCATGTACACCGGGTCGGTGTGGGTGGTCTCCCGGCTCGTCTCGAAGCAACCTCCCTGGTCGATGGCGATGTCCACGAGCACCGAACCCCGCGGCATCCCCCTGACCATGTCCTCGGTGACGAGCTTGGGGGCGCTCGCCCCGGGGACGAGCACGCTTCCAATCACCAGATCGGCGTCGAGGACCAGTTCTTCGAGAGTCAGGCGGTTCGACGCCATTGTCGACAAGCGGCCCTGATAGTGCGCGTCGAGGGCGCGCAACCGGGCCAGGTCGCGATCGACGACGGTGACATGCGCCTGCATTCCGACCGCCATCGCCGCGGCGTTTGCCCCGGACGTTCCCCCGCCGATGATGACGACCTTTGCGGGGCGGACACCTGGGATGCCGCCGAGCAGCACGCCCCGCCCACCCTGAGCCTTCTCCAGGAAGCGGGCACCGACCTGGGTGGCCATGCGGCCGGCGATCTCGGACATCGGCGCCAGCAGCGGGAGGGAACGGTCGGGAAGCTGGACCGTCTCGTAGGCGATGGCAGTCACGCCGCGCTCGACCAACGCGTCGGCCACCGCCGGGTAGGCGGCGAGATGAAGGTAGGTGAAGAGCAGCTGGCCGGGACGGAAGAGGTCGAATTCGTCTCGCTGCGGCTCCTTGACCTTGAGGATCAGGTCGGCCTCGGCGAAGAGATCGGTCACCTGGGTGACGATGCGAGCCCCCTGGGCTTCGTACTCCTCGTCGTGAATCGTCGAACCTTCGCCGGCGTCGGATTCGATGAGTACCTCATGGCCGTGTGCCACGAGTTCTCGCACGCCGACCGGCGTGATCGCAACCCGGAATTCCGAGGTCTTCACCTCGCGGGGAACACCAACGATCATTCGCTTCTCCTCGACCAACGCAACAGCGCGATCTGCGTCTTCGCGTCGGTGATCTCCCCGGCGTCGATCGCATCCATCGCGTCCTCCAATGTCATCGTCACGACTGCAGCTTCCACCTCTTCGATCCCATCGGGTCGCCGCGCCCCGGCGACGATACCGCGGGCCGCAAAAAGGTGTATCACCTCGTCGGTGTACCCGGGTGAAGGCTCCATCGTCCCCAGTGACACCCACTCGGCTGCGGTCATCCCGAGTTCCTCGCGCAACTCTCGCCGGGCCGTCTCGATCGGAGGTTCGTCCGCGACATCTCGCTTGCCTGCGGGAATCTCGAGGATATCCCGGCGCATGGCGACCCGGTACTGCCGTACGAGCCAGACTCGACCGTCGTCGACGGGGAGCACCGCCACCCCTCCGGGATGGCGAAGCACGTCCCTGGGGTGCGTCGACCCGTCCGGGCCGCGCAAGGTGACTCTCTCCAGACGGACGAACACGCCCTCCCCGAGAGTCTCCCTTCCCTCCTCGGCGAAAGTCACTTCACCGGCGTCGGTGAGGTGGTTCCGGCTGTTTCGGCCGAAGCCGCCTTGCGAGCGGCGTGGCGTTCGGCAGCCTGTGCCAGGCCGACGAACAGGGGGTGCGGGTCGTCTGGGCGTGATTTGAACTCCGGGTGCGCCTGGGTCCCGACGAAGTAGGGGTGGTCTGCCAGCTCGATGAACTCGACGAGGGAGCCGTCCGGCGAGACGCCGCTGAGTCGCATCCCTGCCGCCTCCAGATCGCGTCGGTAGCGGTTGTTGACTTCCCACCGGTGCCGGTGGCGTTCGTAGACCAGTTCGCTGTCGTAGACCCTGCGCACGATGCTGCCTTCGGCCAACTTGGCGGCGTACAGGCCGAGACGCATCGTCCCGCCCTTGTCCTCGACGCCTTCCTGGCTCGCCATGAGGTCGATGACCGGGTGGGTGGTCGTCGGGTCGAACTCAGTGGAGTTGGCTTCCCCCAGATCGAGCACGTTCCGGGCGAACTCGATCACCGCGCACTGCAGTCCGAGACACAGTCCGAGGAACGGGACGCCACCCTCACGCGCATAGCGAATGGCGGCGATCTTGCCTTCCACTCCCCTGGATCCGAAGCCTCCCGGAACGACCAGTCCGTCGAGGTCCTCGAGATAACTGGACGCGAGCATGCCGGTCAGCTCGTCTGAGGGAATCCACCGCACATCGAGGGCGATCCCGTGGGTGGCGGCGCCGTGGCGCAGCGCCTCGGCGACGGAGAGATAGGCGTCGGGTAGGTCGACGTACTTTCCGACGATGCCGACCTTCACAGGGGTGTCGGCGGTGCGAATCCGCTCGACCATCGCCCGCCAGGCCGAGAGATCCGGCGGCGGGCACTCGATGGCGAGCCGCTCGCAGACGACCGTGTCGAGCCCGTTCTGGTGCATCGTCAGGGGCACTTCGTAGATGTCGGTGGCGTCGGGGGCGCTCACGACCGCACGGGTGCTGACGTCGCAGAACAGGGAGATCTTCTTGCGCACCGAGTCGTCGATCGGCCGGTCGGAACGCACCACGATGATGTCGGGGGTGATGCCCTTCGAGCGCAGCTCGGCGACCGAGTGTTGGGTCGGCTTGGACTTGAGCTCTTCGGACGAGGCGATGTAGGGCACGAGCGTCACATGAATGAACATGGCGTTTTCGCGACCCACGTCGTTGGCGAACTGCCGGATGGCTTCGAGAAACGGCAGACCTTCGATGTCACCGACGGTGCCGCCCACTTCGATGATGACGACGTCGATCTCGTCTTCGGAACCGACCTGACGGATCCGCTGCTTGATCTCGTTGGTGATGTGCGGGATCACCTGGACCGTGTCACCCAGGTAGTCACCCCTTCGCTCCTTCTTGATGACCGACAGGTAGATCGAGCCGGCGGTCACGTTGGACGTGCGCCGCAGGTTGGTGCCGACGAACCGCTCGTAATGCCCGAGGTCGAGGTCGGTTTCGCCGCCGTCGTCGGTGACGAACACTTCGCCGTGTTGGAACGGATTCATCGTGCCAGGGTCGACGTTGATGTACGGGTCGAGCTTCTGGATGACGACGTTGAGGCCACGAGTCTTGAGGATCCGACCGAGGGACGCGGCGGTGATCCCCTTGCCGAGACTCGAAACGACGCCGCCGGTGACGAAGACGTACTTGGTGGGTCGACCGATCATCGGATGGCGTTCCCGGAGGGTCCGCACGGGCGGTTTGTGAACCTGCTCAGCACGGGAGTCCACCGTAGCACGACCGCCCCGCGTACCCTGGGTTCCCGAGTACATCCCAGGTCTTCGGCAGCCCACGGTTCGGCGATTTCGTCACACCGGGCGTTCATCTTCGGGACATGGAACATCTCGATCGCATCGCGCTCGACCTCGCCCTCCGGCAAGGCGGGGTCGTCACCAGGGCTCAGGCACTCGAACTCGGACTCACACCGCGTCAGATCACGTGGCGGATCGCGTCCGGACACTGGACGGTCGTCCAACGGGCCGTGTACAAACTCGCCGAGCCGCGGGACCGCCGCGATCTCATGAGCACCGTCCTCGTGACGTGGCCGGGTGCCGTCATATCGCATGAGTCTGCAGCCGGGATCCACCGGTTCCCGTTCGTCGAACCGCACGAGACTCGCATCGTGGTCTCCCATCACACCCGGACCACCCACGACTTCCCCGGCGTCATTGTCAGACGTACTCACGATCTGGACGGCTGGCATGTGACACAGGTCGCTGGATTGAGACTCACGACCGTCGCCAGAACGGTCGTTGACCTCGCGGCGGACCGCTCGGTTCGGCACATGGGTGCGATCGTCGATCGTCTCGCCTCCGATGGCGCAGTCGAAGTCTTCGAACTAGAGGCGGTGCTGGGGGCGACAGGCCGCCGAGGCAAACCCGGGACCACCACGATGCGCGAGGTGCTTGAAGCTCGCATCGGGGAAGACCCCTCGAGCTCGGTGCTTGAGCGACACGGGCGACGTCTTCTTGCCGATGCCGGGCTTCCGACACCGAAGAGCGAGTACCCCATTCCCTGGACACTTGACCGGTTCTTCGACGATGCCTTCCCGGAGCGCAAGGTGGCCATCGAGTGGGACTCGCGTCGCTTTCATGGACAGATGGCTTCGTTCGATGCCGATCGCGGTCGCGACAGAGATGCCGCAGTGCACGGTTGGGTCGTGCTCCGTTTCACCTGGCGGGACGTTCACGGACATCCTGACCGTGTCGTCGACACGCTCCGAGCTCTGCTTACCGCCTGAACCGTGGGCTCGCAGATACATCCAGTGTCGCTGGGAACCCAGGGTACGCGGGGCAACTCAGTTGATGCGTTTGGTGTGGTCGGACCAGAGGGCGTCGCGGAGGACGAACTTTTGGATCTTGCCGGTGCTGGTCTTGGGGAGGGCGTCGAGGACCTCCACCTCGTCGGGGGCCTTGTAATGGGCGAGGCGGGAACGGACATGCTCGATGATCTCGGGACCGGTCACCGACGCACCGTCCTTCAGCGTGACATAGGCCTTCGGACGCTCGCCCCAATGGTCGTGCGGCATTGCCACCACGGCCGCCTCCAACACCGCGGGATGAGACACGACGGCTTGTTCGACCTCGATGGTCGAGATGTTCTCGCCTCCCGAGATGATGATGTCTTTCGCCCGGTCCCGCAGCTCGATGTAGCCGTCCGGATGCCATACCGCGAGATCCCCTGAGTGGAACCAGCCTCCCGCGAACGCCTTCGCCGTGGCCTCGGGATCGTCGTGATACCCCGCCATGACGTTGTTCCCGCGCATGACGACCTCACCCATCGTCTCGCCGTCCCGGGGCACGTCGTTCATGTCGCCGTCCACGACCCGGATCGGGTCCGCCCCGATGTAGGCGACCCCCTGGCGGGCCATCAGCCGGATGCGCTCGTCGACGGTGCCCTCCGCCCACGAGTCCTGAATCTCACAGATCGTGTACGGCCCGTAGGTTTCGGTCAGGCCGTACACGTGAACGAGGTCCGCGCCGAGGTCGGTCATCTGACGAATGATCGTCGGACTCGGCGGAGCGCCCGCGGTGGTGATGACGAAGGGCCGTCCGAACGGCGCCGCCGTCGGATGATTCGCCATCGAGATCAGCACGGTTGGCGCTCCGTTGAGATGGGTGATCCCCTCGGCGGAGACCAACTCCCAGATCTCGGCAGGATCCACCTGTCTCAGACACACGTGCCGCCCTCCGATCGCGGTCACACCCCAGGTGGTGCACCACCCGTTGCAGTGGAACATCGGCAGCGTCCACAGGTAGACCGAGTCGGTCGAGTGCCGGCTGTGAATCACTTCGGCCAGGGCGTTGAGGTGGGCTCCCCGGTGGGTGTACATCACGCCTTTGGGCTGGCCGGTCGTTCCCGACGTGTAGTTGACCGAGATCACGCGCTCCTCGTCGTCCACGCGCATCGGGATCGGCGTGTCGTCACCGCGGGCGACGAAGTCGGTGTACGACGTATGACCGTCGACCTCGGATACGCCGGAATGCGGATCGTGCAGGGTCACCACTTCCCTGAGACCTGCCCGGTCGGCGAGGTGCGGGGCGACGGTTGGATACAGGGCCGTGTCCACGACAAGGATGGTCGCTCCGCTGTGGTCGAGGATGTAGGCGATCTCCGGTCCGCTCAGCCGGGTGTTGATGGCAACGAGGACACCCTGCACGAGCGGGACGGCGAAATGGGCGATGAGCATTTCCGGGAGATTCGGCAGGAGATACGCGACCCGGTCTCCCGGGCGGATCCCGGTTTCCTGCAGTGCCCTGCCGACGCGATTCACCTCGGAGCGCATCTCCGTGTAGGTGAGCGACCGCTCCCGGTAGGTGATGGCGATGCGGTCGCCGAAGACGTCGGCGGACCGCTCCAGGAACAACAGCGGTGTCAGCTCGGTGATCGAAACCCGGTCACGCATCGCGGCTTCTACTCCGGCCACTGCGGCGAACGTTTGTCCAGGAACGCGCCCATGCCCTCCTGGGCGTCGGTCATCTGGGCGTTGGCGGTCATCACCGCTTTGGTCAGGTCGTATGCCCGATGCTCGTCGAGTTCGGTCTGGGACCAGAAGGCTTCTTTGCCGATGCCGATGACCCGACCCGAATAGCGGGTGATCGACGCCACGAGTTCGTCGATCTCGGCGTCGAGGGCGTTGGGCTCGGCCACCCGGTTGACCAGACCCCATTCCATCGCTGTCATCGCATCGATCGGTTCGCCCGTGAGCAGCATTTCCATCGCCCGCTTGCGGCCCACCGCACGCGAGATCGGCACCATCGGGGTCGAGCAGAACAAGCCGATCTTGACACCCGGTGTCGCGAACCTGGCGTCGGTTGATGCGACCGCGAGGTCGCAGGCGGCGACGAGCTGGCAACCGGCGGCAGTGGCGACGCCATGGACCCGGGCGATCACCGGTTGGGGGATGCGATGGATCCGTTCCATGACCTGGACGCAGGCGTCGAAGAGCTGGGCATAGAAATCTCCCGGCCGGTCGATCATCTCGCCGAGGTCGTGGCCGGCCGAGAAGGCGGGGCCTGCGCCTGCGAGAACCACGACTCGTGAGTCCGCCGGAAGGCTCGCAAGGGCACTGTCCAGGGCACCGAGCATCTCCAGGCTGAGCGCATTCCTACGATCGGGGCGGTTCAACGTGATCGTTGCCCGGACGCCGTCATGGTCGGTGCGGACGATGCTCATTTCGGTCACTCTATCCCGCCCTGTCCGGACCGCGAGCGCCCGGCGCGGCGGCGGCCTGTCGCCTGGGTCATCTTTGCGCCACACCCCCGCAAGTCAGTTCTCTCGATGGCGAACCGCCGCGTTGCACTGTCGCCGGTACGGAAGAGTGTGGAATTCTCGTCTTGTCGTAACCTTTGGCCTTATGAGCAACGTCCTTCACAGGAACAACGTGTCCACGAGGGGGCGCCTCGATGGACAACCGATGCTCTTCGCCCACGGTTTCGGTTGCGATCAGAACATGTGGCAGTACGTGTGGCCTGCCTTTGAGAACGACCATCGCATCATTCTGTTTGATCACGTCGGTGCAGGTCGCTCCGACCTTCGTGCCTACGACCGGGGGAAATACGGCGACCTGGCCGGCTACGCCGCCGACATCCTCGAGATATGCGATGTACTCGAACTCGAAGACGTGATCTTCGTCGGCCACAGCGTCGCGGCAATGATGGGCGTGCTGGCCGCACGCCAACGTCCTGACCTATTCGCGTCCCTCGTTCTCGTAGGTCCATCGCCCCGGTACATCGACGATTCGGGTTATCGCGGAGGGTTCACCGAGGCCGAGATCGATGACCTTCTCGTAGCACTCGAGAACAATTTCCTGGGCTGGTCCGCCCAGATGGCTCCCATCATCATGGGCAACCCAGATCGTCCGGAACTCGGCGAGGACCTCACCAATTCGTTCTGTCGCACTGACCCGAACATCGCCGCCCACTTCGCGGGGGTCACCTTCCGATCCGACAACCGTGCAGATCTGGCTGGGCTGGACATTCCGACTCTCGTATTGCAATGCTCCGATGACGCGATCGCACCGGTGGAGGTCGGACGGTACGTTCACGCAAAACTCCCGAATAGCACGTTCGTCCTGTTGGACGCCGTGGGGCATTGCCCGAATCTCAGCGCTCCAGACGAAACCGTAACGGCTATTCGGATGTTCTTGTGAACACTCGGCCGGAAGCCACTCACACAGACCTGTACCACCGGGCACCATGTGGGCTGGCCACCATCGATCGCCGCGGCACCTTTCTCGCCATCAACCAGACCCTGCTCGAGTGGCTGGGGCTCGCGGATCCTTCTGAGTTGCCCCGCTTCCAAGATCTCCTGGCGGCGGGCGATCGGATCTACTGGGAGACTCACGCCACGCCGCTGTTGGACATGCAGGGTGACATCGCCGAGATCGCCGTAGAGCTCATCACGCTCGGCGGGACAGCGCCAGTACTCCTCAACGCCATGAGTGCCCACCCTGGACGTTCTGAGACCCGCATCGATCTGGCCATTTTCCCGGCTGAAGACCGCCGGAAATACGAGCGCGAATTGCTCACCGCCCGCAAGCTGGCTGAGGCATCCGAAGCCAAGACGCGTGAGCTCGCACAGTCCTTACAGCGGAGTCTCCTGCCGCCCGTACCGCCATCGATTCCATTCGTCGAGATCGACGCGGCATATCGACCTGCCGGTGAAGGCAATGAAATTGGGGGCGACTTCTACGACGTCTTCCGGATGGGCACCGACGAATGGATGGTCGTCGTCGGTGACGTTCGCGGGAAGGGAGCGTCGGCGGCCAGCCTCACCTCGATGATGCGGTACGTGATCCGGGGAGCGGCGATGGAGGCCTATGACATGCCGGAGGTATTAGCCACGCTCAACTCCGCTCTGATGGCCGACTCACCGGGCGAGACATGCACCGCGGTCCTGGTACGGCTCGACATCCGTTCGAAGGGAAACGTCGGCGTGGCGGTGTGTCCGGCAGGTCACCCCCTCCCCTTACTGGTGACGGATGCAGGTGACGTGATCGAAATCGGCCGACCCGGAACTGTGCTCGGGGCCCTTCCGCATCCCCGCCACGAGGAGACGGGGATCGATTTGAAGCCGGGATCCACGCTGGTGCTGTTCACCGACGGCGTGCCCGAAGGGAGACGCGGCGACGATTTCTTCGGTGAGGAACGGCTTCGCGAACTGCTGTTCCGGAGCGGGAGCCAGCCCCATCTCGCTCAAATCGTCGCCGACACCGTCGTCGAATTCCAAAATGGTCTTCCTCGGGACGACATTGCCATCGTCACACTACGTTGCACGAGCTGATTTTCGCTGGGGCTCATCTCTTCCCGCCCGAACCAAGAGCTCGGCCGCGGCTTGCTTGCCCCTGACGCTGTCTGGCATGCCTGCCAACATCCGAGCCAGCTCCCCCACCCGCTCCTCGCCATAGACGAGCCGCACGGTGGCTTCCTCCCCGTCACGGTCGACGACCCAGTGGGTGTCCGCGTGTGCCGCCACTTGCGGGAGGTGGGTGACGCACAGCACCTGGCGACTCTCGGCGAGCGCCGCGAGTTTCGCTCCCACGGCGATGGCCGTTTGACCACCGACTCCGGCGTCGATCTCGTCGAAGACGACCGACTCCGCCTCCCCGGCACCTCCTGCCAAGCGCAGTGCGAGCACCAGTCGGCTGAGCTCTCCCCCGGATGCGACCTTGGCAACCGGACCGGGGTCGAGCCGGTCGTCGGAAGCGAACAGCACCGTTGCGGTGTCGGCGCCTCCTGGCGTCGCCGGAGAGTCCTCGACCCCGATCTCGAGATACGGTCGAGAGAAACCCAGTTCCCGCAGATGTTCCAGAGCTTCGGCCGCAAGGCCGGCGGAAGCTCGGCGACGGGCGTCCCGCAGGCCGGTGGCCGCGGTGGCGAGTTGGCGGTCGGCATCGGCCATCTCCTCGTCGATGCGTTCGGCCCGGTCGAGCAGCGCCGTGAGCTCCTCGGCCCGTTTCGTCTGGGACTGCCCGAACTCCACCACATCGACGAGCGCCGGTCCGTAACGTCGGCACAGGTCGGCAATCACCGACTGCCGCCGTTCGGCTTCTTCCAGTTCCTCCGGTTCGATGTCGAGGTCCTCGAGCAACCGCATGAGGCCGGCCGCAGTGTCGCCCAGTTGGCTCTCCACACCGTCGACGGCGCCGAGGAGGTGTGCCGATCCCGGGTCGAAGCCGGCCACCCGTCGAAGGATGCCCACCACCGTCCCGACGTCGTCGCGCACCCGTTCCACGAGTTCTGATCCGTCTGCTGCCAGCGCCCTGATCTGTTCGGAATTGCGAAGCCGTCCAAGTCGCTCGGCGAGTTGGTCGTCCTCCCCCGGCGTGACCCCGGCGGACCGGATCGTCTCGGCATCGTGGCGTGCACTCAGGCGCGCACGCTCGAGTGCCGGCCGGTCGCCGCCCAGCGCCTCTCGATCTGTCAGCAGCCGCTCGCGCCCGGACCACGCCTGCCGATAGGCCTCCCGTGCGGCGCGACCCTCGTCATCGAGCTTGCGATCGATGAGCCGACGGATCTCTGCTGGGCGGGTGATGGTGAGCTGGTCGTGCTGTCCGATGATCTCGACGGTTCCCGTCGTCGCCTCGTCCAGGGCGTCGGCGGAGGCGATCGAACCGTTCAGATATGCCCGGCTCCTCCCTTCCCGCTTGAGTCGTCTGGCCACGCCAATTTCGGTGTCTCCTCGCATCAGGCGGCCTTCGACGCCGGCCTCGTCCCCGAACGGGCCGACGAGATCCGACCGGGCGTCGGCGCCGAGAAGCATCCGCAATGCCCCCAGCAGCAACGTCTTTCCGGCCCCGGTTTCGCCGGTGACCACCGTGAGTCCGGGACCGAACTCGATCCGCGCCTCCCGGATGACACCGAGGTTGCGGACGAGCAGCTCGTCGATCATCGGTCGTCCAGTCGGAACTTCCGGGTGACGCGGCCGGGAAAGCCCTCTCGCCGCATCCGAACAAAGCGGGTGGGAGTTGGCCCCGGTCCGATGACGCAGCGGTCTCCTTCGCTCATCGCACCGAGCTCGCGACCGTCGGCGCTGACTCGCACGGCGCGGTCGTCGGCCACGGTGATGGTGACAACCGAGTCCGACGGAATGACGAGTGAACGGTCGAACAACGAGTGCGGCGCCACCGGCGTGATGAGAATCCCGTCCACCCGCGGGTCCATGAGTGGACCGCCTGCGGAGAACGAGTAGGCGGTCGAGCCCATCGACGTGGCGACGACCAAGCCGTCCGCGCGGTGACGCAGGAACGGCTCCCCGTCGACTTCGACGTCGAGAACGACCAACCGCTGGGAGTCGATCTTTTCGACGACAACGTCATTGATTCCCAACCCCCGGGTGCCGTCGGGGAGTTGGACTTCGATGGTGTTGCGGTCCTCGATGCGAAAGCGACCCTCGGCGAGGTTGGAGACGGTCTCTTCGAGTTCGTCGGGTTCGGCCTCGGCGAGGAATCCGATGGTTCCGAGATTCACTCCGACCACGGGCACGGATAGTCCCACTGCGGCGTGAGCGGCTTCGAGCACGGTGCCGTCCCCCCCGACGGCGACGACCAGGTCCACGGCTGCGTCCCCGTCGAGCGGGCGGGCATCCAGTCCGACGCGGGCGGCAGCCTCGATGAAGGTCTCGGCATAGATCTGTGCCTCCGGAGTACTGGAGATGACGAGACCGATGTGTTTCACGGCTGGGTCCTCACCGATGCGATGGGCGCGGGCCGAAGATGCACGAAGTACTCCACGTTGCCTTTCGCTCCAGTGATCGGCGATACACAGGTTGCCACCGTACCGAGGCCGACCGACGCCAAACAGTCGACCACGTCGGTGAGGGCCGACAATCGGACGGCATCATCCCTCACGATTCCGCCGCGACCGACCTTGCCACGACCCACCTCGAACTGAGGTTTGACCAACAACACCCCTACGCCGTCCGCACCGATGAGCGCAACCAGCACCTCCGCCACCGTGCACAGTGAGATGAACGACAGGTCGCCGACGACGAGGTCGAACGGTGCACCGAGCTCTGCAGGGTCGGCGTGGCGGATGTTCGTCCGGTCGACCACCGTCACTTCGGGCCTGCCCGCGAGCCGGTCGTCCAATTGTCCGTACCCGACGTCGACTGCGACCACAGACGCTGCGCCCGACTGCAGCAGGCAATCGGTGAATCCACCGGTCGACGCCCCCACATCGATGCAGCGCGTCCCTGCGGGATCGACTCCGAACTCGGTGAGGGCGCCTTCCAGCTTCAGTCCCCCCCGGCTCACATATCTTGGCGGGGGGCCGATCAGTTCGACCGGTGTTCCCGGGGCGACCAGGGTCGTGACCTTTGGTGTTGGCACGCCGCCGACCCTCACCGCACCCGACTCGACCATGGCGGTCGCTTCGGCGCGGCTCTTCGCCATCCCCCGGCGCACGAGCTCACGATCGAGGCGCTGACGGGTCAGGCGTCGTCCCCGCCGTCGAGGGCGCGCTCGAGGAGTTCGGCGATCTCTGTCATGGGGCCGATGGACTCTGCAGGGTCCAATCCTTCGATCTCGGCCAACAGTGCATCGACCGCGGCAAGCGGGTCTTCGACCTCTCGTGTGGTATCCATGCGGCTCATTATCGCGGAATCGAGCGACGGGACCGGTCTTGCTCCCAATCCGAGACGACAACCCCACCCACCGATCCGCCATCGTGACGGGTCTGATCCTCGTGGGGTGTCTCTACGCCTTCTTCGCCGAACAGCCATTCGACGAGGCCGAGGCGGTGGCCTTCCTGTACGAGCGGGCCGCGATCTCCTGTGAGGTGGTCACAGGTGACCCGCTGACCGCGTCGGAAGTCCGCTCCGGCGCGTGTGAACCCGCACCTGGCCCCGAGATCTTTCCGGACAAGAGCATCCTGGTCAGCCTGCTCACCTCGATGTTCCTGCACGCCGGGTTCGCCCACTTGTTCGGCAACCTGTGGATCTTCTGGATCTTCGGCAACAACATCGAAGATCACCTGGGCCATGTGCGTTTCCTCGCCTTCTACCTCGTCTCCGGCCTCGTGGCCACCGCAGCGTTCGTGGGGTTGAACCCTTCGTCGACGGTGCCGCTCATCGGGGCCTCGGGAGCGATCGCCGGCGCCATGGGGGCGTACCTGATCCTCTTTCCGACCGCACGGATCACTTCGATCATTCCACCGTTCTTCTTCTTCCCGTTCCGGGTTCCGGCGTGGATCTTCCTGGGCCTGTGGCTGCTTGGACAATTCGCGATCTCCTCGGATGCGGGCCAAGTCGCCTGGGAGGCACATGTGGGCGGGTTCGTGGCGGGCGCGGGGTATGCCCTCGTGAACCGAAAGCGGTTTCTCGGCCGCGGCCGGCGCTACCGCAGCAGGTGATCTGTCAGCGCCGCCAGGTCTGCGACCTCGACCGTCGGTTTCTCTGCGGGCGTTCCTTCGACACCCGTACGAACATGGGCGGTGTTCCATCCCTCGGCCCGACCCATGGCCAGGTCGGTGTCGTCCCTGTCACCGACGATCCACACGTCGCCCCTGGCGCGGGCTGCCAGGAGTTTCCGCATCGGAGGGTGGGGCTTGCCTGCCACGACCGGCTCCACTCCCGTCGCGGTGTGGACCGCCGCGACGAGCGCCCCCGCTCCCGGACGTAGTCCTTCGGGCGTCGGATAGGACGGGTCGTGATTGCTGGCGAGAAACCGAGCACCGTTCCTCACGGCGAGCACGGCTGACGAGAGACGTTCGTAGGTGAGGCCGGGGTCGAGGCCGACCACCACCGTGTCGGCGTCCTGCCAGCGTCCGACAATCCTGCTTCCTCTCTCGACCGCGGCTTCTTCGATCCCTCGTCCTCCGAGGACCAGCACCGACGACTCGCCGTCGAGGAGCGTGGCGACCGCCTGGGCGGAGGTCGCCACCATTTCGCCCGATGCCCCGAACCCGGTCACCCGGCGAATCTTGTCCGCAGACTCGGTGGGTGTGCGGGTCGAGTTGTTCGTGCAGAACACGATGTTCCACTCCGCAGCGGTCAGCCGCCCGAGAGCCGCACCTGCGCCGTGGATCTCTTCGTCGCCGAGATAGACGACCCCGTCGAGGTCGCAGATGAGGGTTTTCATCCGCCCTGACGCCACCGGTCGAGGATCGAAGACAAGAGCGACGTGGTGGAGTCGACCGACGCCACCGAGACTCGTTCGTCGTGGCCATGGAACATCGACAGGAAGTCCGGAAAGGACATCGCCTCGTCGAAGAGTCCCACCCCGTAGGCGGTCACGCCGCGGGCTCGGAAGAACCGGGCGTCGGTGGTGGCCGGCATGAGAGTGGGGACGACCCGACGACTTCCCGTGTGCACCTCGATCGAGTCGACCACGCATTCCCACAGTGACGTCCCGACCTGGGATTCGTTGGCGACGTGATCGGCGACCGGGAGGATCTCGAGTCGATCGGCTCCTGCTCCGACCGCCTTTCGGATGTGATCGTCGACGTCGGTGCGGTCCTGTCCGGGAAGGGCACGAAAGTCGACTTCGCCTTCGGCGACATCGGGTATCACGTTTGATTTCACCCCGGACCGGATCACGTTCGGAGAGACCGTCAGATGGGTGCAGGCGTGCAGGTAGGCGGCGAGACGGGGACTGGTGGCGGCCACCTCGTCGATGGCGTTGTCGATCTGATCGGGGTCGACGAGCCGTGCCGCGAGTTCACCTTCGAAGCCGGCACTTTCCACGAACGCCCGCCAGACGTCGGAGATCACCACCGGTGACGGCGCCAGGAAGAGCGACCGCATGGCGTCGACGAGGGGCGCCATGGCGTTGTCGCTCCCGTACGGTACCGACCCGTGCCCGGGGCGTCCCCGGGAGCGCAGCACCGTCCAGAACGGCCCCTTCTCCCCCACCGACACCGGATATGCGGGCTGGCCGTCCAGTCGCAGGGGCGGATAGGCAATCTCGGTGAGCAGGTAGTCGGTCTCCACGAGATCCCAGCGCTCGTCGACAAGCGGCTTCGCCCCCCAGAGCCCGCCCGCCTCCTCGTCCGCGACGGCGAGGAACACGAGATCACCGGGAAGGGGCGGAACGTCCCCGTCGAGATACTGCTTGAACACCACCGCCATGGAGGCAGTCAGGTTCAACATGTCGACGGTCCCCCGACCCCAGACGAAGCCATCTGCCACGTTTCCGGCGAACGGATCGGCAGTCCACCCGTCCTCGTTGACCGGGACGACATCGAGATGCGCCATCATCATGAGCGTCGGCGCCGACGCGTTCGATCCGGGAATTCGATACACCGTCGACGTCCGCCCCGCGAGCTTCTCGAAGGTGGTCCCGGCGGTACCGAAGAAGTCGTGCAGGGTTTCCACGGAGCGAATCTCCTGTCCGCTCTCGGGCGTTCCGTCGTTGACGCAGGCGTTCGTGATGAGTTGCTGGAGAAGTTCGACCGTTTCAGACATGTCTCTGACGGTACCGCTCACGAAGCCAGGTACGGTCCAAGCCGCTCGAAGAGCGAAGGCATCGTGGAGATGAGCGGGAGGCTGCGTGCCTCATCGAGGGTGACCCAGCGCGCTTCGGCGGCATCGTCGGCTGCGGCGAGGACGCCGCCGAGGACGAAACCGACGTAGTCGACGAGGACGTAATGCCACTCGGGCGGATCGGCGGTGTCGATCACTTCGCCGGTCCAGATCACCGGACCAAGCCGGATGTCGAGCCCGGTCTCCTCTTTCACCTCACGAATCGCCGCATCTGCCATTCGCTCGCCCATTTCGACCCGGCCCCCCGGCACTGCCCAATGATCGGCCCATGGGCCCCGGTCCTTGCGGACGACCAGCAGGCGTCCGGCGTCGATCACGGCCACCCCCACTCCGGGGACGGGGCGCTCAGACATCCTCGTACCGCGACATGACGATCGAACGGGCCTTGAATCCTCCCGCTTCGAAGAAGTTCTTGACGAGGCGGTGACCGGGGAGGACATGGGCATCGAACGTGCGGACCCCACGGGACCGGAGCTCTGTGAGCACCGACGCCAGCATGGCTTCGCCCACCCCCACCTCGCGAGCCGGGTGGTCGACGAAGATCAGCCGGATCGACCCGATCTGACGCCCCTCCGCTTGGGGATGCATCGGTTCGACCCGCGCCACGCAGAAGCCGAGCGCCACGTCGTCGATCTCACCGATGACCGCCACCGTCGCCGGGTCGTCGATGATTCCTCGAAAGGCGTCGTCGAGCGGCTCGGCGAGACCGTCGGCCAGCGGCCACAGATGAGAGAGGGGCGTCATTTCGTCCTCCAACGAGCGGTAGAGAGTCACGAGGACATCGATGTCATCGGTGGTGACGGACCGCGCCCGTACGGGAAGCATCCTCCCGGCCAGACCTACGCGGCAGCCGCGGGCGCGCGTCCCAGCCGGCGCGTGACGCCCCAGCGGGTGACGAGCCACATGGCTTCCCGAACGATGGCTCCGTTCATCTTCGACGTCCCGACCGTGCGGTCCCGGAAGACGACAGGGATCTCGGCGACCCGCATCCCCGCATCGTGGGCCCGCATGGCCATTTCGACCTGGAAGCCGTATCCGGAAGCCTGCGCAGCACGGTACGGAAGGGCCCGGAGGGCTTCGGAGCGGAACGCCCGGAAGCCGGCCGTGGCGTCTCGGATGGGAATCCCCAGCATCAGCCGGACGTAGCGGTTGCCTCCCCTGGAGAGGAACCGCCGGTGGGCGGGCCAGTCCGGCGTCGCCCCGCCCGCAACGTACCGGGATCCGATTGCCAGGTCGGCACCGTCGACTTCCACGGCCGCGACGAGTCGAGGGAGGTCGGCGGGGTTGTGGGAGAAGTCGCCGTCCATCTCGATGACGACTTCAGAGGGACCGGCCAGCACCTGGTCGAAGCCGGCCGCGTAGGCAGGACCGAGGCCTTCTTTAATGCGTCGGTGCAGCACGTCCATCAGCGGGTCGGGGGCGGCGATGGCGTCTGCCACGGTTCCGGTTCCGTCGGGCGACGCATCATCGACGACGAGAAGTCGGTATCCGTGGAGGCGTATCGCGGCTGCCAGGTGGGGCAGGTTGTCACGCTCGTTGTAGGTGGGAACGACGACGGTGACCAGGTCGCTACGCACAATCGAGGCAGAGCATCTTTCGACGGTTCGCCAACTGACTCGACCGTTTCACGAGGAAACACGATTGACAGACGAACTCGTCGGCATTCTTCGCCTGCGCTTCGACGTTCATCGTGAGCTCTTCGCGGCGGATCGCCCGCAGCTCCTCTGCCTCGTTGACCAGCAGCGACTCGGAGGCCTCTTCGTCGAGCAGCTCCAGTTCCTCGGCCTCGAGTTCGTCGAGGGCCTCGTCGGCTTCCTCGTCGTCGGCTTCCTCGTCGTCATCGTCATCGTCATCGACCACGACATCTTCGTCGTCGACGATCACGTCGTCTTCGATCACGTCGGCGTCTTCATCCAAGTCGAGGTCTTCGTCGACCTCGACGTCTTCGTCATTCTCCTCGACGTCTTCGTCGTCGAGAACTTCGACCTGATCGTCTTCGTCAGCCATGTGCAGTAAATCCTGTTCGTAAAAGTCCGGGTTGGTATCGGCGCGCGGACCGGATCGGGGCGCCGGATCATCAACGCGGGGCGACAGTAGCCCATTCCCGGCGCTCGTCCACTCGTTCCGTGACGAAAGCCGATCAGATCTTGAGTTCGACGACTCCCGGGATCACTCGGGCATCGAACGGCGTGGTGCCGAGATAGTCGCCGTCGACCTCCACCGGCCAGCGAACCGAGGTCGCGACGGACAGGGACGGAAGGCTCAGCCGGTGAACTTCCGGGAGGCCGAGGTGCGTTCCGCGAATGACCCTGGGGACGATGGCGGGCGCCCTCCGTTTGCGCGCGTTGATGACCTGCACGTCGAGCTCACCGTCGACGAGCATCGCTTTGGGTGCCACATTCCATCCCCCGGCGAAGAATTGTCCGTTGGCAAGGATGACGGCGAGGCCACGTCCCATGTACCCCCGACCTCCTTCCAAGACCACGTCGGCAACCGGAAACCGCGGAAGTCGGGCGGCGAAGGCGATCGGGTAGCGCGCCGACCCGAACCGCCGGGACATGTGCACCGCGGTCTCGGCTGCGGCCGCGCCCGCCCCTGTCTGGGCGACGTTGACGAAGTGCCGCCTCCCCCAGGCTCCATCGAGCCGCCCGACGTCGATCCGATAGGTCGACGCTCCGGCGAGACGCTGGGCGGCGGCCTCCATGACCGGCGGAATCCCAAACGTGCGCAGCAGGTCACAACCGGTCCCGTTCGGGAGCACTCCGACCACAGGCATGCGGGGCGGCGCGGCCTTCATCAGCGCGTCGACGACGAGGGACACGGTTCCGTCCCCGCCGACGACCGCGAGATCCAATTCGCCGGCACAGGCCAGCGCGACCTCGCACATTTCTCGGCGACTCGAAGGCTGTTCGATGCGCGCCTCCACGCCGGCGGCGACAAGAGCCGCTCGCACCCTGTCGATGGCCACAGGACGCCGGCCCGCCTGCGGATTGACCAGCACCATCCATTTCATCACCCGGCTCCCTGGGCGGCGACCACTCCTCGATCGACCAACCGCAGGGTGGCGCGAGCGTCCTCGGCGAGTTCCGGGAACGCGTCACGGATCTGCTGGAGGAGATCGACGAGCTGGCGGCTGACCCGGACGAAGTCACCGGCAGCCAGCGACCCGAATTCGAGGTCTTCGAGTTCGGTCATCGACGCCCACCGGTAGGCAGCCTTGGCAAAGCCCGCGTCAGGTCGGCGACTCGGTGTCAGCCGGTGCCTGCGTTCGGCGTCCGTCTGGGTCTCCCACAATGCCTGCACCCGGTCATGGCGTTCCGCCACGTCAGGATTCGGCCATTCCGGTGCGGTCTCCTGATCTCCCCGTGGTTCGTAGACGAAGAACGATGCCACCGCAGCCATCTCGGGTGGAGTGAGCGACCAGAAGACCCCCCGTTCCAGCGCTTCGGTCAGGAGCAGATCCATCTCGTTGTAGACGAACCGGAGCCGGGTGCCCCGCGGGGTCAAGGACCAGCCGTCGACATAGCCGAACTCGGTCAGCAGATCTGTGATGGCATGGAACTCTTCGACCAAACCGACCCCGGCACCGCGTAGTTCGGTCCGGAGGCGCTCCAGACGCCGGGCGGTGCGCTCGGACTTCTTCAGCCAGTGCAGGTGGGAACCGGCATCCGGGCAGCGGGCGACCGGGTGGTCGATGTCGGTCCGCTTCGTCATCCGTTGCTCCGCCGGTGGCACGCCGCGCAAACGCCGCATGGTGAGCTGTTGGAATTTGCGATCGTTCCCGCCCCTGTGCTCCAAGGGAAGATCGATCCGGCCGGCCCTCTCCACGCCGCCCTCGCTCAGATCCCTGGTCCCGAAGGTCGTCATCCGGCCCGACGTCCCCATGACCAGCGCACGCATGCCCTTCTTCCCCCGGTTGAGCCGCCGCACGATGACATACCGGCCCTGGTGGCGACCGCCGGCGATATCGATCACGTCACCGGGATGCAACTCGCCGAGCGAGCTCCCCCGTTCGGGGCTGGTGGAGACGAGGCTGGCGTACTCCTCGACCGAGCCGCGTTCGCACTCGGCGCGGAGCCGCTCGTCCACGAGGCGTTCGCCCATCTCGGCGAGATGCCGCTGGCTGGACTCCTGTTCGCCCTCGCGCTGGTACTGGGCGAAACTGGCGGTGAGCAGCTGCTCGGCCCTGTCCTGTTCGTAGTTGCCGATCAGATTCGCAGCCATGTTGTAGGTCGGCCGGAAACTGGAACGCAGCGGATGTGCGCCCAACTCGGCGATCTTCAGCACCTGGTCGAGCCGCACGTACGGCGAATGGAGCACCACCCCATGACCGATGACGTCGATTCCGCGACGTCCGGCCCTGCCGGTGAGTTGGGTGTAGTCGCCCGGTTTGAGCAGTGAATGCCCTTCGCCGTCGAACTTGGAGAGCGAATCGAGCACCACGGTCCGGGCCGGCATGTTGATTCCCAACGCCAGCGTTTCGGTGGCGAACACGACTTTGAGGTGACCGTTGGCGAAGAGTTCCTCGACTGCTTCCTTGAACGCGGGAACCATGCCCGCGTGGTGGGCGGCGACGCCCACTTCGAGGCCGGCCAGCCACCGTCCGTACTCCAGTGCCGAGAGATCCCGATCGGAGAGCAGTTCGGTGCGCCGTTCGGCGACCTCGCGAATGATCGGGACGCTGTCGGGCTCGGCGAGGTTGAGGCCGGATTCCAGAATGGAGAGCGCAGCCGCGTCGCAGCCTGCTCGGGAGAAGACGAAGAAGATCGCCGGCAGCATCCCCCGGTCCGCCAGGTCGGCGACGACTTCGGTCCGCCGCGGCGTCCGGAAACGGCGACGGCGGCCCTTCTCCAACGACAGAAGATGCTCGAGTTTCGAGTTGGGGCGACGCCGCCCGTCCCGCACGGTGAACATCGGATGCAGACGAATCCCCTGGTCGCCTCCGCGGTCGGCGACCATGTACATGCTTTCGAGCGGGATGGGGCGGTCCCGGGTGAGCACCAGTTCGGTCTTGCCTCTCCGCTCCTCCACCCAGCCTACGAACTCTTCGGCGTTGGCGATGGTGGCGCTGAGACACACCATCTGCAGGTGCCGCGGCGCGTGGATGATGACCTCTTCCCAGACCGCTCCCCGGAATCGGTCCTGGAGGTAGTGGACTTCGTCGAGGATCACGAAACCGACGTCGTCGACCGAGGTCGAGTCGGCGTAGATCATGTTGCGCAGCACCTCGGTGGTCATGACGACGATCTGGGCGTCACCGTTGATGACGTTGTCCCCGGTGAGCAGCCCGACCCGGTCGGCGCCGTGCATTCGCACGAGATCACCGAACTTCTGGTTGGACAACGCCTTGATCGGCGTCGTGTACATCACTCGCGTTCCCCGCTGGCGTGCCAGATGGATCGCGGCCTCGGCCACGAGCGTCTTGCCGGCCCCGGTGGGCGCGGACACCACGACGTTCGCCCCCCGGGCGATCACTTCGGCTGCTTCGATCTGGAACGGATCCGCCGTGAACGCCAGTCCGTCGAAGAAGTCGTCGAGAGGACTGGTCACTTGCGGAGCAACAGCCGCACGAGCCAGTACGTGATCTCGTAGAAGACGTACAGGGGAACACTGAGAAGGGCCAGGGTGAGCGCGTCGCCCGTCGGCGTGATCAGCGCCGCCACGATGACGATGACCAGGACGGCCCAACGACGGGCCCTGGCGAGTTGCTGGGAACTCACCAGGCCGGCCGCAGCTGCCGCGAACAGGAACACCGGGTAGAGGAAGCTCACCCCGAAGGCGAGCATGAACCGCATGGCGAAGCTGAAGTACTCGAGCATGCGGAGATCGGAGCGAACGTCGTCGAAGATGTTGAGCAGGAAGTCCAGGCCGCGTGGCAGCGTCCAATAACCGAACGTGACGCCGAGCGCGAAGAGGCCGACGCACGCCCCGATGAGCGGAACAGCCCACCGCCGTTCCCGCGTGTTGAGTGCCGGGGAGATGAACCCCCACACCTGCCAGAGGATCACCGGACTCGCCAGAATCACTCCGCCGAACAGTCCGATTCGCATCAGCACGGAAAACTGCTCGGTGGCTCCCAGCACCTGCAGTTCGCATCCCCGGTCTGCGCAGGCCGCCAGGATCGGGGTTTCGATGAGCTCCTTGATCCAGTCGCTGAAGATGAGGGCGACCATCGCGCCCACGAAGATGCCGATCGCGATGCGGACGATGCGCCACCGCAGCTCTTCGAGATGCTGGAGGATCGGTTGGGGCTGATCGCGTCCGGGGGCGGCGGAGGTCATCCGGCGAGATCGTCGGGTTCGTCCGTGACCGGCTGTCCGGTGCGCTCGATCTCGGCGAGATCCTCGGCAGCGTCTTCGACGGTGGGGCCGCCGGTGGTCGGTTGGGGACCGGTCCATTTGACGGGCTTGGTGACTTCGTCCAGATCGTGGGAGGCGTCCCGCATCACCTGGGTGACTTCCTTCATCGGAGCGCGGAATTCCTCCTGGATGCCTTTGAGGTCGCCGACTTCGGCTTCGAGGCCCGCCCGTAGGTCACGAGCCGCCTTCCGCAGCTCTGCGGTCCACCCTCCGACCTTGCGGGCGAGTTCGGGCAGACGTTGGGGCCCGAGCACCACCAACGCCACCAGCAGAATGACGAAGATCTCCTGACCCTGGAGCATGACTCTGAAGTCTACGGCACTCGTGCGGCTGGGTAGTTGCCGGACGCGAAGCAGCCCCGGCGGGATCCCGATCCAGGGTTCCCGGCAGGGCCGGTTCGTGCGGAGAAGAGTTGTGCGCCGGCTCGGTGAGCGTTCGCTCAGTTGGCGAGCAGCCGGAAAGGATTGGTTTCCTGGCTGAGGTTGACGACGAAACTCTCGATCTCGTCCTCGGTGATCGGGTGGAGTCGAATGACCTCGTACGACACGCCGGTTGCGAGCAGCACGCTCACGACTCGGGAGTTGGCAGGACGCCGCTGGGTGTCGCCGCACTCGGGGCAGGCGAACCGGTAGTTGCCTTCCGACTCGGTGGGGTCCAGTTCCAGGACGAGGTCGTCGGGTGCCAGCTCGACATCGCCGCACTCGTTGCATGTGGTCTTGATCGTTGTCATGTCCTCAGTCGCTCCGCTACGACGCTTCTGAACTTTTCATCGGCCCTCTCCCGAAAAACCTGAGGGGTTGTTCCGCGTTTTTAGCGGGGCAGCGCGCCATGGATGAAGCGCAACGCAGACCAGAAACGGACCCCTGGTGCTCGACGACTCGAACCGGCAGGTTGTGGTGATGTTGTCCTCTATCTACGAGATCGCATCGAGTCAGTACGGCCTGGTCACCAGGGCTCAACTGCGAGAACGTGGATTCGACCGAAATCGAGTTGCCCGATGGGTGAAGTCGGGACAGCTCGAAATCATCGACATGAACGTGCTGGCGGTCGGCGGCTCGATCCCGACACCGGAACGCGAGATACTTGCTGCGGTTCTCGAGACTGGCCACGACGCATCAGCCTCGCACACGAGCGCCGCCGCCCTTTGGGGTATCGCCGGCTTTCGGATCACACCAGTCCATGTCGTGGTCACGCGCGTCAGCCGGCATCACCATCGTTTGCCGTGGCGAGTGCATCAGTTCACCGGCCGTGTCGCCCGGCACCAACGATGGATCGGCTCGATCCCGGTGACATCACCCGCTCTGACGATGCTGCATCTTGCGTCGATGGTGAGCAAACACCGGCTCGCTCGCGCGGTCGACAACGCGTGGAGCCTCGGTCTCCTCACCGGCCGTGACCTTCTCGATCTGGACGCTCAGCTCGCTCAGCGTGGCCGGGACGGCCTCGTTGCGCTTCGGAAGATCGCAACCGAGCGCGGCGAGGATTGGATCCCACCTCAGTCGAACATCGAGTCCCGCTTCATGGATGTGTTTCGGGCAGGGCCCGGCGTCGACTTCCGGCGCCAGGCATCGATCCAGGACGAGGACTGGTCGGCCCGCGTCGACTTCCTGCACGAGCCCACCAGGACGGTCGTGGAGGTGCAGTCGGAGCGGTATCACACCGCGTTGACCGATGTCGAAGCCGACCGGACTCGACGTGGTCGACTCGAGTCTCTCGGCTATGCGGTCGTGGAGGTGTGGGACAACGAACTGTTCCACTCCCCGGGTTTGGTCGTCGCCCGGGTGCTCCGTGCCATGCATCGCCTGGCGTGGTCGGAAACGACCATGGCCCGATAGCCGTTCTGGTCTGCGTTGCGCGTCATCCGTGGAGCGCTGCCCCGCTAAAAAGCCGAATAGCGCGCCAGGAGGGAGGTGCGGAGGGTGGCGAGGGCGGTGGCGACTTCGGGGCCGTCGACCAGCGTGGCGTGGGGGCCGAGACGCAGCAGCAGTTGGGCGGCGACGAGCGGTTCGTACGTCGAAAACCGCACCAGGGCCCGGTCCTCGTCGCGTTCGACGACTTCGAGGCGGTAGTACTCCAACACCCACAATGCGCCCCGCTGCAGTTCGATGGTCGCCACCACGTCGTCTTCGGTGGCGATGTACCCGGTCGGCGGTTCGGGCCGAGGTGACGGCGGGCTGAACAGCTCATCGGTCAGCGACGCCCGGCGGATGCGGTCCAGTCGAAACACCCGCTCGCCTTTCGCCCGCCGGCAGTGCGCGGTCACGTACCAGTTTCCCATCGAGGCGTAGACGATCCAGGGTTCGATTTCGCGAACCGTGTGTTCGCCCCGGGCCAGCCCGGTGTACTCGATTTCGACGACCGCGCCCCGGCTGGCCGCGTCCCGCAGTGTGGCGGCAAGTTCCGGCTCGGCGTCCATGTCGACGACGAGCATGTCGTCGGCGTCGGGCAGCAAAGCCCGACCGAGCTTGTCGACTGCGGATCCGAGTTCCTCGCTCCCCTGGCCGGCAGCAAGCACCGTCATGCCGGCTGCCAGCAGCGCCAGCGACTCGGCGGCGGTGAGGTTCGGTGCCGCCGCGAAGTAGTCCGCCATGTCGACGATGACCTGGTCTTCTTCGACGTAGGCGACCATCAGGTCGCCGGGGCCGTAGCCGGGGAGCCCGCAGACGAAGACGAGGTCGAGGTCACGCAGCAGCTCGCGGCTCGACGGATAGCCGAAGCGGGCGCACACCTCGTCGACCGAGGCCCCGGGGTGGGCGATCACCCACGGAATCAGGGCGAGAATCCTCGTGAGGTGGGTGGCGGTGCGATTCATTCTTCGCCTCGTATCCTCGCCACGATCCGCTCCCGCATCTCGGGCGGGGACACCACCTCGGCCGAGGTGCCGAATCCCAGCACCCAGCCGACGAACGCGTCAGGGTTGGCGACGTCGAGCGTGAGCAGCACTCCCCCGTCATCCTCGCGGTCGATCGTCGGTCTGCTCCGGCCGAGACGACGTTCCGCCCACCACGCGATGTCCGGGTCAATCCGAACCGTCGTGGTCGTCACCGGTTCGGTCCCCGTCTCCCACGGATGGCCTTCCAACTCGGCGGCGACGGTGATCGACGGATCGCGCTCGAATGTCTCACCGATCACTTCGACCGACCGCATCCGGTCGACGCGAAAGACTTTGGTGTCGCCCCGTTCGACGCCGACCACGTACCAGTGACCCCGCCGATGGCCGAGCCCGTACGGGGCGACCGTGCGGGCTCGGCCCCCGTACTCGAGATGGATCTTGCGCCGACCTGCGACCGCCTCGTAGATGTCGGCGAGGACGTCCGCCCCTTCGCCGAGATCCGCGCTGAGCGGCTCCAGGGCCTCGCTGCTGATCGCGCCGCCGAGCTTGAGGAAGGAACCCGACTCGGAGGTCTTGCCTCCGATGCGCACGACCTGGGAGGCGAACCAGAGCGCCGCACGCTCCTCCTCGGTGAGGTCAGGGTCGGGCACGCCGTACTTGTTGGGATCGATGGCGTAAGTCACCTCGTTGCGAGCGGAGGTGGCTGCGACGGTCTCGAGCGGGATCCCCATCTTCCGTATGAGGTCCTTGTCCCGCTCGAACATCCGGCGGAAAGCCTCGTCAGCCTCCGGGTCGTAGCCGGCGACGGTCTGACGGATCTCCTCGGCGGACACCGACCGCCCGACAGTCAGCAGGAACGCGAGGAGATTGAGCAGTCGTTCGAGGACGTTCTTCATGGACGACCCAGAAGTACCGGATCTGACCGGACGGGACAAGCGGTTGTCACAGCGACTCGATGAGTTTGTCCACGCGATCGTCGAATGCCTTGAACGGGTCCTTGCACAACACGGTGCGCTGCGCCTGGTCGTTCAGCTTCAGATGCACCCAGTCGACCGTGAAGTCCCGCCTCTTCTCCTTGGCTGCCTTGATGAAGGCGCCCCGCAGGCGGGCCCGGGTCGTCTGCGGAGGCTCGTTGATCGCCCGTTCGATCTGTTCGTCGGTGACGATGCGGTCGACCTTGTCCCGTCCCGCCAGCATGTAGTAGATGCCCCGATTCCGGTTCACGTCGTGGTAGCTGAGGTCGAGCATCGACAGTCGGGCGTCGCCCGCCGGGAGCTGCCGCTTCGTCCGATACTGCTCCAGGAGCTTGTACTTGATGACCCAGTCGACTTCCCGGTCGAGGCTCATCGGGTCCTTCTCGAGGCCGGTGAGCAGATGTTCCCAGCGGTCGAGTGCACCTTGGACTTCCGGTGCGAACCCGGGGCTGCGAGCGAACCGCATGGCCCGGTCGAGATACTCCCACTGGATGTCGAGCGCCGAGAGTTCCCGGCCGTTGGCCAGGCGCACCTTGCGCCGGCAGTCGAGATCGTGGGCGATCTCCCGGATGGCCCGTATCGGATTCTCGAGGGTGAGATCCCGGAACACCACGTCCTTTTCGATCATCTGCAGGAGTGCGACGACGGTGCCGACCTTCACGTAGGTGGCGTACTCGCTCATGTTGGAGTCGCCTGCGATCACGTGGAGTCGCCGATAGCGCTCGGCATCGGCGTGCGGTTCGTCCCTCGTGTTGATGATCGGCCGACTTCGGGTCGTGGCCGACGACACCCCCTCCCAGATGTGCTCTGCTCGCTGGGACATCGAGTAGGACGTCCCCCGTGGTGTCTGCAGCAGCTTGCCCGCGCCCAGGAAGATCTGCCGGGTCACGAGGAACGGGATGAGGACGTCGACGGTGCGGTGGAAGTCTTTGTGCCGACTGACGAGATAGTTCTCGTGACATCCGTAGCTGTTGCCGGCCGAGTCGGTGTTGTTCTTGAAGAGGTAGATCTGGCCGCGGATGCCTTCTTCTTCGAGGCGCTGTTCGGCCGACTCGACGAGGGATTCGAGGATGCGTTCGCCCGCCTTGTCATGGGCGACGACGTCTTCGAGCTTGTCGCATTCCGGCGTGGCGTATTCGGGGTGGCTTCCGACGTCGAGGTAGAGCCGGGCGCCGTTCTCCAAGAAGACGTTCGAGGACCGGCCCCAGGAGACGACTCGCCGGAACAGGTAGCGAGCGACTTCGTCGGGGCTCAGGCGGCGTTGACCCCGCAACGTGCAGGTGACGCCGTATTCGTTCTCGATACCAAAGATCCGCCGATCCACATCGGCAGCCTATCGGCCGGGCTCACCTGTACGCGGACGGCGGGTCCAGGGAGTCCGCAGCCGCGCCGATCGGGGGTGCGGGGGGCCATCCCCCAGACCTCCGCGCTCCCGTCTCGTCATGCGTCATCGGGTGAGACCACCGGAAGCCCGCCCAGTGGCAGCCGCGCCGCCCGGGGGGTGCCGGGGGGACGCCCCCCTGCACAATCAAACAGCCGCGCCAGTCGGGGGGTGCCGGGGGGTCGCCCCCCTGCACAATCAAACAGCCGCGCCATCCGGGGGGTGCCGGGGCGTCGCCACCAGACCGCCGTGTTCCGGTCCCGTCATGGGTCATCGAGCGAGACCACAGGTAGTCCACCAAGTGGCAGCCGCGCCGATCGGGGGGTGCCGGGGGGTCGCCCCCCTGCACAATCAAGCAGTCAGTTCGCTCGGCTCGACCCGGCGGAACGTTCGGCGTCCGTTGGAACGATCGAGGACGGCCATCTCCCAGCCTTCGGACTCGCGCTGTTCGATTTCCCGGAACGCGCTCACCCCGAGTTCGAATGCTTCCCGCAGCGTCATGTCATCGGAGTATCCCCGTCGCAGCGCCGCCTCGAGGTCTTCGCCTTTGCCACCGATCGCCGCGACATCGCGCAGGTCGAGCATGGTGCCGTCGTAGGAGACCTTGAACAGCCGGTTCTCGGACTTGTCCGCGCCGAGTTCGGAGATGAGCACTTCAACTTCGAACGGCTTCATCTCATGGCTGAAGATCTGTCCGAGCGTCTGACTGAATGCCGTGGCGAGACCCATCGCTGTCACGTCCGAACGTGAATACAGGTACCCCATCACGTCGGCCTGTCGAATTCCCGCTTTGCGGAGGGTCTCGTATTCGTTGTACTTGCCGACGCCGGCGAAGGCGATCCGGTCGTAGACCTCGCTGACTTTGCGCAGTGCGCGGCTCGGGTTCTCGGCCAGCAGAAGGATGCCCATGTCGTATTCGATTGCGATGATGGACCGGCCCCGGGCGATGCCCTTTCTGGCGAACTCCGCCTTGTCACGTACGAGTTGTTCCGGCGCGACATAGAAGGGAACGCTCATCGACTCGCCTCCAACGCCGCGGAGGCCAGCGCGGACACGTCGGCTGCAGGTACCCAGGTGCCACCCGTCGAGTCGATCGAGAGCACCGTCGGCAGAATCCCCCGTCGGATGTCGGGGCCGCCGGTGGCTGTGTCCTCCTCGGCGGCCGCCACCAGCGCCCGGATTGCAAGGTCGATGGCCCCGTCCTGGGTCACATCGTCGGTGTAGGCGGTTCGAAGGTAGGACTTTGCGAGACGGGCTCCCGAGCCGGTCGCCCCGAAATCCTGTTCTTCGTAGCGCCCACCGACCACGTCGTAGGTGAAGAGTCGACCCGACGCCGTCAGCCGGTCGTACCCGGCGAAGATCGGGACCACCGCGAGGCCCTGAAAGGCCATCGGGAGTTGCTGTCGCACCAGTCGGGCCAGGAACGTCGCCTTCCCCTCCAGGGAGAGGACCGTGCCTTCGATCTTCTCGTAATGCTCGAGTTCGGTCTGGAACAGGCGCACCATTTCGATTGCCAGTCCCGCAGTCCCGGCGATCGCGACCGCGGAATGACGGTCCGCTTCGAACACTTTCTGGATGTGCCTGTGGGCGACCAGGTGGCCTTCGGTGGCCTGGCGGTCGCCTGCCATCACCACGCCGTCGCCGTACCGGAGGGCGAGCACCGTGGTTCCTTCCGGTACCGAGATCGCGCCCGGACTGGCTCCGGTCATGTCGATCCGGGGAGCGAGACCCATCGTCTCGATCAGATCGGAGAAGCTCGCACCCGGCGAGGGTGCACCGAGTGGCAGCCCGGGTGTCAGTGATGTGCGTTCGAATCGTCCAGACATACCCGCAGCATCGTAGGTGAGCCGAGGATCATCGTTGCCAAGTCAGTCGATGGGTGGCGGCGATGGCTTCCGATCTTTCCCCTTCCACCCCGGACACGTCAGCATGCGTGGGCCAGTCCCGCACCGCCGCCACGACTTCATCGAAGACAGCGTCGGCGTCGTCAACACCCGCTTCGAGTCCCACTCCAACGAGGTCCGAACGCGTGAACCCGTCCCGTTTGGAGTTGATCGTCATCTGGTGTCGAGCCGTCCAATCGCCCGCAGGGTTGTACGCCCACATCACGTCGTATGCCGGCGTCAGTCGCCACTCGCCGCGACGGTTCATGGCGAACGAGATGTTCTTGGTGTGATCGTCGTGGTTGCGGGCGACGACGTTGAACACCATCCGCCGGTTCAACTCGCCGATGTCGTGGGCGGGGACACCCAGCCGGCGGGCCACCCCGAAAGCGTCCTCGTAGCCGTACCGGCCCGGCTGGTTGAAGTCGTAATGGGCGATGCCGGCGAGAGTCTGGACATGCAGCTTGTGTCCGTCGACGGTTCGGTCGAAACGCCGCGTCATGAAATGCACCCGCCCGGATGCGTCGCCCATGGTGCGGCATTCGGTCATCGTGATGCCTGCCGCGGTGGCCATGCGGTGATAGGCGTACTCCACCGCTCCGAATCCTTGGGGATCCGCCAGGTCCCGGTCGGACGATCCGACACCGTCGAACTTCAGCAACCACGGCTCGAACCCGTCGGGAGCCTCCACCTGACCGGACCGCACCTCGTTGGTGTCGGGGTTCCAGGCGATGAGAGCCTTGGCACGGGCGCCCCCCGCACTCGTCCCCACTCGAAACAGGTCCGCAACTCCATCGTCGTCGAGCGATGTTCGAATGCTGAGACGCTGGGCCAGGACGTCAGCCGCGAGGTCGGCGAGCGCATCGATGTCGACGTGGACGCTCCCCTCACTTCGCTCGACCGGAGGCCGGTATTCGAGGGCGCCCATCCCGCGGGTGCCGATGTACAGCAGCTGGTCGATCGGCGTGAATGTCTCCCTCGACCGCCCCTGGCGGCGCAGCCACAGGTCGATGACCATGTTTCCGAACCGGTCGGGCAACGAGTCGGCAAGCAGACCGGGAAGGCCCCGATAGGTCTCCCGGGCGAGTTCGGGGAACTGGAAGATGCCCGGTCCGAGCGGCATCGTCTGCGGCGCAACTTCGATGCCCGAGGTGAGGAACGCCGGGTCGTACTCGTACCTTCCGACCGCACGGTCGGCGTCCCATGCAACCGCGCCGATCCGCCTACCCCACAGCAGCACCTCTGCGACGGCGACGGTCACCATTCCCAGTCCACCGTCGGTTCCCGGCGTCGGGACGCCCGTTGGCGGGGCGCGCCCTGTCGGTCCGCGAGTTGGATCGGGCTCGGACCTGCGTCGGGAACCAACGCGTCGAGACGGCCCAATAGCCCGTAGGCACGCAGCATCGACAGCAGCGTCGCCATCGTGAACGATTCCCCGGTCTCGGCGGCACGAATCGTGCGTTCCGAGACCCCGGAACGTCCTGCCACTTCGGCGAGAGTCCAGTCGCGATCCAGTCGCTCCCGGCGCAGGCGTGAACCCAGTTCGCCGAGGATCTGCTCGTCCGTCAGGCGTGCATCCATAATCGGCAGTTTACTGCCTCTTATGGCCCTATTCAAGCAACAAGCGGCAGAATATTACCGGTTCTCTGCAGCCGCGACCGAGCGGTTGTTCCCAAGCAGGTCGGCCACCCGGAACGCCAGGTCGAGGGACTGGCGACCATTCAGGCGAGGATCGCACATCGTCTCGTACCGAAAGTCGAGATCGCTGTCGCCCACCTCGTGGGTTCCTCCCAGGCATTCGGTCACGTCATCGCCGGTCAGCTCCAGATGAATCCCGCCCGGCCAGGTACCCACGGCACGGTGGGCCGTGAAGAAGCCGTCGATCTCGGCCATCACGTCTTCGAGGTGACGCGTCTTCCGACCGCTGGCAGACGTGAAGGTGTTGCCGTGCATCGGGTCACAGGCCCACACCACCGGATGACCGGATTCCTGTACCGCTGCAAGAAGGGGCGGCAGTGTTTCGGCGACCCGTTCGGCTCCCATCCGGGTGATCAGCGTCAGCCGACCCGGAATGCGCTCGGGGTTCAACGCCTCGCAAATCGCCAGGACGTCGGAGGGCGTGGCGGTGGGTCCCACCTTGCATCCGACGGGGTTCTTGATGCCCCGGAAGAACTCCACGTGGGCCCCGTCGAGTTGGCGGGTCCGCTCCCCGATCCAGACCATGTGCGCCGAGCAGTCGTACCAGTCACCGGTGAGTGAGTCCTTGCGGGTGAGCGCTTCCTCGTATCCGAGGAGCAACGCCTCGTGGCTGGTGTAGAAGTCGACCTCGTGCAGCCGGGCGTCGTCTTTCGTGTCCAGCCCGCACGCCCGCATGAAGCGGAGCGCGGCATCGATGCCGTCTGCGAGTTCGGCGTACTTGCGTCCCGCCGGAGAGTCCGCGACGAACTCCTGAGTCCAGGCATGCACCCGGTTCAGATCTGCAAAGCCACCCTTGGTGAAGGCACGCAGCAGGTTCAGCGTCGAAGCGGAGCGGTTGTACGCCTCGAGAAGACGCTCGTGGCGCGGGACACGCGACTCGGCGTCGAAGCCGATGTCATTGACGATGTGACCCCGAAAGCTCGGAAGCGCGACGTCGCCCTGGGTCTCGGTGTCGGAGCTGCGCGGCTTGGCGAATTGTCCGGCGATCCGACCCACCTTCACCGTGGGAACGCCACCCGCGTAGGTCAACACCACCGCCATCTGCAGGATCAGCCGCAGCTTCTCGCGAATGTCGTCGGCTCCCATCGAGTCGAACGACTCGGCACAGTCGCCCGCCTGGAGGAGGAACGCCTTGCCCTCCGCCACATCGCCGAGCGCCGCCTGCAGATCCCGCGCCTCACCGGCGAAGACGAGCGGAGGCATCGCCGACAGGGTCTTGAGGGTCACCGACAGACCCTCGGGATCCTGCCAGTCCGGCTGCTGGAGGGCTGGGCGGTCACGCCAACTCTGGGGAGTCCATTCGGTCATCGTGTCACCTGGTCGCAGTGGGATTCGAGTCTCCATGATCCGGCCGTCGGCGAGCGAACGCAAACTGGACCCGACACGGCACCGCCCGACGGCATAGCCTTGCCAGGTCGACTTTCCAGGGGGCCCCTCATGTTCATCCGTCCGGTACCGGCAGACGAGGCGCCGAACGCAGTTGCCGACATGTACTCGGCGGAGCGTTCCAGGTGGGGTTTTCTGCCCGAGTTCACCGAGGTGTTCTCACACCATCCCGATGCATACGCAGCCTGGATTCAGCTGATCGGCGCAGTGCGACGGCAGATGGATTCGCGGCGATGCGAACTCGTCACACTCGCGGCGGCCCGGGCGCTGCGATCGAGCTACTGCACGACCGCCCACGGGAAGATCCTGTCGGATCGCTGGTACGAACCCGACACCGTGATTGCGCTGGTCTCCGATCACCGCACCGCCGGTCTCGACGCCGTCGACATCGCGCTGATGGACTTCGCCACGAGAGTGGCTGTCGACCCCACGTCGATCACCGAACGCGAAGTCGATCACCTCAGGGAACTCGGTCTGTCCGAACGTGACATCCTCGATGTCGTCCTGGCGGTCGCCGCACGATGCTTCTTCGCGACCGTCATCGAGTCGATGGGAGCTCAGCCCGATCGGGAACTGCTGGATCCGCTCCCGCCGAATCTGCGAGACGCGCTCTTGGTGGGGCGCCAGCCGGAATAGACATCCCCGAGATCGGGTCGACGACTCCGGGCGCCGGTGTCACCAGATCGACCAGCCTCCGTCGACCGTCAGGTCGATCCCGTTGACGAAGCTCGACTCTTCGGACGCCAGGAACATCACTGCATTCGAGATGTCGTCTGCCCGCCCCATGCGGCCCACCGGGGTGAACTTCTCGTAGGTCGCTCTCCTGTCGTCTTCGATCGGCCGGTCGGAGATCGCGATCATTCCGGGCGAGACCATGTTCACCGTCACACCCCACGGTCCGAACACCGCTGCGAGGTCGCGCGACATCATCTTGAGCGCACCCTTCGACGGCATGTACGCCGCGTTGCGGCCAGGTCCCCGACCCTCGTCAGCTCCCCAGCGGCCTTCGTAGAAATACGGGTTCGCACTGAGACTCGCGAAGACCGACCCGATGGTGATGATCCGACCCCAACCGCGGTCCCGCATCCCGGGCGCGACGAGCTTGGCGATGGCGAAAGCGGCATCGACGTTGACTGCGAAGTCGGCCTGCCAGTCCTCGTCGGGAAAGTCGAGGATCGGCTTGATCGCCGAACCCGCCGCGACGTGCACGAAGAGGTCCGGCCCTCCCAGTTCGCTGGCGGTCCGTTCGACCAGCATCTCCCGATCTGTCTGGGCGGTGAGGTCTGCGGGAAGGGCGAGCACCGCGGCGCCGGCATCGGCGTGGGCGGCCACCACCTCGTCGAGCAGTTCGGGCCGTCGGGCGGTGATGGCGCAGTTCACCCCGCTTTCGACGAGGCGTCGGACGATCGAACGTCCGATCTCCGAACTTGCTCCGGTGACGAGGGCGGTCTTGGACATGATCGGTGGGTCTCCTCAGGAGGAACGGTTGGACGGGTCCGGTGGACCCGCCGGCACGCTACCTCAGCCGAACACCCGCGAAATCGCGGCATCTGGGACGGTGATCAAAGCCTCCAAAAGGGAGCCGCCCACCAATTCGGTTCGACTCTTGGCGAGTGCACCGCCATCATCTTGCTGATGCCAGCTCCAGAAGAACGCCTCGTGCTCTCGTATCTCGCCGAAGCCCACTATCACCGTCCACTGGAAACAGACGAGGAGCGCCCCGCCTGCGCGCCCAAACGCATGCGCGGCGTGATCGCGATGCGCGTGCGGGCCGAACGGGACGGCCAAACCCCCTGCCCGGACTGCTGGCCCGACGTCTGACGTCCATTCGAACCCAGGGTTTGTTCGGACGTATACGTCCACTTCGGATCAAAGAAGCCAGCCGAGGCGGGAAGGTCGCTACTCCCCGCCTTTTTGGACGTAGTTCTTGACGAACTCTTCGGCGTTTTCTTCGAGGACGGTGTCGATCTCGTCCAACAGGTCGTCGATGTCGGCTGCTTCGGTTTCGGAAACCTCGATTGCCTCGTCGACGTCCTCTTCCTCGGTTTCGGGTCGACGCTTCGGCTGTTCACGGTCGGTCATGGGTCATCCTTCCAGAGCCTGGAGGAGTTCGGCCGCGGTCTCGACCGAGTCGAGCAGCGGACCAACTGTGGCTTTCGAACCTCGTAGCGGTTCCATCATAGGAACACGCTTGAGATGCGCCTCGTCGGTGTCGAAGACCAGCGAGTCCCAGTTGGCCGCCACCATCGACTCCGAAAAGCGTTCCACACAGGTGCCCCGGAACCAGGCGCGGGTACGTTCCGGAGGAGTCGACATCGCGGCGTGAACCTGCTCGTCGGTGAAGAGCCGCCGCATGCGACCCGAGCCCGCCAACCGGTGATACAACCCCGACGCCGGATCCACGTCGTGATACTGCAGGTCCAGGCCCCGCAGTTTCGGATCATCGGGTTCGAGTCCGTCCCGCTCGGTGTAGCCATCGATGAGTCTGCGTTTCGCCACCCAGTCGAGCCGGTCGGCAGTGAGTGCGGGGTCCCGTTCGAGGTCTCCCAGGACCGACTCCCACTCTTCGAGGACGACGTCCCAAACGGGTTCGTCGAGTTCGGATTCGGCGTATTTCTTCAACCATTCGAGGTAACGGAATTGCATCTGGAGTGCGGTGGCGGTCGACCCGTCGTCCATTTCGATTGCCAGGCTCATGTCCAAGTCATGACTGACCTGCCAGCACGCCTCCACCGGATTCGCGAGATCGAGGGCTTCGGGAAGGGCATCGTCTTCGAGCGCGGCCAGGAAGAGCGCAGTGACTCCCAGCTTGAGGAAGGTCTGGACTTCGGACAGGTTGGCGTCGCCGATGATCACGTGGAGGCGGCGGTACTTGCCGGGGTCGCCGTGCGGCTCGTCCCTGGTGTTGATGATCGGGCGTTTGAGAGTCGTCTCCAACCCAACGGTCTCTTCGAAGAAGTCGGCCCGCTGGGTGATCTGGTACGGGGTCCCCGGTCGGCCGTTCTCGGAGCCGACCTTGCCTGCGCCGGTGAAGATCTGGCGGGTGACGAAGAACGGGGTCAGGTGCCGGATGACCGCCCCGAAAGGGGTGATGCGTTCGAGGAGGTAGTTCTCGTGCGCCCCGTACGAATTGCCTTTGCCGTCGCTGTTGTTCTTGTACAGCTTGAGTACCTGACCTTGCGGCAACGTGGATTGGGCGTTGCGCATCGCCCGAGCCATCACGGCCTCGCCCGCCTTGTCGTGGAGGGCTCCTTCGAGTGGGTCCCAGCATTCGGGGCCCGAATACTCGGGATGGGCATGGTCGACGTACAGGCGGGCACCGTTGGAGAGGACTGCGTTGACGAGTGCCGAGTCGGGATCGGAGACCCCGAAGCCTTCGTGCCCGAACCCGCGGGCATCCCGGCCGGGCGTTTCTTCTTCGTAGGACCACTGGACACGGACGCGGCGACCGTCGTAGGAGTTGATGACGAGGGCGGACGCGAGCGCAGGGTTGAAGTCCCGCTGGTTGCGGATGATGATCCCGTATTCGGTCTCGGTGCCGAGGACCTTGCGGATCGCCATCAGAGGTACTGCCCGGTCGAGACTCCCTCCACCTGGCGACTTTCCCCGCCTGTGCCGTCGATGAGCGTGCGCACGTACACAATGCGCTCGCCCTTCTTTCCGGAGATCTTCGCCCAGTCATCCGGGTTGGTGGTGTTGGGCAGGTCCTCGTGCTCTTTGAACTCCTGGATGATGGCGTCGAGCAGATCCTGGGTGCGGACACCCCGGCTGCCTTCGGCGATCTCGCGCTTGATCGCCTCTTTCTTGGCGCGGCGAACGATGTTTTCGATCATCGCCCCGGACGAGAAGTCCTTGAAGTAGAGCACCTCGCGGTCCCCGCCGGCATAGGTGACTTCGAGGAAGCGGTTGGCGTCCTCCAGCGAGTACATGGCATCGACGGTGGTGTCGATGAGGGCGTCGACAAGCGCCGAACGGTCGTCGCCGTGGGCATCGAGTTCCTCTTTGGCCAGCGGCACCTCCTCCCGCAGATAGATCGAGAAGATCTGCCGGGCGGCGGTCGGGTCCGGACGATTGATCTTGATCTTCACGTCGAGGCGTCCGGGGCGGAGGATGGCCGGGTCGATGAGGTCTTCGCGGTTGGAAGCGCCGATGACGATGACGTTGCGCAGCGATTCCACGCCGTCGAGTTCGGACAGCAACTGCGGCACGATCGTCGATTCGACATCCGAGCTGATCCCGGTTCCGCGCGTCCGGAAGAGCGAGTCCATCTCGTCGAAGAAGACGATGACGGGCACGCCTTCGTCACTCTTCTCCTTCGCCCGCTGGAAGATGAGCCGAATCTGGCGTTCGGTCTCGCCCACCCACTTGTTCAGCAGTTCGGGGCCTTTGATGTTGAGGAAGTACGAACGGGCGTCGGGTCGGCCGGTGCGTTCGGCGACCGCCTGGGCGAGGCTGTTGGCGACGGCCTTGGCGATGAGCGTCTTCCCGCATCCGGGAGGGCCATAGAGGAGTATCCCTTTGGGCGCCTCCAGGCCGTAGTCGGCGAAGAGGTCCTTGTGGATGTAGGGGAGTTCGACGGCGTCGCGAATCTGTTCGATCTGGTCGGTGAGTCCGCCGACCTGCTCGTAGGAGATGTCGGGGACCTCTTCGAGGACCAGTTCTTCGACTTCGGGCCGGGCGAGCCGCTCGAACACCATCCCCGACTTGCTGTCCAGGCGGAGGTGGTCGCCGACACGGATCGGCACGTCTTCAAGACTGTCCGAGACGGTGACGACCAGTTCGTCATCTGCTCGGGCGAGCACCAGCAACCGCCCGTCTTCGAGCTTGTCACGCACCCGCACCACTTCGCCCTGCCGCGGATAGGTGCGGACGTCGACGACCGCCATGCTCTCGTTGAGCAGGACTTCCTGGCCTTTCGTGAGCTGCTTGACCTCGATGTTGGGCTGGGCGCCTACCCGCAACTTGCGGTTGCCGGTCATGACGTCGACGGTGCCGTCCTCGTTGACCTGGAGCACCGTGCCGAAGTTGTTGGGAGGTGTGGTCAGTTTCTCGACTTCGGCCCTGAGCACGGTCAGCTGCTCGCGGGCCTCTTCCAGCACCGTGCTGAGCCGATCGTTCTGCACACGGGCACGTTCGAGCTGGGCGGTGGTCTCCGAGAGCCGCCGTTCCAGGTCGGCGGCACGCCGGGGAGCCTCCGTCAGACGGCGGCGCAGGGAGTCCAGCTCGACTTCGAGGCTGGCTATCTGGCGACGCAGCGCAGCGGCATCGTCTCCTCCGTACGTCCGATCCGTCATACGGTCTGGCTCCTCCTGGCTTGGGTGCCTTTCGCGCAGTATACGAACGACTCACCGTTTGCCACGGGGTCCTTCGCGGGGGTGGTGAACGTCGGCCGGATCGGCTGTGGTTCCCGATACGACGATGGGGGCGGCCGGTCGCCGCCCCCATCGTTCGTCACACTCGTCTGGCCTTCAGGGCTCGAGGAAGATGCACTCGCCGGGACACTCTTCGGCCGACTCGACCGTGATGTCTTCCTGGCCGGCGGGGACCACCGCAACACCTCCCGCGCCTTCCGGATTTCCTTTGGCCGCGGCGTAGACCGTGTCCCCCTCGCGCACGTATGCGAGGCCGTCGTCGAGGAGGACGAAGACGTCGGGGGCGATCTCTTCGCACAGGCCGTCGCCGGTGCACAGATCCTGGTCGATCCAAACCTTCATGTCGTTCCAGCTCCTGGCAGTGAGTTCGGCCCAGAAGTCTAGACCGCCACCCCCTCCCCCAACCGCGGGCGAAACGGGCGAACCGTGGGCTCAGGACCACCGTGGCGGTGGTCACGAACCCAGGGTACGCGACACCCTCCGGGCGGTGACGACGAAGCCGGTGTGGCCGATCATCTGGTGGTCGGGGCGCACGGAACGTCCCTTGACGTTCCACGTCCGGTGCATGGTCTCGAAGACGTCGATTTCGGCGAAGGCGTCCGTGTCGCGCATGGTCTCCACGAGTTGCTGCACCTGCGGGACCGTCGGCAGATACGAGACGAACACGATGCCGCCGGGCTGGGACTGCGCGACCACCTCGGCCACGTGCCACGGCTCGGGGAGGTCCAGCACGATGCGGTCGGCGATCACTTCTGCGGCGACCTCCGCAACCTCGCCGATCCGCAGATCGAGGTTCGACGGGACTTCGCCGAACCACCGGTTGAGGGTCTTGATCGCCTGCTTCTGGTGATCTTCCCGCAACTCCACCGACACCACCGAGCCCGTGGGCCCGACCGCCCGAACCAACGCAGACGTCAACGCCGCAGACCCGGTGCCTGCTTCGAGGACTGTCATCCCCGCCCCGATGTCGCCCCACATGAGGATCGGCCCGATGTCCTTGGGGTACACCACCTGAGCCCCGCGCTGCATCTTGAGGATGTAGTCGGCGAGTCGCGGCCGGAGAACCAACAGGCCTCCCCCACCACTCGACTGCAGTCTCACCCCTTCTGGCGCACCGATGATCTCGGTGTGCGGGAGGACGCCGCGGTGGTATTGGAACGAACCCGAGGTGTCGAGACGGACCAGGTAGTGACGTTCCTTGTCGTCGATGACGAGCGCCATCTCGCCGTCGCGGAACGGCTCAGACATGCTGTTCTTTCGTCCCGATGTGGACGAGCGTCTGGTTGCGCAGGCGGCAGAAGGCACACACTTCGCCGGTGGTCACCTGACCGCACTGTTGGCATGTGACCAGTTCGGGCGGTTCCGCCGCCCCGAACACCGGTGCCGCCCGCTCGAGGAAGCCAAAGAGAAAGTTGGCCTTCGTGCCGGGCGCTTCCTCTTCGAGCCGGTTCAACCACTCTTTGTACCTGTTGACGGTGTTGCCTGCGGCCATCGGGCACTCCTCCACTTCGTAGTCGATGCCCTGGACGATGCAGTACGCCGCCGTCTCACGCTCGGCAAGCCGGATGAGGGGTTTGACCTTGCGGGCGAGACCGTCCGCGTTGGCGGGCAGAACCGGTGCCTGCCGACCGAGATATTCGAGGTCCCAGCGGGTGACGTTGCCGAAGAGGGTGGCGGCCTCGTCGTCGAGGTTGTGACCCATCACCAACACGTCGTATTCACCGTCGTCTGCAACCTTGTTGAGGATGTACCGCTTCGACAGCCCGCACGCCGAACAGGGCACGCGGCTGCCGGCGGCGGCAGCTTCGGGGACGCTGAAACCGTATTCGGACGGAAGGTCGACGACCCGCAGATCGAGATCGCGCTCGTCGGCGAACCGTTGGGAGAACACGAGGCTGTCCGAGGAGTAGTCACCGATGCCGAGGTGGAGGTAGACCCCGTCGACCCGGTATCCGAGGGTCGTCAGCACGTCCCACAGGGCGAGGCTGTCCTTGCCGCCCGACACCCCGATCATCATCGTTTCGGACCCTTTGAACATGTCGTAGTCGTGGATGGCACGTTCGACCTGTCGGTGCACGTGACTGACGAAATGCGGCTTGCAGAAGTTGGCGTTGTGCCGCCGCACCTGGATGACGGCGCGGTCGCGGCAGACCCGGCATTTCACGTGCTCACCCTCCGGAGATGACCGGACGGAGTTCGACGACATCGTCGGGGTCGAGGGGCAGGTCCGGGGTGAGGAGTTCGTCCCCCCGAATGACGAGGACCGACTCGGCCACGACGTCCAGCTTCTTCAGGAGGTCGGCGACTTTGGTGACACCCTCCACCTCGACTTCACGGCGAGGTTGGCGAAGGATGACCTTCATCAGAACAGCCCGATGACGGCGAAGCTGAGACTGAGCACCATTCCGATCACGACGATCCAGATGGTGACGGTGACAAATCGTTTCTTCTGCATGGCCTCGAACGGTTGGGACTCCGGTACGGTAGTGGCGTGCCGACGTTCGCCAACCCATGGCAGTGATCCCTGATCCCCGGTCGCTCATCTCGATGGGCGCCACCCGGCTGTTCGCGGGCCTTCGTACCGGCGATCAGCGCACGCTGCTGTCAGGAGCGGCCATCGCCGCGTTCGGCCTTTGGCGGCGATCCGCCGGGCCCAAGAAGGTGCTCCTCCACCGCTCCGAGGTGCGAGAGGGCAGTTCGCTGGTGATCCGCAACGGTGACGACCAGACCCGCGTCGACGTGCGGCGGGTCGGCGGCGGACCTACTTGACCTTGTAGACCTCGACGACCGTCTTGCCTTTGGCTCCGCCCTTGCGGCGTCCCAGCAGGAAGGACAGGGCGACGACGACCACGACGGCAACTCCCGCCATCATTGCGGTGTTCTGAGCCGACTCTTTTGTCTCGTCGACGAGATGGGTGATCTGGGCGGCTTTGGCTTCGATGTCTGCTGGGGTGATGCTCATGTTTTCGTCATTCTCCATCCGATGAGTCCGGCGAGGGCGCCGGTGGTGAGCACGGTGAATCCGCGGGCGGCAACCACCCACCATTCGCCGTCGGGAAGGATCTGTCGGTACAGGGCGTAGGCGGCCAGTCCCGCGAAGAGCGCTGCGACTGCGAACACGAAACCGGCTCCCAGGCCGATTCCGGCGAATCTCCCGAGTGCCTTGGCGGGTTCCACCGTCTCCTGACGGAGGTACTGCTTCGACATGTCGACGAGTTCGGTGACGAGTTGGGGCAGTTCTTTCGGATCAGCCATGCGGCGGAGGGTAGTCGGCGGACCGCGCCAGATCGGCTGGCCGAAGACGTCCCGTACGGTCGCGCAGGACGCGGTTGGCCGAAAATCGGCGAACTGTGGGCTCTCAGGGCGCTCCAGGAGCCCTGGGAACCCAGGGTACCCAGGGCCGCGAGCCGGGGCGGGTGCGTGACTAGTCCGGATGTCGGGCCGTTGGATGGCACCCGGGAGGGGGTCTCGGTCCTATCCTCTCCGGCCGTGAGCGTGGAGGACCTTCAGATCGGCTGGCGCGGTCGCCATGTCGCCGACTCGACCGTGATGGGGCGGCGGTTCACGATCCTGTGGATCGGCCAGATGGTCTCTCAGTTGGGCGACCGGATGGCCTACATCTCCATCCCGCTTTTCATCGCCTCTCTGCAAGGTTCGAGCCTCCAGCTCGGCATCGCCTACGCCTTGGAGAACGCCCCCGTGCTGATCATCGGTCTGGTCGGCGGCGTCTTCATCGACCGGCTGCGGGTTCGCTGGCTGATGATCGCCGCCGATGTGATCCGTGCCCTTCTCTTTCTGGCACTCGCCGTGGTTGCCGGCGGCGACGTCATCGGCGAACGAACCGGGCAGGTCCTGGTCGTCTTCGCCGTGGCATTCATGGTTGGCGGACTGACGAACCTGTTCGAGACCGCCCTCCTCACGATCATTCCCGACGTCGTCGAAGGCCGGTTCCTGGCACGAGCCAACGGTCGCATCGCGGCGACGATCAACCTCGGCAACATCGCCGGCCCGGCCCTCGCCGGTCTGCTGGTGGCCGCGACGTCGAGTTTCACCCTGGTGTTCGTGATCGACGCCCTCACGTTCGTGGTCTCCGCGGTCAGCCTGCTCATGATCGGACGGATCGACACCGAACGCCTCGCCGCCACCAACACCTTCCGGTCGGATCTGCTCACCGGCCTCCGCTACGTCTGGAACGAGGTGCGCCTCCGGGTGACCACGATCGCGGTCGCGATCGCCAATCTGGTGGTGGGCTTCATCGAGGCGACCTTCGTGCTCATCGCGGCTCGCGAGGAGCTCGTCGGCGCCACTGAGGACTGGCAGCTGGGCGTGCTGTATTCGACGTTCGGCCTGGGAGCGATCGTCGGTTCTGTCGTCGCCCCCCGTGTGGCCCATTTCATCGGGCTGGGCAAGACCACGGTGGTCGGCATGATCGGCTTTCCGATCGGATTCATCCTCTTCGTCGACACCCCGTTCTCGTTGCTCGGTCTCATCTACCTGTTCATCGCGTTCCTGATGCTCATGCTGATCAACGTTCCCATCGCGACGATCCGCCAGGCCTACACGCCGGCCATCCTGCGAGGCAGGGTGATCGCCGCGGCACGCGCCATCGGGTGGACGACCCTCCCGCTGGGGGCCCTTCTGGGCACTGTCGTCGCAGAGGCGACAGGACAGTTCGTGACGATGGCCCGGTGGTGTGCGGTCGTCATCCTGATCGCGGGGCTCGCACTTCTCCCCACGAAGGTGTGGCGGGACACCTTCGGTGCCGGGCGGGGCAGGCGGGTCCAGCCGAGCACCGGTCGCAAGGTGCTCGAGATCTAGCTCTAGCTCAACTCTCGGGGGTGCGCGGCTTGCGTCCTTCGACTCCCCCCGCACCTCTTGGAAGGTCGGGAAGTTCGCTACGGATGGGTCGGGGCGGCTCCGTGCCGTACCGGCGGCCGACGTAGGCTGTGATGGCAGTGATCAAGCCGAGACCGAGGACCTCGACCACCCGCGTCCGCCCGTAGCGGAGGCAGTCCGCTTGGGTGGCGGCGCCGGGGATGTCGGGGTCGAACTCGCCTGCGAAGACCATCGCGAAGCCCGTTCCGCAGTCGATCCTGGACACGTAGAGCACGCCGTCGCGCTCGGTCTCCGAGTAGACGATCGACTGCGGCTGAAACGCCAGCCACAACGCGAACACCGCCATGGCGACAGCGAGGAGATACCAGGTCTTGCGGGCGAGCATGTGACGCCCACGATATGCGAGATCCGGACCTTTCATGTCGGGCCAGATCCATCAAGGGGACACCCGATGCCGTCGATACAGACTCTGCATGAACGACCAAGGACATGCGTCCTCGCCTGACATCTTCGGCGCGCCGGCCACGCCAATCAGTCTCGAACAGCACCTGTTGCACCGCGTCCGACTGTTTGCCGCCTCGGTCGCCGCGGCGGTCTTTGCCGTCTTCGCGTATGCATGGGAGTGGCCGGGGGGTTGGCTGATCGTCGCGCTCGCCGCCTACGAGATGGGTCACGCCGCCTACCACCTCCGCCGCACCCGCCCCCTGTGGGCAACGCTTCTCACCGACATCCTCGTGGTGTCTCTGGCCATCGCCCTGGTGCGTCCCCCGGCAATGGCCGTCATCACGCCCGCCGTCTACTTGGTGAGCGCTCCGATGTTGCTCACTGCGGGTCACACCGCCCGGAGGCTGGCGATCACTGCGGTGGCCGCGACGAGCCTCGCCACCTACACGATCTTCGAGTGGCCGGCGGCAGTCGATTGGACCGCGCCTCGCACGCTCTTGATGGTCTCGTCGTTTCTATTGATCTTCGGTCCGCTGATCCTGTGGATGATTCAGGCAACGACACGGCAGACAGTCGGACAGGAAACAACCCGGTTGGAACTCGAAGCAGCCCGCGCCCGCCTCGAGGATGTCTTTCGTCGCGCGCCGGTCGGCATGGAACTGACCGGCATCGGCCCGACGCAGTTCCTGGCGGTGAACCCTGCCTTCTGTGACTTCGTGGGTTATACGGAGCAAGAATTGCTTACGATGTCGGTCCGCGACGTCGTCCATCCCGCCGACCTCGCCGCGGGTTTTCCCTTCGCCGTCCAGGTCGCGGCCGGCACGCTGGATCTCTTCGAAGAGGAACGTCGCTACATCCACGCCGACGGTGGTATCCGATGGGCGAACTTCAGTTTGTCGGTGATCCACGACGACGACGGAGTCCCCCAGTACGCCATCGGCCAGGTCCAGGACATCTCGCGTCGCAAGGCGGCCGAAGCCGAACGCGATCTGCTGCTCGAACTCTCACTGGCGATCGCCGGAGCTTTGACTGCCGAAGAAGCGATGCGCTCGGTGCTGGCAGGGCTGTGCGCCGCGGGCGGTTGGTCGATCGGAGTCCTGTGGGTGCCTTCCGGCGACGTGATGAAGCGGGACCACACGTGGGCAGCGCACCCTGGCTTCGACCAGTGGGAGGAGACCACCCGAACACTGAATGTCGGCGACGGTTTCGTCTGGACGGTCGCCGAGGCCCGCAAGCCGATCGAAGTGGCGTCGATCGCAGAAGACCGCCATTTCATCGGCAAGGCCGACGCCGCCGCGATCGGAATCGACGTCGCTCTTGGGATCCCCGTGCTCGCGGGCGACGAGGTGGTGGGCGTGCTGCTCCTGCTCGGCAGCCCCTCGGTGAACCCCGACGGAGATCGGACCACGGTGAGTGCGGTGGTCACACATCTCGGACAGGCAATCGCAGTGCGGCTCGCAGAGGAGGAACGTGATCGGCTGGCAGCGATCCTCGAGCATTCGACAGACTTCGCCGGGCTCACAGACCCACAGGGCAGAGTGCGTTACATCAACCCTGCGGGCCGCGCCATGTTGGGCATCGACCCTGACGAGGATGTCGCGACACTCCGGGTTCGTGACTTCCATCCGCCGGAGGATGCCCAGCGTCTCATCGATGAGGTGACGCCGGAGGTCCTACGGAAAGGGGCCTGGCGGGGCGAGGCGACCCTTCTCACCAGAGAGGGCCGGACCATCCCGATCTCCCAGGTGATTCTCGCCCATCGCACGACTGACGGGAAGGTGTCGTATCTGTCGACGGTCGCCCGCGACATCAGCATGCAGAAGGCGCTCGAGGAGCAACAAGCCGAGGCGATCCGATCGAAGGACGAGTTCATTGCTTCGGTCAGCCATGAGCTGCGGACCCCTCTCACCGCGGTTCGAGGCTTCGCCGAGATCCTGCATCAGTCCGGCGAGGATCTGACCGTAGACGAGCGGGAGGAGATGCTGGCGGCGATCGCGTCCGAGTCCGCCGACGTCAGCGACATCGTCGAGGATCTGCTGGTGGCTGCCCGCTCGGACATCGACCAGCTGACGATCAATCCGAAGCTGATCGACATCGCTCCCCTCATTCGGGAGACGGCAGCTCGCGTGCGCTGGGGCAACAAGGTGATCGAAGTGGACGTTCCCGAGTTGGTGGCGCTCGTCGACCCGCTCCGGCTCCGGCAGATTCTCCGCAATCTGATGGTGAACGCGGTCCGCTACGGCGGCGACACGATCCGAATCACCGCCGGCCAGGTCGGTCCCCATGTGCTCGTCGAGGTGGCTGACGACGGCGAGGGCATCACCCACGAGTTCCGGGAGGACATTTTCGCCCCGTACCGCCGTGCCCACGACCGGGCCGGACTCCCCGGCTCGGTGGGCTTGGGATTGGCCGTTTCCCGCCGCCTGGCCCGCCTGATGGACGGCGACCTGACCTACTCCTCCATTGACACCTGGACCACCTTCGCCCTCCGCCTTCCCCGTTTTTAGCGGGGCAGCGCCACACGAATAGAGCGGAACGCAGACCAGAACGGGTTGGCGGTCCGAACTCACTTCGCCTCGAGTCGCGTCATGAGAGGGGACGCAAAGATCAGAAAAAGCGACCCGGCTCGGTGTTCGTGGCGGTATCAAACCTTCCGCTCGTCGCGGCTCGCGAGTGTCCTGTGGCATGATCGGGACATGTGTGTAGATCATGACGCCCGACTGCCGGCGCTTCCCGAAGGCAGCCACCCAACGAGTCACGACCGCTTGGTGCTCGACGCCGCCGACGGCAATCGATTCAATGCGTTTGCCGCCCGCCCCGCGCCGCGGGCTTCGAAAAAGTCCGTCCTGGTTCTCCCCGACGTGCGCGGGCTTTTCGGCTTCTACGAGGACCTCGCCTGTCAGTTCGCGGCCCACGGCTATCCGTCGCTGGCGATCGACTACTTCGGGCGTACTGCGGGGACCGACGACCGGTCCGAGAGCTTCGCGTTCATGGATCACATCGCCCAAACGACTTCCGAGGGCCTCAACGCCGACATCGCCGCAGGCATCGACCACCTCCGGTCGAACGAGTCGAGCTCGGAGGTGTTCGTGGTCGGCTTCTGCTTCGGCGGCAACATCGCCTGGGGTTCGGCAACCCACGGCCACGGCCTGTCAGGCGCGATCGGGTTCTACGGCAAGCCCGAGGCGGACCGGCCGGCCGGCGACGGGGCGATCTGGGACCGCTGCCATCTGATCGAATGCAAGGTGCTCGCGCTGTTTGGCGGGGCCGACCCAGGGATCCCGCCAGAGAACATCGGGCGTTTCCGCCAGGCACTCGACGCGGCGGACGTCACCAATGAGGTGGTGTCATATCCGGATGCCCCGCATTCGTTCTTCGACCGGAAGCAAGCCGACTTCTCGGTGGAATCGCTCGACGCCTGGAATCGGATGATCGGATTCATCGGGTGATGGCCCAGACACACGAAAGCGCCCCCGGGCCGTCATCTCTGACGGCTCGGGGGCGTGATCTGAGTTTCGGGATCCAGTGCGCGGTCTTCCGAATCTCAGAATTCGTCCAGGCGCTCAGTCCTCGTCGAGGCGACTGCGAATGGCCTCTTCGGACTCGCCGGTCTTTTCCTTGATGCGGCCCACCATCTCGTCGTAGTTGCCTTCGGCGACATCGAGGTCGTCGTCGGTGAGGTCGCCCCAGCTCTGCTTGACCTTGCCCTTGAGCTGGTCCCATCGACCTTCCCACTTGGTGTCGGTTCCTTCGTTGAACATTTCGATCCCCTTTCGATCGATTGTTGCCTCTCCTTTGCCCGGGGCCGGGCTGTTTCAAACGTGCTTCGGCGCTCGTTGTTCAAGACCCCGAAACAGCAGAGAGGGCACCGCGTGTGCGGTGCCCTCTGCTCTACCGGTCCTCCCCTGGTCAGGGAGCGACGGTTGTCGGCGTATCGGCGGGAACGGTCGTCTCCGCCGGGAGGGTGGTCTCAGTCGGCGACGTGGTATCGCCGGTGGTGCCGCCCTCGCCATCGTTCGCAATCATCCACGCCGCGATCGCTATCACCACGATTGTCAGTAGAACGGCGAATGCCATTCCACCGGTGTTCCGTCGAGGTGTCGTGACGTCGTTGTCGTAGCGAGGGTTCCTGACATCGTCGTCGCGACGGGTCGGGGGGGTTGCTCTGGGGTCAATAGCCATGCGTTACTCCTCCTTTGGAGTGGTGCCGCCATTCGTACCCGCTGGTTTCGCCGCGTATACCTGCTCTCGGTCAGGTGAACGCCTTGTCGGTGCTCATCGCCTGCAGTTCGAAGATCGTTCCCTCGGGCAGAGGGAGCGGAAGTCGGACGGGCACAGCTTCGAGCCGCGGCTCGAGCGTGGGGTGACCTCGGACGATGTCGGCGTTGAACGCGTCCAGGTCTGTCGGGGTCCGGTAGAGAGGCCAAGCGTCGACGGCGGCGACGTCCCACAGGAGCAGACGGCGAGGCCGAGAGGATGTGTTCGATGCGGACCCGTGGAGCGTCCGTCCGTGATGGATCGAGATGCCACCTGCACCCACTTCGACCGGGACCGCCCGTGCGAGGTCGACCGGTGCCCGCGACGGAGACACCGCACCCACGAACACACCGTCGGAATGGTGATCGAGTATTGGACCCCGGTGTGATCCAGGCACGACGAGCAGAGCCCCGTTGTCAACTGTGGAGTCGTCGAGGGCCACACCGAGTGCGAGCACATCGTCGTTGGTGTGGGGATGGAACGCGAAGTCCTGATGCCACTCGACCGGAGAGCCCCCCTGGCCGGTCTTGAGGTTCAGCTTGGATCCGAGTGCCCGGATGTCGGGTCCGATCAGAGACTCGATGATGTCGAGAATCGGGTCGCTGCGAAGCAGTTCGTCGAAGAACGGATGGGCTTTTGCCGGGCTCTTGATGCGACGCAACCTCGGGTTCTCGGCGGAGTGGTCCGCTTCGAGGTCGAAGGTGGAGTCGCTCTGGCGCACCGACCGTGATCGCTCCACAAACTCTTGGACGATTCTCCGCCCCTCCTCGACCTGCGCGGGGCTGAGTACGCCGTCGACGGTGACGAAGCCCTCGGTCTGATACCGGTAGATCTGACTGGTGGTGAGTGACATGTTTTTCCCTCCTCGGGCCGAACATAATCCTGCCTCCCTTGTGAATGGTCAGCAGAATTGACATTTCCTGTGTCCGGAGAGAATTCCCGAGAAGGTGTCAGTGGAGGGTCCGGGCTGTGGTGTCGTAGGGGTGCATGCAAGTGTCAAAGGTCGAACTGGATGGACAGGACGGTAGCTCCGATGCTGCCGTGTACCGACGCAACGCGGACGATCTCGTCCGCTTCGCGACGGTCCTGGTCGGTCCCGACGACGCCCAGGACGTGGTGTCCTCGGCGTTTGGACGGTGCATGGCGTCCCGCCAGTGGGACGACGTCATCGACCGGCGCGCCTATCTGTTCCGCGCCGTGTCGAACGAGGCGAAGAACCTGAAACGATCTGCGGCGCGGCGGCGCCACCGGGAACAGGCGGCACCGATCGAGCGGACCATCGAGGTGAGCATCCCGCGGCCCGACGTCCGCGCGGCGATCGAAGACCTGAGCGTCCGCCAGCGCGCCGTGGTCTACCTGACGTACTGGCACGACATGTCCGAGGCGATGGTCGCCGCCCACCTCGGTGTGAGCGCCGGCACCGTCCGCCGCCACCTGGACAGAGCACGAAAGAAGCTACGGGAGGTCCTCGATGAATGACATGAGAGACGAGATCCGCTCGGCGATCGCCGAGATGGTCGATGAGACACCGGGACCTGCACCGTTCCATCAGGTCGCTGCTGGGCGCACCCGGCATGCGGGTACCTGGGCGGGTCCGCGACTGGCGGCAGCCGCATTCACGGCAGTCGTGATACTGATTGGTGCCGTTGCCGTCATTCGCCCGCAGGCCGAGACACCGTCACCGCTCGCCGGCCTTCCCGGCCTCGAGTCTGATGTCGAGGGTCCGCCACTCGACGGAGGTTTCGCCATCCCCTCTCACCTGCCGGACGGATTCGAACCTATTGCAGCCGAGCACCGCTGGATGGCCCCGGGATTCGCCTTGCGGTTCGCCGATCAGAACGGAGCGGAAGTCTCGGTGCGTGCCGGCGACGATCTCACCGGCATGAGTGCGAACTTCGAAAGCGCCACCGTCGCCGACCGTCTCGCCAACGCGTACCCGGACCTGACGATCGCTGAGACGACGGTGCGTGGCCAGGCCGCCTTCGTGTTGGATGGGGGCGACGCCGATACGGAAGGGTGGACCTCTGCGGTCGTCGTGATCGAGAGCCCGACATCGGTGTCCCGGGTGCTCGGCTTCGGCGTCCCGGCGGCCGAGATCCTCGCGGTTGCCCGCGGCCTCGAAGCCGCCGACTTCGACGCCTACGAACAGTGGGCTGTCGAGGCGATCGACTCGCACCTCCATGTGACGGCGTGGGTGTCCGATCCCGATGCCTTCACCGACGCCGTGGCGTCGGCCGTCGGTGTCGCCGAAGTGAGATTGCTGCGCGACGACAGTGGGCGTGGTTCCGACCCGGTGTTCGTCCTCATGGCGGACGACCCTGACCAGTCACCGACGACGACCGCAACCGTCGGTTCCGATACCACGGTCGTCGCGGTGGACGAGTCCGTGATGGTGCGCCTCGAGGTCACTCTCGACGATCCTGCTCTGGCCGAGTCCGTTGCCGAGGCGATCTCAGGCCTCGGCTCAGGCCACGTCGCCTACTCCCCCGCCGTTGCCCGGATGGTGACCGAGGCCTACCTATCCGAGGTGCTGGCCGGCGCGGCGATAGTCCATGAAGACCCGACGATCCTGCAGCCTGCTCAGGGGCCGGAGCCCCGCTTCGACGTGACCGATCTGGGCGAGGAGGCGCCGCTCCATCCGGCGACGGAGACGCTGTCCACCTCGGAGGTCGCCGATGTCGACACGATGGTGCCGGGACGGTCTTCCGAAGGCCGGACCCTGCAGGGTCCGATCCTCCACATCGGATCACTCGACGAAGGCGCCCGACTGGTGCTCACCTTCGATGGTGGGGCGGACTACATCGAACGCACACTGCATGACGATGGATGGAATGGCGGGGCGGCTTCGCTTGGGAACTACTCCTACGGCGTCACCGGGCACGGGTCTTCGTCCGTTGGACCGACATACGTCCAGGTACGGGTGCCGCTGGACACCGCAGTGGTGGTTCTGACGCTCGATGACGGGTCCCGGGTGTGGCAGCGTCCGATCGCCGGGCACGGCCTCCTCCCTGTGGATCACCCTGGCGGCTCCGAATTGGACGCCACGGTGACCGCGCTCGCAGCCGACGGCACCGTGATCGGCGTGTGGGAGAGTTCTGGTTCCGGATGACTCGCGGATCGGCCGAACCCTGGGCTCTCAGGGCGCCTGAATAGCCCCGGCAACCCTGGGTTCCGTGTCGAGGTTTGCCGGCCGGGCTTTTGGGGTACCTCGGAGCCACACCCCAGCGGGGCACCGGGCCCGATACAGGAGGAATCATGGAAACCAACGACACTGCCGCCGTTCTCGAGGATCTCATCGAGACGCTGGAAGACGGACGCAAAGGCTTCGAGCAGGCCGCCGATCGCATTGCGGACAGCGACGATCCCGCGGTCGCGGTCGACCTGCGCCGCTTCGCCCAGCAGCGCGCCGAGTTCTCGGTGGAGTTGAGGGATGTCGCCGGCCGTCACGGCGTCGAGATCGATGAGGAAGGTTCGGTCGCAGGTGCTCTGCATCGTGGCTGGCTCAACTTGAAGGACGCCGTCTCCGGCGACGACCCCAAGGCCGTGCTGTCTGCCGCCGAGGAAGGCGAGGACCACGCCGTATCCGAGTTCGAGGATGCGCTGGAGAAGGAGCTTCCCGCCGACGTCCGCTCTGTCGTCGAGCGTCAGGCTCAGGCAGTCCGGGCAGCCCACGATCGCGTGAAGGTTCTGCGCGACTCGCACTGATCCCATCCGCTCACGCCGTCTGGCCCGTCGACTCCGGTCGGCGGGCCTTTCAGCGTGCTACTCGGGCGTGCGCAACCGCCGACCAACCCGTCGGGTGGGATAGACGTCGGTGGCGGGCAGGCGGAGCTGGAGAAATGTCGTCCCGGCCATCTCATAGGTCAGTTTGCCGCCCATCAGCACGGCGAGCTGGCGAGCGACCGCCAGGCCCACCCCCAGTGGCGGTGCCGGGATACCGGTGGCATCTCGACCGTACGGTGCCGCAATCGTCCCCACTTCTGCGTCCCGTACGGTCACGGTGACGGTCCTGGCGTCGCGTTCGACTTCGACGAGGACGCACTCTCCTCCGTATGCCAACGCATGGTTGATCAGCGAACGCAGGACTTGGCGGAGTCGGAGCGGGTCGGCGTCGACATGCACCGGGGCACCGTGGACTTCGACGCGGCTTTCGCGGATCTTGGGAGGTATTCCGGAAAGCACCATGTCGAGGACCTGGTGGAGATCGACCCGGGATACGTCGACGGTCAACCGGTTCGCCGAGTCCAGCCGCCCTTCCAACACGTAGTGGTCGATAACGTTGCTGAGTTCGGTTGCTTCCTGATGGATGAGCGCCGAAAACTCCTGGTATTCCGCCGGCGTGAGCTCGGGGTGGCGCGACATGACGACCTCGGAGAAGCCGAGCACGGCGGTCAACGGAGTACGGAGCTCGTGGCTGATTGCCGACAGGAACTTCTGGCGGGCTTCTGCGAGAGAGCCGATCCGGTCTCGTCCGGTCCCGGCGAGCATGCCGATTGCGGCGAAGAAGCAGAGACGTGTGAGCCACCCGACCAACGGTTGGTCCGTCCCCGTATCGACGGCGAGCGGCATGAACGGGCCCGACACCAAACCCGCGAGGATCCCGACTGCGAGTCCGCCTTTCAGGCCGAAGGCGAGGGCGGCCAGGACCACCGGTACATAGAAGAGGTGTGGCCAGACGGTTTGTGTTCCCCCTGCGAGTACGACCACCAGCGCCGCCAGCACGATGACCAGGCCGATGACGCACGGCCAGAACCACCGCACTCCGGGCACGGTGTGCAGGCTCCGAATGTGGAGGTTCGACACAGGGAAGTTATCGGGATCCTCGGGTGGGTCCTTGACCGATTCTCACTGGGGCTCGCCACCGGCGACGCACCACGGTGACCGACAGAGTGTCCGGTTCCTGCTGATGGAGTGGGCGCGAGCTCGGACGGGCCCCGGCGCGGAGCCGAACTGTGGATATGCGGCGGGCCCACCCTGCGCCAGCGCTCCTCGCGGGCCCGCTCACTTCAGATAAGAGGTGCCTTGGACGAGACCGAGCAAGGCCAGGCCCGTCGCCGTCGGGCGGGTATGCGGTCAGATCCTGGAGGTCGGTCGACGTTGAACTGAGGAACTACGACGCGATGCAGATCGCCAGTTCGTCGGTTACACATCCGGTGCGTGCGGTTCCCTTTGCGCCGCTGCTCCAGGTCAGCCCCAGAACCAGTCGGCATATTGGCGGCGTTCGACGAGGTGGGCTCGGCTGCGCGACGTCGCAGGGAACCAGGCGAGCTCCCGACCCGCCCCCAGGGGCGTCTGAGCCGAGCGGCACCGAACCCCGCGCATCCCCGCCTTCCTGAGATCGGCACCGATCGGTTGACAGACGGCGTGGGGAATCAAATCGGTCGATACGTCGAAGGGATACGTCGTAGGAAGCCCGGCGGCGGACACGCCGCGGGAAGTGTGGACGTCGGCGACCGTTTGGCTCCGGGGGAGGGTCGCGACCGCGAGATGCGGTGCATTCTCGCCATTGAGCTCCTCGGGCCGATATGGCCAACCGGCGATGAACGAGGTCAGGTTCAGCCGGGCCGTGACCACGTCCTCAGTGAGGTAGAGCGTCGGCCACGAGCCGGGCGGATTCCAGCGTCCCCCGTGAGCTTGGGCGAAGGTCGGATCGAGCGGATCGGTCCATGCTGCTTCGCAGATCCGGAGCCACTCGTGGTTTTCGACGAGCGTCTCGGGGATCACGCGTGCGCGTCAGCGAACGTGAACATCCGGCGGGTCAAGACGACAGCGTCGCCGGTTCGCCCTTCGGTGACGAGCTCGAGCAAGCTCACGTTCCCGAGGTTGGGGGCGGGTCGGCGGACCACGGCGGGAATCCGATCACGCTTCACATAGTGCGCGAGGAGGTCGGTGATCGACGCCAGGTCGGCGACCTGGGTGACACGATCGGAGGGCACGCCGTTTTCGATCCATTTGGACACTGCCTGCCGCGACACTCCGAGCATCCGCCCGAGATCGGTCCGGGCCAGATGCCAGGTTCGCATGATCCGTTCGAGTTCCCGACCGCTCACCCGACGGTCGAGTTCGTCTGTCAACGCCGCGATCCAGGTGCTGTCGTGTCCGTCGAGCAACAGCGTCGCGACTTCCTGCGGGTCGAGTGCGGCCAGGTCAGGCATTCGTTGCACCTCCGAACGCAACCATATCGCAACCGTTCCGCAACGCTCCTCTCATGGAGCGGAGGCGGCTGAGCGTTCGCGGCGCGGGCCATCTACTGGACTTCGGGGGCCTACCTCGCGGTGATCGCCGGAAGGTCACGTAAGTTCGAAACCAAAGGCTCCGTTGTCACACCCTCCACCTACGATGCCCCCGTGACCACACCTGACGCCCATCGGGATCGACTCGCAACGCTCCGCGCGGGAGGTTCTGGCGCTCTGAACCGTCTCATGTACCGGTTCCCGCTGCTCGCCGACGCTGTGGAAGGCCGAGGCCCCTTGTCCGTACGACCGATGGCGCAAGGACTCTATTGGGCACCCGGATATCCGATCACCGATCTCGAGGCGTTGGCCCGGCTGTTGGTCACCGGTCGAGCACTCGAGCTGGCAATTCTCGGATGCACCCGCACCGAACGCCAGCTCCTCGCTTTGGCTGCCTGGCACGGCGGCGCACTGACGCCCGAGAACGCCACATCGGAGGGAATCCCGGCCGAACAAATCGATCGGGCAGTGCAGGGCCTCGCAGACCTGCTCCTGGTAGACCCTTCCCGCGAGTGGATCGTGCTCAGACCGGGTGTGACCGAGGCGACGCCGTTGCCGGGGATCCCGGTCCGCGCCTGGGAGGACCGTCTCACATCAGAGCAACTCCGCACGCGGCTGGCCAACCTCGGCGTCTCCGCCGGGTCACGAAAGTTGGAGCGGCTCGACATGATGGAGACCGTTCTGCGAGATGAGCGTTCGGTCTTGTCGGCAGTGAACGCCCTCGACGCCGAGTCCAAACGCCTCTTTCTCACCGTCGCCAAAGCGGGTGGATGGGGAATGAGTCCGATTGATGCGATTCGTTCCGCAGGTGTTCCGTACACCATGGTTGAGCGGCTGTCGGCAACCGGACTTATCGCAATCAGCGGATGGGACGACAGAATCTGGGTGTGGCTCGACGTACTGGTGGCACTGGCCGGCGGGCGACTCTTCGATGATTGGAGCGAGCCCACACTGGAACTGCGCGAGCTCGGACATTTCGAAGTCGTTCGGATACCAGCGGCAGTGGGTCGTCTCGAGCAACTGCTCGATCAATGGACGACGACGCCTCCCCCGGGTCTGAAAGGCGGAGGTCTCGGCGTCCGATCGGTACGCACGACCGCCAAGCTGCTCGGACTTCCATCCGAGCAGGTCGGCTTGCTGGCCGCCCTCGCAGCCGAACTCGGGCTTCTCAGACCCGTTGTCGCCGAGCGCCGCGGCCGGGGTCGCAGCCAGCAAGTGGATTGGGAGTGGCGCGTCACAGGAGACAGACAGACGTGGAGCGCGGAGTCGCCGGGACGTCGATGGGCCAGTCTCGTCCAAAGCTGGATCGACTCCCAGCATCTCGACACCTCCGGCAAGGCCATCGAACGATACGAGCGCGGCACACCCGAGGTCACGCCCAGCTTCCTGCGAACACTCTTCCTCACCGCTCTGGCCCGCATCCCCGAGGGTTCGGGCGCCACATCCGATTCGCTGACCGCGCGACTCTTGTTCGAACACTTCGGGCTGTTCGCCCCCGCCGTCGTCGGCCAACTGCTGGAGGAAGCGCGCATCCTCGGTCTGGTGCTCCCCGGCGACGTGGTGGGCCTTGGATTGGCCGGGCGCATGCTGCTGGCCGGAGTCGCCGAACTGGAGGACAGCATCGCCGGTGCCGCTGATCTCTTCATCCTCCAACCCGACCACACGATCATCGCCCCACCCGACCTGCATCACGACATCACCACGACGTTGGAACGCCTCACGCGCCTCGAGTCGGATGCGGGTGCCCGCATCTACCGAGTGACAGCCGAAGACACCGTCCGCGCGCTCGACGCCGGATGGACGACCGACGAAATTCTCGTCTTTCTGAGCGGCCACACCGGCACACCCCTCCCGTCCAACGTGGAACGAACAATCCTGGACGCCGGCGAGCAACACGGACGCCTCCAGGTGGGCGACGCGACAACGTGGGTGGCATCCGACGATCCCGCACTGCTGGCGAGTGCCGTCTCAGTGCGGGCAGCCAAGCTGTCGCCGGTCAGCCCGACGCTCGCAGTCTCCGAACTGCCGCGCGACAAGGTCGTCGCCGCCCTCCGCACGGCCGGTCTCTCCCCGGGCGAGCGCCTCGGGGCCAAGCCTGTCACACCCGAAGCCCGCTCGACGGGGACTCGGGTTCCGTTGCGGGACCGAGCGGTCCGTTCCGACGACGAGATCGAGCAACTGGCAGCGAGGCTCTTCGGACAGGCCGCAGATCGAAGTGAAGCCGGGAGGCGATCGGGGTGACTGATCCGCTCAACCCGCTCATAGTCCAGTCCGATCACACGGTGCTGCTGGAGGTCGCCTCTCCAAAAGCCGACGACGCCCGCCGAGCCCTGGCGCGCTTCGCCGAGCTGGAGAAGTCGCCCGAGCATGTACACACCTACCGAATCACGCCGCTCTCGCTGTGGAATGCGGCCTCCGCCGGCCTCTCGCCAGGGGAAGTCGCCGCTTCGCTCAGCGGCTTTGCCAAGTACCCGGTGCCTTCGGTGGTCCTCTCAGAGGTCCACGACCAGATGGGCAGACACGGACGGCTTCGCATCGTGCGTGACTTTGATTCCGGAGGACTCGCCCTGACGACTCACGAGCCTGCGATCCTGGAAGAAGTCGTGCGCGACCGCACCCTCGCCGACCTCGTGGGCGCCCGCCTCGATGGGAACCGCTACGCCATCCGCATCGGAGACCGGGGCTCGGTCAAACAGGCGTTGATCAGACTCGGGTGGCCCGCCGCGGACGAAGCGGGATACACCGAAGGTGAGACGCTCCATTTCGAACTCACCTGTGAGCTGCGTACCTATCAGGCAGAAGCCGTCGAGGCTTGGTGGGCGGATGGTTCGGCCACCGGGGGCAATGGGGCGCTGGTGCTCCCCTGCGGGGCCGGCAAGACGGTGATCGGGATCGCGGCCCTGGCCCAGGTGGGCGCGCACTGCCTGATCGTCGCCACATCGATCACGGCAGCCCGCCAATGGATCTCTGAACTCGTCGACAAGACCGACATCGACGAGTCGCTGATCGGCGAATACTCGGGGGAACGAAAGCAGATCCGCCCCATCACGGTGGCTACCTACCAGGTGCTGACGTGGGCGGTTTCAGGGTCGAGCGAAGAATCCGACGTCTTCGCGAGACACCCGCATCTGGCGCTCTTCGACCGCACCCAGTGGGGCCTGGTGATCTACGACGAAGTCCATCTGCTGCCCGCCCCGGTCTTCCGTGCCACCGCACGCATCCAAGCGGTGAGGCGATTGGGTTTGACCGCCACCTTGATCCGTGAGGACGGCAAACAGGCAGACGTCTTCTCGCTGATCGGCCCCAAGCGCTACGACGCGCCGTGGCGCGACCTCGAGGCGCAGGGATGGATCGCCCCGGCCTCCTGCACTGAAATACGGGTGGACATGTCCAACGAACGACGAATGGACTACGCCGTGGCCCGCCAGTCGGAGCGATACCGGCTCGCTGCCACGGCCCCGGAGAAGCTTTCCGTCGTCGAAGACCTCATAGGCCGTCATCGGGGGGAACGGATTCTTGTCATTGGCCAGTACCTCGACCAACTGCGGATCGTCGCCGATTCCCTCGGTGCTCCCCTCGTCACCGGCCAGACATCCCAACGAGTCCGGGACGAGCGTTTCGCCGCGTTTCGAAACGGGGAGATTCCGGTGCTGGTGGTTTCGAAGGTCGCCAACTTCGCCATCGACCTCCCCGAGGCGAGCGTCGGAATCCAGATCTCGGGCACGTTTGGCAGCAGACAGGAAGAGGCGCAACGCCTGGGTCGGCTCCTGCGGCCGAAGGCGGACGGACGTCAGGCGTACTTCTACACCGTTGTGACCCGCGAGACGGTGGACCAGACTTTCGCGGCCAACCGGCAGCGATTCCTGACCGAGCAGGGCTACGGCTACACCATCACCGACGCCTGATCCGTCCTGCCCCGGCCGAGGAGGGCTGTGAATCTCACGACCCATCCCACGAAACCCGCCATCTCAGTCTTTCCAGGGTCGCAGGGGAGTTCTCGATCTCCACCAGGCCCGTCTCAGCCGGCCGCCACCGTGGCCGAACGGTTGGCCAGATGATTGGCGACGTACACGGCGTCGCGCTGTACCCCGGTGATGGTCTCGGACCAGACGGCGTGCAGGAAGTACAGCCCAAGGAAATAGAGGCCGGGTGATTCAGTCACCACACCTCGCTCGTGGCGGGGTCGGCCGACCTCGTCAAAGACGGGCAGGTCGATCCATCCGAATCCCGGCCGATAGCCGGTGCACCAGATGACGTTGGCGACGTCCAGCTCTCGACCCGACTCGGTCACCGGCCTTCCAGCGACGACCCCACCAATTCGATCCACTCGCTCGACGCCGTCGGCGGCGAGTTCCTTCGGTCGAATCCGTACCAGCGGTCCCGAACTGTCGAGGAGCTTGGGTCTCAGCTTGCGGCCGATCGGCGTCGACGAGTTGAGCACCTCGAGCATCGCGAAACGGACCAGCCGGGTGCCGATGTTCCGCCCAAACCACCCCTCGAGCCGGAAGGGGATCGCCCCGGAAGCCGGGGTGCCGGCGACGATGGTGTCATGGCGGGCAGCGACTTCGTGGGCGATGTCGGCGCCCGAGTTGCCAAGCCCGACGACGAGCACCGACCCGGACTGGAGCTGGGACGGATTTCGGTACTGCGTGGAGTGCAGCTGGACGATGTCCGGGTCGAGATCGGGAGCGAAATCAGGCACCCTCGGGACCTGATAGTCGGCCATGGCCACGACGACGTTTCGGGCGCGGTAGGTCTCACCGCCGACCGCCACCGCGTACCCATCCCCGTCCCTGCTGAGGCGTTCAACTCGCATTCCGTTGCAGACCGGCAAGTCCATCTCGACCGCGTAACGCTCGAGGAAGTCGGCGATCTCGTCCTTGCCGATGAAAGTGCTGCAGCCTCCGGGGTAGGCCATGCCGGGAAGGCCGTTCATGCGAACTGGTGTGAACAGGCGGAGTGAGTCCCACCGGTTCCGCCAGGCGTCCCCGACGCGTTGGCCGGCGTCGAAGATCACGAAGTCGACGCCCCGATCGGCGAGTCGCTTGCCAACCGTCAGCCCCGCCTGTCCGCCTCCGATTACGATGGTGTGGTACGTGAGCCTGTCTGCGGTGGCCATGGTGTCTCCTCTGGATGGATGACCCCAACGTATGGCTTTGTCCGCTCGGCGACTTCGGGGAAATCGCCCAACTTGTCCGAAGGCGGGTATGGGTGAGATCACCCAGTCAGAGCAGGCCGTGCTCGTATGCGTAGGCGGTTGCGCCCGTACGGGATTGGACGCCGAGTTTGGTCAGGATGTTGCTGACGTGGCGATCGATCGTGCGCTCGCTGAGCACGAGCTCGGAGGCGATGTCGCGGTTGGTTCGGCCGGCGGCCACCATCGCGAGCACCTCCAGCTCGCGCGCGGTCAGGCCCGCCGTATTGGGGACTATGTGCCCCGCGGCGAGGGCTCGCGCCTGTTCGGCGTCCGGTCGTGCCCCAAGTCCCTCAAACGTTGCGAGCGCTTCGAGTGCTTCCCGCCTGGCCGTTTCCTCATCTCCGATTTCGAGACAGACTCGAGCCACCCCCACCTTGGCCAACGCCGTCTCGTATGGGGCCTGGAGACGCGACCAGAGCGATTTTGCGTTGCTGTAGGCGGCCAGCGCACGCTGATGCGATCCCTCGGCCATATCGACCGCACCTTTGGCGAGAGCGGCGGCAGCCGCCAGTGTCTCGGTCGCGTATCGGCCGGCGATCTCTTCGAACTCTTCGAGCGCGGCGCGGGCGGCTGCAAGATCGTCCGCCGCCAGGTGCACGATCACCGCGGCGGGAAGCAGCCTCGAGCGGTGCACCTCGTCGGGGGCGGTCATGAGCGCAGTCGTGAGGGCTGTAACCGCCGCTGTCGCGTTCCCCTCGGCCAGGCGCAGGAGGGCCAGGCCCGGCTGTGGCGTCCAGTCCCACTCTGCGGCAGCCGCATACGCGACCTCCGCCTGGGCCATCTCGCCTCGCAACCGATGAACCTCGCCCTGGCGGTAGTGCGCCAGGGCTACCGGGTATTGGTTCATCCCCTCACGGAACCGCGCTTCGGCACGCCGGGCCTCGTCGAGCGCCTCCGGCCAGTCGCCCCGCAGTTGCAGTAGTTCGGCACGATGCGTCAGGCACTGACCGGTGAACGCCACCATCCCCAACTGCCGGTCACACCAGATGGTGAGGGCTTCGGTCCAGCGATGGGCGCGCCGCAAGGCCTGTACCGAGTAGCAGCCTTCGATCGATCCGCAGTACACGACGCCGGTCACGAACGGTGACAGCTCGTCCGCCAGCACCGCCACCATCGCTTCGTCGAGGAGGCGAAGGCCACTCTGGACGTCGCCTCCCAAGATCGTCGTCAGCCCTCGTTGGAAGACCGCCAATGCAAGGAGGTCCGGATCGTCGAAACGCTGGCCGATTTCGATGGCCCGGGCTGTGGCGTCGATTGCCGTGGCGTGGTCGCCGGCCATCGTCGCCTGGACTGCTTGGGGGAGGAGCAGATAGCCGGCTTCCGGAGATTCTCCGTCGTGGCGCTCCAGCACACGATGCGCCCGCCCCAGCCACCCGGATGCGCCCTCCCATTCTCCGCGCAGCGCCAGGTTCATCCCGATCCAGAAGGCGCTGCGCACTGCCGGCAGGATGGCACCGGCGTCGAGGTACAGCCGATGGGCACGCTCGAACGCCAACACAGACTCCGGGTCTCGTCCGACCATGTAGGAGGCGGTTGCCAGCAGCTCCAAGTCTTCGACGCCAAGCGGACCTTCCGCATCTGCGCGGGTGAGCAACTCGTAGGCGTCGCCCCACGAGCGAGCCGCGGCCGCGGACCGTGCCATATCAATTGTCGCGTCGGTCATGGTCGAGTCCGTTCGTGTCGCGACAGAACCATGCCACCCGAAGCGCCGCCCCCGCAACCAGGGGGTCGGATCGGGCCACACGAAGCGGGAGTACGTCGCCACAGTCCCGGCCGAAGTAGCGACTTCGGCCCCGGATTCGATGACTTCACCACCGCATGGATGCTCGAGAACATCATCATCACCACGCGGGACTGCGGCAGAGAAGGGCCGGATCCGATGTCTGGGACTGCGGGGGCGCTCGCCGGGCTTCTCTCCGGCCTCGGCCAGACCGTCGACGAGATGTCCGGCGGGCCAGACTTCGAACCGTTCCTCTGACGGACAGCCCGGCCAACGCCCTTACGCGACGTCGGGAACCGTCGACAGTAAGGACGTGACGCCCCCCGACACTCTGACCCTGCGCCTCGAAGCCGTCGCGATCGCCGCACGCCTTCGTCGACACGGCGAGCCTGACGTCGCCGATCTCGTCGAACGATGGGCCGACGGTGCAGACCTGGCCACGCAGCTCGAGCCGATCAACTGAGATTCGTCGCGCTCTCAGGGGGCACATTCGCATCCGAGCACGATCCGGCCCAACCGTGGGCTCTCAGGGCCATCCAGGGGCCCTGGGAACCCAGGGTACGCGGAGACGGCGCGTCCATCCCGGGGGTCGGACGAGCGCGGATTCGCGCGAACCGTTTTTCGGTCTGGTGCGTATCGCTCGCAACGGAGAGGAGATGGTCATGCGACGAAGAGTCGTGTTTACGTTGGTCGTCGGACTTCTGGCCCTGGGATTGTTCGCCCCCGGCGCTTCCGCGGGGCGGGTCGATTACCGGGCTCCCCTGTCACACGCCCAAGAGGTGGGCGCTGTCGACGCCCCCGGCGCCCACGGCCACGCGGTGTTCTGGGTCTCGGGCAGCAATCTGCATTACCGGGTGAGTGTCAAACACCTGACGGACAGCGCGACCATGGCGCACATCCATGCGCCGGCCGAACGCGGGGCAAACGCCGGGATCACCGTCTGGCTGTGCGACTCGGACACAATTCCGGGTCCGGCGATCACGCCGGCATGCTCGGCCACCACTTCAGGCGGGCTGGTCGAAGGCTCCGCCCCGGTGACGCCCGAACAGCTGGCGTGGCTGGATACAGGGGTGGCCTACGTCAACGTCCATACCGTCGCCCACCCCGGCGGAGAAGTGCGCGGCCAGATCCTGGACGTGGGACGAAGCTGACCCGCGGTTGTGGGGGAGCACGAAAGGGGTGTCCCGAACGGGACACCCCTTTTCAATGCATCACTCGAACGGGACGGGCCGCCTGCTGCCGGTCTGGTGACGACCCACGCGAAAGAGCGACCCCTGGGCGAAAGAGCGATCCCTGGCAGTACACCCAGGGATCGCTCTTCGCCTGCAGGTCAGTTTCTGTCGAGGCGCGTGCGGATGTCTTCTTCGGACTCGCCGGTCTTCTCTTTGATGTTGCCGACCAACTCGTCGTAATTGCCTTCGGCGACATCGAGGTCGTCGTCGGTGAGGTTGCCCCACGTCTTCTTGGCCTTGCCCTTGAGCTGGTCCCAGTTGCCCCCTGGTTCTGGTCGGAGCCCTGGCCCTGACCCTGGCCAGCCTGGTTCTGGTCGGAGCCTTGGCCCGAGCCTTGACCCTGGCCGGAGCCTTGACCCTGACCGCCCCGGTCCTGGCCCGAACCCTGACCC
>JBBDHV010000043.1:83743-85018 GCA_040880725.1 Acidimicrobiia bacterium
ACCCTGGCCGGAGCCTTGACCCTGACCGCCCCGGTCCTGGCCCGAACCCTGACCCCCCTGATTCCTTTCGTTGCCCTCGTTCACTTCGATCCCCTTTCGAGCGTCCGATCGCTTCCTCACGTTCCCGGTCGGAGTGACTCATCCTCCCGGTCTGAGGCGATCTCTGTTCCCCCGTGGAGGCGGTTTCAAACTTCCATTCCGAGTGGTTCCACATGCCCAAGACCCACAGTTCCTCGCGGCCGCCTGCCCGCAGAGGGCTGGACGGCCGGGTTTTTCTGTTGAAGGAGCGACCGCCCTCTCCCGATGAGACCTGGATGGGCGGGTCCTCTCGCCTTCCCGCCTGAGAGGACCGCCGAGGAAAGGTCGGCAGCCAGGGTGACAACATTCCAATCTGCTGTGACGGTCACCACGACCGGTTCTCCGCGCCGACACCCATTCCTGGTCCCGGTCGAGGACCGTCCCAGCCCCGTGCGCCGCGGCTTCGGGGTCGCCCAGATCCTGCAACTGGCCTGTGGGCTGCAACTGGCGCTGATTGCCGCGTTGACCACCACCGTCGTTTCCGGTGTCTGGCAGCTGGCCGCCATCCCCACCGGCGTCCTGTTCGCGTTCGGAGCCGGGCAGGTCAAGCTGGGTCATTTCCGTAACCGTCGGTTTCGCACGAGCTGGGAGCCGTTCGACGTCGCACGTCATCCGAACACTGCCCGGTTCTTCAACGGTCTCTGCGAGCGATACGGCATCAGCAACATCAAGCTGGTGCAAGGGGCAACGAGTACCAGCGACAGTGAGGTGGGGATCGCGGCAGTGACGATGGTCGGCCGAACCCCACACATCATCCTCAACCCTGCGGCGCTGGCATGGGCCGGGGACGACAGCCTCTACTTGCAGAAGGTGCTGAGTCACGAGTTGACTCACGTGCTGCGCGATCATCCGACTGTCCGACCGGCGTGTACCCGGTTGATTCTGACGGCACCCTTGACGGTGTTCACAGCGGGCCTGGCAGCTTGGGTGGCGTCCGGTGCTCCGAGTACGGGGACGACATGGCTCGCCGGCGCCACGACCGCCTTCAGCCTGGGGGTCACCGCTGGCTGGCAACCCAAGGTGTTCCGCCCGTTCGTGTCCTGGCTCCGGAAACGCTTCGAGGCGGAGGCCGAGCGAGGAACCGTCGGATTGTGTGGCCCAGCCAACACGGTGCTGGTTGCGGTGCAGTCGGTGGCTTCGGACGTCAACCCTTCGATCGAAGGAGGGTTCGACCGGCCGGCCGGAGGAGCCTATTTC
>JBBDHV010000044.1:0-15567 GCA_040880725.1 Acidimicrobiia bacterium
GCCACCGGGCGAAGGGGACCTGCGGTTCCACCCGATCGCCCATGACGGAAAGTGATCGCAAAGACTTGGGTAGTGACTTCTCGACAACCGTCGAGCGGCTGACGGGTGACGACCACCGGCTGGCGGGGATCGTGACGCGCCACAGCGTCCCGGAAGTGTTCCGACGTCCCCCGACGTTCGCCACTCTCGTGCTCATCATTCTCGAACAGCAGGTGTCGCTCGACTCTGCCGCCGCAGCCTTCCGGCGCCTCGCCGACGCAGCTCCGATCGAGCCGCACGCGATCCTCGGGCACGGCGACGGGGTCCTGTTCGAAGCCGGGTTCAGTCGTCAGAAGATGCGCTACGTGCGGGCACTCGCCTCGGCATGCGTCTCCGGCGAGCTCGAGCTGGAAGCGATGTCGACCCAGACCGACGACGAGGTCCGCCGGGCACTCACGGCGCTGCCTGGAGTCGGGCCGTGGACCGCGGACGTGTTTCTCCTGGCGTGTCTCGGCCGGCCCGATGTCTGGCCGACCGGCGACCGCGCCCTCCAGGTGGGAGCGGCCGAAGTGCTCGGCTTGGCCACAGTCCCAACCGCGGCAGAGCTGGAGTTCTTGGGTGAAGGGTGGCGACCGTACCGGTCAACCGCCGCCCAGCTCATCTGGCATCACTATCTCTCCGTACGGGGCCGTCGCGCGTAGTGAGATTTGGGACAGGCCCAAAGAGGCGCGGCCACGTAAGCTGCTGCACTGTTGTGGCAAATGATCACGAAAACACCGTCCCCGCTCTGACCGTCACCTGTCACGGATGTCGAGGTTCGGTGCCCGTGAGCGGACCGAAGTTTCATCGATACGGGGGCGGTACGACCTGTCTGGAGATCGAACTCTCCGAGGACCACCGTCTCCTCATCGACGCCGGCACCGGAGCCCTTGCGATCCACGACACCCTCCCCGTCGGTAGCCCCCTCCATTTCTCGATCCTCGTGACCCACCTCCACTGGGATCACACCTTTGCACTCCCGTTCTTCAAACCGTTTTACGATGCAGCCAATCGCTTCGACTTCTACGGCCACCAGGTCGCAGGCATGCGGATGGACGACGCGCTCGACATGGTCATGCGTCCTCCCTGGTTCCCGGTGAACTTCCGCTCCACTCCCGCGCAGAAGCGCTTCCATCACATCGACGATCAGCCGTTCGAGATCGAGGACCTCCTCGTGACACCTGCCCGGCTGCATCATCCCGACGGGGTGACCGCATATCGCATCGAACGGAACGGGGTTTCTCTCGCCCTCGCCACCGACGTCGAACACGGCGAGCCCGACAGCGACCGCAAGCTGCGGGAGATCGCGAACAATGCGACCGTGCTGGTCTACGACGCCCAATACCTCCCCGACGAGTACGAAACCGGCAAGATCGGCTGGGGACACTCCACATGGGCGCAGGCGGTTGCCCTCGCCAAAGAGTGCAACGTCGGGCGGCTCATTCTCACCAGCCACGACCCTTCCCGATCTGACGACGCGGTCGACAAGATCCTGACGATGGCACGCGCCGAGTTCCTGAACACCGATGCGTTCTATGAGGGCATGGTTCTCGAGGTGCGATGAACCAGCGGGACTCATTCGAGCGGTTCGTTCCCCGAGTCGCGTCAGAGTGGGACACAGACAACACGGCCACCCCGTTCCGCCAGGTGGACGGCACGCTGTGCTTCGTCGACATCTCCGGATTCACGATGCTGTCCGAGAAGCTGGCGCGACGCGGTCGAATCGGAGCCGAAGAGCTCACCGAGGTTCTCGATCGCGTGTTTGGCGAGATGCTCCACCTCGCATACGACAGGGGCGGGAGCCTCCTCAAGTTCGGCGGCGACGCGCTGCTCCTCATGTTCGAAGGAGGGAGCCATCCGGTGCAGGGTGTGTCGGCCGCCGTCGAGATGCGCGCCGCCCTCCGTCAGGCGACGCAGATCCCGACCTCGGTCGGACGGATCCCACTGCGGATGTCGGTCGGTCTGCACACCGGCCCGATTGATCTCTACCTCGTCGGCGAGTCGCATCGTGAACTGGTGATCACCGGCGAGACCGCGACCACGACGACCGAGATGGAGGGTGCGGCGGACGCCGGAGACATTCTCATCAGCCCCGAGTTGGCCGACGTCCTGGACTCCTCCGCCAAGGGAGATCGGAAGGGCCCAGGACACCTGTTGCGGTGGCGGCAGGCGAAGGTCGACCCGACAGGCGCGCTCCACCGCAGGCCGGTGGCACCCGAGGTCCTCGAAGCGTGCGTTCCTTTCGGGCTGCGGGACCACGTGATACATGGGAGAGCCGAACCTGAGCACCGGGTCGCGACGGTCGGATTCGTCAAATTCAAGGGGATCGGGGCCGCCATGGCCGAGGGCGGACATGGCCTCGTCGCCGAACACCTCTCCGAGTTGGTCACCGCCGTCCAACAATCCGCAGACGCCGAAGAGATCACGTTCCTCGCGACGGACATCGACGCCGACGGCGGCAAGATCATCCTGACTGCCGGCGCCCCCATCACCCAGGTTGATGACGAGGGCCGCATGCTGCGCGCGGTACGCGCCGTCGCCGACCGGGGAACCGCCCTGCCCGTCAAGATCGGTGTGAATCGGGGCCATGTCTTCGCCGGTGAGATCGGGACGACGTTTCGCAGCACCTATACGGTGATGGGCGACACGGTGAACCTGGCGGCTCGTCTCATGGCGGCCGCACCCCCCGGCGAGGTCTACGCCACCCCCGGTGTGCTCGACCGGTCCCGAACGCTCTTCGCCGCCGCGGCACTCGAGCCGTTCTACGTGAAGGGAAAGACCAAGCCGGTGCAGGCCTACGCCGTCGGACAGGAAGTCGGGACGCGCCCCGCCAACTCCCATGTCTCTCTTCCGTTCCGAGGTCGAGACCGCGAAGTCGACACGATAAGGGGCGCCATCGCCGACGTCGCGGCGGGAAGCGCGCGCAGCGTGCTCGTGGTCGGCGAGACCGGCATGGGAAAGACCCGGCTCGTGGAGGAGGTGCTGGGAGGTGCCGACGTCGCGGTGTTCCGGATTCAGGGTGAAGCCAACGGGGCAGACAACCCGTATTGGGCGCTGCGTGACCCGCTCCGTCGACTCCTCGGCATCGAGCGGACGACCCAAGCCGACATGGCCGAACGTCTGCACACCGAAGTCGAGCGGCTCGCACCCGATCTGGTTCCGATGCTTCCCCTGCTGGGCGATGTCACCCACATCGACCTGGACGAGACCACGGCGACGACGGCGACGACGGCGATCGAACCCCGCTTCCGTCCCGATCGAACCGCCGCAACCCTCTCACAACTGCTGTCGGCGGCGTGCCCTGGAACCTTCGTACTGGTTGCCGAGGATCGGCATTGGATGGATGGCGCCACCGTCACCCTCCTCGACAAACTCACGAGCCGACCGATGCTGCTCCTCGCCACGACTCGACCCCCGGTCGACGACGAGGCACCGGTTCGAATCGAGTTGGAGACCCTGGACAGTGAGGCAACGCGCAGCATCGCCCTGGACGCAACTGCCGCCACGCCTCTCCGCCATCACGAACTCGAGGCCGTGATCGCACGCTCGGGTGGCAACCCGCTCTTCCTCGAGGAGATCCTGAAACTGATCCGAGAGACGGGCAGTGCCGAGTCGCTCCCCGAGTCTCTCGACGCCGTGGTCGGCGCCGAGATCGACACACTTCCTCCGCTGGCTCGTCGCCTCCTCCGCTACTCCTCGGTGCTTGGCCGTAGCTTCCGCCGGGTGGTGCTCGATGAGCTCCTGGCTCCCGAGCAGGTGGAGCTCGACGATGCGACCCGCCAGGCGATCTCCCGTTTCGTGACATCGGACGGACCTGATCGCTGGCGCTTTCGGCACGCAGTGATGCACGACGTCGCCTATGAGGGCCTGTCTTTTCGTAAACGCAAAGAGCTCCATGCCCGGGCCGGCGAGGTGATCGAACGCCTCGCGGCGACCGACACCGCGGCGGTGGCAGAGTTTCTCGCCTTTCACTACGCGCGGGCGGGACACCACGAGAGTGCCTGGCGATACGGGCTGGTGGCGGCCGAAAAGGCCAAGTCTGCGTTCGCCAACGTCGAGGCCGCCCGGCACTACGAGCGCGCACTGGAGTCGGCACGCCGGTTCGAAATGCAGGACACGTCGACCACCTTGGATGCCTGGCGCTCGCTCGCGGCCGTGCGCGAGCAGGCAGGAATGTTCTCGGACTCGCTCAAAGCGCTGCGAGCCGCACGAACCCTGGCGAGCGACAATCGGGTGCTGCTCGCCGACCTGCATCTCGACGGCGCCCGAGCCCGGCTACGGACAGGCCAGTACGTCCCCGCCCTGCGTGAGACCGCGTTGGGTCTGCGACTCCTGGAAAGGGAAACCGGCAACGATGCCGCGATGTCACGAGCTCGTCTGCTGTCGATCCGTGCCTGGGCTCGACTCCAACAAGGACGACCGCGCGATGCCCTCAACATCGCGACGCGCGCCGCCGAGGAGGCCGAGGAGAGCGGGGAAACCGATGCCCTTGCCCGCGCCTACACCGTCCTGGACAACTCGTACGAACTCCTGGGCCAGCCGAATCAAGCTGTCTACGAGCCGAGGGCCCTCTCGATCTACGAAGCGGCGAACGACATGCTCGGAGTCGCCACCGTTGCCAACAACCTGGGGGTGAGGGCGTACGCCGCGGGCCGATGGGCTGACGCAGTGGCCACCTATTCCCGGTCGCGGGACGCCTTTCGGATGGTGGGAAACGAACCGCAAGCGGCCCTCGCCGGAGCGAATCTGGGTGAGGTCCTCGTGAGCCTCGACCGGCTCGACGAGGCCGTCAGAGTTCTCACAGACGCTCGAAGGGTGCTCCGGGCCCACGACCTGGGCGACTTCGCCATCTTCGCCGATGCCCAGTTGGCCCGGGTGGCGACCAAGCGCGGCAACGCCGCCGCGGCTGCGGAGGATCTCGCCGGCCTCACGAAGGAAGCATTCGAGATCGGTCACACCGGGATCGCGCTGGATGCGACTGTCCACCTCGCCGAAGCCTTGCTGGCCGACGGCGAGCTCGACGCCACTCTCCGCGCCATCGAAGACGGCGAGCGTTTGGGCGGCGGTGACGCCGCGTACTTCGAGGTTCCCCTCACCCGCCTGAAGGCGGCAGCCTTCGCGCGGATGGGCCACGGCGATCGCGCTCTGGAACTCGCCGACCTGGCCCTCGCGGCAGCCCGCGACCAGCAACTCCCCTACGAAGAGGCTCTCGTGTTGCTCCTCAAGTCGGAGATCGAGGGAAGTGACTCCAACAACGAGGGAGTGCAGGAGGCCGAACGCCTCCAGCACACCCAGCGTGGTGAGCCCGTTACTTTAACGTCCTGAAGCCGTCGCCCACGTTGTACAGGTAGTAGGAGGCCTTGACGAGCGGTCCGGAGTCATCCGAACCGGTGGTCACGAACTCTGCGCTGATGATGCACGTCGTCTCACCCTCCGGCAGAACCTCACTCGACTCTTCAGCCGTGTCGTAGTCCGCATGCAGATTGAACAGCGGTCCGCCGTCCATCACGCGCGGATCCTCGAGACACAGCTTGGCGAGCTTTTCTTCAATCTCGTCGTCGAGATTGTCGTCGTAGTAGAGGTCGAGTCCGATCAGGCTCGCGGACTCGGGGTTCGGTGCCTGGGGGAGGAACTCGAGGTACTCCAGGAACACGACAGGACCACCCTCACCGGTGGCAATCAGGGTGACGAACTGGTTCCCTTCTTCTGTCCCCTCGCTTGCTTCGAAGGTGAACGTCTTGGCGCAGCTGCCGTCCCCGTTCTCGGGACGCACCACGTAGCTCGGCTGACCTTCCGCCGAGAGGTCCGTGTCGTCACCGCAGGTCAGAGTCGGCTGGACTTCGATCGTGACCGTGGCCACGTTGGAGTCGGCCGTCCCGTCGTTCGTCTGATAAGTGAACGAGTCCGAGCCCGAGAACCCGGTGTCGGGCGTGTAGGTGAAGGACCCGTCGCCACTCAGACCAGATTCTCCGAGTGATCCGTTCGTTGGCCCCGCCACCAGTGCGGCAGACAGAGAGTCCCCGTCGCCGTCAGTGTCGTTCCCGAGCACGCCGGGGGCGGCCACGGTCAGCGCCGTGTCCTGTGGTACCGAATGGTCGTCGTCGGTGGCGACGGGAGCTTGGTTGGCCGGGATCCCGGAGTAACAGAACAGGATGTGGCTTATGGCCTGTGTGGCGGGCGGCTTGAGTCCCGTGTCCCCGTAGGACTGGCCCTGATAGATATACAGGTTCGAGCCCTGGCTGCCGGACTTGACGAACACCGCATCGACCGCAGGCCCCTCGGAATCCGCTTCCCAATCGAAGCTGAGGGAAGACAGGTTCTCAAGAGTGACGAACAGCGTCTCGTCGTCACCGGACGTCGCAGGTGGCGTCACCTTCACTTCATGCCAAATGGTTCCGGACGAGGCGTACTGGTCGGCCAATTGTTGACACGACTTTGCCGCTGCGCCCCGAATGTGTGTCGGGTTTGGTGCCGCCAGCAGCGGCAGCATCAGTGCCACCGACAACAAGCCCACCAGTCCAACTGTTAGTACTGACCGCTTTCTCACGGCGCCTCCCTCGATTGCCCTTCGTCGAAGTGGATGACATCCGGGCGACGAACCCCGAAGTCCCGGTGCCGCGGAAAGGAAGATCTGTGAAGAAGCCCATTCCAACCACGCGGCGTGCCCCGCACGTGACATTAGCGGTCCCCCGAACCCCGCGATGCGGGTACGAGTGGCGGCTCACCGACCCAGTTGGCGGAGTTCGCGCCGCATGATCTTGCCGGTGGCAGTCCGCGGGAGGTCGGCGACGAAGGTCACCTGCCTCGGCACCTCGTGGGCGGCCAGCCTGACACGGACATGCTGTTGGAGTTCGGTTGCCAGTTCGTCGGTTGGTTCGACTCCCGATCGGAGCACCACGAACGCTGCCGGAACCTGTCCTCGTAGCTCATCGGGGACACCTGTCACCGCGCACATCGCCACCGCGGGATGTCCCATGAGCGACTCCTCGATCTCTCCCGGACCGATCCGATAGCCCATCGACGAGATGACATCGTCCTTGCGGCTCTCGAACCAGAGATAGCCGTCGGAGTCCTCCCGGCCGAGGTCGCCGGTGAGCAGCCAACCGTTCCGGTACTTCTCGGCGGTGGCGTCGGGGCGGTTCCAGTAGCCGAGCATCATCACCGGGTCACCGGCCCGCACGACGATCTCGCCCACCTCGCCGATCAACCGATTGCCGTCCTCGTCCTGGACTTGGACGTCGTGACCGGGAATCGCCCGGCCCATCGAACCGGGTCGCACCGGCCACACACTGGCGCAGTTCCCGACCACGATGTTCGCCTCGGTTTGTCCGTATCCCTCGTTCACCTCACAGCCCAGCCGGCTCCGCACCCATCCCAGGAGTTCTTCTCCGAGCGCCTCGCCCCCGCTGAAGATGGCACGGAGCCGAAGTCCCGATCCGTCGACGTCTGCCGCCCGCATCATCTTGAGGGCGGTCGGTGGCAGGAACGCCAGCGTCACTCCGTGGTCCGTCATCAGTTTCGTCGCGCCGTGGGGCTCGAAGTCGGCCTCGGAGGTGAGCACCGTCATTCCGTAGTACCAGGCGGGCACCACGACATCCATCAGACCGCCGATCCAGGCCCAGTCGGCGGGGGTCCAGATGATGTCCTCCGGCTGAGGAGCGAACTCGTAGTACAGCTCGAACGCCGGAAGGTGGCCGAAGAGCGACCGATGCGGGTGCAGGGCCCCCTTCGGAGGTCCGGTCGTGCCCGAGGTGTAGATGAGGAACACCGGGTCCTCTGCCGCAGTGTCGACCGGGACGATCGGATCGAGAGCTGGGAGAGCGTCGAACTCGGCGCCGACTTCGACCACGTCCAGCCCCGGAACCCCTTCCTCGACTTTGGCCCGGTTCTCCGGCGACACGATCGCCGCCACCGCACCGGCGTCGGTCAGGCGGTAGGCGAGGGCGTCGGGTCCGAACAGCGAGGCGAGCGGGAGCGAGACGGCTCCCAGCTTCCAGATGGCCAGGTGGGCGAGTCCGGTGGCGAGCGACTGGGGCACGACCACGCCCACGCGATCACCCCTCTTCACCCCGCGTGCGGCCAGTCCCGCGGCGAGACGCGACGACCGGTCAGCCATCTCCCCGAAGGTCGTGGATGTTGCCCGGCCGTGGTGGTCGACGGTGACGAGCGCCACCGAATCCGGATCGTGGGGGTCGGTGCAGGCAACCCCCAGGTTGAATCGGTCGGGGATGTCGTAGCGGAACGACGCCCTCATCGACTCGTAGGTCAGTCCGGTTCCCGGTCTGAACAACGGTGCCGCCATGGCGGACGAGTGTACGGGGACTGCTCAGTGGTAGGCGGCGTGGGCGGCGGCGATGATCGCCACCGCGTCGTCCACGCCGCGCCATCCGAGCACCGCCGTCTTCTTGTCTTCCAATTCCTTGTACACCGCGAAGAAATGTTCGAGTTCCCGACGCAGATGGACGTCGAGGTCGTCGATGTCGGTGGTGGACTCCCAGCGGGTATCTCCGGCGGGCACACCGATGATCTTGTGGTCGGGATCGCCCTGATCCTCCATCAGGAAGACGCCGATCGGACGAACCCGAATGCGACACCCAGGGAACGTCGGTTCCTGACCGAGCACGAGGACGTCGAGCGGGTCGCCGTCTTCGGCCAGGGTGTCGGGCACGAACCCGTAGTCGGCCGGATATCGGGTGGCGGTGAACAGCGTGCGGTCGAGCCAGATCTCGCCTGTCTCGTGGTCCATCTCGTACTTGTTGCGACTCCCTTTCGGGATCTCGACGATCGCGGTGACCGGTTCGGCCAATGAGTGTCCTTTCGACGGCACCATTGTGGCGTGATCCCGGCACGAAGACGCACCCAAGAGATGTCACACATACCCTCGTGCTCCTCGAGCGAATGAGGTGCAGCACATGAGCGGGATGACCGACTCTCTCCGACGAGCGATCGACGAGTTCGACCGCCGGGTCGTCGCGGTCTCCGATGACCAGTGGACCGACCCCACCCCGTGCAGCGATTGGAACGTCCGCGACCTCGTCAACCATGTCACCGCCGAGGTCCTGTGGGCGTCGTTGCTGTTGGATGGCCGGACTCTGGAGGAGGTCGGAGATCGCTTCGACGGTGACGTGCTCGGCGGCGACCCGATTGGCACGTGGTCACGGGCCCGGCAGGGCACGCTCGACGCGCTGAACGAGTCGATGGTTTCGGACGTGCACACATCGATGGGCCAGATCGACACCGACGAGTACCTGGGCCAGTTGCTCGCCGACCATCTCATTCATGCCTGGGATCTGGCACGGGGCATCGGGGCCGACGAGACCCTCGATCCCGAGTTGGTCAGCCTCTGTCATCGACTGTCGCTACCTGCAGCAGATCTCATGGCTGCTTCCGGACTGTTCGGAAGCCAAGTGGTTCCGCCCGCCGGCAGCGGTCCGCAAGTCAGGCTGCTCGCCCTTTACGGCCGCCGGGCCTGACGCGGGTCTCAGCGAAGTCCGCGTCGCTTGGTGTCGTTCTTGATGCGTTCGAGCATTCGATCCATCGTCTCGACGTAAGCCTTGGAGTCGTCTTTGATCGACTCGCCGAGATCCTTGTGACGCAACCCCATTGCGAGCGCCGCGAACCGGGCTCCTCGCAGATAGAACCACAGGCCCCCGTACGGCATCGCCGACGGGCCCGGCTCGGGGGTGCCGACGTTCATCGGCTCTGCGGTGGTCGGGCCGAGGCCCAAGTCCGCGGCGACTTCGAGCACCTTGTCTTCGGGGTAGCGATCGGCGAAGTCACGCGAGACGAACCGGAATCGCTCTCCGCCGTCGGTGTCGACGAGGATCATCGCCGGTCGTGCCACATTGCGAGCGTCTTGGTGATCGACCACGTCGTACGGCTCGACCGCCTGGGACCGGTCAGGGTCCGAGAGGTACGGGAACGGGATGTCGAGCTTTTCGATCATCGCGGCGTGCCGGCCGGGACTGTCGACGTCGATCGCAACGATCCTCACGCCGAGTGCGAGGAACTCTTCATACCGTGCTGCCAGGCTGACCAGCTGGCCGTTGCAATACGGTCACCAATCTCCCCGCAGGAAGAGAAGAAGCGTCGCGGTGTCGCGATGCCCGGAAAGCGTCCAGTCCGTCCCGGACTGATCGGGGAGGGTGAAATCGGGTACCGCCATGGAATTGAATCTAACGTTCCCCGCCCGTGACCCGGAGGTCCTGGCGGTGATCCGTGAAGTGTTCCTGGATTCAGCCGGCGAGAGTCGCATTGTCCTCGCGTCGCGTGACGTCTCCGCGGCTTGGGATCGGCCGAGCGCCCTCGACGAGATGACGGTGGGAGCCCTCGCCGGTCATCTGATGCGGGCGGTGACGGGCGTCGACGCCTATCTCGACACCCCCGCTCCCCCCGGCGACGAGGTTCTCGACGCTCCCGGGTATTTCCAGTCGATCGACGGCCTCACCGACCGCGACCTTCACAACGACCTGCACACCGCCATCCGCGCCCGGGCCGACCAGGAGACGGGTGCCGGTCCGGATGGCGTGGTCGCACGCTGGGACGATTCGATTCGTCGCCTCGAAGCCCGGTTACCGGCCGAACCCCTCGATCGGGTGCTCCCGGCACTTGGGGGTCGCCTCATCCTGCTCGACCACTATCTCGTCACGCGCCTCGTCGAGATGCTCGTCCACACCGACGACCTCGCAGTGTCGGTGGGTCTCGAACGCCCGCGGTTTCCCAACCACGCAGACACCGCAGTGATCGACTGTCTCGTCGAGGTCGCTCGTCGCCGGCATGGGACTGCTGCGGTGATCGCCGCACTGGCGCGACGCGAACGCGACACCGTCGATGCACTCCGGGTGCTCTGAGCGATGAGAGTCGTGATGCGGATCGTGGCGATCGTGGTGATTGCGGCCGTCGCGTTCGTCACCATGGGTCAGTACGCGCCCGACGGCTCATGGATCCAGGAAGCCTCGGTCCAGTTCCTCAGGGCGATCCGGGCGTCGTGGATGATCGACCCGATCGGCTCCTGAACCGGACGCGAAAAGAAGACTGTCTCCTGGTTTTCGCGTCCCGGGAGTGGCCGCGTAGTTTCCAGCAGACGACCGGGAGCGGAACCTCAGTTCGCGAAAACCCACCACAATTGGGTCCGCGAAACCGTTGCCAACTCACACTCGTGTAATTACAGTCGTGTTCCCTTCACCCTATATGTGGTGTCTGCGACGGCCCCGACCACAACATGTTGTGGTCGCCACTCCGACAACGGAGCCAGGAACGGGTAGCCAGCGGGCCAGATCATCAAGGCGAAGGGCCTTTGAGGAGGACGGATGCCGGAAGGACCGGCATCCAGGGAACGAGAGAGGTTCACTCATATGACTGACGGCCTGCGGATCGAGCGGCAATTCACCACAGAAGACAACGGCGCCTACGACCAGATCGAGTGGTCGCATCGAGATTCGAGGATCGCCAACCCTGACGGCTCGGTCGTCTTCGAGATGACCGACGCCGAAATCCCCGCAGCTTGGTCACAGGTCGCAGCCGACATCATGGTCTCGAAGTACTTCCGCAAGGCGGGAGTCCCCCAGGTCGACAGCGCCGGCAACCCGGTGCTCGAAGACGGCAATCCGGTGACGGGACCCGAGCAGTCCGCCAAGCAGGTCTTCGACCGACTGGCCGGCACCTGGCGCTGGTGGGGCGAGAAGCACGGCTATTTCGCCACCGCCACCGACGCCGACGCGTTCGAGGACGAACTGAAGTACATGCTCGCCACCCAGATGGCGGCACCGAACTCACCGCAGTGGTTCAACACCGGGATCTACCACTCCTACGGCATCGCCGGACCCGCCCAAGGCTTCTGGTACGTCGACCCTGACACCGAAGAGCTGGTCTCCTCCCCCGACTCGTATTCCCGCCCCGCCCCGCACGCCTGCTTCATCCTCAGCGTGAAGGACGACCTGGTCAACGACGGCGGCATCATGGACCTGTGGGTGCGTGAGGCTCGGATCTTCAAGTTCGGATCAGGCGCCGGATCCAACTTCTCGTCGATCCGCGGCGAGAACGAACTCCTCTCCGGCGGAGGCAAGTCCTCCGGCGTCATGTCCTTCCTCAAGATCGGGGACCGGGCAGCCGGCGCGATCAAGTCGGGTGGGACCACCCGCCGCGCCGCCAAGATGGTCATTCTCGACGTCGACCATCCCGACATCGAGACCTTCGCTGCGTGGAAGAAGGTCGAAGAGGACAAGGCTCGCCTGCTCATCGACAAGGGCGGGTTCCCCGCCGACTTCAACGGCGAGGCGTACGCCACCGTGTCCGGCCAGAACTCGAACAACTCTGTCAGGATGACATCCGACTTCATCCAGGCAGTCGTCGACGACGCCGACTGGGATCTCATCGAACGGACCACCGGAAAGGTACGCAAGACGATCAGCGCCCGGCAGCTGTGGCGGACGATCGCAGAGGCCGCCTGGGCGTGTGCAGATCCCGGACTGCAGTTCGACACGACGATCAACGAATGGCACACCTGCCCCGAGGGCGGGCGGATCAAGGCGTCGAATCCGTGCTCGGAGTACATGTTCCTCGACGACACGGCCTGCAACCTGGCCTCGCTCAACCTGGTCAAGTTCGAAACCGCCGACGGCGGCTTCGATCTCGAGGCGTATCAGCACGCCATCCGACTGTGGACGATCGTGCTGGAGATCTCGGTGGCGATGGCCCACTTCCCCAGCCGGGAAATCGCCCAGAAGAGCTACGACTACCGCACCCTCGGGCTGGGATACGCCAACCTCGGTTCACTGCTGATGCGTTCCGGCATCGCCTACGACTCCGATCAGGGACGGGCGATCGCCGGTGCCCTCACCGCGATCCTCACCGGAGACTCGTATGCGACGAGCGCCGAGATGTCGTCGGTGGTGGGAACGTTCCCCCGCTACGCCGAGAACGCCGATCACATGCTGCGGGTGATCCGCAATCATCGCAGGGCCGCCTACGACGCTCCCGCGGAGGATTACGAAGGCATCAGCACCACGGTGATGGGAATCGACGCCGACCAGGTGCCGGCCGACATGCTGGCCGCCGCCCGGCAGTCCTGGGATCTGGCCCTGTCACTGGGTGAGAAGCATGGGTTCCGCAACGCCCAGGCGACGCTGCTCGCTCCGACCGGGACGATCGGACTGCTCATGGACTGTGACACCACCGGTGTCGAGCCGGACTTCGCCCTGGTCAAGTTCAAGAAGCTCGCCGGTGGCGGATACTTCAAGATCGCCAACCAGTCCATCGCACCTGCGTTGCGCACCCTCGGATACGGCGAGACCGAAATCAAGGAGATGGTCACTTCCATCGTCGGTACGTCCAGCTTCGAGAACGCCCCGCATGTCAATCGGGTGTCGTTGGCAGAGAAGGGCTTCACCGACGAGGAGATCGCCAAGCTCGAAAAGCAGTTGCCGTCGGTCTTCGAACTGAAGCACGCCTTCAACGTCTTCGTGGTCGGCGAGGCAGCCCTGCAGCGTCTCGGCTTCGAAGTCGACGAGTACACGTCCTGGGAGTTCGACCTCCTCGCGGCGTTGGGCTTCAACAAGGCGCAGATCCGCGAAGCCAACGACCACATCTGTGGACGCCAGACGATCGAGGGGGCGCCGCACTTGCGGGACGAGCACCTGTCGGTCTTCGACACGGCCAACCGCAACGGTCATTACGGCGAGCGATTCATCCACCACACCGGACACATCCGGATGATGGCTGCCGCCCAACCGTTCATCTCCGGGGCGATCTCCAAGACGATCAACATGCCCAACGAGGTCACCGTCGAAGACATCGAAGGTTCGTACCAGATGTCCTATGACCTCGGTCTGAAGGCCATGGCGCTGTACCGGGACGGTTCGAAGGCGAGCCAGCCGTTGTCGTCGATGTCGGACGAAGGCGACGACAACGATGACGACAGCACCGAGTTCACTGCTGCGATCGAAGCCGAGAAGAAGCTGGCGTGGGGCGCGATCCCCGCCGGGATGAGCCCGACCCAGGCCTACGAGGCCGGGATGCGGCCGCCCCGCTTCCTCCTGCCGGCCCGCCGGCACGGCTTCAACCAGGAAGCAAGGGTGGGGGGCCACAAGGTGTTCCTCCGCACCGGCGAGTACGAGGACGGAACTCTTGGAGAGATCTTCATCGACCTCGCCAAGGAGGGTGCCACCCTCAAGGGGATCCTCTCCTGTTTCGCCATCGCGGTGAGCAAGGGCCTGCAGTACGGCGTCCCGCTGGAGGAGTTCGTCAACACGTTCACGTTCCAGACGTTCGAGCCCCGCGGCATGGTGGAGGGCCATCCCAACATCAAAATGTCGAACTCGATCGTCGACTACGTGTTCCGGTCACTGGGTGTCGAATACCTGCACCGTGACGAACTGGCCCAGGTCCCGCCCAACCGGGAAGGCGACCTGCCCGAGCCCCCTACCGGACTCGCGGTGGAGGCCGGGATCCAGTTGGATCTCGACGACGCCGCTGCCGAAGCGGACGTGGACACCGTGCAACGGGCGGCGACGATGTCCGACGGCCCAATGACCGCCCCGGTCCCCGACCCCGAACCTGCGCCCAAGGCAACAGGCAGCGGCGCGGTGAAGACCGCAGTCGCTGCCACGATGGGAACCACTCGGTCGCTGGATGCCGGGACGGCGAGCATGCAGGCCGCCATGTCGGAGATGATGGGCGACGCCCCGCTCTGCGACGAGTGTGGTCACATCACCGTCCGCAACGGCTCTTGCTTCAAGTGCCTCAACTGCGGAAACTCCCTCGGCTGCAGCTGATGTGAAATGCCACGCTCTCATTCGTGTTTTTGTCACCAAATGAGAGTGTGGGTTTGCCATGGAATGAGAGTGGTTCTGACACCACTCTCATTCCACGGCGCAAGGGAGGTCGGGCATGGCCACGACTGCGTCGACTCGAATCCCAGATCGATCGGTTTCCGTGGCATTTCACAGCTGATGTGAACTCTGGACGTCAGCCTGTCGCCACAGACACCGCAACACGCTCTGAGTGATCGGAATTCGACGGAAGTCGTCGGGCCATCTCAGGATGTCGGCGGAAGAGAACTGACCGTCGACTTCGACGGTCAGTCATGAGGACGAATGCCGGGTCGGGCTCCTTCGGTTCCGGAGCGGGCGTCTCCCACTCGGACAACCGAGCTGTGGTGGCTGTCAGTCGGCGTTGAGGGCGGCCACCTCGACAGCGGCCAGCATGCTTTTGAAATTTCTCCTCAACATCGAGTCGATCACGGGACCGGTCAATCGGCCCACGGGACCACCCCTCGGCACATACCGGTAGTCAAATGTGATCGCTGTCCCCTCACCGTCGGGCTCGAGCGTGAGCCTGGACTCAGCTTGCTTGAAGGGGACGAGGGCGGATGGCTGATTCGATGTGGCGATCATGTGGCCGTCTTCCCAGGCGGTGACCGATTCAACCAACGTGCCCATCGGTTTCAGTACTACCTGGCGGCGTGCACCCAGGCCGTGGGTTTGGTCGCCGATGGGTCGAGAGGCCTTGAGGCCATCCCAGTGGTCCGCCAGATTCGGGAAATCCGCGAAC
>JBBDHV010000045.1:0-15503 GCA_040880725.1 Acidimicrobiia bacterium
CCGGATTCGGCGGGGCGGTCACCGCCACCATGCAGACAGCCGGTGGGATCTCAGCTGAGATCGTGTCCCTCGCCGCCGACACCGGCCAGGACGGCGAGGTGGCCGACCGGTTGAGTGCGGCGTTGATGGCCGGGTTCGTTCGTGACCCCTACGACACCATCAACTGGGGACGCCCGCTCCAGGAGGGTTCGTGTGCCGACGCCCGCAACCAGGCGCTGGGCAGCGGACCTCACGGGTTCGACGATCTCCCCCGCGAGCTGATGGAGACAGCCGGATGCGACGCGCATGCCGGATTCAATGCGGCGGCTTCGGTGAGCCGACTCGTCGGTGCCCTCCTCTACCTGGTGGTCGCGGTCGCCGCCCTCGCCCTGTTCGTCCTCACCGCCTTCACCCTCGTGGTCGCCAAGGGCCTGGCCCTGTTCCTCATCGCCCTCCTCCCCATCGCCCTCTACGCCGGACTGTTCCCCGGTGCCGGCCGGTCACTTCTCTGGCATTGGGTGGCCGCCCTCGTCCGGGTGGTCGCACTTGTGATCGTGATGGGTGTCTTCCTGGCGCTGCTGGTCACCGGCCTCAATGGGCTTCTCGGTCTGGCGGGCGGCATGTGGACCCGGTTCCTGCTGGTGATCTTCTTCATGGCGGTCATGGCGGTCGGCCGCCGCCAACTCCTCGACATCTCCCAACGTCTCGCCGATTCCACCCTCAGCCGTCTCGAAGGCAGCCGGATCGGCGGTGCTCACGGGGCGGCTTGGATCCGCCCCTACCAAGCCGGTGGCATCTCCGGTCTCGGACTCAGCCACACGATCCGTGAAACAACAACCGACCTCCCCGCCCTCCCCCGCAGAAGAGCCCAGCCGGTGTCCAGCGTCGCCGCGGCTTCCTGGCAGCAGGCTCGACGGAAGGACTCGGCATGAGTTGGCATGTCGTCGCCCGGGTCGCCGCCAACGTCGCCAAGAAGAAGCTGGCCGACAAGGTCAGCAGCCGGAAGAGCGGTTCGGGTTTGTGGCGGGAGGTCATCACCGTTGGGATCGTCACCGCGCCGCTAGTCATGGTCGTCGTCGTCATCATGCTGGGCGCCGCCGCCCTCGTCGCTACCAGCCCTGCCGCGGCCGGAGGAGCGGCACTCGGCATCCCGCCGGTGGTGTTCTCCGCCTACCTCGCAGCCGAAACCAACGCCGCCTCGGTCGCAGCGGATTGTGTGGTGGATTGGCCGGTCATCGCCGGGATCTGGAAGGTCGAATCCGGTCACGCCACCGGTCGGATTATCACCGCGGCCGGGGTGGTAACACCACCGATCTACGGGGTCACCCTCGACGGTTCCCAGCCGGGCACCGCCGTCATCTCCGATACCGACGGAGGGCTGATTGATGCCGACCAGGTCTGGGATCGGGCGGTCGGTCCCGCCCAGTTCCTCCCCGGCTCGTGGCGTGCATTCGGACAGGACGGCAACGGCGATGGTGTGGCCGACCCGCACAACGTCTTCGACGCCGCCCTCGCAACCGTCGCTCACCTCTGTCTCGCCAGCCCCGGGGACTACCAGAATCCGGTCGACCTGGCTCGGGCGTTACGCCGCTACAACAACTCGGCCGTCTACGTGGCCACCGTTTCGGGGTGGATCGACTACTACCGCAGCTTCGGGTTCAGCGGTGGTGCGGTCACCGCCGACGGGCTGTACGCCTTCCCGCTCCCCCACCAGTCGGTCACCGTCGAGGCGATCCGTCGCACCCATCACGACTACCCCGCCTCCGACCTCGGCGTACCCGAAGGCACCCCGGTCTTTGCTGCCCACCCCGGCACCGTCACCGCCATCTCCGCCCCGTGCGCCGACACCGAAGGATGCCGGTGCGGATGGGGCGTGCACATCGCCGGATACGACGACCACACCTACACCTACTGCCACGGCACCGCAGTCAACGTCGAAGCCGGGACCGAGGTGACCGCCGGTGAGCTGATCATGACGTCGGGGGACACCGGCAACTCCCAAGGCGCCCACCTCCACTTCCAGATCCGCAACCCCGCCGGTGCCCTGATCTGTCCCCAGACGCTCCTGGAAGCCTGGCATCAGGGCATCGGAGTAAGCCCCGCCACCGCCCCCACCAGCGGCTGTACCCACTGAAAGGACACCCCGTGCCGCCCCTCGAACCACCACCAGCCGACCCGACCCGAATCCTCACCAGCCAGAGGATCGGCGCCGCACTTGGGGTCCTCTCCGACCCGCACGCCAGCCGCTCAGATCCTGCCCTCCAACTCGACGAGCACGAACGCCAGACCATCGCCGTGGTGCTCGGCCGGAGCTCGCACCCTCTCGGCGGGTTCGCTCAGACCGTCCTCGACCAGTGGGATCATCTCGAAGCCGACGACCAGGTCGCCGGCCTCCTCCTCTTCGCCGAGATCACCCGCCGGCAACGCCGGGCCGACCTGGGGGTCGAGCGATGAACGCCGCCCAGCCCTGTGTCAGCTGTGACTCCGACACCCGGACAGACACCCAGGGTCTGTGCGGGTCCTGTCGTGACGACCTGCGGTTCGTCGTCCGGCCCGCCGCGCACCGCGAGACCTACCGGCGCCGAGTCGCCGCACAAACCGGTTTCCGCGACGAAATGCAACGCCTCGGAGTGGTCATCATCGAAAGCGTCCCCGACGACAACAGCCTCTGGATCTGTGACCTGTGTAACAGCCGGATCCCAGTCGACGGCGAATACAGCCTCATCCCCCTCCTCGGCAGCTACGCCCTCTGCACCCCGTGTGTCACCACCCTCCCCTACTGGCCGGACGGCTGGACCCAGCCCACCCCCCGGGCCTGCCGCTGCGGAGCCTGTCAAGCACCACTCCTCCGCGCCCTCACCCCCGAAATGGGCCGCCCGCACCGGCCGCCCGGACGTTCGATCGGCCGATGACACACCCGGAGCCAAGTCCGAACGCTGAGAAGATCCTGACCGTCGTCACCGCCGCCGTCGCGACAGCCTGTCTCGTGGTGTGGGCCTCCGGCCAGACCGCCGCCCGCCTCTGGAACAGCACCTGGCTTCCGGTCCCCGTATCAGAGAGCCCGCTCGTCGTGTGGAGGCTCGTCACCGACCCGACCAGACCCGACCAAGCATGGCCCCCGGCGGTCGCCCACCTCATCCCCGCACCCCTCCCCTACTACGCCACCCTCGCCCTCCTGGTTCTCGTCTCGCTCGCCGGGGCCGTGGCGGGATACCGCTGGCAGCAACATCGAACAAACGCCGACGCACAGGCGGCCCGATGGGCCAAACCCCGAGACCTCAAACCGCTCCTCGTTCGCCGACCCCAACCCGGACGGCTCACCCTCGGCACCGTCCACCGAAGACTCGTCGCCACCGAAGCCCAACACTCCGTCGCCGTCATCGGACCCGCCGGCACCGGCAAGACCACCGGATTCGCCATCCCCGCCCTCCTCGAATGGGACGGACCCGTCATCGCCACCTCCGTCAAAGGCGACCTCCTCCAACACACCATCGACCAGCGTCGCTCCGTCGGCGAAGCCTGGGTGTTCGACCCGGTCACCTCGACAGACGAACCCTCCGCCGGCTGGTCACCCCTCCACTCAGCCCACGACTGGCAGGGAGCCCTCCGCATGGCCGCCTGGCTTGCCTCCACCGCCCGAGCCGGAGAACGCGGCGGACTCCAAGACTCCGACTTCTGGTATGCCGTCGCCCAAAAACTCCTCGCCCCCCTCCTCTTCGCCGCCGCCCATGAAGGAGCGACCATGGCCGACGTCATCCGCTGGGTCGACCTCCAAGACGAACAAGAACCACTCCACGCCCTCCACCAGGCGGGAGAAGTCGACGCCATCCAAGCCTTCGCCGCATCCATCAACCGAGAAGAACGGACCCGGTCCTCCGCCTACACCACCGCCGAAACCGTCCTCGCCGCCTTCGCCGACCCCGGTGTCCTCGCCACCACCATCCGCCAACCGGTCATCGACCCCGACCGGCTCCTCGACGGCGGAAACCACACCCTCTACATCTGCGGGCCCCTCCACGAACAAGCCCGACTCCGGCCCCTGTTCACCGCCCTCATCGAACAGATCGTCGCCCGCGTCTACGACCGGGCCAACCGGCCCAGCAGCCAACTCACCAAACCGCTCCTCCTCGTCATCGACGAAGCCGCCAACATCGCACCCCTCCCCGACCTCGCCCAACTCGCCTCCACCGCCCGCGGGGTCGGCATCCAACTCGTCACCGTCTGGCAAGACTTCGCCCAGATCCAGGCCCGCTACGGCACCTTCGCCCAAACCGTCATCAACAACCACCGAGCCAAAGTCGTCCTCGCCGGCATCTCCGACACCCCCACCCTCGACTACATCAGCCGCCTCATCGGAGACGAAGCCGCAGTCGAAGAATCCCGGACCCGTAACCCCGACGGACGAGAGAGCATCACTGAATCCAGGCGCAACCGACCACTCGCCTCCACCGCCGACCTCCGACGCGCCGACACCGGCACCGGTGTTCTCGTCTACGGCAACTTCCACCCTGCCCAACTCAAGCTCAGGCCGTGGTACGAAGGTCGAATTCTGCGGTCGCATACAACCTCATAGCCGATCCGCGGTCCGATGAACGATGGCTCAAGGCAGATCAGCGGTCGCAAGCCTCTAGCGTGGGTGCCAGCCGAAACCTTCTGATCCGTAGATCTCCAAGACGTGTCCAGGGGTGTCCGTGAGTGTCGACTCAGTCTGGTACGGCGGGCATCTGGGTCCACGGCCGTCAACGCGAGTGCGTCGGCGTCCACGGAGAACGGCTCCCAACATGGCTCCCGGTGATGAGTGTCTGTTCAGAGCCACCCTGTAAGCTCCTGAACGATGACCGGTAGCCATCGGATTCTTGGTATCTCCGATGCGGAGCGCCATGCCAAGGGGCGGCGCTGGATGCGCGCCCTGCAGCGCCAGGTAGCCGACGCGTGGGCTGCCACGACCGAGACCGATACCTCGCTCTGCGGCGTTCACGGAATGGAGGCCGAGTGCGAGGTAGTCGCCATATCGACCGCCTTCGCCGTAACGGCCGCGCGAGTGGTGGATTATGAGGTATTCCACGCTGAGCACGGTCAGGCATACCTCGACGCCAAACAATCGGAGCGTCAAGGCCAAGTGGTGGATGGCCTGGTGCTGATTCGAAACGCCGAGATCCACTTGCCCGTCATTCTGGACCCGGATGTGCCCCGAGTTCTCTCCCTGCTCACTCGCGATGGTCGGTCAGCATTTCGCGTTGTGCCGAAGTGGAAGCCCTATGGCCAACTGCCGCCAGATGTCCAGAACAACACCAAAACGAGTAAGAGATGTCACGCGGCGTACCAGGCGACCGTGGCGGGGGAGCCAGTCATCGAAACGCTGCTCGACGCGATCGCATGGTTCGTGAAGTGTGATCCGTCACTCGCCCACCGAGACGAAGCAGGTGAACTCATGGGTTTCCCGCTTCCCGAACTCTGGCAGCACGACTACGAGCGACGGCATCCAGATTGGGTAAGGCGCTCTGATGTCGAGACAGAGCTTCGTGCGAAGAGGGCTCGCGAGGTGCCGGTGGCGAGTACCGGTCAATCAAGCACCGACTTCTCGATGGCGACATGACTATCGCATATTGCGGCTACACGTTCCGAAATGGTTGCCGGTCGGCTTTCACCGAAACACCTGACGAGATCCTTCTTGATGTTGATGGTGGCTACAGGTACTACGTCGCGACATCTGATGAGTCCCGATAAATGGCCGACCTCAGCGAAACGGGCCTTCCCGTCGAGACAGTCAACGAGGTGCTCCGGGTTAACGACATCCCCTTGGATAGCTTCGAGCTTGCCTCTTTCACCGATGAGCAGCCAGCGGAGACGACGTGGCGTGACTGGTTCGCGCTCGTTACCAGCGACGCCTTCCAGTACGCTCAGCAGCGCCTAGGCGGGTAGGCGGGCCAAGGGGGGTATGCCGCAACGCTCTGAGTGCACGGTGCTGACCAGCGTTGCCCGCTAGCTACGAAGCACGGCTAAGTGCCCTCAGTAGTTGGTCGCGGCGTCGCTCAGGTAGAGCTGCTCGCCGTCGGTGGCGGTATCGATGGCAGCCCGGACTTCGTTCTTCTGGAGGTCAAGTACGCGAAGGGTGTCGTTCTTCATCTTGGCGACGGCTTCGATGCGATGGAACGCGTCGCCGCACTCGACGGCGAATCGGGCGAGGCCTCGCAACTTGGGGAGAGCGTCTCCGAGGTGCACGCCGTGGGGGTCCACGATGGAGACCCTGATGTCATCGTCCTCGCCGCTGAAGAAGAGGAAGTCCGGGGACATGCGCCGCCAGTTTCCCCGAGCGTCGACGTAGGCGATGGCGAGGGAGTCGTTCGACGCACGCGAGGGGTTGCGATACCAGGCCCGGAAGCCGGGCTGACTCATCTCCGAGTCGAGGACCTCGACCTCCCATTTGTTCAGAGAGCCGACGGGGAACTCCCCGTCTTCGTCGGACATGAGGTGCAGCGTTCGCGTGGCGACCTTGCCACCGTCGGCATCTTCGGTCTCCTCGGCACGGACACGGGGCCGCAGGACCTCGATGCGCTGGGGGCTACGTGACATGCCGATTATCTCGTCGTAGGTAGCCCGGCGCTCATCCGACAGGTTCTTGATCGCTACCCGATACTCGGTGAGCCATCTCTTGGCGAGGTTGTCGGCTTCGTGGTCGAGTTCATCCTTGATCCCGGGAACCTGCGCAAGGGCAGCGACCATCACGTGCGACTCAAGTAGACCGTCATCGTCATCTGTTGGTGCGGAGGTGTGGTCTGCGTACTTCCGTGCAAGGTCGAGTCCGAGGATGCGCCCAGCGGACCTGAAGTCCGCCTCGATCGAGCGCTCATCTGCAACCTCCGTGAAGGTTCCCGCGGGACTCACCTCGCGAGCGAAGACACCGGCGACGAGGGTTTCGCCTGAGACCTCCAGTATCGCCTCACTGGCTGCCTCGACCTCGCTCTTGTGCTTGGCCGCGAGGCCGTCGAGGACCGCGAACAGCTGCCGGTAGGCGTCCTTCCGGGCGTCCGGCCGCAGGCCGTCCCGCGACAACGCCTGCGCCAGCGCCGACAGTCGTTTCGTGGGGCGCGCCGTCTTCCTTGGCAGCGTTTCCGAGGGCAGCTGATCGAAGGCATCCCACACGCTGTCTGCGAGGGAGAGGTTGACCTCCATGTCGACGGGGCTGACAAGAACCCGGCGACCCTCACCGCCCCCCGTTCCACCCGTCCCGTCATCGCCGTCAGGTTTCTCTCCCAGGAGTACGCGCGCGACACCGGTAGCTGTCTTGAGGTTGAAATGAGGGAGCACGCACTCGACCGAGTTGAGGACGTCGTTTCCCGGGATGCGGCGGGCCAGCGGCGTCCGAACCATCCGTCCAAGCAACTGGGTGATGTGCGTCTCGTCTGTCGCCGGACGGAAAGACACCAGGACTTCGGCGCGCGGGCAATCCCAGCCCGTCGAAATAGCGTCTTTGGCGAACAACACCCGTATGTGAGTCCGGTCCTGAACGGTCTCAGGGCTCACATGGGGCACGACATACTCGCCGAGTTCGATCGGCTTATGTTCGCCAAATACGTGTGCCATCGAGTCAGCCGGGAGGTCGGGCCACTCGCCTTGGATCGTTGAGAAGGCAGAGAGCAGCAGATCGTCCGACGGAGTGTTGGGCACCTGGACGACCATCAGCGGGACGACGAGGTCTCCCGTGCTGTCCTGCTGTTGTGCGTAGCCGCGCCACATGTCCGTGGCCTCCCTGACCTTGCGTGTTGCACGTGCCAACAGCACCGTGTCGAACTGGCCTGTTTCCATGGGAAAGTCGAGGCGGATGTCGTCCTTCAGCAGGCCCGACTCCTGAACCCGTGCAGGGTCCACGATCACCGACGGATAGTTCGTCCGTCCCTCGGCCTGCGCCATCGCCGCGTTGAACCGCTCCACCGTGGCCGAAATCCCCCACACGATCGGCACTGGCGGGACTCCGTTGGCGCCGTTCACGAGCCGCCGGACGATAGTCGTCTTCTCATCGCGCTCGGTCTTCGAAGCCGCCTTCATCCCCCGATGAGCCTCATCAAGGATCACATAGAGTGTGAGGTGCTCGTCCTCGATGGTGTTGCGGATGATGTCCCACATCGTGAACGCGCGCAGATCTGGTGACGCGCTCTGATCGAACAGGGGGTCCTGCGTCTCTTCCTGCGCTCCCTTGACAAGCAGCGAGTTCCTGGACAGCTTCTGGGCGTTCAGGAAGTAGACGTTGCCGGGCTCCAACTTCTCTTGGCTGAAGGGATGCTCGATCACCGCGAGCCGGGAGTGGGCGATCCGATCCGAGGCATCCATGAGGCGAAACCGGGTCTGCTCGTTCAGGGAGGGATCGTCGGTGAACCACAGGACCACCGCGCCCGGGTCGGCTTCGAAGTCGAGGTCATCGTTGCCGTCGAACAGTGCCTCGATGACTGCCGCAGCCATGACCGTCTTCCCCGCCCCGGTGGTCGCCGTGAGCGAGAATGCCACTGGGCGACCCCGGCGATGCCAATCATTCCGGGCGTCGCCTAGGTTGCGGAGCACATCGGCGACCGCATCGTCCTGGTAGTCCTTGAGCGTGTACCGCATCGGGGCCTCAGTCCCTGCTCGTGTTGATCGTGAAATTCGTCAGGTAGGACTCGTAGAGACGGACCGGCTCCACCTGGGCGGGCAGATCGGCGCAGACCATCTGGAAGCCCCGGTCGTCGTCGGTGACGATGAACGCCATCCGCACCGCCTCCGTGTCCGCGATAACGAAAAGAAACTTTTGCGAGGCGTCGAGGTCGAACAGCACTCCGTAGGTGTCGGCCACGTCGAAACCGTCGGCGACCTTGTCGATGCGTCGACCCACCGAGCCGGCCTTCAGCCACAGAAGTGGGGCGACGGCCTCGAACGAGCGGTTGTGGGCCACAGGTCGGGGCGCTTCGTACGTCATCGTGAAGTACTCGACGTTCTCCTCGAACCCGTCCGCTATAGGGAACTCATCGGTGAATCTATAGTCACCCTGGATTGGCTCACCTTCCGGAGTATGGCCGGTAATCGCGGCAGCTACACGAGGCTTCGTGATGTAATCGCAGATGCCCCAGCGCTCCCAATCGGGGTCGCCTGGCCGGAGGCCTCTCTCCTGAAGCGCCCGCTGTTCGTCACCCGCAACCTCGTTGTTCGTCACCATGATCGATCTTCGGCGGCCACCGTCTTGCCTGTTGAGGCGCATGACTGCGTGGGACGTGGTCCCTGACCCGGAGAAGAAGTCGAGAACGAGTGCCTCCGGCTTGGCGCCAACTGCGAAACGCAATGCGTCCTCGACCGCATACAGCGACTTGGGGTAGGGAAACTTGCGGCCGGGAATCAAGTCGCGGAGCATCGCGGTGCCGTGTCCCGATGTCGAATGAGACTGTTGGTTCCATACGCTCAACGGCTGCCTTTGCGGAGTCACGCTTTGCAGAACTACCGCGCCGTCAGAATCGCGACCTGTCGCCACAAGGTCACCAGATGCGATTGCATCAATCTGCCCGGACATCAAGTAGTACGGAGTTCGCCCGCCCCCGTTCGGCTGCCCGAACCTCACGTACCCTCGTTCCAGGTAGTCATGGAGCTTCTCGACGCTCAACGACCAGCGGCCATCGTTTCCGTCCTTTGAGATAGGCCACAGAATTGTCTCTCCTGGGGGGATGACCACTGTTCCGATATCGACACCCTCCGGCAGAGGGTCGCCGGCTCGTAGAAAGCGTCGAGTCTTCTCCTCGAAGTAGAGGGGATAGAACAGGTTGAAACGGCCGGATGTCTGCCCTGTTGATGCAAGCCTCAGCAGGCTCTTCCATCGGACACCAGCTTCTTTGGCGTTTCCCGCGTCTTGGCTAAGCATGTCCGATTGCCCGGCCGAAATCGTCGCTCCGCCATATCGCACGAAAAAGAGATACTCCTCGCAACGGGAAAACTCTCCTCGCCGCGGGTTCCCCTTGCGGTTAATGACTGTGGACACCATCTGGATGGCAGCGTCGGGAAACATCTGCTCCAGGAGTAGGCCTAGCCGGAGGTACTCCCTCTCATCGATGGTCACGATGAGCACGGAGTCGTTCGGGTTGAGGAGACGCTTAGCCAGCTTGAGCCGGCGTTCCATCATCGCAAGCCACTTCGAATGGCGGTAGGCGTCGTCGCTGTCGACGTAGTCGTTGTTGTACTTCCAGTCCCGCGCACCGCTGTTGTACGGCGGGTCGATGTAGATTGCGTCGATCTTGCCCTCGTGCGTATACAGCAGTGCCTGAAGCGCGTGGTAGTTCTCTGCATTGATCACGGTGTGGAACGGCTTGTCCCCACCATGCTCGATCTTCCCGGTCGACACGAGGCCCGGGTAGACCGGATCGCGAAACTCAGCGACCACAACGAGGTCGTCGAGGCTCCGGCTGATGGTTACGGGTTCGTCGTCCTGGTCATCCCGCCGGACAAGGTCGGCCACCCGCCCGTCATCGGTCCGCCGGATCGCAGCCACCCGCCACAAGCGCCGGTCAACGCTGCTCGGAGCTTGCCCTCGGTAGGGCAAGAACCGGACCTTGTCGCCTCGCCGGACGGGCCGGCCCGGCAGCTCCACGGTCTCAGGAATGTGCCGCTCGAAGCTCAGCCCGAACGCACGACGTCGGCTAAGCGCCTCTACCTCGCGCCGAAGATCCGCTGCCAGCTGAGGATCTTTTTCCTCGACTTCGCGCAGCAGGTTGCTCAACCTCGACACGTTCACCCGCCCCCGTCGCTATTGGTCCGCACTCGCGGCAGGCGATCAGATCGCCGAGCCTCGAGCTGAGTATCGATGACGGCGTCACGCGGCATCCAGCACCTGCCCGCAGACTTGGTCGAGAGCCTTCATGAGCCCCAGTATCCCCCGAACGTAGGCCGCAGGCGTGGAAATGGGCCTTCTGCCGGCAGATTCAATGGACGGTCGCGACCAGTGCCGCCGTCGGCGACCCTCAACATTCGAGCGGACGGCCGAGGACGGCCGCCAGGGCCACCCGCAGGCCGGCCCCTTTGATTCTGTAGAGAAGGTCCTCACAGGCGAACGTCCGACAGGGCTCGTTTCGACTAGCCGGAACATTCGGTCGAAACATCTTGGGATTTCACGCGCTCGACGCCGCTCTTCCGGTGCGTTCGCTGGAACGTGAGTGGCTAGCGATGTGGTTCGCGACAGGCGCGAACGCGGCACGGACCAGGATGCGGGTCTCGAGTTGGCGCCTGGCTAAATGTGTGAGAAGGGCGACGTCTCCTGATGGGTCACGCTGAATCAACGGCCTGGGGCTTCTATGCCATGAACGGTGTCGGCGATGAGAGTGTGCTGCACTCGCTCGACTGCGCGATGGGCTGTTATCCACGCCGCGTACTGCTCGACTTCAACACTGGGAGGCGTTGGTCCCAACAGATGCGCGGAGTCGTCGGGAACGTTGTACGAGGCCCGGTAGCGGACCACGCTGTCGACGATTCGATCCCACGCGTAACGACGATTGGCCTCGGCAGGTCGCTCCCCAATTGCATCAACGATCCATCGAGGTGGTTCGTAAGCAATCGCGGCGAGGCGGTCTCGGTGTCGGGCGTGCACCTCGCGGTGAAGGTCAACGTCCTTGACAAGAGCTGACTCGTGAGCGCCGATGCGACCTGGCCGAGGGGTCGTGGCTGCTGATCTTGCCAGGAGGACATCCAGTTCGGCGATGCGCTGGTTCAATTGTTTGTCAGAGAGGTTTTGAGGCCCTCGTCCGGTGTCGAGGGCCGCCCGCTCTGCAGCCGTGCGGCGAAGGGAGGCGATGAGGGCGGGCAGCCGTTCGGGGTGTTGGTGGGTCAGGTGCGTGCATTCGCTCTCGTCGATGTCCGGATCAGTGAGGTAGATCGTGTTCGCTTCCCGGCCTCGGCTCATGGTGACGTAGAGCCATTCCCGGTCAACGCCGTCACCGGCAACCGTGTGGGCGCGGCGAGCAGTTGCGCCTTGGGCCTTGTGACCGGTGAGGGCGTAGCCCCAATCGAGGTTGCCCTCGTCGAGGTACCAATGTGGAACGGTCACCGTGCCGTTGCGGTCGAGCTCCAACGTGACGGTTCTGCGGTCCGTGTCTACAGCCGTGACCGTGGCGAGGTCCCCGTTGAGTACACCGAGTCTGTTGCGGTTTTTGAGGCACACTGCTCTGTCTCCGACCTGGAAGTTGCGGTCTCCAGTGTCTACTGATGGTCCGTGGAGCAGCCCAGATTCGGCGATGCGGGCGCGGGCCTGCCGATTGAGCTGATCAACAGTGTCATTGCGGTGGCCAATGAGCAGCACCTGGGCAGGGCCACCGGTTTCTCGCACGTCGTCGTACCAGGCGTCGACGGCCTGGCGGATCGTGTCGTCGCCGCTCGCCGCAACCCTGATCTTGCCGCGCCGGTCGTACATGGCCACCGCCCGAGAGATCGACCCGGTGCGGAGTTCGCTCAGGGCGGTGCGTTCCCAGTCCTGGTCCTGGCGGACGTTCTCGGTCAGCTCGACGGCGGGGAGGCGCGCTACCAGTGCGGCGAAGAGGCCGCCAGCGTCGATCTCGGCGAGTTGATGATGGTCGCCGATGAGGATGAGTTTGCCGGATGCTTCTTCGACCAGGTCAGAGACCTCGGCAAGTTGGCGGCTGCCCACCATGCCAGCCTCGTCGACAACAACGATCGCCCCTGACGGGAGGCCACCTGATGCCTTGGTTTCCCAGATGAACCGGGCGAGGGTCGCCGATGGAATGCCGGTTGCGGTCTCGAAGCCGGCGGCGGCCCGGGCGGCCAATGCAGTTCCAACGACGGGGGTCCCGGTTTCGGTGGCGAGTTCTTCGATGATGGTCATGACCGTCGTCTTGCCGGTCCCTGCAGCTCCGACTCCGATGTCGATGGCGTTGCCGGATCCGGTGAACTGATGGACCATCGCTCGCTGACCGTCGGTGAGGTCAGGGTGGACTGCTAGTGCGGCTTCGACCTGCGCCTCGGGAACGGTCCATCGTTCGGCTGCGAGGCCGTTCTGGGCGCGGTCGATGATCCGCTGTTCGATGGTGAGGAGTTCGGTGGTGGTGTAGCGGCGTTCGTGTATGAGTCCGGGGAAGATGTCACCGTTGCTGCGCCGCATCGTCGGTGGCTTCGTCGAGTTGACGAGTTCGAGGAGGTGGTCGCGTTCGGCGGGGTCGAGTTCGATCGGCAGGTCATTCAGTGAGTCGATTGTGGGGTGGATGGGGAGGATCGGGATCACGTCCGGACGATTGAGAAAGCGTTCGGCGAGGGCTTCGACGTGGCTTCGTCGTCCGCCTTCGGGGAGTGCCGCCGCTGCGGCTTTGATGGCGTCAGCTCGGCCGAACGTCGACGTCTGGGCGGTGAGCCCTTCAGCGGATGCCATCCTGTCGAGGATGGGGTCGGTGTCGGGGACGGTCACCTGTCGACTGTGATCCAGCACGGCGGTCACCGACTCGGGGGTGATTCCTACTTCGGCGCCCCGCTTCAGCCACACCGGCATGAGGCTGTCGACCGGGTGGTCTTGTTTGGGACCGCGCGTCGCCAGCGTGGCGATTTCGTTGGCGGCGGCGGTGTCTGCGTATCCGTGGGCAGTTCGCCATGACTCGATGTCCTGGCGTCTTTGTGAGAAGGCCATGATCTGATCGCGCGTGAATCCCTCGATGTCTGCCACGCCGTTGTTGACCGCCTGCCAGCGGACTCCGAGCCGTTCGGTGAGGCGGCTACGGAGTTCGGATTCGTGGAGGTAGCCAGCGGCCAGTTTGTGCCGGTAGAGGAGACGCCCGTCGATGGCCCGCCACACCCCGTCGACCCCCTTCACCCGGTTTCCAACGACGACGTGGGTGTGGAGTTGGGGATCGTCGGCTCTGCTGGTGAACTCGGTGAACCATGCCGAGACGTAGCCGGTGGTGCGGATCGGCCAGGTTTCGATCCGTTGACGCGGTCGCCCATCGTCACCGAGAATCGGCTTCCCCTCGCGGTCCAGAACCGGTGTACGGGACGCACCCCTAGTCGACGACGCCACCGACTCCAGGTAGGACACGGCTTCGGCGGTGGACTCCTCGAAAGCCTCGACGACGTGGCGTCGAACCTCGTCGTCCCCGAAGGCCCACAGCAGCGACACCGACTTGTCAGCCGAGAACGTCAGGTCCCAGGCAGCCACCCCGTCCTTGCGGAGCTGACGGCCAAGCTGTTCCCCTGTCGCCGGGTGCTGGCCGTCGAAGAGACGTACCAGGCCCTCCGCCGACACGGTGCCCTTCAGCCCTTGTTCGACTGCGCCGCTGCCGTGCCAACGACCCGTGGCGGTTCCCCCTCGCAGGTAGTAGTCCTCCCGGGGTGTGATCTCACCCAGTTTCTGGAGGTAGTAGTCCTTTCGGGCTTTGGCGATGCTCAGCATCCGGACCCTCCCAGACGGCCGGCCAGGGCACCCAAGGCAACTTTGAGGTTCCCCCGTTTCTCCGGACACGTACCGTGGGGTGTGTCACCCCTGGAGAGGAGAGACGATGCCTGCAGCGTTCCCGCCGGAGTTCCGGCAACGGGCGGTGGAGTTGGCCCGGGAGCGGGCCAAGCCGCTCACCCAGATCTGTGCTGATTTGGGGATTTCGGAGTCGTGTCTGCGCCGCTGGATGGCCCAGGCCGATGTCGATGAGGGCAAACGAGAAGGGCTGTCGACTTCGGAGCGGGAGGAACTGGCCCGTCTCCGGAAGGAGAACCGGGTGTTGCGGATGGAGCGTGATCTGCTCTCTCGAGCCGCAGCCTTCTTCGCCTCGGAGAATGTCCTCCCGAGGTGATCTTCGGGTTCATGGACGCGGAGAAGGCACGGTTCCCAGTCGAGTTCATGGCCAAGTCGTTTGGGGTGTCTCGATCGGGGTTCTATGAGTGGCGACAACGCCAACAGTCCCCGTGCCGACGTCAGGTCGCCGATGCCGGCTTGTCCGAGACGATCATCGAGATCTGGCGGCAGTCTCGCGGCACCTACGGGTCGCCACGCATTCATGCCGAGCTGCGGCTCGGACTGGGGATCCGGGTGAGCCGGAAACGGGTGGCTCGGCTGATGCGTGCCGAAGGCATCGAAGGCGTGTATCGGCGTCGCAACCGTGGCTGCACCCGCCGCAATCCCAGCGCAGTCCCGTCAGATGATCTGGTCTGTCGCCAGTTCACCGTCACCGGACCGGACCGGCTGTGGGTCGCCGACATCACCCAACATCCCACCCGGGAAGGGAATGTGTTCTTGGCGGCGATCGTCGATGCGTGGTCCCGGAGGGTGATCGGATGGTCGATCGCTGATCATCTCCGCACCGAACTGGTCGCCGACGCGTTGGACATGGCGATCTGGCGGCGGCGGCCCGAACCGGGCTCGGGGCTGATCCATCATGCCGATCACGGCACCCAATACACGTCCTGGGCATTCGGACAACGACTCCGCACCGCCGGGCTTCTCGGGTCGATGGGAACCGTTGGTGACGCCCTCGATAAGACGTCTGTTTCATACTGCACCTCCTTGCGACGATTCGACGCGAGTTCTTGTA
>JBBDHV010000046.1:0-15333 GCA_040880725.1 Acidimicrobiia bacterium
CGGGGCGTGGTCGCGGAGGTCTGGGACTGGTTGATTGTGCAGGGGGACGACCCCCGGCACCCCCCGGACGGCGCGGCTGTCGCGTACGGGTTTGGCGTCGGTTTCACCCGATGGCCCATGACGGGGCGTGGTCGCGGAGGTCTGGGACTGGTTGATTGTGCAGGGGGACGACCCCCGGCACCCCCCGGACGGCGCGGCTGTCGCGTACGGGTTTGGCGTCGGTTTCACCCGATGGCCCATGACGGGGCGTGGTCGCGGAGGTCTGGGACTGGTTGATTGTGCAGGGGGACGACCCCCGGCACCCCCCGGACTGTTTGATTGTGCGGGGGGACGACCCCCCTGCACCCCCCGACTGGCGCGGCTGCCCCCTGTCGGTTCACCGGGGGTCGCGCTCGATGACTCATCGTCTCGGTGTGGTCACGGGTGAGCACCCGGGTGGGTGAGGTTCGTGCGCCGAGTGGTTGCGCGTGTCTGAATGAGATCACCTGTTTGTCCCCCCAGGAGCGAAGCGACGTTGGGGGGACCGCCCGGGGCTCTGGCCGGGCGAGGGGGGCGCGAGCGGAAGCGACCCCGTCTTCCAGCCTCTGACGCGTGGTGAACCAGTAGAAGCACTTGAAGCCCCTCTACGATCCCGGGGTGAGCGACTTCGATGCGTATGCCCTGGACTTCGTCGAGGATCCGTATCCGACGTATGCGCGGTTTCGGGCCGAGTCTCCCGTGTTTTTCGATCCGCATTGGGATGTGACGTTCTTCGCGCGGCATGCCGATGTGTCGGCGATTCTGCGGGACCGCCGCTTCGGACGGGATGTGCGGTCGAGGGTGCCAGTCGACGAGATCGACCCCGAGGTGATGGCGCGCATCTATCCGGCGGACATTCCCACGTGGACGGCATATGTGCGGGACTCGTTCATCGATTTGGAACCCCCCGCTCACACTCGCATCCGGCGACTGGTGCAGTGGGCGTTCACGCGCAAGACGTCGGCGACCTATCGGCCGAGGCTGGAGGAAGTGGCCGCCCGATCGATCGCCCGGGCCCGAGAGCAAGGGACAATGGAGGCGATCGCGGACTTCGCCACGCCTATTCCGCTGACGATGATCGCCGACCTGCTGGGGATTCCCTCCGGCGACCAGCCGATGCTCGTCGAGTGGTCCCATGCGATGGTCCGACCGTTCGATGCGGACTGCCCGCCCGCCGAACGGGACGCTGCCGAGCAGGCGACGAAGGACTTCGTCGGATATCTCTCGGACATGGTGACCGAGCGCCGTCGCGCACCGGGCAATGACCTGCTCAGCGAACTCGCAGCCGCCGAGATCGAGGGGGAGACGCTCAGTCACGACGAGGTGGTGGCGACAGCCATTCTCACCTTGAACGCCGGCCACGAAGCAACGGTGCAGGCGATCGGCAACGGTCTGCTCGCCTTCGCCCGTAATCCCGACCAGTTCGCCGCGCTCCGGGAAGATCCTGACCTCGTTGTGTCTGCAGCAAGTGAGATCCTGCGCTACGACACCCCGCTGCAGATGTTCGAGCGGTGGGTGCTCGAAGACACCGACTGGAACGGGGTTCACCTGCGCCGGGGAACGAAAGTGGGTTTGTTCTTCGGTTCCGCGAACCGTGACGCGGAGGTTTTCGAAGACCCCGAGATGTTCGACATCGCTCGAGACAGCCGCGCCCATCTGGCGTTCGGGGCGGGGATCCACCACTGCGTGGGCGCGCCGCTGGCGCGGCTCGAGGTGGAGGTGGCGATGGCAGCTATCCGGAACTTACCCAAGATCGAACTGGTGGCCGATCCGCTGGAGCGGGTCCCCAGCCTCGTCTTCCGCGGGGTCAAAGAACTCCGCCTCGACGTCAGCTGATCAGCTTTCGTCTTCGCCTTCCGTGGCTTCGGTGGTCGTGGTTGTCGTCGTGGCGACGTCACCGGCCGGATAGCCGACCACTTCGATGCCGGCGATCGCCAGTTCGGTGAACACCCGTCCGCTGCGTTCCTCGGGCAGATACGCCGTGTTGATCTCGATGGTGAGGCTGAGGGTCCGCATGCTCACGTACTCCACTGCCTGGCGTCCAGGCTGGTCGTCGAGTTCGTGGGCGAGCGGGAGGGCGTTGGCGCCGTCGGTCGACAGCGAAATGCTCCTGGCTCGATAGTTCTGGAAGAAGCGGTCACTATCGGCAGGCAGATTCTCCCAGACGAACCCTGTGACGACCATGGGCTCGGGGAAGATGAGATCGATCGTGACGGTGTCGTCTTCACCGAGTCCCTCCCAGTTGATCTGATACTCGCGCTCGCCGTCGATCAGGTTCCGACATTCGAATCCGGAGAGGCCCGATATCGAACAGTCGGCGCTGAGGATGTTGATGGGCTCAGGGACACGGGGGGCGGTGGTCGTCGTCGACGACGTCGTCGTGTCTCCAGCGGCATCCGGGTTCTCGTCGTCGCCGGCGAAGATGTTGAACAGCAGTGCGATCAGCACGACACCGAACAGCAGCGCCGAGATCGCCATGGCAGCGCGGACGCCGGCCGTGGCCTGGACTGCGGGTCGCGGGGCCACCGGCAGCGTGCCCTGGGCCAGCCGGGCGCCGCATTCTTCGCAATGGCGGTTGGTGTCCGGGTTGGGCGCCCCACAGGACGGACATGACACCGTTTGGGACGCCACCTGGAGCGGGGGACGCACCGAGTCGGACGGCGGCGGCCCTGACTCGAGCGAGAATTCCTCATATTCGCCTTCGTCCACCGCATCTGATGTCGGGTCGATCCACGCACCACAGCTCGGGCAGAACTGTTCGTCCTCGGACACCACCGATCCACAGTTGTCGCATACATGCCGGGCCAAGACGCCTCCTCCGGCTGATTCGCTCCGGGCGGGTATTGTGCCACGGTGTTCGCTCTGTTCGTTGTCAGGCAGACCGAGGGCTGGACTCCGGGCTCCATCACCTCGGGAATCGTGCTTGCCGCGCTCGCCGTCGCAGGGCTCGTTTGGGCCATCGATCGGGCGAGTCGGCGCTGAGAACACAGGCGGATTGGACGAGCGTGCCGGCCTCGTCGTCCGTCCTCTCCTCCGGCCCGGGGCGGCGACGCTCGAGTTCCGGTGCGGTGTTTCTGTCCCAGCCTCTCCCTACAGTCCGTCTTCGTGTCCTACTCATGTGAGTCCTGCGGGTACCGCTCCGCCAAGTGGATGGGCTTCTGTCCGCAGTGCGGGCGCTCGGGTCCGCTCGACGAAGTCGCCGACCTTCCCCGGTCGGGGCGGTCCAAGGCGGCCAGACGGGGTCCGGCCCCTGTCGCGGCCCAACTGAACGAGTCCGCTCAGCTGGAGCGGCGCACCTCGGGCATGGGCGAAGTCGATCGGGTGCTCGGGGGCGGCCTGGTGCCCGGATCCGTGGTGCTGGTGGGCGGAGAGCCTGGTGTGGGGAAGTCGACGCTGCTGCTGCAACTCGCAGGAAGCATCGCCAACGACGGCGGACGGGTGCTCGTGTGCTCCGCCGAGGAGTCCGCACAGCAGGTGGCGATGCGTGCCGAGCGGGTGGGCGTGATCGCCGACGGGGTGCTGGTGCTGGCCGAGGACGATGTCGACGCGGCGATCGCCGCCGCCGACGAAGCAAGCCCCGACCTCCTCATCATCGATTCGATCCAGACGGTGGGGGTCACGGATCTGGACTCGGCCCCCGGGTCAGTCACCCAAGTCCGCGAGTCGGCATCGCGGCTGGTGCGTTACGCCAAGGAACGGGGCGTCGCCACCATTCTCGTCGGTCATGTCACCAAGGACGGCGGGCTGGCCGGACCGAAGCTGCTGGAACACATGGTCGACGTCGTGTTGTCCCTCGAAGGTGACCCGGACAGGGGATTTCGGGCGCTTCGGAGCTTCAAGAACCGGTTCGGGGCGACCCACACGGTTGCGCTCTTCGACATGCGCAACGAGGGCATGGTGGAAGTGGAGGATCCCTCTGAGGCGTTCCTCTCGGAGTGGCAGAGCGACGTCCCGGGAACGGTGGTGTTTCCCGCGGTCGAAGGTCGGCGGTCGGTCCTCGTGGAGATTCAGGCGCTCGTGACTTCCTCCAGCCAGGTTCAGCCGCGGCGTTCGGTGCGAGGGGTGGCACCGTCCAGGGTTCACCAGATCCTCGCGGTGCTCGACCGCCACTGTGGGATCCCACTCGCCGATCACGAGGTGTATGTCAACGTCGTGGGCGGTTGGACGTTGGACGAACCCGCCTGCGACTTGCCGGTGGCGCTGGCGCTGGCGTCGTCCCGGATGGACTTGCCGTTGGGTTCGGTGGCCGCCTGGGGCGAGATCGGTCTCGCCGGCGAGGTCCGCCCCGTTCCGTTCGAGGCCAGGCGACGCGAGGAAGCCGGGCGCCTCAAGATCGGGACGGTTGTGGCGCCGAGCCACGGCCAGAGGCTCTCACGGGCGCTGATCGAAGCGGGCCTCGTTTCCTCGTCGTCGCCCTGAAGCCGAGAAGTGATAGATTGCCGCTGTGGCTCGGAACGGCAAGTTGGCGCTCGAGGCGCTCGAGCGTCTTGCCCCTGGAACTCCTCTGCGTCAGGGACTCGAACGCATCATCCAGCAGGGGAAGGGCGCGATCATCGTCCTCGGTGACGTCGCGGCCGTGAAGGCGATCTCCAGCGGGGGGTTCCGCCTGGCCCAGCCTGTGCTGTTCACACCCCCCAAGGTGAGCGAGCTGGCGAAGATGGACGGTGGGATCATCCTCGACTCCGAAGCCGATCACATCATTGCCGCCAATGTCCACTTCGTGCCGTCGAACGACATTCCCACCGAAGAGACCGGCTCTCGGCATCGAACAGCCCAACGCATCGCGATCCAGGCCTCCGTGCCGGTGGTGGCGGTGTCCGAAGGTCGGCGGACGGCATCGGTCTACATCGAGGACAGCAAGGTCGAGCTGCGGTCGCCGACGATCGTCGCCGCCAAGGTGAACCAGGACCTCCAGACCCTCGATCGGCTCCGTCGGCGTCTGGACGAAGCCGAGAACGGGCTCACGTCACTGGAAGTCTCCGAGCTCGTCACCTACCGGGCAGTGGTGACATTGCTCCAGCGGGCCGAACTCGTCCGGAGAATCGGCTTGGGAATCGAGCAGGAAGCCATTTCGCTCGGAGACGAAGGTCGCCTTGCCTACATCCAACTCGACGACATGGTGCGGGGAGTGGAGTTCCTGCGGGACGTGACGCTGCGGGACTATCTGCTGACGAAGCGCAAGGCGTCGCTCATGAAGGCCACCGAGTCCCTCTCCACATTGGAGGAGACCGATCTCGACGACCCGGTGAAGATCGCCCGAGCGGTGGGGTTCGAAGAGCTCGACGCCCCCGTCACCCCCCGCGGGTACCGGCTCCTGTCGCGAGTCGCACGGCTCCCGGACTCGGTCCGGGAGGAACTCATCAAGCACTTCAAGCAGTTGCCCCGCATGCTCGCCGCCACGGTGGCCGAGTTCGAGGTCGTCGAGGGGATCGGTTCTGCCCGCGCCACCCACCTCCAGCATTACTTCGAGCGGGTGCGCTCCCTCGCCCAGGAGTGGACGCCGCAGGTGCTGTGAGCGAACCCGGGTAGACTGCCCGAGTTCATGGCTACCAAGAAAACCAGCTCTTCCGCGAAGTCGTCTTCGGACGGCGGCGCCTCCACCAAGAAGGCCCCTTCCAAGAAGGCAACTTCGAAGTATTCGGTGGGCGACAAGGTCGTCCACCCTCAGCACGGCGCCGCCACGATCGCCAAGAAGATCAAACAGGAGTTCGCCGGCGAGAAGAAGGACTATTTCGTCCTCGACATCGCCACCGAACAACTCACGGTGAAAGTGCCGGTGGAGGCGATCGACGATCTCATCCGCCCCATCATCTCCAAGGCCCAGGCCCGCAAGGTGCTGGCGGTCCTCAAGGAGGAACCCCAGGAGGCCGGTTCCAACTGGTCCCGCTGGTACAAGGTGCTCACCGAGAAGATGTACTCCGGTGACATCTTCCAGGTCGCCGAGGTCGTGCGGGACCTGAACTACGCCCAGCAGACCAAGGGAATCTCCCCGGCGCTCAAGCGAATGCTCTCCAAGGCCCGTGTCACTCTCACGTCCGAACTCGAGTTCTCGTTGGGTGTCGATGAGGAAGAGGCCGTCAAGAAGCTCGACCGGGCACTGCCGGTCTTCGAAGTTCCCGAAGACTGAGCCCCGGTGTCCGAGACCCGAGTCGGTATCGGATTCGACGTGCACGCATTCAGTGCCACGCCGCCGGTCATCATCGGCGGCGTCGTCGTTGACACCGAACGGGGCGTCGACGCCACTTCCGACGGGGATGTCGCGTGCCATGCCGTGACCGATGCCGTGCTGGGGGCAGCCAACCTGGGTGACATGGGCGTGCACTTCCCGTCCTCGGATTCGCGGTGGCAGGGAGCCGACAGCACGGAGATGCTCCGGGAGAGTGTGCGCATGGCAGCTGCCAAGGCCCTGTCCGTGCTGGCGGTCGACGTGACCGTCATCAGCCAGTCTGTCCGCATCGGACCGTTCCGAGACGCCATCCGGGCGGGTATCGCCGCGGCGGTCTCCCTCGACCCCGAGCGCGTCTCGGTGAAGGCCACCACCACCGACTCGATCGGAGCCTTGGGTAGAGACGAGGGCATCGCAGCGATCGCCGTCGTGACCGCGGTCGTGGACCTTGCCTGAAATCGGCGTCTACGTCACCGGCTTCTAGCATCCCGACCCGTATGCAGCCCGTCACCTCCATCCAGGTCTACAACACGCTCGGCCGTCGGGTCGAACCGTTCCGCCCGTTGAACGACGGCGCGGTCGGCATGTACGTGTGCGGGCCGACCGTGCAGTCCGAGCCCCACGTCGGTCACGGCCGGTTTGCGGTCGCCTTCGATGTCATTCGCCGCTACCTGCGATGGCGGGGGTTCGACGTGACTTACGTCCAGAACATCACCGACGTCGAAGACAAGATCATCGCCGCCGCGGCGGAGACCGGGGAAACGACCGACGAACTGGCGAACCGTGTCGCGGCACGCTTCTCCGAAGCTTTCGATGCGCTCGGGGTGGAGCGTCCCGATCACGAGCCGAAGGCGACCGAGCACATCGAAGGAATGATCGCCATCATCGGTCGTCTCATCGAGCGCGGGCTCGCCTACGCCGAGTCGAATGGGGACGTGTACTACTCAGTGCGGACGTTGGAGGGCTACGGCAAGTTGTCCGGCCGCAACGTCGACGATCTGCTCTCGGGCGCACGAGTCGAAGTCGACGAGGTCAAGCACGACCCCCTCGACTTCGCGCTGTGGAAGGCGGCCAAGCCGGGTGAGCCGTGGTGGGACTCGCCGTGGGGCCCAGGACGGCCCGGATGGCACATCGAGTGCTCGGCGATGTCGTCGGAGATTCTCGGTGACTCCTTCGACATCCACGGCGGTGGCAATGACCTCATCTTCCCGCATCATGAGAACGAGATCGCCCAGTCCGAGGGGGCGACGGGCGAGCCGTTCGCCACCTACTGGCTGCACAGCGGAATGGTGAACCTCGGCGGGGAGAAGATGTCGAAGTCGACTGGTCACATCATCGGACTGGCCGACGCGATCGAAAGTTTCGGAGGCATCGCCGTCCGTCTCTTCTATCTGCGGGCGCACTACCGCTCGCCGCTGGAGTTCTCCGAGGATCTGGTGCGAGACGCCAAGGCATCGCTCGACAGGATCGGACGGGTGCTGGAGCGTTCAGAGCCCGGGGGCAATCCGGATCCTGACGTGATGTCCCGGTTCGTGGAGAAGATGGACGACGATTTCTCCACTCCTGAGGCGCTCTCGGTGCTTTTCGATGCCGTGCGGGAGGCCAACCGTGCCCTCGACGCCGGCGAGGACGCCGCCGGTGTCGTCGATGCAGTCCACGAAATCGTCGACGTGTTCGGTCTCCGCGTTTCCTCCACCGGACTGGACGATCTCGCCGACTCGCTGTCATCACTGGCGGTATCGGTCGGTGCCGATGGTGCGGCGAGTTCCGAGAGTTCCGAAGAACTGTTGAAGTCGTTGCTGACGCGGCGGTCCACCGCCCGCTCCGAACGAGACTTCTCCACTTCCGATGCGATTCGCGACGGTTTGGCAGAGATTGGGATCGTCGTCGAGGACACCGCCGATGGCGCCCGCTGGCATCGGTCGTAGCCTCGAAGGCGTCCACGCCGTCACCGCCGCCCTCCGGGCGGGACGGGTGGAGGTGCTCACCGTCGAGCGGTCGCGCGCCGACCGCGATGACATCGCCGCCCTCATCGCCGAGGCGGAAGCCTCCGGCCTCAAAGTGCAGTCGATCGACGACGTGCGCACCGTCGCCGAAACGACTGCCCCCCAGGGTGTGGTTGCCACCTGTCGGCCTCTCCGCACCGTCGGACTCGAAGAACTCGTGCGGCAGGCGTCGCCCGCTGCGCTCCTGGTCGTCGACCACGTCGAGGACCCCCACAATGTCGGAGCGATCGCCCGTTCCGCGGTGGCAGCGGGCATTCCCCGGATGGCGGTGCCGGACCGCCGCACTGCCCGCATCGGCGCCGCCGCCTTCAAGGCCGCGGCTGGCGCCTTCGAGCACCTGTCGCTTTCGGTCATCGGCTCGGTGCCGGATGCGCTGCGCAAGCTCTCGTCCATGGGGGTGTGGACGGTCGGTCTCGACGCCGGGGGAGACCAGAGCCTGTTCGGACTCGGCCTGTTCACCGAACCGGTGGCGATCGTCGTCGGCGCAGAGACCGGCCTCGCCCATCTCGTGCGCGAGCGGGTCGACGTGGTGGCCTCCATCCCGATGGCCTCGGCATCCGAGAGCCTCAACGCCTCGGTCGCGGCGGCTCTCGCCTGCTTCGAGCTGATGCGGGTGAGACGAGATGGCACCTGACGGGCAGCGTCGGTCCGGCCGGTACGATGCCGTCGTTCGCTGGCGTAGCTCAGATGGCCAGAGCAGCTGACTTGTAATCAGCAGGTCGTGGGTTCGAGTCCCACCGCCAGCTCCGAACTCAAGAAACCCCATGTGTTGCCAAAGCGGCATGAAAAGGCTCTCGGCTCGATGCGCCCAGACGAAATGCGACGGATGGACAGACGCCAACGTCAGCTTGGCGAATGTACCGAGTGCGATCGTAGATCTGTCACCGATGATGGTCGACAGACCGCACTATGGGAATAGCGATTCGCCTACGATATGGTACCCAGTATCGCGGGAAGGTGCGATTGGCGATGCAGATGCAATTCGAGGACGAGACAACCAGCAGGGAGCGTCCTCAGCGCGTCCCGGAAGGCACGGAGCGCCTGCATCGCACGATGGCCGAGATCGAAGCACTGAAGGCACGCGCTGACGGGTCCCTCGGACGCCGGCTCGCCATGACGGTCTTCGGAGCTAGCGAAGATCTGGTCAACGAGATGCGACCGAGCTAGAGCGGAAGTCTTTGGACGCCGAACGGTACGCATCCGTGACGCGTCGGTGTTTGGAAGACGACCTCGGTCTCCTTGTACCCGACCCTCAGGACACACAGCGGGCACGGCTCGATCATCCGATGATCGAGGAGTTGTGCCGCATTGCTCCCGAGACGCCTCGGGGGCAAAGACCGATCGAATCCCTTCACACTCGGAGTATCCGCGCCTTCCACCTCCGCCATAGTTCGATGCGCGGATGCACTCTCCACAGCGCCCGCACCGACTTTTTTGAGGCTGTCTGGCTACTGGCTGTCGGTGGTCGTGAGGATGGTTCTGACGGCGACGCCTTTTCATACTTCGAGACACTTGCTGACGCGGGGAACCTCCTGCCGACCGAAGCCGACTGGATGACCGTCGCTGTCGAGCGCCTGCTTTGGGTGACGATCCCGCACGCTATCGAGGAGGCGATCGCCACCGTGTCGGACGCGCTCCGATCTCCAAGAAGCGTCGTGAAACAGAACAGCCCGGTGTCGAGGATCGAGACGGTTGCCGAAGTTCTGATCGATGCGGACGAGGACCGGGAAGACGTAGCAGAGCTAACCGTCGCGTTCTATCACGGCCCAACTGCGGCTGAGCAAGGGCGGTTCGATGTTCACTACTTGATCCTCTCGGCAATCGCGGATGCATATGCCTTTGAACCATCAACTTGGGAGGAGGTCTGGGATATGAACTTGGACCAGACAGCGCGAGGAATGTACGCAGCCCTTTTCAAGTATGACGGCGACGAGAGTTCATGAGCGACCAGATCGTGGAGCGATGGGCGCCCTCATATGGCGCCTCAAACCTGGCGCACGGGTGTGGCACGATGTCTCGGGCCACGAGTAGGTTCTCGCTCCCGGTAGTGACGATGGTCCCGTAGTCGGCACGCATGCTCGCTCGTCGATTTGAGTGGCGCTAGACCGGCAAGGTGCTCATGGATCGTCGGCTCGTTCAGGTCGGCCATGAACAAGGCGGTCCCCTTGGCCCGTCTTGGAGCGCGGCACGGGCACTCGATCCAGACGTCGAGGACGAGTCGCACCTCGCGGGTGCCCGCGAGGGCCATCTGAGCGACCTGTTCCGGGACTCTGGTCTCGGCCGTATCGCTCACACGACCCTGGAGGTCACGCAGAACCACGCAGGTTTCGAGGAGTGGTGGGAAGGGTTCACGCGGGGAGTCGGCCCGGCGGGATCCTATTTGGCAGGCATGGAAAAACAACAGCAAGGCGAGTTACGTGCAGAATGCCGCGCCAGGCTGCCGGCCGGTCCTTTCACCCTGACCGCCCACGCCTGGGCGGCCCGAGGGATCTCTGATTGAAATCGGCTTTTCGAAAAAGCGTTTCAGACACGCCCGGGTAGGGTATGGCCCCAGTCGGTCCTCAGAAGGAGTTGGTCTCGTTGTTCATCCTCGCACAGGTCGATATCGGCAACTCATTGGAGAACGCCTGGGCGCGGGTGGTCGAGCTCACTCCCCAGATCGTCCTCTTCCTCGTCATCCTCATCGTGGGCTGGTTCGTCGCCAAGCTGATCGCCAAGGTGGTCGACACCATTCTCGACAAAGTCGGGTTCGATCGTTGGGTGGAGCGCGGTGGGGTACGGAAGGCCCTCGGCCGAACGGAGTACGAACCCAGCGATCTGCTGGCGAAGGTCGTGTTCTACGGCCTTTTCCTGATCGTCCTGCAGTTGGCTTTCGGGGTCTTCGGGGACAACGCAGTGACAGACCTGATTGAAGGAATCGTTGCGTACCTGCCGAACATCTTCGTGGCGATACTGATCATGGTGATGGCGGCCTACCTGGCCACCGGCCTGCGCGAAATCGTGCGTGGTGCCATTGGCGGCACCCAGTACGGACGCTTCCTGGCCACCGGGGCGTACGTCGCCGTCTTGGTGATCGGCGTCTTCGCCGCTCTCGATCAACTGCAGATCGCTCCGACCATCACGACGGGCCTGTTCTATGCCCTGTTGGCCATTGTGGCCGGGTCGGCCATCGTCGCCATCGGTGGCGGAGGGATCGTTCCGATGAGGAGTCGGGTGGAGCGCTGGCTCAGCAAGGCCGAGGGCGAGGTGTCCCGAATGGACCGCCCCACGGACCGGCGACCAGAGCCTTCGGACGAAGCTCGCCGCACCCCGGCCGACCGGGAGGGCGACCGGACCGTGCCACCCGGCTCCTGACCGAGGACCGCTGGTTCGCGTTTTTAGCGGGGCAGCGGTCCATTTTCGTACCGCAACGCAGACCAGAAAGGTTCGGACTCAAAGATCGCCGTTTCCAGACGGCCGCCCGCCTCGAGCGTTGCGATGGTCTTGGCGATCCGACGTTCCCGCGTCTCGGACCGTTTGGCCGAGTAGATCCACCACAGGACTTGCTGCTTGGCCGAGTCCGGCAGGCTCAGGTAGCCGTTCCGTGCCTCGGGAGAGGCAGCGAACGCGGCTTCGAGATCGGGCGGCACGATCAGTGCTTCGACTTCGTCGGTCTGTGACCAGGAACCATCTGCTTGGGCTTGCTCGATGGCGGCCCATCCGGCTGCTGAGATGAGGCCTTGGCGTGTCAACGCTTCAATTCGCTTCTTGTTCAATGCCGACCAGATTCCGCCCTTGCGGCGCGGCGACTCTACGACACCGCGGCGCGAGTCTCAGAGATCTGTGACCTCACCCTCGGGGATCTCCACCTCGACGACCCCGGACGAGTGACCCTCACCGGGAAACGGAACAAGACCCGGGTGGTGCCGCTGACCGAAAGGACAATCGATCATCTGCGGGTTTACCTCGCCGAGTTCCACCCCAACCCCGGCGAGCTGTCCGCGGCCCGGCCGCTGTTCTACAGCCTCCACCACGGACAACCGACCCGTCTCTCGGTCGACACTGTCTCGGCAGTCCTGAAAAAAGCCGCCGCCACTGCCCGCATGGACTGCCCCTCCGTCCCCGAGAATGTCCACTGTCACATGCTGCGTAAGACCAAAGCCATGGACCTCTACCGACAAGGCATCCCCCTGCCCATCGTGATGCGTCTCCTCGGCCACGAGAACGCATCGACCACATCAGCGTTCTACGCCTTCGCCACCATGGACATGATGAGAGACGCCATCAACGCAGCGAACCACACCATCAACACGCCCCCTGCCGAACGACTCACCGAGGACAAACTCCAAGCCCTCTACAGCCTCCGATAGCCACCAATCGTTAAACCGAGGGATCAGTCAGCGATCCCCACCAACACGGGCAAACCGGCGATTCCTCGGCTTAACGAAAAGCTCGGCATAATCGGCGTGTGTCACCAGCCCGACCAGACGACGGGCACCCCGAGACCGGCGTGCCATCTCCAACGCGTCGAGGACCATGCCGGTACGCATGTGTGATGCCACCCGCCAGCCGACGATCCGACGACTGAACGCGTCAACGATGAAACACACATACGCCATCCCCGTCCTGGTCGGAACATAGGTCAGGTCCGTCACCCATAGCCGGTTCGGTTCAGCAGCGGTGAAGTTCCGGTTGACCAGATCCGGTGCCCGCACCGCGTCAGGATCAGAGATCGTGGTGAACACCCTGCGACGGCGCCGGCTGATCCCTTCGATTCCCATGGCCCGCATGAGCCGGGCCACCTGATCACGGCCAATCTCATGTCCGTCTCGCTTCGCGGCTTTCCACAGCTTGTGCGCCCCGTAGACCTTCCGGTTGGCGACCCACAGCACCATCAGCACCTGGGTCATCACCGCATCACGGGTCGCCCGAGCCGACGGTGCTGTCTCCCGACGCTTGGCGGCGTAATACGTGCTCGACGCGATCGGCAGCACCCTGCAGATCGACTCGACGTCGAAACGGTCACGTTGCTGGTCGATGAAAGCGACCATCACTTCTGTGGGCGGTCGAGTTCCGCCGCGAAAAAAGCCGAAGCCCTCCGCAAGATCTCGTTGACACGCCGTAACTCCCGGACCTCCTGGTTCAGGTCCTTGTTCTCGGCTACAAGCTCACGGACCCGCAGAGCGTCCGGACCAGCCAACCCGTCGGTGACATCACGCTCCCGCACCCACGTCCGCACCGACTCGACTCCATAGCCGAGCTGTTCTGCGACCCGCTGCACAGTCCCGTGCTCAGTACCCAACTCGGTGCGCAGCTGACGCACCAGCCGCACCGCCTGATCCTTCTCCGACTCGGTGTACCGACGTGTCGTCGGCTTCCCAGGTGATTGTTCTCGTGGCATCTCTCCATCCTCGCTTCCAAGGTCGAGAGTCTCCAACCATCCCAGGGTGGTTCAAACACCGGCTTCCCTGCAGAATGAGGATCGGCGAAGTCGCACACCGGATCGCGGTCAGCCCAAAGACCATCCGCTACTACGAGTCCATCGGGCTGATCCCCGAACCTGAACGGACAGAATCGGGCTATCGAGACTATCGAGAGGAAGACTTCGAAAGGATCCGATTCGTCAAGACGGCTCGACGTCTGGACCTGTCAATCGACGAAATCCGAGAGGTACTCGCATTCACCGACCGCGAACAGGCTCCCTGTGGCCATGTTCGCGACGTCCCCACACGCAAAGCCCGCGAACTCAACGAACGCATCACCGAGATGATCCAACTCCGCGACGAACTTCTCGACATCCAAAGGAGCGTTCCGGACTCATTGGGCAACAGCCACAGCCTCTGCCCCCTGATACAACACCGCGACAGAACCACATCGAGCTAGAACAGAGATTCGGGAGCAGTATCGCCCATGTATCTGAGACCGTCCGATATCGATATCACATCGAGGGTGCCCTCGATCCGGCGTTCCGGACGACGGTTGAGCGCGCCCGTCCTTTTGCAGGTCCAAGGTCCGTTGACACAGGGGAGGGTACTGTCCCAGGCATGTCGATCCGCCCGGTCGTGTTTGCAGGAGGCGACGAGGGCGAGTGGCGCGTTCGAAGTCTTTCTGTTGTCGCGGGCCCGCCTCTCGCCTCGGTCAAGCGCTTGACGATTCTCGAAGACACACGCGCCGTGCCTCCGCGCGCCACTTGGGTACTGGTCGGCGTGGTCGGCCATGAGCGGTATGTCGAGAGGCGGGAGCACGAAGAACTCGCCGCCCGGTCCCCGCGACTCGGACGGCCAGACGCGACGAGAGCGGCCCTGATCCCGATCAGGAAGTCGGCGGCCTGGTGGGCGCTCTCCCAAGACGAGCGCCGGGCGGTCTTCGAGGAGCGATCCCGACACATCGCGACGGGCCTCAAGTACCTTCCGGCCGTGGCCCGCCGCCTGCATCACAGTCGGGACCTCGGCGAGGTGTTTGATTTCCTGACCTGGTTCGAGTTCGCGCCCGCCGACGAGGCTAGGTTTGATGAACTACTCGCCATGCTCCGAGCCACGGAAGAGTGGACCTTTGTCGAGCGCGAGATCGACATCCGCCTCGAGCGGTAGATGTGCCGAATGGCCGGAGCCAGCGATCTCTGAATTGGACACCGCGTAGGCATCACCTAAACCGGCTCCCATCCCCGACCGGGAGCTCATATCAACAACTCTGGTCGGATAACACGCCAAACGTCAGATAGCGCCGAACGGCACTTCCAGGTTCGGTCTAGCGGAACGGTGTCTGTCAGGTTATCCTGACAGACATGAAAGTGGTTGATGTCGAGTCGCTGCCGGCGGACCCGCTCGAGGCGCTGCGAGAGCTTTCCCGGGCGGATGCGGAGCTCGAAGCGCTGCGCCGTGAGCGGGTAGAGGTGGCGCGCCGTCAGGGTGCTACCTGGGACCAGATCGGTGAGAGCCTGGGGATGTCGCGTCAGTCGGCATGGGAGTACTACACCCGCCAAACGCGTCATGTGCTCGATGAGAGCGCGGTCGGGTCCGATCTCGACGAAGACGAGGCGATGGGGGTCGCCACCGAGGAGGTCAGTCGGGTGCGGCGGCGACGCCGGAACTCGAGTTCCTGAGCGATTTTGGGTATGCCAGCCTGATTTGGCCCCATGGTGATCGTTTGAAGTGGCCCCACTCT
>JBBDHV010000047.1:0-80273 GCA_040880725.1 Acidimicrobiia bacterium
CCTATCCGCTGACCCGGTGAGTCCGCTCAGGTGGCGAAGCGCGCCTCGAACCGCTCGGCCTTGAGGATGATGTCAGCCGGCAGAGCCATGATCCGCTCCTGCAACTCCGCGGCTCGGGAACCGAGCCCCGTCAACTTGTCGATGCCCCACTGGGAAATCAGCGGCGCCACGACGCTGTCGTGATGGATACGCATGTTGTAGACGCCGGCCTTGGCGATGTCGATGGAGCGGCGCAGGTAGCCGGGAATGCCGACGCCAGGCATCTGGAAGTTGTTGAACGTGTTGAAGATCCCTTCCAGGGCGGACTCCGGGTGGTCCTCGAGCATCTTCGTCATCACACCCTTGTAGAAGAGAAAGTGATGGTTCTCGTCGGTAGCGATGTGCTTCATCAACTCGAAGGCGATCTCATCCTCCGTGATCTTGCCGGCGTTGCGATGCGACACGCGCGTGGCGAGCTCCTGGGCGGAGGTGTAGGCGAACAACTCTGCGGGATGATCCCAGCGGGGTTCCCACCCGGTCGTCATGGTCGCCATGCGATCGTCTTCCAATTCGTACGGATCACAATTCCGAGTGGTCAGCAGGTAGCTGCGGATTGCGATCGCGTGCTGGCCTTCCTCGGCGGTCCAGAGGTTGTTCCATTCCCGCCAAATGGAGCCTTCGGGGAGATAGCGCTCGAGAGTGACGTGGTAGTAGGGGAGGTTGTCCTCGGTCAGGAGGTTGAGGACGAGGGAGGTGCGCGCCCGCGGGTTGAGCGTTGCCTGAGACTCCTCCCACGGCTCGGTGACGAAGTTCCGACCCTCTTCCCACGGGATCAGATCGTGGAAGTACCACGGCTTGCGACGAGTGCGGTGCTCCTCCAAGAGTTGCTTCACGGTCGGCTCGACCGACTGCAGCAACTCGAAGTGCTCGCTATATGCCATGTTCACTTCTCCAAGTCATCGATGACGCCGGTTCGACCGGCGCTTCTGGACCCCAACATAGGAGCAATACCCAGGCTAGGGAGTTCTGAACCGACGGCGAGTCGACCGGTTCAGCCGTACGCTCGCATGAATCCGTCGCGACTCCCGACATAGATCCGTCCATTCCAGATGGCCGGAGTGGACTCGATACAGCCATCCGCCGCCGGAATCGTCCATTGCAACTCCGGCCGGCGGGGGTCGGAGAGGTCGTAGCTGCGCAGCTCCGGCACCTCGCAGGTCCCGATGAGAAGGCGATCTCCGACCACGGCTGCCGACGACCACGCGTGGAACCCGACCGAGTCCTCCCAGGTGATCTCGCCGGTCCCGGCATCGACCGCGAGCAGTCGTCCAGTATGCGTGGGAACGTAGACCATCCCGTGCGCCACGGCGGGCGACGCCCACATGCCCCCGTCCGATCCGCCGGCTCCCGGAACCTCGATTCCCCAGCGCTGGGGATCGTTCGGTCTCGAAGGGTCGAGCGAGAACAACTGTCCGACCTCCTCGGACCGGGCGTTGAATCGTTCGAACTCCGCGGCGACGTACAGCATGCCGTCGGAGTCGGCGACCATCGTCGCGTCGATGTCGTCGCCGGCCCAGAAGTCGAACACGACCGGATCGTCGGCGCCGGCGTCGACCAGGTCCATGTCGACCCCGACGATGCGGCCGCCCGAGTTCGCAAAGAACACCGTCCGGTCGAAGACCACGACGGAGGATTCGACCGACACGTTCGACCCGACCCGGCCCAGGAGTTCGTCGTTCCAGCCGGGCATGGACCACACGATCTCCGGGTCGACGGTGACACCGTCAGGCGACATCTGGCGATTCAGGCGAATCGCGAAGAACCAGCCGTTCTCCCCTCCTTCGTACAGGACATCGTCGACCACAACGGGGTTCCCGTCCCAGTCGTCGTTCCAGATGCCTCGGACTTCGTAGGCGTCGAGCGACCACAACTCCTCGACCGGTTCCCTGTCGAGCGCGATCACCCGCAGCTTGTTGTCCCGGCTCCCGGTGTACAGGAGCGGATATCCGTCCGGGTCGACGGTGACCGATCCTTTGATGATGTCGCCGGTCACGAACGGTTCCCTGGTGGGGAGTCCGGTCTCGGCGTCGACGAAGTGCACGGCCCTGTCGTAGGCGCCGAACACCACTTCGGTGATGCCATCGGGGCGCTCCCAGACCGACGGTTGGCCGGTCCAGCCCGTTCCGCACCATACGCTCGACACCCCGCCGACCACCGAGGACCCGCACATGGGGGATTCGGGATAACGCCAGAGCACCTCCGGGGCGGTCTCGGGTAGAGGGCCGGTGCCGTAGAACGACCGGGTGGGGTTGCCGCGGAACATCGTGAGGCCGACAGTCGTCCCCCAGGGTTCACCCACGGTGTCCCCCGGAACGGCGCCCTCGGGCCGGGGTGGGACAGTGGTGGTCGTGGTGGTAGGGACCGTCGTGGTCGTCGTCGTCGACGTCGTCGTGGTGGTGGTGGTGGTGGTGGTGGAACCGGGGAGCTCACGGCCGGCCGTTGACAGGATGGTGGTGGTCGGGGGTGCCTCCCCCAGCGGACCGCGCACGACAAATGCTCCCGCACCCGCCCCGATACCCAGCACGATCACGATGGCGGCCATGATCCTGCGATTCATCAGGAGCCGACCCCACACGCCGGCTCTCCGGTCAGCACGGGTTGTCCCGAGGTCTCGATGAACGCCGGGATCAGGCACGCGTCGAGGGAACCGTCGGGGGAGATGACCACACGAGCGACCGCAGTTGTCGCCCCCGCGTCGCTGAGGCGGGGCCATATGAAGTTGCCCAAGGTCCAGAAGACCGGCTTGTGGTCGATGAACTCGAAGCTTCCGAGTCGATGAGGGTGGTGGCCGAAGATCATGTCCGCTCCCGCCTCGATCATGGCCTCCGCCCGCTCCCGGTCGTCGGCGCGTGGCTCGGTCTCGAGCTCCCATCCCCAGTGGATCGACACGGCGACGTAGTCCGCCAACTCCGAAGCGGCACGCACCGCGGCCGTCATCTGCCCGATGTCGTCCCCGCTCGCCATGCCCGGTCGATCCTCGGTGGCGAGCCATCCGGACGAGGGAACGACGCCGCCCATTCCGAGAACGGCGATCTTCCAGTCTCCGACGGTCACCACGGTGGGGGCTGTCGCACTCGCGACATCTTCGCCCAACCCCACCGCCCGGATCCCCGCGCGAGTGACGTTGGCCCGAGCGTCGATCATCGCGTCGGTTCCGAAGTCCTGGGTGTGGTTGTTGGCGAGATTCGCCACATCGACACCGAACTGCCTGGCGACGGGGAGCGATCTCGGGTCGCATCGGAACGTGAAGTCCTTGTCGAGCGGCTGACCGAGCAGCGACGCGGTGCACTCGAGGTTGATGATGGTCAGATCGTCATCGACGAAGAGCCCGTCCAATCCGCCGAAGGCGTACTCGAAACCGTAAGTCCCGAGATTCGGAATGTAGGTCGTGTCGAAGTTGGTGTCTCCCACCCCATGGATGACCACTGCCTCCGGTTGCGGCAGGGTCGTCGTTGTGGTCGTCGTGTCGGCGATGGTGGTCGAGGGTGCCGGCGGCGTCGTCTCCGGGGCTGGCAAGGAGATCGTCGTGGTCGTGGTGAGGGCGACTTCTGCCTCAGAGGGTGGCGCCATCACGAAGGTCGTCGCCCCGAGGACCGATCCCCCGACCAGGACGACACCGAGCACGGTAGAGCGACGCATCACCCATCAGCGTAGGAAGCGGAGGGCGCGGATCGAGATCTCCCACCGCCGCCCGTGACGACAGCCACCACCGGGCCCGAATCGCGTTCTCGACGCTGAATCCCGCGTATACGCGGGATACAACCCTGGGTTTCAAAGGATCTGGGAGAGGAAGAGTTTGGTGCGGTCGTGTTGGGGGTCGGTGAAGAAGTGCTCGGGGGTGCCTTCCTCCACGATCTGGCCCTGGTCCATGAAGATGACCCGGTCCGCCACCTCGCGGGCGAATCCCATCTCGTGGGTGACGACCAACATCGTCATGCCCGAGTTCGCCAGCTCCTTCATCGCGTCGAGGACCTCCTTGATCATTTCGGGGTCCAGCGCCGAGGTCGGCTCGTCGAACAGCATGATCCGCGGATCCATCGCCAACGACCGGGCCAGGGCGACGCGTTGCTGCTGACCGCCGGAGAGCTGACCGGGGAACTTGGCGGCCTGTTCGGGGATGCCCACGCGCTCCAGGAGCGACATCGCCTTCTCCTCGGATTCGCGCTTGGGGCGTTTGCGAACCCACGTCTGTGCGAGCGTGATGTTCTGGAGGACCGTCAGGTGCGGGAACAGGTTGAAGGACTGGAAGACCATTCCCACCTCGGAGCGGATCTTCTCGATGTTCCTCACATCCGATGACAGCTCGATGCCGTCGACCACGATGCGACCCTCCTGGTGAACTTCGAGCCGGTTGATGCACCGAATCCAGGTCGACTTGCCGGAACCCGACGGACCGATGATGACCACGACCTCGCCTTCGCCGATCGTCGTGGTGATCCCCCGGAGCGCCTGAAACTCCCCGAACCACTTCTTGACGTCGTCGCAGACGATCATGTCCTTGTTGCCTTTCACGCTCATCGTGCCGCTCCTATCGGGTTCCGACTCCGAGCCTGCGCTCGAGCCGCTGGCTCGCCCGGCTGAAGTTGTAGGTGAAGATCCAGTACACGAACGCCGCGAAGATCAGATTCTCCAGGATCGATCCGATGGACGCCGGCTGGTTCGGCACGACATCGCGGGCGATCCGGAAGAACTCGGCGAGGCCGACGATCGCCACCAGGGAGGTGTCCTTGAACAGGGCGATGATCTGGCCGACGATCGCAGGAATCACGGCTCGCAGCGCCTGCGGGAGCGTGATGAGCATCGTCATCTGGGCGGTGGTCATCCCCAGCGCCTTGGCGGCCTCGTACTGGCCGGTGGGAATCGACTGCAGGCCGCCCCGCACGTTCTCGGCGAGATAGGCGGCAGAGAACATCGTGATACCGCCCAGCACGAGCACGTTGGGGTCGGGATCGAAGCTGGCAGGCAGGAAGTTCCTGATACCGAACCGGGCGATGAACAGCACCGTGATCAACGGAATGCCGCGAATCAACTCGACGTAGCCGGTCGACATCAGCCGAAAGACGGGCATGGTCGACGTCCTGCCCAACGCGAGCAGGATCCCGATCGGGAACGACAGCGCGATCGCCCCGAGCGCCAGCAGGATCGTCAGGTTCATCCCGCCGAAGTACTCGTTTCGGGTCTCGAGGCCGGTGCCTGCCGCCCCGATGACAAAGAGGTAGGACACGAACGATGCGGCCACCGCCCAGGTGATCAGCATGTTTCGCCGGCCCGACGAGGACGATCCGAATGTCGGTGTCGCCAGGCTCAGTGCGGCGAGCAACAGCACCATCGCGCGAGCAACCATCGGCACCGAGAACGCCCACACCGCCGCGGCCGCGATGACAACGAGGGCGTTGAGGACGCCCGCGCGCTCGCGGTCGCTGCGTGACACCAGCGAGATGAGCACCACGCCGCCCGCCCCGATCCCGACGATCCAGGGCAGCCACTCGCCTGTCACTGTGTCAACGTCGACAACCGGATTGCGTTGGATGTGGAGATAGATCACCGGAAGACTGACGAGCCACAGCCCGGTCACCGTCGCACGCAGCGCTCCGGGCGCGACCCGCTCGGTCAGAAACCGCCCGAGGAGGTGTCCGACGAGGCCAACGACCGCGCCGATCGCGAACGGGATGCGCGTGCTGTCGTCGATGGGCAGCAGCCAGAGGACCACGAGAAACAGAGCGACCGCGGATGCGATGACACCAAGCATCGGGACGTCCCGGGCCAGGGACTCGGTCCCCACTGTGCGGTCCACGAGCAAGGTGGCTGCGAGGAGGACTGCGCCGAGAACGAGGGTCTCGACGCGGTAGGAGAACGTGGCTGGGGCGAGCACGCCGACGAGAAGCAAGACGACAGCCACCGATCGGAACCCGGCGGTGATGGCCGAGACAGACGTGCGTCCGCTGGGCTTCCACACCGCCAGCGAGAGCCCCGTGAGGAAGAAGACGATGTCGAGCGAGATCCAGATCCGTGCGAGATTCTCCCGCGGGTACGTTCCGACCGCGTAGTTGGTGGCGTTGCGCGGGATGACATCCCACTGACGGTCCGGATCGAATACGAAAGACAGCACGCCGCGAATCGCGAGCAGGATGAGCACTCCGAGGACCACCGTCACGACGCTGCTGGCCGGTGTTCGGAACAGATTGTGCCGGATCCACACGACGGCACCCGGCTGACTCGCTTCGGGCGGCGGTTCGGGTGGTCGCAGGTCGGCGGTGACGCGGGGGGAGGTCATCGTTCCACCAGTCGCAGTCGCCGGTTGTAGTAGTTCACGAGGTAGGAGATGATCAGGCTGATCGCCAGGTAGAACACGATCCAGAGCAGGAACGTCTGCATGAACTGGCCACTCTGGTTTGCGAGCGTCTGGCCGACCGCCACGATCTCCGGGTACGCGACGGCGATACCGAGTGAGGTGTTCTTCGCCAAGTTGAGATACTGGTTGCCCATCGGGGGAAGGATGATCCGGAAGGCCTGCGGCAGGATGATCATCCTCAGCAACTGACTGCGCCGGAGCCCGAGCGCCAGACCGGCCTCGGTCTGGCCTTTCGGCACGGCGAGAATTCCGCCGCGCACGATCTCGGCGATGAACGCCGCGGTGTACATGGTGACACCCACCCAGACGCCGAAGAATGCGGGGGTCATCGTCATCCCCGACGGCCCGATCTGGGCAAATCGTCCTGGCACGACCACATCGGGACGGGCGAATCGCAAAGGCTCGCCGGTACGAAGGAAGTCGAACTTCTGGTCGAGGAAGCGCAGCACGAAGTCCACGACATCGACGGCTGCGCCGACGAGGCCGGGAACCAGCAGGAAGACGATGGCGGCGCCGACGCCGAGGGCTCCTGCCAGAGATAGCCGGAACCAGTCGTCGTCGGTGAACTTCGCCAGACCCGCCGGTGACCGGCGCGACTCGATGAAAGAACGGATCCATCGGGCTGCCAACGCGACGGCAATCCCAGCCAAGAGGAGTTGCCATCCGAAGAGCGGGATGGCCTCGACCACCCAGACCAAGAGCTGCCAGATCCATCCGGCGGCACCGGCGATGGGGTGGGCGAACCATCCGACCACCACGAAGCCCAGCAGCGTGAGGAATGCAAAGCGCCCCGGGTAGGTGTCCGAGCCGGTCTGTTCCAGGCGGGCGATCCGGGAGCGGTACACCATGCGGGCGGCGACGACACCCGCAACCACGAACACGAGCCACTGCCAGAAGGTCGCCGTGGGGAACAGCCAAGGAATCGACACGCCCTTGTTGGTGACGATCAGCCAGGCTTCGCCTTCCCGATCGGCCTCGACACCGGGAAACGTGATCGTGGAGACGAAGAACCAGAACACGATCTGGACGAGGAGGGGGATGTTGCGGAGCGTTTCGACATAGAAGGCTGCGATCTTGTTCAACAGCCAGTTCGTCGAGAGCCGGGCGACTCCCACGATGACCCCGAGCAGGGTGGCAGCGAGGATGCCGGAGATCGTGATCCGGAGCATGTTGACCGCACCGGTCTGCAAGGCCTGGATCGCCGTGTCGGGTCGGGTGAAGATGCCCTCGCCGATCTGGATGCCGGCGGGGCGGGTGAGGAAGTCCCATTCGAACGACCTGCCTTGGGCCTCGAGGTTCGCCGCGGCCTGGGACCCGAGAATCCAGGCGAGAGCCAAAACACCGCCGAGCACCACCAACTGCGCCGCCCACTTGAGGAACGTCGCGTTCCGCCAGATCGGTGGACGGGATTGTGATGGTCTGCGGCGGAGTTCCGTCGACATCGGGAGGAGAGAACCCGTGGCCGGGGGGCGGGCGGTCGCCCGTCCCCCGGCCTGTCAGGTCAGTCGCTCAACGGATGGGCATCGGGTACTGGAGGCCGCCGTCGGCGAAGAGCGCGTTGAGCCCGCGCTCGAGTCCGAGCGGACGGAGATGCCGGTCGAAGACCTCGGCATAGTTCCCGACCTGGCTGATCACCTGATAGAAGGCGTCGGCAGGGATGCCCATCGCAGACTGCACCTCGCCCTCGCCTCCGAGCATGCGGTCGACCTCACCGTTGGGCGGATCCGCCTGCATCTCGTCGACGTTCTCCGACGTCACGCCCTGCTCTTCTGCGATCTGCATCGCGAAAATCGTCCAGGTCACGACGTCACCGAACCGGGAGTTGTTCTGCGCCCAGCCAGGACCGAGTGGCTCCTTGGAGATCGGCACTGACGGGAAGATCACCCAGCCTTCGCCCTCCGGATCCGAGGCCTTCTGGGACACGAGGCCCGAACCGTCGGTGGTCACCACGTCGCAGGCGCCCGACTTGAAGTTCTCCATCACGATGTTGAAGTCCTCGAAGGTGTTCAACGTGATTTCGACTCCGAGCGCCGCAGCCGCCTCCGAGATGTTCAGTTCGGTGGTCGTACCGGCATTGGTGCACACGACCGCGCCCTCGATCTCGGACAGTGCCGAACCGGAGGAGAAGCCGTCATCGGCGCGGCCCATCACCTGCTGGCCGTCGTAATAGGTCGTCGGGCCGAAGTCGAGACCGAGTTCGGTGTCACGGGTCTGGGTCCAGGTGGTGTTCCGGGACAGGATGTCGATGAGGCCGCTGTTGACCGCTTCAAAGCGGGCTGCCGCCGTGAGCGGCTCGTAGCGAACGGCGTCCGCATCGCCGAACAGTGCCGCGGCAACCGCCCGGCAGAGGTCGACGTCGAAACCGACATAGTTCCCCGACTCGTCAAGTGACCCGAACCCGGGCAGCACTTCGTTGACGCCGCAGTTCAGTTCGCCCCTGGCGAGCACGGTGTCGAGGAGATCGCCCCCGGTTTGCGCGCCACCGTCGTCGGTGCCCGGGGCTGTGGTCTCCGTGGAGTCGTCCGGCGCCTCGGTGGTGGTAGTCGTCTCCTCGGCCTCGGTCCCGCACGCCGCGAGTACCAGGGCAAGGATCGACAGCATGATCATGAAGTGTTTCTTCATGTGGTTCCTCCCATGTAGTTGGGGCACTCTCGGGAGAGTGCCTGCGGACCCTAACCCTGCACCCCCCCGCCATGCGGAGGAAGTCACAGGGTTGTCCCTACCCCAACGTTCGGTGCGGCGACGCTGGTTCCCCCGGGTACCGAAGCCGGAATGAAGGCGCTTTCAGTCCTGGAGGATCAGCCGGAGACGCTCGACGAGGGAATCGACGTCGAGGCCCACCGACTGGAGCACGTCGTCGGCCGACCCGAACGGCAGGAACGCGTCGGGCACCCCCACCGTGTGCACCTTGCCGGCGAGACCGGTGCCGGCGAGCGCCTCGAGAACCGCCGCTCCGAACCCGCCGGCGACGACGTTGTCCTCGAGCGTGACCACTGCGCCTGCCCGCCGCACCCAGTCCTCCAGCCTCGGATCGAGAGGTTTCACCCAACGAGCGTTCACCACGCCCACCGACGCGCCGTCCTGCTGCAGCCGTGCCGCGACCTTCTGGGCGCTTTCGACGAACCGCCCGTTGGCAAGGATCAGCAGGTCGTCGCCCCAACTCAGCTCCGCCCACTCCCCGACCGGGATTGCCTGCACGGGAATGGCGGGAATCGAGGTGGCAGCTGCCTTCGGATACCGGATCGCCATCGGGCCGTCATGGGTTGCGGCCGTTTCGATCATTCCGCAGAGGTCGGCCGCGTCCGCGGGAGCACCCACCACCATTCCGGGAATCATTCGCAGAAACGTGAGGTCGAACACCCCGTGGTGGGACGGTCCGTCCGGACCGGTCACCCCTGCCCGGTCGACGAGGAAGGTCACCGGTAGTCCGTGCAGCGCCACATCCATCGTCACCTGGTCGATGGCCCGTTGGAGGAAACTGGAATAGATGGCGACGTAGGGCTTCTTGCCCGCCATTGCCAGCCCGGCAGAAAGTGTCACGGCGTGCTGTTCGGCGATGCCGCAGTCGATCACCCGGTCGGGATGTCGCTCGGCGACCTCGCCCAGCCCCGTCGATGACACCATCGCCGCCGAGATGCCGACGACATCGGGGTGGCGATCCGCCACGGATGCCACCGCCTGGCCGGCGACGTCGGTGAGCTTGATCTCCGAGGAGAGATGCGCCCCGGTGGTGACGTCGAAACGACCCACGGCGTGCAGCTTGTCGACCCTGTCGTCGATCGCAGGGCGATACCCGCTCCCCTTCTCGGTGACCACATGGACCACGACCGGCTCGTCGTATCCCTTGGCACGCGCGAACGTCTCTTCGAGCAGTTCGATGTCGTGTCCGTCGATCCGTCCGGTGTATTTCAGCCCGAGCGTGTCGAAGAACGTGGACGGCTCGAGCATCTGCTTGACGGCGTCTTTGAATCGGGTCGCCATTTCGTCGGCCGTCTCGCCGACGATCGGCATGCCCCGCAACATCCTGCGCGACGTCCGTTTCGCCCACTCGTAGCGGGGGTCCATCCGTAGATGCGACAGGTTGGCGAGCATCGCCATCCCGCCGATGGTCGGTCCGTAGCTGTGGCCGTTGTCGTTGACGACGACGATGAGCCGGCGCGGCCTGGTCACCGCGATGTGACTCAGCGCCTCGTAGGCCATCCCGCCCGTGAGCGCACCGTCGCCGATCACGGCAATCGTCCAGTGCTCGCTGTCCGACAGCGCCCTCCCCAGGGCGTAGGAGAGGGACGTCGAGGCGTGCGAGTTCTCGACGAAGTCATGCGTGCTTTCGTCCCGCGACGGGTAGCCGCTCAACCCACCGAGTTCCCGCAAATGATCGAACCCGTGCCGGCGGCCGGTCAGCAGCTTGTGGACGTAGGCCTGATGCCCGACGTCCCAGATGATCCGATCGTTGGGAGACTCGAAGCACCGGTGCAGGGCGAGGGTGAGTTCGACGACGCCCAGGTTCGGTGAAAGATGGCCGCCGGTCTTCGAGATCTTGTCGAGAAGGAACGTCCGGATCTCGGCTGCGAGCTGATCCAGCTCGGCAACGCTGAGATCATCGAGATCGGACGGGTTCTCGATCCGTGCGAGGATCATGCGACGAATCGTAGTTGCCCCGCAGACCCACAGACACTCGGTGTCATGTTCCTCCACCGGCGTCCCCCGGTGCGAGGGGAAGGACCAGGGTGAAGATCGACCCAGAGCCGAGCTCGGAGACGACCGACACCGAACCGCCGTGCGTCTCGGCGACGTGCTTCACGATCGCCAGTCCCAGCCCCGTTCCACCGGTCTCCCGCGATCGGGCGACGTCGACTCGGTAGAAGCGTTCGAACACCCGATTGATCGATCGCATGGGGATCCCCACGCCCGTGTCCTCGACGTCGACCCGCACCATCGAGTCTTGAACCGTTGCCTGCACCTGCACCTGGTCGCCTTCGGTGCTGTAGCGGATCGCGTTCGAGATGAGGTTGCGCACCGCCAGACCGAGGTCGGACCCCGACCCGACCACGATCGCGCGTTCGAGACGGGAGGTGAGGGCGATCCCCTTGTCCGAGGCGGTCCGCCGCAGTCGCTCGATCTCGTCTTCGATGACCCGGTCGAGCCGCACCGGCGTGTTCCCGCCCGATGAGGTCTCCACCCTCGACAGGTCGAGCAGGTCTCCCACGATGCGCGCCAGTTGCTGAGCCGACTCGTGGACGAGGGTGACGAAACGCGCGGCCCGGTCCGGGTCGCGTTCGAGAGCCATCTGCAGGGTCTCGGACGCTGCGAGGATGGACGCGATCGGGGTCTTCAACTCATGGGACGCATCGGCGACGAAGTCCCGGCGCATCCGTTCGATTCGAATCCGCTCGGAGATGTCGGTGACGACGAGCAGGATGCGCCCGTCGGGGAGTGGGGTGGCGAGCGCTCGCAACGCCGGTCCGGTTCCGGTGGGTTCCAGCACTTCGTCCTGGGTGGTGCCGGACTCGACAGCCTCCCGGACGAGTCGCTGCAGACTGTGCGGGGCGAGCTTGCCGAGCCGCGCCGGTACCTCCCCGACGATGTCCCTGGCAGTGCCGTTGCCATAGAGGATCTCGCCGTCGGCGGCGACCAGAATCACCCCTTGCGGGAGCGCATCCAGGAGCGCCTCGAGTATTTCACGCTCGGCTTCGGCCTGCACCACGCGCCTGCCGAGTTCGTCGGCGATCTGGCCGATCGACACGCCGAGACGGTCGAGCTCCTGAATGGGCGAACGGCGAGGGCGAACGTCGAGGCGGCCTTCCGCCACCTCCCGGGCGACACCGGTCAGCTCCTGAATGGGTCGCGTCACCCTGCGGGCGACCAGGGCCATGAGGAGGACGCCCGCAACTCCGGCGACGAGTGCTGCCACGCCCACCCGGGTCCCGACTTCTGCGACCTCGCCGGAGAGCCGGTCCTCAGTGATCGACAGCCGATAGATCCGGCCGTCGGGAGATCGGATGGCGACATATGTCTGGCGGACCCCCGTCGTCTCCGACACGCGACTGTCACCGCCGGTTCCCCCGTCTCGCGCCTCGACGACCTCGGGGCGGGATCCGTGGTTTTGCATGTCGCCGGCATCGAACTCGGAGTCGGCGAGCACGGTGCCGTCTCCCGCGATCACGGTGAGTCGGGCGTCCAGCGCACGGGCGAGATCCGCCCCGGGAGCGCCGAGGTCGTCGTCGCGGACAGAGTCGAGGGTCAACGCAACCGACCGGAGCTGACGCTCGAGGGATTCGGAGGCCTGTCGACGGAGCACCGTCTCGACGCCGTCGAGGGTGAGGACGCCGAAGATGCCGATCAACAGGATGAAAACAACTGCGTAGGCAGTCAGCAGGCGGCCAGCGAGACTTCCCCGACCGGGTGAGCGGACCTCATTCATCCATGAATTTGTAGCCGAGACCGCGCACCGTGACGACCCGCGTCGGGCGAGCGGGGTCGTCTTCGATCTTCTGGCGGATCCGTTTGATGTGAACGTCCAGGGTCTTCGTGTCACCGAAGTAGGACGGCCCCCATACATCGTCGATGAGGGTATCCCGAGTCGCCAGCCGGTTCTTGCGACGCATCAGGGACTCGAGAAGTTCGAATTCCTTGGGACGCAGCTCGACCTGGCGGCCATCGACCCGGACCTCGTGGGCGTCGATGTCGATCTCGATCGAGGCACCCCGCAGGATCTCGTTGTTCTCGGCGAACGTTCCCGTCCGCGACGATCGGCGGATCTGGGCGCGCACGCGTGCCATCAGCTCGCGCATCGAGAACGGCTTGGTCACGTAGTCGTCCGCGCCGAGCTCGAGACCGGCGACCTTGTCAGCCTCGGAATCTCGCGCGGTGAGCATGATGATCGGGACATCCGATGTCGCGCGGATCTTCCTGCAGACGTCGAGACCCGACGACTCGGGGAGCATCACGTCCAACAGCACCACCGACGGGTTGCCGACTCGGGCCTGCTCGACGCCATCGCGTCCGGTCACCGCGGAGAGCACCTCGTAGCCCTCCAGCTCGAGGGCGTAGGAGATCGACTCGACGAGGCTCGGTTCGTCCTCGACGATGAGCACTCGATGCCTGGGCTCAAGCTTCGACGACATCGCCGGAAAACGCCTCCCCCGAGAATTCCTGGTATTCACCGGTCACGAGGAACACCACCTGCTCTGCGACGTCCACGGCTTGATCCCCGATGCGCTCCAAGGCTCGCGAGACCATCATCATCTGCGTCGCCCATTCCAGGACCTTCGGCGAGTCGCCACAGGACACGACCTCCCGATACATGTTCCGGTTGATACGGTCGATCGGTTCGTCCATCGCAGGGAGCAGTCTGGCTTCATCTGCATCGCGCCGCACGAATGCCTCCACGGCCGTGCGAATCATCGGTCGGACGAGATCGCCCATCTCTCGGATCTGCTCGACGATCCGCCGGCTCTGTGGAAGTCCGTCGGTGAGCTGGGCCATCTTGGCGATGTTGACGCACTGGTCGCCGGTTCGCTCCAAGGTGATATTGAGATGGAGAAGGGCCGACATGAGACGGAGATCGCTGCCCATCGGTTGCTGACGGGCCATCAGGTTCACCCAACGGTCATGGGTCGCGAGGTATTCGCGGTCGAGCGCTTTGTCCTCGCGGATCACCGCCGCTGCCAAGCCGAGGTCGGGAGTGCACACGGAATCGACTGCCATCCCCACCATGAGATCACAGCGATCAGCGACAGCCAGGACGGCGTCAGAGAGCGCCTCGAGTTCATTGTGAAAGTTCGTGCGATGGTCTGTCACTGATCCACCTTCCACTCAGCCGAACCGGCCGGTGATGTACTGCTCTGTCTCCGGCACGTTCGGGGCGGTGAAGATCCGGTCGGTCAGGTCGTACTCCACCAACCGGCCCGTCCGTTGACCCGTGTCGTTCACGTCCACCGAGAAGAACGCCGTCCGGTCGGATACTCGAGCGGCCTGCTGCATGTTATGGGTGACAATGACGATCGAGTACTCCTTCTTGAGCTCCAGCATCAACTCCTCGATGCGAAGCGTGGCGATCGGATCAAGGGCGGAGCACGGCTCATCCATCAGGATCACATCGGGGCTGGTGGCGACGGCGCGAGCGATGCAGAGCCGTTGCTGTTGGCCACCCGAAAGCGCAAACGCCGAGTCGTTCAGCTTGTCCTTGACCTCGTCCCACAACGCCGCCTTCTCCAGGGACCACCGAACCAGGTCGTCCAGATCTCCCTTCGATCCCTGTACTCGGGGGCCGAACGCAATGTTGTCGTAGATCGACTTGGGGAAGGGGTTGGGCTTCTGGAACACCATTCCGATCCGCCTACGCACCTCCACCGGATCCACGTTCTCTCCGTAGATGTCCACGTCGTGATATGTCAGCGCGCCCTCGATCCGAGCCGACCTGATGAGGTCGTTCATCCGGTTGAAGCACCGTATGAACGTCGACTTCCCGCACCCGGACGGGCCGATCAGCGCCGTGATCTCGTTCTGGTTGATGTCCAGACTCACATCCGCCAGTGCCTTGAAATTGCCGTACCAGACGGAGACGTCGCTCGCGCGGAAGACGGCATCGGTCGCGGCGTTCTTGTCCGCCTCGTCGGGATCCTGCCGCAGGTCGAGCTGCGGAGTCGTCGCGATCTTCATGGGGTCCTCAGTGTTCTCGTTGGTCTCGTTGTCCATGATCAATTGCCCGTCGACGTCACCAACGCCGCTCGAAGCGGTCGCGCAGCCAGACCGCAAAGGAGTTCAACGCGAGCACCAGGATGAGCATCACGATCACTCCTGCGGCGGCGAGGATCCGGAACTCTTCCTGTGGACGGTTCGAGTACTGATAGATCATCACCGGCAAGGTGGAGTATCCGTCCGAGAAGAACCGCGGATTGAAGGTGACGAAGGTCACCGCCCCCACCAGCAGAAGTGGTGCGGCCTCACCGATGGCCCGAGCGACCGAGAGGATCACGCCGGTCAGGATCCCCGGAGTGGCCGCAGGGAGCACCTGCATCCTGATGGTCTGCCAGCGCGTGGCGCCGAGCGCCAAGGCTCCGTCGGAAATCGAGGACGGGACGGCCCTGATCGCCTCGCGGCTGGCGAGGATCACAGTGGGGAGTACGAGGAGTCCGACCGTGATGGAGCCTGCAGCCGCCACGAAGCCGAGTCCGATCGGGCCCCGGACGATGAACGCCAGGCCGAGAATGCCGAACACGATCGACGGGACACCGGCCAGGTTCTGGATGTTCAGCTCGATCAGCCGATTCCACCACCTGTCCTTGTCTGCGTACTCCTCGAGGTACACCGCAGCCCCCACCCCGACCGGCACGATCATGAAAACGACTCCACCGATGACATACAGCGTGCCGAGAATCGCCGTCCGATAGCCGGCGGTGCCGGGCGAGATGGTGGAAGGCGGATTGGTCAGCAACGACCAGGTCATCCGTCCGCCTCCTTCGGCGAACATGAACACGATCAAGGCCACGAGCCCGGCGATGGCGAGTGCGACGCCGCTGAGCATCAGGATCACGAAGATCCCGCTCACGAGGCGTCCACGTCGCTGAGAGCCAGTGAGAGATTGGAGCGTCGCAGCTCGTGCGACGGCCACGGCATCGGCTGCTCTCCTGGGCACCATTGCGTCGCCGGTCATCAGTCGTACACCTCCCGGAATCGCCGCACGAACCGCATGGCGATCATGTTCAGGATCAGGGTGGCGAAGAAGAGCAGACTCCCGACAGCGAAGATCGTGTCGTAGACCACGCCTTCGGCGGGGATGTCGCCGGTAGACCGGCCGGCGATGAACGCAGTCATGGTCTGTGCTCCCTTGGTGAGGTCGAAGTTCACTGTGGGATTGCCTGCACCCGCTGCGAGCCAAACCACCATGGTCTCGCCCACCGCGCGGGACCCGGCCAGGACCATCGCCGCCACGATCCCCGAGATCGCCGCAGGCACCACCACCCGGAGGGAGACCTCGAGCTTCGACGCCCCGAGGGCGTATGCCCCTTCCCGGAGCGCAGCAGGCACGGCACGCATCGCATCGTCGGAGACCGAGACGATCAGCGGCACCACCAGCAGACCCACAGCGAGCCCGGCGACGCCAATCGAGAACGGGCCCTGCCACGGAAGGAAGGGCGTGAGTGTCTCGATCGTGGGACGGATGAACCAGAACGCGAAAAGGCCGAGAGCGACCGTGGGAATTCCCTCCAATACCTCGAGAGCCGGCTTGACGACGCGCCGAATTCGGTTCGGCGCGTACTCCGAGAGATAGATGGCGGTCAACAGCCCGACAGGGACTGCGACCATCGTGGCTATCACCACCACGATCCCACTGCCCACCACGATCGGCCAGACGCCGAAGCTCGGGGTGGCGAAGGCGGGAGCCCACACCGTTTCGCCGAAGAACTCACTGAACGACACCTCGCGGAAGAAGCCGATAGTCGGCGGGAGCAGGGAGAACACGATCGCAGTGGTGACGGCGACGGACAGCACTGCGCACAACCAGAAGAACACGAGCACGGCCTTCTCGCCGTAGCGCGGGCTGGATGCCGACAACGACCAGTGCCCCTCGGCACTGGTCGTCGTCACGATCCGCTGGTCCTCGGACGCCATCGATCAGCGACCAGCGAGGAGGTCGATCTTGGCTGCCTGCTCCTCGAGCTGCTCGGGAGTCATCGGCACATACTCGGCCAACTCCGCGATCTGGGGAGCGTTCTCGATGTAGAAATCGGCGAAGTCGACCGTCTCGGGCCGGGCGAGTGCCGTGTCACTGAAGTACACGAACAGGCCACGTCCGAGCGGCGTGTACGTGCCGCCCTCGACATTCTCCGGCGTGGACTCCACACAGCCGTTGCCGTCATCGATGGCGAGCGCCTTCACCACGTCCACCGATTCCTGGTAGTAGGAGAAGGGGATGTAGCCCATGGCGTAGGGATCGCCCGAGATGGCGTTGACCGCTGCCAGGTCGTCCTCGCCGATGTCGTTGTAGTCGATGCGGATGTTCCCGCTCTCGCCGTTGATCTCCTCGGTGAAGTAGTCGAATGTCCCCGAGTCGGAGCCGGGCCCGTACAGGTTGATCGGCTGGCCGGCGAGATCGTCGGGGAGGTCGAGTCCGTCGATGTCTCCCCAGGTGTCCACTGTGGATTCGTTCACCCAGATCTGGCTGATCTGGTCGACGGTGAGACAATCGATGGGAAGGTCCTGGCTGACGACGACCGAGAGCGCGTCATTGGCGACCTGGATGAAGTCGTAGGCGATTCCGTTCTCCTCACAGATCGCGGCCTCGTCGTCTTTGATTGGGCGGGACGAGTTGTTCGCATCTGTCTCGCCTTCGCAGAACTTCTGGAAGCCGCCTCCGGTGCCGGAGATGGCGACCGTGACCCGAACACCGGGCTGGGCCTCCATGTACAGCTCTGCGGCGACCTCGGAGAGCGGACCGACGGTGCTCGAGCCGTCGAGCCGTACTTCTCCGGTCAGTTCGCCGCCGTTCGAACTGTCGTCTGTAGCCGCCGTGTCCGAGGCATCGTCGTCCGAGCCCCCCGCGTCGTCTCCACTGCCACACGCAGCGAGAGCCAGCGCCAGGACCGCAAGGAGCGCGGCCGATCTGAGGGATTTCTTCATGGATTCCTCCACACTGAGTTTGCGATTCGTCATCACCCTCCGAGGGCTCGGACACAGCAAGACCATGTCCGTACGAAAAGCTACGGAGGGGAGGTGAAGCGAAACCCGCCACTCGGTGAACGAACAGTGAACGTTCGAAACGACGCCTACTCGACGGTGGCGACGGCCCTTGCCTCGGCGAGCCTGCGGAGGGTCGTGTGGGTGTCCACTCCCAGCACCATGGGGAGCTTCGTCCAGGCTCCGTCGGCGCCGAGCTCCCACGCGAGGGCGTCGTCAGCCATGCAGACCTCGAAGATCTCATCGAGCCGAAACTGCAGATCGGGATCCTCCACGGGAGCCAGTGCCTCGACCCGACGGTCCAGATTCCGCTGCATGAGATCGGCTGACCCGATCAGATAGGTCCGATCGTGGCCTCGCGCCCCGAATCGGAATATCCGCGAGTGTTCGAGATACCGCCCGACGATCGACCGGACGACGATGCGGTCGCTCATCCCCGGCATCCGCGGGATCAGACAGCAGATTCCGCGGACGATCAACTCGATCCTGCACCCGGCGTCGGACGCGGCGTACAACTCGTCGATCATTCCCGGGTCGACCAGGGAGTTCATCTTCATCGCGATGTGTCCGTCGCGCCCCTTCTCCGCTTCCGCCCGGATGAGACTGGTGAGCTCACTGCGCGCCGTCATGGGGCTGACGACCAGCTTGCGATATCGGCGCTGCTGGGAGTATCCGGTGAGAAAATTGAAGAGGTCGGTCAAGTCGGCGCCGATGGCAGGATCGGCCGTGAACAGACCGATGTCCTCATAGATGCGGGCAGTGGAATCGTTGTAGTTGCCTGTTCCGATGTGGGCATACCGAGTGATCGAGTCTCCCTCGTCACGCACCACCAGGCAGATCTTGGTGTGGGTCTTCAGCCCGACCACCCCGTAGACGACGTGCACCCCCGCGTCCTCGAGCTTCTGGGCCCACTCGATGTTGCGTTCCTCGTCGAACCTCGCCTTCAACTCGACGAGCGCCACCACCTGTTTGCCTTCGTCGGCGGCCTCCATGAGGGCCCGCATGATCGGGCTGTCCTTCGATGTGCGATAGAGCGTCATCTTGATGGCGAGGACCTTCGGATCCCGGGACGCCTGATCGAGGAACTCGACCACCGAGGTGGTGAACGAGCCGTACGGATGATGGACCAGCACATCGCCGGACTGGATCGTCGAGAAGAAGTCGGGTGCCTCCCCACCCCTGGCCGCCAGTCGCGGCTGGGTCGTCCAGTTCCACCGATCCCAGGTGAGATCCGCTCGCGGGAGGTCGGCGACCACCGAGAGGCCGGCCAGACCGAGCGGACTGGAGACCCGGACCACATCAGTCTCGGAGATCGACATCTCCCGGGTGAGAAGGTCGAGAACGGCCGGGGACATCGTGTCATGAATCTCCAGACGAACCACCCGTCCGAACCGGCCGCGGGTCAGCTCCGACTCGATCGTCTGCAGGAGATCCCCCCCCTGGTCCTCCTCGATCTCGAAGTCGGCGTTGCGGGTGACCCGGAACACGTGATGTTCCACGATCTCCATCCCGGGGAACAGCTCGCCGAGGTGGAACGCGATCACCTGTTCCAGGGGCACGAACCGCTCCCCGTCAGGCATGACGACGAATCGCGACAGGATCGGAGGGACCTTGATACGCGCAAAGCGCGTCTGTCCCGTGTCACGGTTTCGCACCAGGATCGCCAGGTTCAGCGAGAGGTTCGAGATGTACGGGAACGGATGCGCAGGATCCACTGCCAGCGGAGTGACGACTGGGAACACCCGCGAGCGAAACTGCTCGTCGAGATACAGACGGTCGTCGTCGTCGAGCGAGTCGTAGTCGCCGAACCGGATGCCTGCCTCCGACATCAACGGTGCGATCTCTCCGAGGAAGAGCGCGTCTGCCCGGCTGTACTGATCGGCGACCAGGGGGCCGATCCTCTCCAACTGTTCGGAAGGCGACATCCCGTCCGGCGATGTGGACCGAACTCCCAGCGCCACCTGCTCCTTGAGTCCCGCCACGCGCACCATGAAGAACTCGTCGAGATTCGATGCCCAGATGGCGAGGAAGCGGGTCCGCTCCAGCAGCGGAATCGATCGGTCCTCGGCAAGGGCCAGCACCCGACTGTTGAAGTCGAGCCACGACAGCTCCCGATTCAGGTACCGACTCTGCTCATCCACGCCGAGGAGCGTAGGACGGGAAGGTGAACGTCCGGTTTCCGTGCGCGCTGTCGCGAAGGGTGGCTCCTTCAGCCCCGCAGCCCGCCGAGCAGAAAGTGCTCGAGGTCACCGATCACCTCGGGGAACCTCTGCTCGGCGTTCGGAGAGGCGATCAGGATCTTGGCGGCCGCCATGATCAGTTCGTTCATGAAGCGGCCCGCCGCGTCCGGGGCCATCTCCCGGAATCGTCTCTCCTTCACCCCGCGCACCCAGGTCGCGGTCATCTCCCGTGCCAGATCGGCGTGAGCCACCCGGATCCGAGCCTGAGCATCGGCGGAGAGTCTCGGGAGTTCCCGATGGAGGATCACACCCAGCACCGGGTCGGAAATGACGAACCGAACCGTCGCAGAGGCCAATGCCAGAATCCGTTCCTCGACCGCGTCGACGGCGGACACGGACTCGATCATCTCGTCGACGACGACCGGCAGCCGCTCCTCGACCAGAGAAGCAATCAGGTCGTCCTTGTCCCGAAAGTACTCATAGAGGGTGGTGCGCCCGATCCCCGCTGCATGGGCCACTTCGGCGAGCGAGATGTCGGCCGACCCCATCTCGGCCAGGATCTCATGCGCCGCGTCGACGATGTCGCTGCGTGTGAGCGCCTTGTGGGCTTCGATGGTCTCGGCGCGGATCCTTGGCATCAATATGCATTGTCGTCCGTTCCCGCCCCAAGCGAAAGCATCATCGGTGTCTCGTCACGGCTGGCGATACAGCAACGCTCCCCAGTGGGCTCCCGCACCGAATGCGGTAAAGCAGACGAGAGTGCCCGTATCGACGCGTCCGTCGTTCCGCAGTTCGTGAAAGAGGATCGGAAGCGTTGCCGCGGTCGTGTTCCCCCAGCGGGCGATGTTCGAGGGCACCATGGCCTCGTCAACGCCCAACTGGCGGCGAACGCCCGCAACGATCCGATCGTTCGCCTGATGGGCGACGACGACGTCGAGGTCTTCCACCGAGTAGCGGGACTTTTCGAGCACCTCCGCGATGGCCTCCGGCATGAGCCGCACGGCTTGGCGGTACAGACCGGCGCCGTCCATCCGCGGCAGGTGCAGACCCGCAGCCAGCATCGCTTCGGACACGTACGGACGATGGAGGAAGCCGAAGTCCCCGCCCACGATGAGCGAAAAGTGACTGCCGTCGGTGTGAAGGACGGATCCCAGAATCCCCGAACTGGGCGCGTCCGACCGCTGTACGACCAACGCGCCTGCACCGTCGCCAAAGAGCACGCTCCATCCGCGGTGGGCCGTGGCGGTCTCCCATTCGGCGGCGGTGGGCGAGCGATCCGACCGTCCGAGGACGATGTCCCATGCGTCCCCCCACGGCTGATACCCGGCATGAACCTCCGCCCCGACGACGACAACGGTGTCGGCGCGGTCCGACGCGATGAGAGCGTCGGCGAGGTCGAGTCCGTACAGAAAGCCACTGCACTGCTGACGAAGATCGAAGGCGGGGATGGGTCCGAGACCGAGCTTGTCCTGAACGAGCGAGGCGATGCCAGGATTCATGAAGTCAGGTGTCATCGTCGCGGTGATGAGCACGTCGACCGATGACACGTCCACCGCGGCGTCGGTGAGGGCCGCCGCGGCAGCCTCCACCGCCAGGTCGCTCGTCCCGGTCCCCGGATCGACGAATCGCCGCTCCTCGACACCGGACCGGGATCGGATCCACTCGTCGGAGGTGTCCATGATCCGCCCCAGGTCGTCATTGGTGACGACGTTGGGCGGCACCGCGATGCCGGTTCCCGTGATGACCGAGCTCACGTCAGACCGATGAGGTGGGACATGTCGGTGGCGTTCGCACGGGGTTGCGCGGCGACGGGGTGGTTCGCATTGTGACCATCGATCCTACGATCGAAGGTGTGGAGCGATCGAAAGGTCGACAACTGATCGACGAGATGCGCGGGCTGCTCGCGGGGCGCTCTGGTGTCGCGGACGGCGTGCTTTCGCCCCTCGTCTTCGTCGTCACCAACGCCGTCTTCGGCCTTCGGGCCGCGATCATCGCCAGTTCGGTGGCGGCGGTCGGCATCGTGGTGGTCAGGCTGGCGACCGGCCGCCCGCTCCAGTACGCGATGTCCGGGGTCTTCGGCACCGCCATTGCCATCGCCGTCACGGCGCGGTCCGGCCGCGCAGAGACGTACTTCCTCCCGGGAATCATCACCGGTGCCGCCACCACCGTCGCGCTCGTCATCTCGATCCTCGTGAAGCGGCCGCTGGTGGCCTATGCCAGTTGGGCGACGCGCGGATGGCCGATCGGCTGGTACTGGCACGATCGCGTACGGCCGGCGTACACCGTCGTGACATGGATCTGGGTGCTGTTCTTCGGCGCCCGCACCGCCGTCCAGGCGGTGCTGTACCTCGATGGCAACGTCAACACCCTGGGTGCAGTCCGCATCGCCACCGGCTGGCCCGGGCTGCTCGCGCTCCTCGTGGTGACGTACATCGTCGGACGCACCCGGCTGGAATCGCTCGCCGGTCCCTCGGTCGACGAATTCGAAGCCATGTCGCCACCACCCTGGTCGGTGCAGCCTCACGGGTTCTGATCCTCATCTTCGATTTCCCACTCCGGGCCGTGTCCGGTGTCACGCACCTCGATGCCGAGCTCCGCGAGTCCGTCTCGAATCCGGTCGGACATCTCGAAGCGTTGAGCATCACGGGCATCGCGCCGCAGTTCGAGGAGCAGATCGATGAAACCTCCGACCACCGTGCGGGGATCAACGAGTCCACGGCCTGCCACGTCGCCCAGCCGGACGATCATCGACCGCAGCTCCGCTCGCAGAGAGGGGTCCTCGTTGATCTGGGACTCGACGGACAACATGGCGGCGATGACACCGTCGACATCACCGCTCGCCAGCGCGTCTGTGAACGTCCCTCTCGGCCGGGGTGCCGGAGTCTCGGGGTCGTGCGCTCGGGCGGATCCGAGGAGCCGGCCCACGTCGTCCAGGCCGATCTCGTCACCGGATTCCAACACGGTATCGGACGCTCCGCGCAGGGTGACGGTGCCCTTCCCCGTCACCGTCATCACGCCAGTCCCGGCGTCGAAGGCGGCCGCGGTGTGCTCGTCGACCCCCACGATGCCGAAGTCGAGCTCCTTTTCGAGAGCCGACAACCGGCGCTCACCGATGTAGCAGCGGCTGGTGTCGTGGTTCGCACCCTCGGTGTTGTTCCAATGTGGGACGACCGCCGCTCGGATTCCCATCGTCGACAACAGGTCGAGGCCACGCAGCCAGTGCGGATCCGCACCGGCCTTGTAGATCTCGTAGACGGGAATCGTGCACGCCCCGGCGGTGAGCGCAGCCGCGGAGGCCAGCACCACGCTGCCGCCCCGGTTGATCACGTCGCGGAGTAGCGGACCGACATCGTTGTCGTTCCACACCGCCAGCGCGTAGCTCGGCGATCCAGGACCGGCGAACACCACGCGAGCCTTCGTGAGCCTGTCCCGGAACCGCTCGAGCTCGAGAGGTTCGGGATGGCGTGATCGCAAGCTCCCGACATGCACCGACACCGCCAGCGAGGACTCGAAGAACTCCAAGAGCCTCACCGTCAGTTGTTCGACGTTCTCCTGAAAGCCGAAGGGGCTGTCGAGCACAACGACCTCAGACGAGCCTGCGGCCATGATCGCGTCGCGATGAGTACCGACCATCGTCGGCGCGGTTTCACCCGAGCCCATGATCACCAGTCGGCCCGTCACTTCGGCGTCACCACCCCTGCGTCCCCGGCGCCCTTTGAACGGGCCGACCACATCGCGTGTGATCCACCCGCCATCGAACCCACCCACCAGCTCATTCGACCACCACTCGACGAGGGTCGAGTGCGGGGGGACGCGGGTGATCCCACACGGACTCCTGGCCGGGGCCGGGGACGATTGGGGCGGCGGGTCGTTTCATGCCAGTGCTCTCCGGGTCGCATGGCAGTCTCGGACGTGGCGGACGTTACCCCAAACCGAATTCGAGAGGGTTCTCATGCGACGTGTCGGAGTGTGTGGACTGATAGCCATCGTGCACGGAGTGTGGCAAGGCGACCTCAGCCGTGAGGGTGCGGTGCTCCGCGACCTCGCCTGGGGAAGCGTGAGCCTCATCGACATCCATACGCACGGTCGCGCAGTCGATCTCATCCGCTCGGAGTCGTCACGCCGTATACGGGAGGATCGCGACGCCACAATGGAGCCGGTCGCGACGACGATCGAAGACGAAGTGGTTGAATTGCGTATGGGCGAGCACATCCGACAGGCCCTCTCCGAGCTTCCTCCCCATGAGAGGTCCGCCATCGAGATGGCGTACTTCGGCGGTCACTCCCACCGGCAGGTCGCCAGTCTCCTGGGAGAGCAGAGGGAACCGTCAAGAGCCGGATCCGAACGGGGATGCTGCGTCTCTGGAGTGGAGCCGCCCAGATCGCGGCATCGATGCCGACCGCCCGCTCGGGCGAAATCACCCTCCGATACGACCCGTCGACCCTGGAAGGACTCGTCGTGACCGCCGAGGACGCGGCCGGCGTCGTGGTCTCGGACGGCCCTGCCGTGGCCGCCTGGTTCGCCGGGTGACCTGACGTGGCTCGAACGATCCTGCGGCGACTCGTCTCGATCCCTGCGGTCTTCATCCTGTTCGGTCTCTCGTGGGTCGGAGCACCCGTGTTCGCCGCGATCGCCGTCATCGTGGACATCGCACGCTGGCTCACCGCCCGGCGGCCGTGGATGGCAGTTCGACTGGTGGGCTTCCTGATGGCGTACACATTCGCTGAGGTGGTCGGACTGCTCGCCCTCTCCGGAGTCTGGCTCGCGTCCGTCGGGGGAAGACTGTTCGACCTGACCCGCGCCACGTTCGCGATTCAGAGATGGTGGGCGGGATTCGTCCTCGGAGCGTGCCGAGCCATCTTCGGACTCCGCATCTCCGGCGCTGGTCTCGACACCGTCCATCCCCCGCCATTCATCCTCGTCGCTCGGCACACCTCGATCATCGACAACCTCCTTCCGGCGTTTTTCATCAGTCGTCCGCACGGAACTCACATTCGGTACGTGATGAAGCACGAGCTTCTCGCGGACCCCGCGTTGGATGTCGCCGGCAGCCGGCTCGTCAACGTCTTCGTCCGTCGGTCAGTGGGCGAGTCCGATTCCGAAGTCGCGTCGATCAGGCAACTCGCCGAGACGCTGCCGGCGGGCGAGGTGATCCTCATCTATCCGGAGGGCACGCGATTCACCGAGGCGAAGCGCGACCGGAGCGCGGCGATCCTCGCCCGCCGAAGTCCGCGGCTCGCCCGGCTGGCCGCCCAGTTCACCCACGTGTTGCCGCCTCGACCGGGAGGGGTGCTCGCCCTGGTCGAAGCCTGCGAGGCGGACGTCGTCGTCATGGCCCACCGCGGGCTGGACGGTTTCGCCCGAGTCGCCGACATCTGGCGGGGCGCCATGGTGCGCACCCATGTGGAAGTCCAGTTCTGGCGGGTTCCGCGCTGCGAAATTCCGACCGGACGGGCGGAGAGAGCCGAGTGGCTCTTCGACCTGTGGGGACGGATCGACCGCTGGGTGGGAGATCCGGCGTGAGTGGTGAGATCCTCCTGGCTGCCGCTCTCGGCATCGCAGTCCTCATGTCGTCCACCTGGCTCGTCAGCTTGGTGGCCAAGGACGCATCCATCGTCGACATCGTGTGGGGCCTGGGATTCGTTCTCGTTGCCTGGATCGCGTGGTTCGGCGAGGCAGATGACCGCTCGCTGCTGGTCGCAGCACTTGTGAGCGTCTGGGGACTCAGACTCTCGGGATATCTGGCGTGGCGGAACCTCGGCAAAGGAAAGGACTTCCGTTACCAGGCGATGCGGCGGCGCCATGGACGGCGCTTCGGTCTGATCTCCCTCATCGTGGTGTTCGGCCTCCAGGGCGTGTTGATGTGGACGGTCTCGCTGCCCGTCCAGGCCGCGTCGGGCGGACAGTTCACGGTGCTGGACGGACTGGGAATCGGTCTGTGGCTCATCGGAATGGTCTTCGAGACGGTCGGCGATCTGCAGCTCGCGAGATTCAAACGAGACCCGTCCAACGCCGGAAGGGTCCTCGACACGGGCCTGTGGCGCTACACCCGGCATCCGAACTACTTCGGGGACTTCTGTGTGTGGTGGGGCATCTACGCCATCGCACTCGCGGGTGGCGCGTGGTGGTCGGCGCTCGGGCCGGCCGTCATGACCGCCCTGCTCATGCGCTATTCCGGAGCGGGTCTCCTCGAGAAGACGATCGGGCGACGCAGACCCGGCTACGCCGAGTACGTCCGGACAACGAACACCTTCTTCCCGGGGCCCCCGAAGTGAGCACCGGTGTCGTCTGGTTTCGGAAGGATCTCCGACTGGCCGACAATCCTGCGTGGTCTGCCGCCACCCGGCGCCATGACCAGGTCATCGCGCTGTTCGTCATCGATCCCGCCCTGTGGGACCGTGTGAGTGATCGGCGCGTGCGGCTTCTCGCGGGACATCTCCGCAGTCTGGACGCCAGCCTGCGCGGCCTCGGTGCGGCTCTGCGGACCGAACGCGGCGATCCGACTGCGGTCGTCCCCGAGATCACCGCCTCGTCAGGTGCCGAGGACGTGACGGCCAACGCCGACGTCTCGCCGTACGCACAACGACGGGACCGCACCGTCGCCGAACACGTCGATCTCGATCTGCACCACGGCAGTCTCATCCACCCCCCGGGATCGATCCTGACCGCCGCGGGAGACCGCTATCGGGTCTTCACTCCCTTCAGCCGCACGTGGTTCGACACCCCCCTTCCCCGCCCTCCTGGTCCGGGGGATGCCGAAGTCCGCGGAGAGTCCGGACGCGGGATTCCCGAGACAGGGCCGCCCCCGATGGAGCCGGGCGAGGCGGCCGCCGCCGGCCGTCTGGAATCCTTCGATCCGTCCCGCTACCCGGAAGAACGCGATCGGCCGGACCTCGATTCGACGTCGCGGCTGTCGATCGATCTCAAGTACGGGGTGCTGTCACCGTCGACCGTGGCCGACCACGTCGGCCGGGAGTCGGAGGCGGCTCGACAGTTCGTCCGCCAACTGGCGTGGCGGGACTTCCATGCCCACCTCCTCGATGAGCGCCCCGACCTCGTCGACCACGCGATGAAGCCGGCATATGACGCCATCGCCTGGCGGGAGGACGAGGAGGGTTTCGAGGCGTGGTCGCGCGGCCTGACCGGGTTCCCGCTCGTTGACGCGGGGATGCGACAACTCTTGGCCGAGGGGTGGATGCACAACCGCGTCCGGATGGTCACGGCGTCGTTCCTGGTCAAGGATCTTCTGATCGACTGGCGCAAGGGCGAGCGCTGGTTCCGCCGCCAGCTCCTCGATGCGGACGTGTCCCAGAACGTCGGCAACTGGCAGTGGGTCGCGGGGACGGGGGCGGATGCCGCCCCCTATTTCCGCATCTTCAACCCGATCTCCCAGTCCCGGTCGTTCGACCCGGCGGGCGAGTACATCCGGCGCTGGGTCCCGGAGCTGCGTGGAGTTCGGAGCGAGCACATTCACGAGCCGTGGAAGGCGGGACCGCCCGATCGGACGCTGTGGGACGGGGAGGGCTACCCGCCCCCCATCGTCGATCACGCCGAGGCGCGGACACGCACCCTCGAGACGTATCAGGCTGCGCTCGCCTGAACGCCGGCTACGACACCAGTGCCACGAGAAGATCGGCCGCCCCGACCGCCTCCACCGAGAACCCGTCGGCACCCATCGCCGCGGCCTGTTCGGGGCTGCCGAAGGCGCGCCCCCCGACGATCACCACGACATCCGGATAGGCGTTCTTCACGGCGGTGATGGCGTCTTGGCACGCGGCGAGATGTGCGTCCGCGACAACCGAGAGACAGACGGCGCGGAGTCCCTCGATGCGGTGGAGCGCTCTCACGAGACTGTCGACCGGCAGATCAGGACCGAGCTCGAGCACTTCGAAACCCCTGCCGCGAATGATGTCGGCGATCATCGCCACACCGAACCCATGGCGTTCGCCTGGCGGTGTCGTGGCGACGACGACTCCTTTGCTCCGCCCGCGCCGGGCGAACCGTGGTCCCAGCTTTCCGATGAGACGTCCCGCGACGGCGCTGGCAAGGTGCTCGTCTTCGACGCCGAGCTCCCCGCGCGCCCAGCGTTCGCCGATGACCGTCATCGCCGGTGCGATGATCTCCGAGTGCACCTGCTCGGGCGAGGCGCCCGAGGCCATCGCTGCCTCGATGACAGACCAGGATCCGGCAGTGTCTCCCGCCAGCATGCGAGCTGCGAGCCGTTCGACCCAGCGCGTCTCCCCGGTCACCGGGCGACCGGCTTGCGGTTTCGCGAACGCATCGAGGTCGGTGGCTGCGACACGCCACGAGCCGCCTACCTTGGACGCGGAGATCAGACCGTGGCGAACGTACCGATACATCGTCATGTAGTGAACGCCGAGGTGATCTGCGGCTTCCTGCAGCGTGAATTGAGCCATTTCGGGTGCGTTCCTCAGCGTTTTTCTCGGCGATGTCGTCATGGGATGTGACACGTCTCAGATGACCCGGACCGGCGTTTTCACGCCGGATCCCGACTTTTAGTGCGAAATCTCGAAATTACCACTAAAGTAGTGGATACCATCACGAACTCCAAGGCGCGATGCCTTGTACCACCGAGGAGAACGACATGACCGCCCCGAATTTCGATATCGCTCTCGATGACGAACTCATCGTCCTCGACTGGCGCGACCTGGCAGCCTGCGCAGAATTCAATCCCGACCTCTTCTTCCCCGCCGGCGAAACCGGTCCCGCGGCCGAACAGATCCGCCAGGCCAAACGCGTGTGCGCCGGCTGCGAAGTCCAGGAAGAATGTCTGACCTACGCAGTCGAGACCAACCAGGTATCCGGGGTGTGGGGTGGGCTGACAGAAGACGAACGCCGTCCGGTACGTCGACGTTGGCTGGCCGACCGACGGCGTCGCAGCGCCTCCTGACCTTCGTCACTCTCGGTCTCTTCGTTGCCGTGGGAGGGGAAGGCGAGCGCCGATTGCGTCATGTCCTCGAGGAGAGTTTCCCACCGGACTGAGACCCAGGCGCACACGCCTAGCATCGTCGCCGATGCCTGCCACGATCGTGCTCGGAGCGCAGTGGGGTGACGAGGGCAAGGGCCGGGTCACCGACGCGTTCGCCGAATCCGCCGACTTTGTCGTTCGCTACCAGGGCGGCAACAACGCCGGCCACACGTTGATCATCGGTGAAGAGCGGTTCGCCCTCTCCCTCATCCCCAGCGGTGTCATGTACCCGGGTTGCACTCCGGTGATCGGGTCAGGATGCGTGATCGATCCGAAGGTGCTCCTCGACGAGATCGACATGCTCGCGGGACGCGGGGTCGACGCCGGTCGTCTGCGAATCTCTGCCAACGCCCATCTCATCATGCCGTATCACCGCAAGCTCGACGCGGTCATGGAGCGCCACCTCGGCAAGCACAACATCGGGACGACGAAGAAGGGCATCGGACCGGCGTACACCGACAAGTACTCGCGCCGTGGGATTCGGGTCCAGGACCTCTACGACCCCAAGATCTTCCGGGACAAGGTCGAAGCTGCCCTCGAGGACACGAACAAGGTGCTCGCCCGGGTGTACAACCAGCTGGCCATGGACCCCGAGAAGATCGCGGACGAGTACCTCGGACACGCCGACCGCCTCCTTCCCTTCGTCACCGACACTTCGCTGGAGCTGTGGGAGGCACTCGCCGACGGCAAACAGATTCTCTTCGAGGGTGCGCAGGGAACACTGCTGGACATCGACCACGGCACGTACCCGTTCGTCACATCGTCGAACCCCACGGCGGGAGGCGCAGCCGTCGGATCAGGTATCGGACCGAAGGCCATCGATCGTATCGTCGGCGTCGCCAAGGCGTACATCTCCCGAGTCGGGACGGGACCGTTCCCCACCGAACTCGACGACGAAGTCGGCAACACGATGGTCGAACTCGGCGGCGAGTTCGGGACAGTCACGGGCCGGCGGCGTCGCTGTGGTTGGCTCGACCTGGTGGCGCTGCGCTATGCCGTGCGCATCAACAGCCTGACCGAGCTCTTCATCACCAAACTCGACATCCTGTCGGCCTTCGACACCATCAAGGTCGCGACCGCCTACACGTCGCTCGGCGAACGGTATGACGAGTTCCCCCGACAGCAGCGGGTGCTGTACAACTGCACTCCGGTCTACGACGAGCTGCCGGGGTGGGGTAACGACATCACCGGCTGTCGCACCGAGTCGGACCTTCCGAAGGAGGCCCGCGAGTACATCCGGTACATCGAGGAGCGCGCCGGGGTGCCGGTGACCTTCGTCTCTGTCGGCCCGGAACGGCAGCAGATGATTCAGCGGTGAGGGTTCTCCTCGTCGGTTCGGGTGCCCGCGAGCACGCCCTGGCCTGGTCGTTCAGCCGAAGCCCCGTCCTCGAACGTCTGTTGCTCCTGCCCGGAAATCCGGGCATGGATTCCCTCGGCGACACCATCGAGGGTGTGGCGCCCACCGATGTCGGCGCAGTGGCGATGATGGCCGCCACCCAGCGGATCGATCTTGCCGTCATTGGTCCCGAAGCACCGCTCGCCGCCGGAATCAGTGACGCGCTGCTACGGGCAGGTGTGCCCACTTTCGGCCCGATCCGAGCCGCCGCCCGCCTCGAATCATCGAAGGCGTTCGCCAAGGACGTGATGATTCGTGCCGAGATACCGACCGCCGCCGCATCGGTGTTCACCGATCCCTCCGCCGCCCACACGTCCATCGACTCCTCCGACGGCCCCTACGTGGTGAAGGCGGACGGCTTGGCCGCGGGCAAGGGGGTGTTGGTCACGGACCAGCGATCGGAAGCGCACGGCTGGGTGGACCACTGTTTCGAAGGCGGCTTCGGCGATGCGGGCGCCACCGTGGTGATCGAGGACTATCTGGACGGTCCCGAGCTCTCGGTGTTCGCCATCTCCGATGGCACACGGCATCTGACGATGCAACCCGCCCGTGACTACAAGCGCCTGCGCGACGGCGACACCGGCCCGAACACCGGAGGCATGGGGAGCTTCTCACCGGTCGATCTCGCTTCCGACCTGATCGCCACCGTCGATCGCACGGTCATCGGCCCCGTCCTGGAAGTGATGCGAACGGACGGACTGCCGTACGTCGGCTTCCTCTACGTGGGACTGGCACTGACCGCCGGGGGTCCCAAGGTGATCGAGTTCAACTGCCGGCTCGGAGACCCCGAAACGCAGGTTCTCCTTCCCCGCCTGAAGAGCGACCTGCTCGGGGTCCTGGCGGCTGCCGCCCATGGCGACCTCGCCGGCCATCACCTCGACTGGGACGAGGGGGCCGCCGTCAACGTCGTGCTCGCCGCCGCCGGGTATCCCGAGTCACCCCGAACGGGGGATCCGATCACCGGCCTCGGCGACATCGACGACACATCCCTCGTGTTCCACGCGGGCACCCGACGAGTGGACGGTCGAGTGCGCAGCGGCGGAGGCAGAGTGTTGTCGGTGGTGGGCCTCGGCGATGACATCGCCGAGGCCCGCACCCGGGCCTACGACCGGATTGCGAACATTCGGTTCCCCGGCATGCAGTTCCGAAGCGACATCGCCGGAGGCTGAGTCAGGCGCGGATGTGGTCCGCGAGATCGCCGTTGCGTCGCACTTCGATGCGTTCCAGGCTCTGCCACCCGGCCATCGCCTCGAGCTGGCCGAGGAGGGCGCGTCCGACACGAACGGGGTCCTGTCCTTCCTCGGTGAACGCTCCCTGCACGATGAGTGTGCCGGTGGCCCGGTCGGCCTTGAGGTCGACCCTACCGGCCAACTCTCCGTCGACCAGGAAGGGGAGCACGTAATAGCCGTGGATCCGTTTGGCGCGCGGCACGTAGATCTCGATCCGATAATGGAATCCGAAGAGCCGCTCAGCCCGGTCACGAAACCACACCACGGGGTCGAACGGGGCCAAGAGCGCGGCCCCGCTGATCTGTCGAGGAACCGAAGCCTCCGGATCCATGTAGACGGGACCCTTCCACCCATCGACTTCGACCTCGGCGACCTCCCCCGAGGCCACCAGTGCGTCGAGGTGCGGACGGGCATCGGTCACCTTGATCCGGTGATAGTCGGCGATGTCGGCGGCCGTCCCGATGCCGTGGTGACGCACGGCGTCTCCCAGGAGGGCACGCTGGCCCGAAGGTCCGTCGACATCCAAACGGCGTACCGAATCGGGGATCACCCGCTCGGTCACGTCATAGAGGCGCGTGAAGTTGGGGCGGTCGGCGATCGCGATCTCCCCGCGGGCGAAGAGCCACTCGAGAGCGAGCTTGCCGGGACCGTACCCCCACCACGGTCCGGTGCGCGCACCACCCCCGGAGAGCTCACCGACCCGGAGCGGTCCCGCCTTCCGGACCTCGTCCAGCACCTGATCGACAAACCCAGGCTGGTCGGTGTTGATCCGCTCGATCGAGGGCCACGGGTGGCGCCGGCGCATGCGGTGTGCCAGCAGCGGCCAGCGGTCGATGGACGTCAGCGAGGCCTCATGCACCCAATACTCGAAGAGTTCCCCGGACCGCCACAACCATCGATCCAGCGCGTCACGGTCGTACGGACCGAGCCGGGAGAAGAACGGCAGGTAGTGGGCGCGGGCGATCACGTTGACCGAGTCGAGCTGGACGACCCCGACCCTCGAGAGCACCCGCCGAAAGTGCCGGACGTCCGGATCAGAGGCGGGTGGTCGATCGGCGAAACCCTGGGCGGAGAGGGCGAGGCGACGCGCTCGATCGATGGAAAAGCGGGGGGTCGCACGCGCCATGCGGTCCCAGGGTAGAGCTCAGGACCCCGTCGTGACCCGTGACAACTCGAGATCTCCGAGGTGTTCGGGGCAGAGGAACTTCACTGCGGAACCGAGCACGACGCCCCCGAGGAGGAGATCGTCTTCAGAGGGCGTGCGCCCGTCGGTGGCGAGGGCCGCAACCCAGCCCCGCAACACGTCGACGGGTCCAAGACCTTCGTCGAGAAGATCGCAGAACAGCACGCCGGTGCGAATCAGCGACTCGGGTTCGTCGAAGGCTGCTCCTTCGAGCCCTGTGCCCTCGAGCCCGTGCTCGATGGTTGCCAGATACTGCGGTAGCGTCGGGATCCCCTCCGACTGGGGGACGGTCGTGGGGGCGCCATCGGACAGCGGGATCGTCGTCGTGACCTGCGCAGTGGTGCCAGTGAGGTCCACGGAGGGAGTCGACGATGCCGTCACGTCCCCGCTCGACCCACCGGCGCAGGCAGCCACGAGTACCACGAGCGCGCAAGCTTTCGCTGCTGACATCAGGTGCCTCAGGCTACGGGACGGTCCGAAACAGCGTGACTCAACGGGCAGCCGCTGGATAGCGGGACGCCAGGGTCTGGTTGAAGGTCACCGAGGGGATCAGCACCTGCGCGCCGGCACCCGTTCGATAGTTCTCGACCGGGATCGACAAGCGGATGACGCTGGACGGACCCAGTCCCCGATAGCGGAATCCCAGACTGGCGGCCTCACCGAGACCGAGTCCCGAGTCCATACGCACGGCGGAGGCCAGATTCTCGAGTGCGCCAGTGAGCGCTCCGACCGAATCGAACGAGCTGAGGACACCCGCAAACTGGAAGAGCACCTCCTGCTGTTTGCGCTGCCGGTCGAAGTCCGAACCCGGTGCACTGACCCAGCTTCCGTCCCGGAACACCTCGGGATTGCGGGACCGCACCCACGCCAGGGTCTGCTCACCATTTGCGAGCTGACAGCCTGCGTCGAGGTCGAGGCCCGACCTCGCGTCGCGGATGGGGTGGTCACCCACGCAGATCTGGGTTCCGCCCAGCCGATCCACCACGGTGGCAAACCCCGAAAAGCTGACGCGGGCGTAGTGGTCGACCTCGATTCCGGTAAACGTCCCGACGTTGACCGCAAGGAGGTCGGGGCCTCCGGCGACGCCCGCACAACCGCCCATGCTTCGATTGATCCGCTGGTACCGCTCGGTGCAGGCGTCGTTGAGGTACAAGTCGCGTGGAATCGACACCATGAGCGGGGCGCTCCCGTCCGATGGCAGCAGCACGTTGATGATCGTGTCCGCGAGGAATCCGCTGGCATCGGTCCCGACGAGGAGGATCGACTCGAACATGTCGTCCGGCAACTGCGGGCTCACCGCTTGGGGGATCTCCAGCGGGGCGGGGATGATCTCACGGTCGAGTTCCCGGAGCTCGGCCTCGAGTTCCGCGGCCAGCGCGCGTCGCTCTTCGTCAGCGATGCCTTGGGCTGCCAGCGCCTCGGCATGTTGTGCGAGATAGGCGCGCAATCCAAGCTCCACCTCGTCGTCGGTGCGCTCTTCGAGGGTCCGCGTCGCAGTCTCGGTGTCCAGCGCAGGATCGGAGGCGAAGGCGTTGAACCCGTCGTAGACGAACATGCCGAGCCCCAGACCGATTCCGAGGATGACGGTGAGAATCGACTTGAACGGGTGTGAATGGATCCAATCCAATACGGGCCTCTGGCGGGGAGCGCTGCAATCGTAGGTGGGCGAACCCGCCAACCTCAGGCTTCCGACGCTCCCGTTCGCAGAACGGTTCCCGTGAACATCCCGACGATGCGGCCGTCGCGGCGGGTGACCGTGATCCGGTGCGTTCCGAGGGTGCGCCCACCGATCGCGGTCTCTGCCACCGCCTGCAACACATCTCCGGCCGCTGATCCACCGCTGATCACGAGGTGGGCATCGATCGCCACGGCCCGGTCTGGCCCGCCGTTCGAAGCCAGGCTCATCGCACAGTCGGCCAGCGAGAACACCGCACCCCCATGGGTGAGGTCGAGGAAGTTCAGGTGATCGTCAGTGACCGGCATCTCGAGGGTGATCCGCGCGGTCGACGCATCCACGAGGCGAATTCCGAGCCGGACGGCGTAGCGGTCAGCAGCGAGCAAGAGGGCGACGCGATCGGGGTCCACGCCGACGACGGTAACCCGCAGCATCGGTAGCCTGGAGCCAATGCGACTCCTCATCATTGGTGTTGTCGCCGCGCTCACAGCGTGCGGTGGCTCATCATCTGGCACCACGACCACCATCAGTCCGGAGACAGTCGACACGGTGGCCTTCGACCCGGCCGATCTCGTGACCTACGAGTCCATCCCCCTCGGTTTCGAGATCGGACATCCGCCGGACTGGACCGTTTCGGAGGTGATGGCCGAGAATCTCATCGGATTCACCGCTCCTGGGAGCGATGCCGGCCTCACGCCGAACTTCAACGTCACCGTCACCGAGGTGACCTCGGATCTCCCGCCCGCCGCGTACTACGAAGGCGAGATCGAGCGAGTGACCACCTCGCTCGAGAACGCCGAGATCCTCGAGGTCGCAGACGTCAACATCGACGGCGCGATCGGACGCGGGCTCACCGTGGTGACTCGACAAGCGGACATGGACATCGGAATCGCCCGCATCATCGTGATCAAGGACGAGCGCGCCTACGAGCTGTCCTTCTTCGCACGCGCGGTCGAACTCGAACGACTGTCCCCGATGGTGACGGCGATCTTCCGTAGCCTTCGTTGGGTGTCCTGACCGGTCGAAGCCCCAACTTGCTCAACATTCATTGAGGCAATATCTTCTGAGGTATGTCGGATCGTGACGTACGCACTCCCACGGTCGCAGAGCGCGCCTCCGTCTTCGCGGCGCTCGGTGATCCTCATCGTCTCGCCATCGTCGATGCCCTCGCCCTGACCGACCTCACGCCGTCCGATTTGGTTGCCATGACCGGTTTGTCTTCGAACCTCCTCGCTCACCATCTCCGACTCCTCGCGGACGCAGGAGTCGTCGTCAGTTCGCGATCGGAGGGCGACGGGCGCAGGCGTTACGTCTCTGTCGTTCCCGCCACGCTGCAAGGAACCAACGGCCGGGTGTCCTCCGTGACCGGCGCAGTCGCATTCGTCTGCACCCACAACTCCGCACGATCCCAGTTCGCGTCCGCCCGCTTCGAACAACTCACCGGTGAACCAGCGTCGAGTGCCGGGACCCAACCCGCCGCCGCGGTGCATCCCGGAGCTGTCGCGGCGGCCACGTCGTTCGGACTCGATCTCTCGGGACGCGTACCCCGCCACTACGACACCTTGGGTCCCTGCGACATCGTGATCTCGGTGTGCGACAGGGCGCTCGAATTCGGACTTCCCACACATCATCGCCACCTCCACTGGTCGATTCCCGATCCTGGCCTGGCCGACGACCCGTCCGCATTCGCGACGTCGTTCGCCGAGATCGACCGCCGCCTCGATCGCCTTCTCTTTTCGACCGGACCCAACCCGGAGGGAGTACCCGCATGAACACCGCCGAGATGACCACGACTCCGTCGATCCTGTTCCTCTGTGTGCACAACGCCGGACGCTCGCAGATGGCCGCGGGCTTCGCCCGGGCCCTCGGCGGCGAAAACGTCGATGTGTTCTCCGGGGGCTCGGAGCCGGCTGGACAGATCAACGGCGTCGCAGTCCAGGCGATGGCCGAACTGGGCATCGACATACGCCAACACGTCCCCCAACCCTGGAGCGACGAGATCGTGCGCGCCGCCGACGTCGTCGTGACGATGGGGTGCGGCGACGCCTGCCCGGTGTTCCCAGGCAAGCGGTATCTGGACTGGGAACTCGACGATCCGGCAGGGCTGACCCTCGAAGAAGTCCGACCGATACGCGACGACATCCGCACCCGGGTGGCCACGCTCCTGGATGAACTCGGCGTCGACATCCCGGACTGAGTTCTCGGCCGCGGCGTAGGGTCGGGGTTCCGCAGAGAGGGGACACGAACGATGCAACTGGGAATGATCGGACTCGGTCGCATGGGGGCGAACATGTCTCGCCGACTGTCTGCCGCCGGACACGAGATCGTCGGCCATGACGTCGACGCCGCAACGATGGCCCCGCTCGTCGCAGAGGGAGCCGTCACCGCGGCGGCTTCACTCACAGAGCTCGTCGACGACCTGACGGCACCGCGCGCCATCTGGCTCATGATCCCCGCCGCCTTCGTCGAATCGACGATGGAGACGCTCATTCCGCTCCTCGACGCGGGCGACGTGGTGGTCGACGGTGGCAACAGCTTCTATCGCGACAGCGCCGATCGAGCCGCTCGCTTCGACGACGCGGGCATCGATCATGTCGATGTCGGCGTGTCCGGAGGCGTCTGGGGACTCGAACGCGGCTACTGCCTGATGGTGGGAGGAACCAGCCACGCCGTGGAACGCCTCACGCCGGTGTTCGAGTCGCTGGCACCCGGAGTCGACACCGCCTCGCGAACCGACGGACGGGAGGGTGCACCCTCCCCCGCCGAACGAGGTTGGCTGCATTGCGGGCCACCGGGGGCGGGCCACTTCGTGAAGATGGTGCACAACGGCATCGAGTACGGGCTGATGGCCGCATACGCCGAGGGCTTCGCCATCCTCGAGCGGGCCGACATCGGAAGCTCCGACCGTCCGAGGGACGCCGAGACGGCTCCGCTGCGGGACGCCCGGTACTACCAGTACGACTTCGATCTCGCGGCGGTGGCCGAACTGTGGCGCCACGGTTCGGTCATCGGTTCGTGGCTTCTCGATCTGACCGCCCGGGCGCTCGTCGCCGACCCGCAACTGGATCACTTCCGAGGTCATGTCTCGGACTCGGGAGAAGGACGTTGGACCGTGCAGGCCGCCATCGACGAGGGCGTTCCCGCCAACGTGCTCGCGTCCGCGCTGCACCAACGCTTCAGCTCGCGGGACCAGGGCGACTACGGGGACAAGCTGCTTTCCGCCCTTCGGGAACAGTTCGGAGGGCACACCGAACGTTGACCAGACGAAGAAGTCCCCCGCCGAGGCGGGGGACTTCTGTCGAATCGATGACCGGGTGACCGGCCTTCGAGGTCAGCGGCGGTAGCCGCCACCTCCGTCACGACGGGGACCGCGATCTCCGCGATCGCCGCCGCCACCACCACCACCGCCACCGCGGGGCTGGCGTGGACGAGCCTCGTTGACGGTGAGACGACGTCCGCCGGAGTCGTTGCCGTCGAGTTCCTCGATGGCACGACGACCGTCTTCGTCACCCATTTCCACGAAACCGAAGCCGCGTGAGCGGCCGGTGTCGCGATCGGTGACCACTTCCGCTGACTCCACGGCGCCGTGAGCGGCGAACATCCGTGAGAGGTCCTCGGAGGAGGTCGAAAAGGGCAAGTTGCCCACGTATAGCTTCACTGGATCTCCTTAGATCGTTCCTTGTCCGGCCAAAGCGGAACTCGTCGAGCGAAGCCACCGTCTCTGCATCCTGACGGCCAGCAATCTAGAGCACCCGCGGCCAACCCGCCAGTGCAATCACCCGCGCGACACTCATTTCTTGGCGGCGACCTTGCGATCGCTCTCGGTGAGATGGCGCTTGCGGACCCTGATCTGCTTGGGGGTTACCTCGACCAGTTCGTCGTCCGAGATCCATTCGATGGCCGACTCGAGCGTCAACTTTCGGTGCGGAACCAACCGGATCGCCTCATCGGAGGAGGCGGCACGGATGTTCGTCAACTGCTTGCCCTTGGCGGGGTTCGCAACGAGTTCGTGGGGCCGGGAGGACTCCCCGATGATCATGCCCTCGTACACGTCCTCGCCGGGGCCGATGAACAACTCGCCGCGCTTCTGCAGGTTGTCGAGGGCGAATGCGGTCGACTCACCGCGACGATCAGAGATCATCGCCCCGCCGGTTCGGTGCGGCAATTCACCCGCCCAGGGCATCCACCCGTCGTGATGCTGGTGGACGAGCGCGGTTCCCCGGGTGGACGTCATCATCAGGGAGCGGAAACCAAGGAGGCCGCGTGCGGGGGCGACAACCGTGACGATCGTCCGGCCGCGATCGCCGGGGCGGAGGTCGGTGACCTGACCTTTGCGAGGTGCCACCGCCTGGCTGACCGTGCCCACGTACTCGTCGGGAACGTCTATCACTGCCCTCTCGACCGGCTCGTGGGGCTTGCCTTCCATCTCGCGCAGGACCACCTCGGGTCGACTCACCTGCAGTTCGAATCCCTCCCGGCGCATCGACTCGATCAGCACGGCCAACTGCAGCTCACCGCGGCCGGCCACCTCGATGACTTCAGGCGAGCTCGTCGGTCCGATGCGAATGGACACGTTGCCCAGCACCTCGCGCTCGAGGCGCTCTTTGATCTGGCGCGACGTCAGCTTGGTTCCGTCCTTACCGGAGAGCGGTGAGGTATTGACCCCGAAGGTCATCCGCAGGACCGGTTCATCGATGGTCACGCGGGGAAGCGGCACCGGGTTCATTGCGTCGGCGATCGTGTCGCCGATCTCGACTTCTGGGAAGCCTCCGACGATGAACAGGTCACCCGCAGTCAAACGGTCGACCTCGCGTCGTCCGAGGCCATGGAACGCGAGCAGGTGCGCGAGCTTGCGCTTCAGGGGCGGCTCGTCCTCGGATGAGTGGCACAGCGCGACCATCGAACCTGCGGTCAATGTGCCCTGGACCACCCGACCGATGGCGAGCCGGCCGAGATAGTCGGATGCGTCGAGGTTGGTGACGAGCGCTTGGAGCGGCGCATCGGGGTCGCCTGCCGGAGCAGGGACGGTCTCGATGATGGCGTCGAGCAGCGGGCTCAGATCGGCGTCCTCCGACGGCACTCCGACACCGGCCATCGCGCGACCTTCGCGTGCGATCGCGCTGAACACCGGGAAGTCGACATGCTCTTCGGGAACCTCGAGGTCGAAAAAGAGTTCGTAGATCTCATCGATGACCTCGTCGGCTCTGGCGTCGGGTCGGTCGACCTTGTTCACGACGACGACGGCCGGAATGCCCAGGGCGATGGCTTTGGACAGCACATAGCGCGTCTGCGGCATCGGACCCTCCGCGGCATCGACGAGAAGAAGCACACCGTCCACGAGGGTGAGTGCCCGCTCGACCTCCCCGCCGAAGTCGGCGTGGCCGGGGGTGTCAACGAGGTTGATCTTCACGCCCTTCCACTCGATGGAGGCGGCCTTCGCGAGAATCGTGATGCCGCGCTCGCGCTCCTGGTCGTTCGAGTCCATGACGCGATCGACGAGCGTTTCGTGCGCGGCAAACACGCCGGCCGACTGCAGCATCGCATCGACAAGCGTGGTCTTACCGTGATCGACATGCGCAATGAGCGCGACGTTCCGGAACGGAGCGGAGGAATCACCCGACATGGGCACGCCCATCGTACCGCACCCAACGATCCGCGTTTTCAGCGGGTCGGGGTCTGGTCGTGGCACACTCGGACCGATGTCAGTGTTTGATCCCAGCTATCTGCTCGAAGTGATCGCCGGTCGGGACGAGGTCGAGTGGTTTTCGCCGGGCTTTCGTCGCGAGGGGTTTCTCGCCGGACCCGCCGACGTCTACCTACGCACCGGCGATGAGGTCGTCACCTGGGGCTGGTCCGTCGAGCCGGTGCCTGTCGATGCGGCGGGACGCCGCTTCCGGCGGTTCCGACATCCCGACGGTTGGGCGATGCTGACGGACGCGGACGATCCCGAATCGATCCTGCTCGCGGCGACGAAGGAACTCCACGTCGTGACGGCACCGGACGGCGAGATCCGGACCACTGTCGCGCTCGACGCCGGTTCGGCCCCGAGCGCCGGCGACGCCTACACCCTCCACAAGGCCGCCGACGACGAGTCCGAGTATCGCCTGGAGCCAGGCTGGCCAACAGCCGCGGTGTCGGCTGCGTTGAGCCTGTGGTGCGAGTCGTTCCTGAACCAGGACGTCGCTTTCGTCGCCCGGGAGGCGACACCGGCGGAGGCCGACGCCATCGCGGCGCTCGTGGGAGAGCCCGAGGAACTCGTCACCGACGCCGACCCGCTCGGCCACGATGAGGAAGTGGCCGCGTTGATCGAGGGCTACGACGACATCTTCTGGTTTCAGCCTGATCTCACATGGCCCGACGCCGACGATGAAGAGGCGTTCCGAGACCGTGTCGACGTCCGGTTGCGGGACGAAGGCGTCGACACGTGGCTGCTCTCCGTCGAGCCGATCGACGACACTCCGGGATCGGTCCGTCTCCTCCCTGACGGCGCGGAGGTGGTGATCGACCCGTCCGATCCGACTGTCATCCGCCTCGCCTGGGACCGACAGGTCTTGGCGGTCAACGTGCAGGACACCGGTTTCGAACCGGCGGGCGTCGCCGTTCCGCTCGGGCGAGCCCCCGCGACAGACCAATGGGAGGAGCTCCGCCGGGTACAAGGAGAGCACGAGGGCTCACTGATCATCCACGCTCCCGCCTGGAGCGAATCCCGGGTCTCGCTCGCGTTGTCGGAGTGGGCGACGGCGTGGACCGGCCTCGGACCGCGATTCGTCTACGACTTCGACGATCCCATCCCCCAGGCCGCCATCGAGGCGAACAACCTGCTCGACCAGGCTTCCCCCGCGCCCCGCTCGATACGCACGGCAACCCGACAGCTGTGCAGCCACACCGATCCGGTCGCCGCACCGCACGAAGAGCCCTTCGCGTGTGGCCTGCCCGCCACCGCCTACTACCGCCAGGGCGACGCCATGGTGCTGGTGTGCGATGCGCACGCCCCCCCGGGGATGAAGCTGACAACCCTTCTCCGCGCCTGAGGGAGACACCATGTCTGACCGTGCCAACGACATTGCACTGGAACTGGACGGCTTCGGACTGACCGGAGACGATGTGGCAGCCGTGGCTCGGGAGGGCCGATCAGTCCGCCTCGGCTCGGCGGCGATCGAGAGGATGGAACGTTCGGCGGCCATCGTCGCCCGACTCGCCTCGTCCGAGATCCCCGTCTACGGGGTTTCGACCGGTTTTGGCTCGCTGGCCAACACCGTCATACCGGCGGACCGGCGCGAGGAACTCCAGCGCGCGATCGTCCGCTCCCACGCGGCCGGCATGGGTCCACCCATCGAGACCGAAGTCGTCAGGGCGATGATGCTGCTGCGAGCGAGGACGTTGGCCATGGGGTATTCCGGCGCCCGTCCTGTCGTCGCCGAGGTCATGCTCGAGTTGTTGAACGCCGAACTCACTCCCATCGTGCCGGAGTTCGGATCCCTGGGCGCCTCCGGCGATCTGGCACCGCTGGCGGCGTGCGCCCTCGTGCTCGTCGGGGAAGGCGCGGTGACCGACGCCGAAGGCCACGCCGTGGACGGAAGGACCGCCCTCGCCCGAATCGGACGCGACCCGGTGGCGCTCACCGCCAAGGAGGGTCTTGCCCTCGTGAACGGCACCGACGGCATGCTCGGCATGCTGCTGCTGGCAATCACCGACCTCCGTCAACTGCTCGTCGCCGCCGACGTCGTGGCTGCGATCACCATCGAGGGGCTGCTCGGCACCGACCGGCCGTTCACCGCGGAACTGCAGGCGCTGCGCCCCCAGGTCGGTCAGGCCGCCAGTGCGGCGAACCTCATGGCACTGCTGGCGGACTCCGAGATCGTGGCGTCGCATCGCGAAGGGGACGACCGCGTCCAGGACGCCTATTCGCTTCGTTGCACCCCCCAGGTTCACGGCTCGGTCCGTGACATCGTGAACTTCGCAGACGGCATCGCCACCATCGAACTGGGATCCGCGATCGACAACCCGATGATCCTGGCGGACGGACGGGTCGAGTCATGCGGGAACTTCCACGGTGCGCCGCTCGCCCACGCCGCCGACTATCTCGCCGTCGCCGTCGCCGACCTGGGAGCGCTCTCCGAGCGGCGGACCGACAGGATGCTGGACCGCAACCGCTCCCATGGGCTGCCGCCGTTCCTCACCGAGGACGCCGGAGTGAACTCGGGAATGATGATCGCCCATTACACCCAGGCGGCGATGACCGCCGAGAACCGGCGTCTCGCCGCACCGGCCTCGGTCGACTCGATTCCGACCAGTGCCTTGCAGGAGGATCATGTGTCCCTCGGTTGGTCGGCGTGCCGCAAACTCCGCAAGGCGGTCGACAATCTGGGAGCAATCCTCGCCGTCGAACTGGTGTGCGGCGCCCGCGCCCTGGACTTTCGGTCACCGCTCGCCCCGGCGCCGGCGACCGCTGCAGTGCAAGCCGCCCTGCGGACGGTGGTGGCCGGACCAGGTTCGGACCGCTGGCTTGCTCCTGAGCTGGCCGCGGCTGTGAGCTTCGTCGCGACCGGACGCGTCGCGACGGCCGTCGCGGAGGCGGGCATCACCCTGACATGACCCGAACGATCTGGTGCGAGTACGCCTGGCTGGGCGGATCCGAGCCCCGGACTTCGGTGCTCGTCCAGATCGACAACGGCCGGTTCACCAGCATCACTGCGGACATGGCGCCGGATGACGCTGAGCGCCGTCCCGGCCTGACTCTTCCGGGTTTCGCCAACGGCCACAGCCATGCCTTTCACCGCGCCCTGCGGGGACGCACCCAGGACGGAGCAGGCGACTTCTGGGCGTGGCGAACGCAGATGTACCGACTGGCGGGAAGACTCGACCCCGCGGCCTACTTTCGACTCGCTCGGGCGACCTTCTCGGAGATGGTGCTCGCCGGATACACGACGGTCGGCGAATTCCACTACCTCCACCACGGACCCGCGGGACGCCCGTACGACGACCGAAACGAGATGGGCCACACCGTGCTGGCGGCTGCCAAGGACGCAGGGATTCGTCTGACGCTGCTCGACACGTGCTACCTGCATGGAGGATTCGATCGACCCCTCGACGTGGTGCAGCGACGGTTCGGAGATGACTCGGTCGATGCCTGGGCGACGCGCATGACCGAGCTCCGACCCACCGATGCCGCGCGGATCGGTGCCGCGGTGCATTCGGTTCGAGCGTGCACGCCCGACGAGATCGCCGGAGTCGTGGCTGCGAGCGAAGGCCGCCCCCTCCACGCCCACGTCTCCGAACAGCCCGCGGAGAACGAAGGCTGTCAGGCTGCGTTCGGGCGCACGCCGACACGCGTCTTCGCCGACGCCGGAGCACTCGACCGACGTTTCACCGCAGTCCACGGCACCCATCTGACCGACGACGACCGCGTGCTCCTGGGCGGCGCGCACTCCACCGTGTGCGTCTGTGCCAGCACAGAACGAGATCTGGCGGACGGCATCGGGGATGTCCCGGCATTGGTAGGCGCAGGCGCACGGATCTCGATCGGAAGCGACTCCAATGCCGTCATCGACGCCTTCGACGAGAGCCGCAGCCTCGAGCTGAACGAACGGCTCCGAACCGGGAGACGCGGCCACCTGACCATCGACCAGCTGCTGGATGCGCTCACCGACCATGCGTCCCTTGGATGGGACGACGCCGGGAAGATCACCGTCGGCAATCGCGCCGATCTGGTGACACTCGACCTGGGCTCGGTACGCCTGGCAGGATCGAGTGTCGCAACCATGCTCACCACCGCCGTTCACGCTGCCGACCCCGCGGACGTCACAACCGTGACGATCGATGGCGTGGATCGAGTGACCGATCGCCGGTATCAGGCAGGCGACGTGGGCCGGGAGTTCGCGGAGCTCATCCCGAGGCTGTTTCCGTGAGTCTCGTGATCGACCGCATCGGGGAACTGATCACCAACGACGGCGAGCTCGGCGAGGGCGTACTCGGCGTCAGGCGCGATGCCGCCGTCGTTGTCGAAGACGGTCGAATCGCCGCGGTCGGCGACGCAGGACAGCTCGTCGCCGACACCCGCATCGACGCCGCCGGATCCGCAGTGCTCCCCGGGTTCGTCGACAGCCACACCCACATGGTCTTCGCCGGCGACCGGGCGTCCGAGTTCGCCGCCCGCATGGCGGGCGAGCCGTACACCGCGTCCGGCATCGCCGGGACGGTGGCCGCCACCCGGGCGGCCTCGGACACCGAGCTGAGCGCCGGCGTCGGGCGCCGATTGGCCCAGGCCCGTGAAAGTGGGACCACCCACGTCGAAGTGAAGTCGGGATACGGGCTCACCGTCGATGCCGAAGCGCGCCTGTTGCGGCTGGCCGAGGCCGTGACCGAGGACACCACCTTTCTCGGCGCCCATGTCGTCCCTCCCGAGTACGACGGCCGCGACGACGAGTACGTCTCTCTCGTGACCGGGGCGATGCTGCGGGCGTGTGCGCCCCACGCCCGCTGGATCGACGTCTTCTGCGAGGAGGGCGCCTTCGACGCAGACCAGAGTCGGGCGATCCTCGAGGCCGGGTCCGCTGCGGGGCTCGGACTCCGGGTACACGCCAACCAACTCGGGCCGGGTCCGGGGGTACGGCTGGCGGTGGAGTTGGGAGCGGCATCCGCCGACCACTGCACCCACCTCACCGGCCGAGACATCGACGCGCTGGCAGGCTCAGAGACGGTTGCCACGTTTCTTCCTGCGGCCGACTACTCCACCCGCCAGCCCTACCCGGATGCTCGTCGCGCGATCGACGCCGGCGTGTCGGTCGCCCTCGCATCCAACTGCAACCCCGGTTCGTCGAACACCACGTCAATTCCGTTCTGTCTGGGCCTCGCCGTCCGCGAGATGGGAATGACCGCCGCCGAGGCCATCAGGGCAGCCACAGTCGGCGGCGCGACAGCCCTCCGGCGCACCGACATCGGGCGGATCGCCGTCGGAACCCGCGCCGACCTCCAGCTCCTGGACGCTCCCAGCCATGCCCACCTCATCTATCAGCCCGGGGTGCCGCTCACCGCGCTCACATTGGTCGGCGGGGACGTCGTGTTCCGCCGGCATCACTCGACGGGAGGTTCCTGAATGGGTCCGCGAACGATCACTGCTCCGACCGGCGCCGAACTCACGTGCCGCGGTTGGCAACAGGAGGCGGCGTTCCGCATGCTGCAGAACAATTTGGACCCCGACGTGGCGGAGCGGCCCGACGATCTCGTCGTGTATGGCGGCACCGGCAAGGCGGCCCGAAGCTGGGAGGCGCTCGACGCCATGCTCCGCACCCTCACCACACTGGCGGACGACGAGACGATGCTCGTTCAGTCGGGCAAGCCGGTCGGTGTCATGCGGACCCACGAGTGGGCGCCGCGGGTGTTGATCGCCAACTCGAACCTGGTTCCCGAATGGGCGAACTGGGACGAGTTTCGGAGGCTCGAAGGACTCGGGTTGACGATGTACGGGCAGATGACCGCAGGGTCGTGGATCTACATCGGGACCCAGGGAATCCTGCAGGGAACCTACGAGTGCTTCGCCGCCATCGGTCGCAAGCGGTTCGGCGGCTCCCTGGCAGGGACGATCACGGTGACGGCGGGCCTCGGTGGGATGGGAGGCGCGCAACCTCTCGCCGTCACGATGAACGACGGCGTCGCCCTCTGTGTCGAAGTCGACCCAGCGAGGGCCCAGCGGCGCGTGGAGACTCGATATCTCGATGTGGTCGCCGACGACTACGCCCACGCCGTAAGACTGTGCACCGCCGCCCGAACCGACAAGCGCGCGCTCTCGGTCGGTCTGGTGGGCAACGCCGCGTCGGTGCTGCCCCGCCTCCTCGCCGATGGCTTCGCAGCCGACATCGTGACCGACCAGACGTCCGCCCATGACCCCCTCAGCTACGTTCCGGCGGATCTCACGCCCGAGGCGGCAACACGCCTCGCCCGGGAGGAGCCGGCCGAGTACGTACGCCGATCCCGAGCGTCGATGGTGAGCCATGTCGAAGCGATGGTCGGCTTCCTGGACGCCGGTGCGGAGGTCTTCGACTACGGCAACAGCCTCCGTGCCGAAGCCGCCCTCGGGGGTTACGACCGGGCGTTCGACTATCCCGGGTTCCTCCCCGCCTACATCCGTCCGCTCTTCTGTGAAGGCAAGGGCCCATTCCGTTGGGTCGCTCTCTCCGGGGATCCGGCGGACATCGCCGCCACGGACCGTGCCGTGCTCGATGAGTTCGGGGACGACGAGGACCTGGCACGCTGGATCCAACTGGCGGGAGAACGAGTCGCGTTTCAAGGCTTGCCGGCGAGGATCTGCTGGCTCGGCTACGGGGAGCGGCACCGCCTCGGCCTGCGCTTCAACGAGATGGTGCGGCGAGGGGAGATCTCGGCGCCGATCGTGATCGGGCGGGACCATCTCGACTCCGGATCGGTGGCATCCCCGTACCGCGAGACCGAGGACATGGCAGATGGATCCGATGCAATCGCCGACTGGCCGCTGCTCAACGGACTCGTGAACACTGCGTCCGGTGCGACCTGGGTCAGCATCCATCATGGGGGCGGGGTCGGAATCGGCCGCTCCATCCACGCAGGGCAAGTGTGTGTCGCCGACGGAACCGAACTCGCGGACCGCAAGCTCGAACGCGTTCTCACCAACGACCCCGGAATGGGGGTCATCCGACATGTCGACGCCGGATACCCCGAGGCAATCGAGGTCGCGTCGGCCCGTGGGGTGCGCGTCCCGATGGCGGAGGGCTGAGCATGGCCGTGCGTCCGATCACCCCCATCGGTCACCCGGTGCTGCGCACTCCTACCCGCGACGTCACCCCCGAAGAACTCGCCTCCGTCGAGATCCAGACCCTGATCGATGACCTGATCGACACGATGCGCGAGGCCAATGGCGCGGGCATCGCCGCCAACCAGGTCTTCGAGGATGTTCGTATCGCCACCATCGAAGTCACCGAGAATCCCCGATACCCCTACAAGCCACCCATCCCGCTCACCGTCATCGTCAACCCGAGTTGGACCGCCGTCGACGACGAGACGGTCACGATCAATGAAGGTTGCCTCTCGGTGCCGCTGCGAGGAGACCTTCAGCGAAGCGTCACGATCGAAGTCAGCTACCTGGATCGACACGGCACACCGCAGCGCGAGATACGGCGCGGACTGACCGCAGGGACGTTCCAACACGAGATCGACCACCTGGACGGCCGGCTGATCGTCGACCGCATCGACCCTCGCACCCTGGCCACGTGGGAGCAGTTCGAAACCCACCAGCGGGACGCATTCGTCGAACGAATCTCCCAATTCGTCGACCGGGTGGGCTCCTAGAGAAACTGTCGGCGAAGCCGGCCTGCCTATCCGCTGACCCTGTGAGATACCGGATGTCGGATTGCCGGGCACCTAGTGTCGCCGCTCGGAGTGGTGGGGACCACGACGGAAGGGCAGGCATGTCACGCGCGAGAACCACGACCGGTGCGGACCGGCTGCTTGCGCTGTTTCGGGACAACGTTCGGCGCACACGCGATCGCGGACTCTCCAACATCCACATCGAAGATGAGGTCTTGGTGCCCGGGCGCATCACCGTCGGTGGTCGAGAGGTCTTCAACTTCGGTGACTGCTCGTACCTCGGGATCGGCACTGACCAACGGCTCCGGGACGGCGCCCACCGGGCGATCGACCGCTTCGGGACATCGTATTCGTCCTCGATCGCCTACACCGCGGTCCCCCTCTATCGGGAGTTGAAGGAGCGCCTCGAGTTGATGATGGGCGCACCGACGGTCGTCGCACCGACCACCACCCTCGCGCACGCTGCGGCTCTACCCGTGCTCGTGCAGAAGCACGATGTGGTGCTGATGGACTCGGCAGTCCACAACTCCGTACAGATGGCCAGCCGACTGCTGGTCGCGGACGGGATAGAGGTAGAAGTCGTCCGCCACGGCGACACCCAGACGCTCGAAGAGCGCGTCCGACTCATCGAGGAGACAGGTGCGCATCGCATTTGGTATCTCGCTGACGGGGTGTACTCGATGTCAGGTGGCACGGCTCCGTTCGACCGTCTCCCTGCACTGCTCGACGCCCATCCGACGCTATGGGCGTACGTCGACGATGCCCATGGCTTCTCATGGCACGGGCCCCGAGGACAGGGCCTGGCGCTCGCCAACATGGGATGGCACGATCGCCTCGTGATATCGGCAGGGTTGTCGAAGTCCTTCGGCACAGCGGGGGGGATCGTCACCACCCCCGACCCCGATCTCGTGGAGCTGATCGAGATGTGCGGACCACCGCTTTCCTTCGGGGGCCCGATCGGACCGGCGGGATTAGGTGCCGGCATCGCCGCCGCCGACATCCACCTTTCCGAGGAGCTCGAGAGCCTTCAAGAGGCCGAGGCGGCTCGTATTCGACACACCCTCGGGGCCTGCGAGGAGTTGGGGATCCCGCTCGCATCGCGTGACGAGACCCCGATCTTTTTCGTCGAGGTCGGCGGCATGCACGAAATGCTGGACATCGTCGAGCAGATGCTGCAGGACGGCTTCTACGTCAATGGGGCGATGTGGCCGATCGTGCCACACCGCCACGCGGGCATCCGTTTCACTGTGACGAACGCCATCGGGCCAGCCGCCATCGATGCGATGCTGGTCTCGCTGCAGCGACACATGGACGAGATGGGGATCGCCCACACGATCGACATACGTGGCGAGGACCCCGTGATCGAGCTCGCTGAGAGACCAATTCGCAAGGCCGATTGATTTCCTCAACAAGCCCGTCCAGCCGACCGATGCAACGTCGTGGACTTCGTCATCCCACAACCAGATACGCGTCACAAGCGGCTCGTCCTGTGGCTACTCGTGCCACTCGTCATGGGCCTTTCCGTCGCGACGTTCATCGTCCCCGAGCACATCGGTGAGTTGATCGGTGTTCCGACGATGGTTGTCGGACACACTCTGGCGGGGATCATGATGATCAGGGCCAGCCGGGGAGACACCCCCACCGCGAGACCCTGGCGGTTGCTCGGTCTTGCCCTTCTCACCGCCGTGTCCGGATTGGTCGTGGTCGCCGCCATCGGAGGCGACGCGCCTGTGTTCGGACCGGCCGATTCGCTCTTCCTCGGCGCCTACGTCCTCATCATCGTCGCTCTCGCTCAACTCGCCCGATCCGATCCCCAGGGACCGCCCTGGGGACTCACGATGCTTGACGCCTTCGTCGGCGCCGTGGCCGCGACCGCCATCGTCTGGGAGGTCGTCCTCGGACAGATCGAGGGGATACAGGCCTCTTCGTTGGAGAGGGCGGGCTTGTCGCTCTATCCGATCCTCGATGTCGGAATCATCGTCGCCCTCACGTTGGTTGCTCTCCGACGAAGCAACTACCGCTTCGACCCGCGTGTGGCATTCATCGCGGTTGGAATGGTGTTCCAGGTCGTCGCCGACATCCTCTACCTCCGAGAAGGGGTTCTGGCCGCGGACTTCCAGGATGCGCAGCCCCGATTCGGACTGTTCGTGGCTGCCTCCGCGTGCTACCTGGGAGCTGCGGCGTTCATCGACCGTGCGCCGGCCCGGCGTGAGTTTCCCGACCGCGAGACCCCGCTGTGGGCACTCATCTGGCCATACCTCATTGCCGCTGCCCTCGTCCCCCTCCACGTCCTGCGCCTCAATGGACTTCTCGATGACCTCGGGAGCAATGGCGTGGCGTCGAGCGAGACAACGCAGATCCGCGTCGTGCTCTTCGCACTCCTGCTCGTCGGAGTCTTGATCGTCGTCCGGCAGGCAGTTGCCATCAGGCACAACCGCTCTCGAATCGAGCGCCAGCGGCGCGAGCTCATCTCGTCGGTGTCGCACGAACTACGCACACCTCTCACTGCGGTGGTCGGGTTCCTCCACGTCCTCGACGAAGACTCGGGTGCCTTCACGCCTGCTGAGCAAGAGTCGATGATGCGCGAGATCAACCTTCAGGCGAAGCACATGTCGCGCACGGTCACCGACCTGATCACCCTCGCACGCGACGGCGGAGCGAACCTCATGGTTCGCAGCGCCGAGGCAAACCTCGCCGACATCATCGACTCTGCGAGCAGCGAGGCAGCCGGCAGCGTGTGCACAGCGGATGTGGACGATCACGTACTCCACGTGGACGCCGGGCGCCTCGAGCAGGCGATCGGCCACCTTCTTGCCAACGCACGTAAGTACGGTGGCGGCCGCGTGCATCTTCGCGCCGGAGTGCAGGGAGGAACGCTGACGATCGAGGTGCACGACGACGGGCCGGGGGTGCTCACGAAGTACCTGAGTTCAGTGTGGAAGCAGTTCGACCGAGGCGAGCGACGGTTGGACTCGACGAACCCGGGTCTCGGCATCGGTTTGGCCATCGTGCGGGCCGTCGCGGCGGCGCACGGCGGGACCGCCGAGTACCGGCGATCCGAACTGCTCGGTGGATCGTGCTTCTCGATCGTCATGCCGGCCAACACCCGCACCGGCGCTCCCTGGATCCGGGAACTCACCGCCCGCTGAGCGTTTTCGACGGGAGGCCGGGCAGTGGCCAGGGCCGGACGGTGCGCCGCTAGCCTGCGGACACGTGCCGGCACTACCTCACGTCGCCTCGGGCAAGGTTCGGGAGATCTACGAGGTCGATGCCGACCACCTCCTCTTCGTTGCCACCGATCGCATCTCCGCCTACGACGTGATCCTCCCGACGGCGATCCCCGACAAAGGTCGGGTCCTCACCGGAGTGTCCCTGTTCTTCTTCGACCTGCTCGACACTCCCCACCACGTGGTGACCACCGACTTGGCAGGCCTGGGGCTGTCGGTGAGCGAAGCAGCCGACCTCCGGGGCCGGGCGATGGTGGTGGCCCGCGCAGACGTCCTTCCCATCGAGTGCGTCGTGCGCGGATACCTCTACGGGTCAGCCTGGCGGGAGTACGAATCGGGCGGAGGACCGACCACCGAAGGCCTGCCCCCCGGGTTGCGCCAAGCCGATCGGCTCCCCGCACCGGTCTTCACCCCTGCCACCAAGGCCGCCTCCGGCCATGACGAGAATCTCTCGGAATCCCAAGCGAGGAGCCTCGTGGGCGACACGGTGTACACCGAGGTCCGGAATCGCTCCATCGCCCTCTACGAGCGAGCCACGGCTCACGCCGCCGAACGGGGCGTGCTCCTGGCAGACACGAAGTTCGAGTTCGGTTTCGTCCACGGCGAGCTCACCCTCGTCGACGAAGTCCTCACCCCTGATTCCTCGCGGTGGTGGCCTGCCGCCGAGTGGTCACCGGGCGGTCCCGTCCCCAGCTTCGACAAGCAGTACGTTCGTGATTGGCTGGACTCCTCGGGTTGGGATCATCATCCACCCGCTCCAGCCCTCCCCGATGCGGTGGTCTCGGGGACGCGGTCTCGCTACATCGAGGCCTACGAGGCGATCACCGGCAACGGTTTCGACGCATATCTGGAGGCGGCGACATGAACGTCACGGTGACCATTCGAAGGCGATCGGTGATCGCGGACCCGCACGGCGCCACCGTGGCCCGCGCGCTGGCCGACCTCGGCCACCAGGGGGTCCGCTCGTTGCGCATCGACCGGACCATTCATCTCGAGGTCGATGGGGAGGACCCGGAAACCGTCCGCGAACAGGTTGCGGCGATGTGCGAGCAACTCCTCGCCAACCCGGTGCTCGAGGACTACGAGATCACGGTGGACGCGTGAACGTCGCAGTCGTCGTCTTCCCAGGTTCGAACTGCGAACACGACGTGGTGCATGCCGTGCGTCTGCTCGGGGGCGACGCCGAAGCCGTCTGGCACAAGGACACCGACCTGTCCGGCGCAGACGCGGTCGTGCTCCCAGGCGGCTTCGCCCACGGCGACGCCTTGCGAACCGGCGCCATCGCGCGACTCTCCCCGATCATGCAGTCGGTTCGGACGATGGCCGACTCGGGTGCGCCGGTGCTCGGCATCTGCAACGGTTTTCAGATCCTCTGCGAAGCCGGGATCCTTCCCGGTGCGTTCATCGCCAATCGCGACCTGGCATTCATCTGTCGGATGATCGACGTGGAGGTGACCGACACGAACACGATGCTGACGTCCGGGGCCCAGATCGGACAGCGGCTGCGGATCCCACTCAACTCCTATGAGGGCAATTGGGTCGACCCGACTCACACCGGCCGGGTCGTCGTCCGCTACACCGATGACCCGAACGGCTCGCAAGATCACGCGGCAGCAGTGGCCAACCCGGCAGGCAACGTCGTCGGGATCATGCCGCACCCCGAACGCGCCACCGAACAGCTCCTGGGATCAGTCGACGGCCGGGTGCTGCTCGAGAGCTTTTTGGCATCGGTTCCCTCCGCCTCCCATGTCTGAACAGGCCGCCATCCATCGCGCGTTGGGGATGACCGACGACGAGTACGACAGCGTGATCGGCATTCTCGGGCGAACACCGCGGCCCGCCGAGCTGGCCATGTACTCGGTGATGTGGTCCGAGCACTGCTCCTACAAGTCGTCCCGTTCCCACTTGGGCAGGTTCCCTACCGAGGCTCCTTGGGTGGTGGTCGGACCCGGGGAGAATGCCGGAGTCGTCGATCTCGGCGACGGTTGGCTGGCCGCGCTCCGCATCGAGAGCCACAACCATCCGTCGTTCGTGGAGCCGTACGAAGGAGCCGCCACCGGGGTCGGCGGCATCCTTCGCGATGTCTTCACGATGGGTGCGCGCCCGATCGCGTTGTGGGACCAGATCCGCTTCGGCCCTCTCGACGTGCCCAAGAACCGGTTTCTATTCAGCGGCGTCGTGGCAGGGATCGCCGGTTACGGCAACGCGGTGGGCGTACCCACCGTCGGCGGAGAAGTGGCCTTCGACGAGTGCTATTCCGGCAATCCCCTCGTCAACGTCATGTGTCTCGGAATCATGCGACGCGATCAGCTCGTGCTGGGGACGGCCGGTGAAGCCGGTTCCGTCGCCGTTCTCCTCGGCAAACCCACAGGACGCGACGGCATCGGGGGCGCGTCAGTGCTGGCATCGGCGTCGTTCGACGAGGAGGCCGGAGCCAAGCGCCCGTCGGTGCAAGTGGGCGACCCGTTCGAGGAGAAGAAGCTCATAGAGGCCTGCCTCGAACTTTACGAGCGGGGACTCGTCGTCGGGGTCCAAGATCTGGGGGCGGCCGGCCTGTCCTGTGCCACCTCCGAGCCGGCCGCACGAGCAGGTATGGGGATGGATGTCGAGCTCGACGCCGTCCACGTTCGCGAGAGCGGCATGAGCGCAGCCGAGCTCCTGACGTCCGAGTCCCAGGAACGGATGATGGCCTTCGTCGAACCATCGAAAGTCGAGGATGTCCTGGCGGTCGCAGACAAATGGGAGATCGACGGCCGGGTGGTGGGGACCGTCACCGCCGGCGACACGCTCCGAATCCGTCACAACGGTGAGCTGGTCGCCGAAGTACCGGCGGCGTCGTTGTCCGAAGCCGCACCTCGTTACGACCGCCCCATGGCCGAACCAACCTGGCTCGCAGCCGTGTGGGAGCAGACACTCGATCACTCCGAAGTGCCCGATCTGGCGGAAGCGACCCTGGCGCTGCTCGACGATCCGTCCATCGGCTCGGCCGAGTGGGCCTACCAGCAGTACGACCACATGCTCTTTCTCAACACCGTGGTCGGACCCGGCCATGACGGGTCACTTCTCCGGGTACGGGGAACCGACAAGGGCCTGGCGGTGTCGACGGACGGCAACGGGCGCCTCTGCTACCTCGACCCCTACCGGGGCGGGGAAAGGCTGGTCTACGAAGCGGCACTCAACGTCGCCGTCACTGGTGCCCTGCCGATGGCGGTGGTCGACAACCTCAACTTCGGCAACCCCGAGAAGCCCGAGGTGATGTGGCAGTTCCGTCAATGCATCGAAGGGATCTCGGCAGCCTGCGAACACCTCGGAATCCCGGTCGTCGGAGGCAACGTCAGCTTCTACAACGAGACCGACGGAGTCGACATCCATCCCACTCCGGTGGTGGGTCTGCTGGGCATGGCAGACCCCATTCCCGCCGTCGCGCCCCGACTCGACGCGGGCTCGGAAGGCGAAGAGGTGTGGGTGTTCGGACCGGAGTCGATCGACCTGGCCGGCTCGGCGTTCGAGCGCGTGATCCACGACCATCTCGGCGGTCGACCGGCGACCGCGACACCCGAGATGGCAGTGGCGGTGATCGCCCTGGCCGCCCGTCTGGCCGCCGACGGACTCACGCCGGTTCTCCACGACATCTCCGACGGTGGGATCGCCGTGGGGATCTCGGAGATCTGTATCCGGTCCCAGGTGGGCGCGGATGTCTCGGTCGAGGACTGGCGACTCCTCTATTCCGAAGCTCCCCACCGGTTCATCGCAACGGTGGCGGCTGCGAACGTCGCAGAAGTCACCCGACTTGCCGCAGACACCGGCGTGGCGGCCCTTCGAATCGGGACGTTGGGCGGCGACCACATCGTTTTCAGAACGGCCGTTCGGACCAACGACCTCGCCCTTGCCGACGCCGGCTCCGCCTACGCGGCGGCCATTCCGCGCCGCCTCGCATGAAACCTTCTCGCCGTCGAGGACGTCTCATCACCATGAACTCTCTCAAACGCGTCTCCGTTCTTGCCCTCCTCGCGCTCGTGGTGGGCGCCTGCGGGTCCGGTGACGGCTCGGACACCACGACCACGACAGCCGCCAGCACCACGACATCGCTCGCGCCCACCACCACGGTGTCCACGACCACGACCACCGCGCCGACCACGACCACGACCGAGGCGCAAGCCCCGGACTCGAGCACCCTCCCCGATGAAGCGCCTGTCACCTGGGTGGGCGTCACCACCGACTACGAGGCCGTCGAGGTCGACACCGCGACCGGCGAAGTGATCCGGTCGCTCGGCCAGGTCGCCACCGCAGAAGACGTTGAGGACGCCGAATGCTCCGCGTGCGTGAACTACGTCGATCTGGTGTGGCGCACCTTCGACGAATCCCACACGATCATCAGCGAATGCTGCGAACCGGCGGCGGGTCAGATCCACGTTCTCGAAGATTCCGAGCTTCCGCTGCTGTTCGACTCCGAGGACACACCGGTGTCGTTCTGGACGGCGTCTCCGGCTCCCGACGCTCCGCTCATCGCGTTCCTCGGCTACGGGGTTGCCGTCGCCGAGGCCGACGACCCGGGAACTCCCATCGCCTCTTCCGAACTGGACTACTTCCCCGTGTCGAACGCCGTGTGGGTGCCTGGTGAGGACGCGGTGCGCTGGCTCGAGGATGCGTCCGGCACCCTGCAGCTCCGGACGTTCGACGTCGCCACCGCCACGTCGACAGCCGTGGAAGTATCCGGCGTCCAGGTCCAGAACAGTATGGGGCTGGCGGTCCGCTCCTCCGGGGACATGGTCGCGACGTTTTCACAGCCGGAGTCGGAGATGACGGCGTTCGTGCTCAGTCCCGATGGCGAGGTCGTCGAGGAGTTCGACCTCGAGTCGGGAGCTCGTCCCGGCGGGTACGACAGCTCCGGCACTCTCCTCATCTACACCGACGGCGACGGCGTCGTCCGTTGGCTGAGCGAGGTTGGATCGGGTGTCCTCGCCGAGGGCTACTACTTCGCGAGTTGGTGACGCGCGACGGGCCTAACCTCTCGCTGTGCCGCAGACGATCGGAATCCTCACCGCCGGAGGCGACTCTCCCGGCCTGAACGCCGCCATCCGCGCAGTTGGCAAGGCCGCGCAGCGTCGCTACGACATGCACGTGATCGGTTTCCGGGACGGATTCTCCGGACTGATCCAGAACCGTCACATTCGACTAGACGGTGACACGCTGTCCGGCATCCTGACCCGCGGGGGGACGATCCTCGGGACCTCCCGGGTCAAGGTCCACAAGGTTGACATGGGCGACGGTACGAAGATCGACATGCGTCCGATGATCCAGCAGGTCATCGAGAACCACGACATGGCGGCCCTCGTGTGCCTCGGCGGCGGGGGGACCATGAAGAACGCCTTGCGCCTGCACAAGGTCGGCATCCCGGTGGTCGCCCTCCCGAAGACCATCGACAACGACGTCACTCACACCGACACCACCTTCGGCTTCGACACTGCACTCAACATCGCCACCGAGGCGATCGATCGTCTTCATTCGACCGCCCACTCCCACCACCGGATCATGGTGACCGAGATCATGGGTCACAACACCGGCTGGCTGACGCTGGGATCGGGTTTGGCGGGTGGGGCGGATGCCATCCTCATCCCCGAGATCCCACATCGTGTGGAGTCCGTCGCCGAGTCGATTCTGCAACGCAAGGCCGCGGGGTCGAACTTCTCGATTGTCGCCGTCGCCGAGGGCGCCATGACCCAGAAGGACCGGACCCGCCACGACGAGATCCGGTTGGCCATCGACGCGATGGACGACGAAGGCGACGACACGGATCTTCGAGCGGAACTGGACGATTTTCATCACAGCCAGGCGCGTTCCACCGAGGATCTCGCCGCCAGGCTGGAGGACCTCACCGGCCTCGAAGCCCGAGTGACGATCCTGGGTCACGTCCAGCGTGGGGGGACGCCATCGATGGCCGACCGCCTTCTGGCCACCCAGCTCGGAACCGCAGCCACCGACGTCATCGCCGACGGCACCACAGGCGTCATGATCGGGATGCAGAACAACCAGGCTGTTCCTGTCCCGCTCGAAGACGTCGCCGGCCAGCGCAAGACGGTCCCCCACGACCATCCATGGATCGAGTCCGCCCGCCACCTCGGCGTGTGCATGGGGGACTGACTCACACAGAGGCACCGGAAGAGCAGGCCGGCTTCGCCGACTGTCTGTCTGTTCCGCCCGAAAAAGCTTCGCTTTCGGGCGGGAAGCCGCCGGATGGGGCTCGCAGCTCGCCCAATCCGCCCGCTTCTACACAAGTCTCTCCGCGGCAGATAGGAGGGCCGTAATCTGCGTCGGCCGTGTCGACTCGACCCACCAGCGTGCTCTCCCGGGAGCTCCTTCCTGCATCCATCGCCGTCTACACGACGGTGGCTCTCGCCGCGTTCGAGGGCTTGGCGATCAGTGCGGCCCTTCCCCAGGTGGCAGCCGACCTCGGCGACGTCCACCTGCTCCCCTGGGTGGTGACCGGCTACCTCCTCATGTCGGGAGTGGCGACCGTGGTCGCCGGACCCCTGGTCGACAGCTACGGGGTGCGAGCGGTCTTCCGAGCCGCGATCATCGTCTTCGTCAGCGGGGCGGTGCTGGCGTCGTTCGTTCCGTCGATGCCGTTCATGGTGGCTGCCCGGCTGATCCATGGTGCGGGCGGCGGGGCGATCATCGCCGTGGGCATCGCCGCCGTGGGATTGATCTATCCCGCACACCTGGTGGGAAGGGCATTCGCGGCGAACGCCACGGTGTGGGGCGTGATGGGTGTCGCCGGTCCCGGAATCGCCGCCTTCATGGTGACGACGCTCGATTGGCGCTGGATCTTCCTCGTGAACATCCCGCTGGGCCTCGTCGCACTCGCCGCCGGATGGAAGGTCATGCCCGGACCCGTCGAGAACGTCCATTCCCGCCGGGTGGACACCCGCGGAGTCCTGGTGGTCCTCGCCCTCAACACCTTCCTCCTGCTGGCAGTTGATCGGCTGGGACTCCAGTCCCTGCTGTGGCTGGCGGCTGCGGGCGCCACCACCGGCGTGCTCTGGTACCACATCCGCCACACGGCCGATCCGATCATGCGGATCCGCCACCTCGCCTCCCAACCATTCTCGACCCTGGCGATCTCACTTGCGCTCCTCGTCACCGGTGCGGTGGCGCTCAGTTCATTCCTCACGCTCTACGTTCGGGGCGGCCGGGGAGCATCGGAGACGCTCACGGCCTGGTCGGTGTTCTTTTTCGTGATCGGATGGACGATCGGTGCGAACCTGTCGTCCCGGCTACTGGACCGCATGGCCGAGTCGAGCGTCATCGGCGTCGGCTTCGCGCTCACGACACCCGGTTTGGGACTCCTCGGACTCGGGATCGCCTTCGACGTTCACCTCGCCGTGATTCTCGGACTGATGACCGTGACCGCGTCCGGAGTGGGGTTGGGCACGAACGCCGGCTTGACGCTTCTCCGGGCGGTGAGCGACGCCTCCGAGATCGGCCGTTCGTCAGCGGCACACCAGTTCTTCCGCAATCAGGGATTCACGCTGGGGGCGGCGATGGGCGGCGCCGTGATTCTCGCTGTGGTCGCCGCGGCGGTGGGCGACGTCGAGGCAGTCCGCGACGTGCTCGCATCCGACGCCATCGCAAATCCGGCCGTCTCCGAAGCCATCCGGGACGGATACGCCGCCGCCGCGTTCACCGCCTTCGCCGTCGTCGTCGCCGGCCTCATCCCCTACGCCGCCCTCCGCCGCCACCTCGCCCCCGCCCGAGCCACCCGAACGCGTTCTTAGAAGCCCGTGCGGATTGGGCGAGCTGCGAGCCCCATCCGTCGGCTTCCCGCCCGAAAGCGAAGCTTTTTCGGGCGGAACAGAAAAACAGTCGGCGAAGCCGGCCTGCCTATCCGCTGACCGTGTTAGCGAATCAGCGCCTCATGAGTGAGGCGTTTCGCGTGGGAAAAGCTCGTGTACTCGACATTCAAACTGCTTGAACGTATGTGTTCGTGATCTCGGGGAACTTTGCGGTCGTGGCGGGGGCTCTCACCGTGTGGCTGTTCCGTGGCGTAGCTCCGACTGTCGCACAGGCGGAGACGACCGTCGCCCGGGCGGCCCACGGAGCATCGGGGTAGGTTCGCGCGATGTCCGTCTACGACTCCTACACGACGCTTCGCTTTGCCCGCCCCCACCCCGGAGTCCTGGAGGTCGTACTCGATAATCCCCCGATGAACACGGTGAGTGTCGACGGCCATCGGGAAATCACCGAGGTGTGGTCGGACATCGCCCGCGATGACAGCGTCCGGGCGGTGCTGCTCCGTGCCGAGGGTCGAGCCTTCTCCGCAGGCGGGGACTTCGATCTCCTCGATCACATCATGTCCGACCACGCCCACGTGGCTCGCGTCATGAAGGAAGCGGGCGACCTTGTCCGCAACATCATCGAGTGCCCACAACCGATCGTTTCGGCGATCAACGGGGTGGCGGTCGGCGCCGGTCTGGCCGCTGCCCTCCTGGCGGACATCCCCGTCGCCAGTCGGAGTGCCCGCCTCCTCGACGGCCACGTCACGATCGGTGTCGCGGCCGGCGATCACGCCGTGGTGCTCTGGCCCCTGCTCATCGGTATGGCCAAGGCCAAGTACCACTTGTTGACCAACGACCCGATCGACGGCACGGAAGCCGAACGCCTCGGACTCGTCGCCAAGGTCGTCGACGACGACGTGCTGCGGGACGAAGCCACCGCCATCGCCGTGAAGCTCGCCGAGTCCAGCCCCACGGCCGTCCAATGGACCAAGCGGTCGCTGAACCACTGGCTTCGAAGCGCGGTGCCGGCCTTCGACGCGTCGCTCGCCCTGGAGTTCCTCGGATGGCTCGGGCCGGATGCGGTCGAAGGGGTACGAGCAGTACGCGAGAAGCGCCCGCCGAGTTTCGAATAGGACCCGCGTGTTCAGTTGGCCAGTCGGAATCCGGACTGGAAGAGGGTGTACAGGAGCACCACGAGGATCATCGCGCCCGTCACCCAGGTACGGCGGGGGATCCGGTACCACCAGGGAACCCTGATCGGGGCCTCCTCCTCGGGGTCCTGGACGACCGTCGGAGCCCTCCCACAGGTGGCGCACACGTCTCCTTCGACCGGAGCGTCGCACACGAAACACCAAGTGGGCATGACCCCATGCAAGCATCCGCCGGAGCGCTGAGCAGCCAGAGGTAAGCTGGGTCCACGTGACCGGGCCTGTCCGCACCTCCGACCTCGAGCTCCATGCCCCCGGCGAGGCGTGCGGCGTCTTCGGAGTCTTCGCCCCCGGCGAGCTCGCTGCGAACATCACCTACTTCGGACTGTTCGCGCTTCAGCACCGCGGACAGGAGTCGGCAGGCATCGCCACCAGCGCGGGAGAGACCGTCACGGTCGTCAAGGACCTCGGGCTGGTCGCCAACGTCTTCGATGAGAACGATCTCGCAGCCCTGGATGGTCACATCGGCATCGGTCACACCCGCTACTCGACGACGGGCTCATCGTCGTGGGAGAACGCCCAGCCCGTCCACCGCCAGAAGGGCGCCACGTCGATCGCCCTCGGTCACAACGGCAACTTGACCAACACCCGAACGCTCGCCGAAAGGTATGGGGACGGCCGCGCCTCGACCGATTCGGACCTCATGCTCGAGGCGATCGCACGCGAGGTCGACGACGAACGCGGCGATCAGCGCGGACTGGAAATGGCGATGCGCAAAGTGCTCCCCGAGTTCGAAGGGGCCTTCTCGCTCGTGGTGATGGATCAGGGCCATCTGGTCGGCGTGCGCGATCCGCGCGGCTTCCGACCTCTGTGTCTCGGGAGGTTCCCGGCGGGAGGTTGGGTGCTCGCATCCGAGACGGCCGCGTTGGACCTGGTCGGCGCTGAGTTCGTCCGCGAGGTCGCACCCGGCGAGATGGTGACAATCGACAGCACGGGCCTCCGGTCGTTCCGGCCGTTCGAGGACACCGAACCCGGACTCTGCGTCTTCGAGTTCGTCTACTTCGCACGCCCCGACTCCCAGCTTTACGGCCGGAACGTGTTCTCCGCACGCCAACAGATGGGACGCAACCTGGCTGCCGAGCATCCTGTCGTCGCCGATGTCGTGGTTCCCGTACCCGAGTCGGGCATCCCCGCCGCACAGGGATACTCCGAAGTGTCGCGCATCCCGTATGCGGATGGCCTCGTCAAGAATCGGTACGTGGGGCGCACGTTCATCGAGCCCAGCCAGTTGCTCCGTGATCGGGGCATCCGTTTGAAGCTGAATCCGATCCCGTCGACCTTCGTTGGCAAGAAGGTGGTGCTCGTCGACGATTCGATCGTCCGCGGATCGACCACTCGCCAGCTCATCGAGATGGTCCGCAAGGCAGGCGCCAGCGAGATCCACCTCCGAATTTCCTCTCCGCCATACCGGTGGCCGTGCTTCTACGGCATGGACACCTCCGATCAGAGCCGACTCCTCGCAGCCCGAATGACCGTCTCGGAGATCGCGGAGTTCCTCGCCGTGGATTCGATCGGGTATCTGTCCATCGACGGACTGGTGACGGGCACGGGCGCACCCCGCGACGGTTTCTGCACCGCCTGCCTCACGGGCGAATACCCCACAGACGTATCCGAGGCCCACGGGAAGTTCATCCTCGAGCCGACCGGCCCATGACGTCGTACCGCGAGGCGGGGGTCGACCTCGACGGTGCCGACCGCCACGTGGAGTCGATTGCGTCGATCGTCACGGCCACGTGGGGCGACCACGTCGTTGGCGGCTTCGGTGGGTTCGCCGCCGGCGTCGAGATCCCGTCGGGATACGAACGCCCGGTGCTGATGCTGTCCACCGACGGCGTCGGAACCAAGCTCGCGCTCGCCGCGGCCACCGGACGATGGGACGGTGTCGGCCACGACCTGGTCGCAATGTGTGTCGACGATCTGGCAGCTGTCGGAGCCGAGCCGGTGGCCTTCGTCGACTACATGGCCGTTGGTGCGCTGAGCCCCGCGCGCGACACCGCCATCGTTGCTTCCATCGCCGAGGCCTGCGCCTCGGTCGGGGCCGCCCTCGTCGGTGGGGAGACGGCGGAACACCCCGGCACCATGGGACGCGAGGATGTGGACCTGGCAGGGGCCGCCCTCGGCGTCGTCGAATACGGGCAGCAGGTCGACGGCTCAGGGGTGAAACCGGGAGACGTCGTGGTCGGACTCCCGTCGCCCAACCTGCGATCCAACGGGTTCTCATTGGTGCGCCGCGTCTTCGACGGGGTCGACCTGTCATCGCCCATGCCCGGCGAGGACGCATCGGTCGGCGAGGTTCTCACCCGACCCTCGGTGCTGTACTCGCCTCACGTGCGTGCTGCGGTCGCCACCGGCGGCGTGGTGGGAGCGGCGCACATCACCGGCGGCGGGATCCCCGGCAACCTTCCCCGTGCCCTGCCGGATGGATGCGGTGTCGAAGTCGATCCGGCGACATGGGAGATCCCGAACGTGTTCGCAGTGATCGCGAGCCGCGGGCCGGTGGGATGGGACCACATGGCGGAAGCCTTCAACCTCGGAATCGGATTCTGTCTGATCGCGCCAGACGACCGGGTCGACGCCGTGCTGGCAGCAACCGCGAGTGCGGGTGGGCGGGTCGTGGGACGCGTGACCGACACGCCCGGCTTCCGGTTCGTCCGGCCCCCGGGCTGAGCGACCGAGGCCTTTTCACGCCGGATCGTCTGGCACAATGAGTCGATGTTCGTGCCGAGCCCCTGTCGTGATCGCAAGGCGCTCTTCGCCGCTCCTTAGTGGTACGTCGCCAAAATAATGAGGCGGTCTCTCCGGCCCATGACGCCCCTGGCGGCGTCCTCCTCCTCGCCGAACGGGCCAAGTAGCTGACGGATTGGGTGAGCTGCGAGCCCCATCCGTCGGCTTCCCGCCCGAAAGCGAAGCTTTTTCGGGCGGAACAGAGAAACAGTCGGCGAAGCCGGCCCGCCTATCCGCTGACCCTGAAGTGCGACTGCGTCAGAAGTCCTTGCCAGATGACGCCATGTGCTCGGAGACACCGCGCACCTATTTCGGCGACACACCACCAGGTCGAGGTGAGCAATCGCCCCGTCCTCACACAAAGGAGCACCCATGTCCGACCTCCTCTCCCGACACGAAGACCTGATCGCCCCGGTGATCGCCTTCGACACCGACCTCGTGATCGAACGCGCCGAAGGTCTCTGGATCCACGACGCGGCCGGCAACCGCTGGGCGGACTTCGCCTGCGGTACCGCCGTCGCCAACCTCGGCCACAACCATCCTGCGGTGGTGGCCGCCGCCCACGCCCAAATCGACAAGGTGATGCACTCGGGGTGTGTCTTCCGCTACGAACCGCTGGTGGAGGCTGCCGAGCGACTGCGAGAGATCACGCCCGACGGAATCGAGAAGTTCGGGTTCGCCAACTCGGGATCCGAGGCAGTCGAGGCCGCGGTGAAGCTCGCCAGGAAGACGGCCGGACGTCAGGCGGTCATCGCCTTCCGGGGCGGTTTTCACGGCCGGACGATGGGCTCGGTGGCGTACACCACTTCGAACAGCAAGTACCGCGACGGGTACCACCCGATCCTCGGCTCGACGTTCATCAGTCCGTTTCCTCACCCCTACCGGTGGGGGATGACCGAAGACGAGGCAGTGTCCCATTCCCTCAACGAACTCGAGATGCTCTTCCGCCATGAGGTTGCCCCGCACAACGTGGCGGCGATGCTCATCGAGCCCGTCCAGGGCGAAGGCGGGTACTACCCGGCGCCGGTGTCGTTCATGAGCGAACTCCGGCGAATCTGCGACGAACACGGAATCCTGCTCGTGTTCGATGAAGTCCAGACCGGGTTCGGAAGGACCGCGGAGTGGTTCGCATCCGAGCATTTCCCGGTGAGCCCTGACATCATCGCCATGGGCAAGGGGATTGCCAACGGGTTGCCGCTGTCTGCCTACGGCGCGTCGACCGAGATGATCGACGGCTGGAAAGTGGGCTCGCATGGCACCACATTCGGGGGCAATCCCGTGTCCTGTGCCGCCTCGGTGGCGGTGATGGACACGATGGGTGCCTTCCTCCCCAACGCGCGGACCGTCTCCGCTCGGGCGTTCGACGAGTTCGAGAAGCTGAAGATCGAGCATCCGACGATCGGGGACGTGCGGGGGCTCGGGCTCATGATCGGCGTCGAACTCGTGACGGACCGAGACACCCGGGAGCCTGATGCCGCTGCGTTCGCCTTCATCCAGGACCATTGCCTCCAACGGGAGTTGGTGGTGATCGAATGCGGCCCCACAGCGAACATCATCCGCTTCATCCCGCCGGTCATCACCACCGTCGATGAGGTGGACTGGGCGATCGGCCTGATCGACGATGCGCTGACGCGCTACGAGGCGTGAACGGTCTCTGCCGGGAACCGGACGGGTTGGCCCCCCGTCCAACCGGCATGAAGAAGACACTCACCATCACGATCCTGACCCTCGGGTTGACCGTTTCCGCCTGCGGTGCCGGTGAGCCAGGCACCATGCCGTCCGACTACGCGCCCGACGACGTCGTGCTCACGATCAGCGAGGAAGGCGGGTTCGCCCCTGTCGAGATGATCCTCAGGCGGTCGCCGCGCTACGTCCTGCAGGCCGATGGACGGCTGTACGCACCGGGTGCGGTGCCTGCCATCCACCCGGGCCCGATGCTGACCCCGATCTTCGTTGGCACTCTGGACGACACGCAGATGCAGGAGATCTTCGACCTCATCGACGGCGCCGGACTCCCGGAGATCGACGGTCGCTTGGATGAGAATTCGGCGGTGAACAACGTCGCCGACGCCACCACAACGGTGATCACCTACTTCGACGGCGAAACGGAGCACACGCTCGCGGTGTACGCCCTCGGAATCGCGCTCGAGACCTCAGACCGGGCCAGGTCGGCGGCCGATCTCATCGACGCCGTCGACCGGGCGAACGGCACACTCACCGACGCCACCGAGTACCGGCCCACGAAAGTCGAGATCCGTACCGGTGACCGTATGGGTCTGCCCGATCCCGAGTTCCGTACGACTGAGCCCTGGCCGCTGGCGATCGCCCCCGGCGAGATGCCCGAGGGCACCCACGGCTGGCGCTGTGTCATTGTCGAAGGCCCGCCCGCCACCGATCTGCTGGAGGCCTTCGGCGCCGCCAACCAGGCCACGGTGTGGGAGCACGAGGGCGTCGAATACCCGCTGATCGCCCGCGGACTCTTCCCCGGCGAACCCGGCTGCGCCTGAGAGGGGTGGTCGCGTACCCTGGGTTCAGGACCCCCAATGCGGTGGTCCTGAGCCCACGGTTCAGACACACGAGCCATGGCTCCACGCGCATCTGGCTTCCGTCGGCGAACTGAGGGCTGGGGACTACACCCAGTGGTGTCAGGAACCCAGGGTTTGCGACACCACTCAGGCCGCGGGGGGTTGGAGGCGGGCGGCCCAGGCTTGGGTGAAGCGGTCGAGGATCATCGCCATCAGCACGATGGCGAGTCCGACCTCGAAACCCAACCCGTAGAGGTTGCGGGTGAGTGCGCGCACCGTTTCGAAGCCGAGCGCTCCGCCGCCGACGAGCCCGGCGATGATCACCATCGCCAGCACCATCATGATCACCTGGTTCACCCCGGCCATGATCGTCGGAGCCGCGAGAGGCAGCCGCACCCCGAACATCGTCTGACGCGGTGTGGCCCCGAAGGTGCGGGAGGCCTCGATGCTCTCCGCGGAAACCTCCTTGATGCCCAGCGCCGTGATGCGAATTCCGGGAACAATCGCGTACAGCACCGAGGCGATGATGCCCGGCACTGCCCCCACCGTGAAGAGAATGACGGCGGGAATGATGTAGACGAGCGCAGGGATGGTCTGCAGTCCGTCGAGGATCGGACTCAGGACCGCCTCCACCTTGGGGCGACGGCCTGCCCACACCCCGATGGGGATCGCGATCGCTACGGAGACGAGCACCCCCACCATCACCTGGACGAGCGTGTCGATCGAGATCTCCCAGAGGCCGATAGCGCCGATCGTGCCCAGCGCCAGGGCCGCGAATGTGGCGAGTTGCCAGCCTCCGACCTTCCAGCATGCCCAGGCCGTGAGGAACACCAACACCGGCCAGGCCACTGTGACGGTGAGGAACTCCCGGACCGGGATGATCACCCCGGCGATGATGAAGTCGTTGAACGGGCGAGTGGCCCATGAGAGGTTGTCCCTGGCCCACACGACCACGTTGTCGATCGGATCGAACGCGTTGATCGATGTCCACGCCGGGAACTCCGACCAGCCGGCGACGACACCCACCACGAGCGCCACCAGCAGGGAGCCGGCTCCGATGGCCGTGGCCCGGTTCGACACCCGCCGCGTTCGGTCGATTTGGGCGAGTCCCCGCCACATGCGATCCAGCACGACGGCCACGGCCACGATGGCGAGACCGGCCGCGATACCTCGCCCGGTGCGACGCTGGGAAAGCGTCTGCAGCACCGCCGCCCCGAGCCCGCCCGCGCCGATCAGTGCGGCGAGCACAACGATTCCGAGGGCCATCATGATCGTCTGACTCAACCCGGTGAGGATCGTCGGAAGCGCCATCGGAAGCTGAACCTTCAGCAATGTCTGTCGTTCCGTGGAACCGAACATCTCGCACGCCTCCACCGCCGACTGGGGGACCTGGCGGATTCCCAGCGTCGTCAGACGGACCACCGGGGGTAGGGCGTAGATCACTGTGGCCACGGCCGCGTTCACCGCTCCGACCCCGAAAAACCCGAGAAGCGGAAGAAAGTAGACGAACGCAGGCACGGTTTGCATGGCGTCGAGAACGGGCCTGATGGCGGTCTCGACTCGCCGGCGACGCGCCGCAAGGACTCCGAGAGGGACGCCGAGAAGCACCGCGAAGAGCACCGCGGTTCCCATCAGCGCGAGCGTTTCCATCGTCGGCACCCACAGGCCCACGCCACCTGCGTACAGGAGTGCCAACGCTGCCACCGCCCCCTGCTTCCACATCTTCACCCGAGCCAGCGAGAGGAGGACGAGCGCAGCCAGGAAATACCACGGCAACCACAGCAGCACCGTCTCGAAACTCTCGATCACCCAACTGAGGAATGCCGTAAGAGGAACGAAGAACCCGGTGAAAACCACGTGGGAACGCCGATTCTCACGAATCCAGGCGCCCAGATCGTCGAAGGCATCCGAGAAGAACGTGTCGAGGAAGGCAGGGACCGCGCCGGTGACGGCGAACTGGAGGACGAGGACGGCTCCGATGACCCCGAGCCAAGGGAGTACCCGCCGTATCGCGTCGGCCCCCACGGTCAGCGACACCGGAGGCGAGGTCGCTGCCATCAGTCGGCCGCCAACAACTCCGAGACGGTGACGCGATCGACCACTCCCACCGCACGCCCGTCCGCGTCGAGAACCCGCAGCGCGGTGAGGCCGTCCAAGAGCGCGGGCACGATCCGCTCAACGGTTTCCGACGCGCCGACGGAGCGATCAGCGGCAGTCCCGAACTCGCCCGGTGTCATCACATCGGCGGCGGTGAGCACTTTCGCCTTGGGAATGTCCCTGGTGAACTCCTCGACGTACGCGGTTGCCGGCCGGGTGATCAGTTCGGCCGCAGTTCCGATCTGGTCGAAGGCGCCGTCCTTCATGATCGCAATCCGATCACCGAGCTTGATCGCCTCGGCGAAGTCGTGGGTGATGAACACGAGCGTCCCGCGCATCTCCGCTTGGAGACGGATCAGCTCATCCTGCATGTCGCGGCGAATGAGGGGGTCGAGCGCCGAGAACGGTTCGTCGAAGAACAGGACCTCCGGGCCTACGCACAGGGCGCGTGCCAGCCCCACGCGCTGCTGCATTCCGCCGGAGAGTTGCTGGGGGAAGTGACTCTCCCATCCCTTGAGACCCACCGTCTCGAGTACCTCGCGCGCCCGCGCGTGGCGTTCGGGTCGCTTCAAACCTTGTATCTCGAGGCCGTAGGCGGCGTTGTCGATCACCCGCCGATGGGGGAACAACCCAAAATGTTGAAAGACCATCGACAGCTTCCGCCGGCGCACTTCGCGCAGGTCGTGTTCGTTGAGCGCGGTCAGGTCCTCGCCGTCGAGCATCACCTGTCCGCGGCTCACGTCTGTCAACCGCGACACACAGCGGATCAGGGTCGACTTTCCGGAGCCCGACAGGCCCATGACGACGAACGTCTCGCCGCGCTCGACCCGGAAGGACACATCCCGGACCGCCACCGTGCACCCGGTGTCAGCGAGAATCTCCTCCCTCGAACGGCCCGCTTCGGCCATCTCGATCGACTCGTCGGGCTTGGGCCCGAACACCTTCCAGAGTTCCCGAATGTCGAGACAGGCAGGAGCTGAGGCGTCGGGGGACATCGCTGGATAATGTAGCCAGCGCCTTCACGGCGCGGCCGTGAAGACAGGAGGGAACTCTCATGAAGCGTGGAATCGCTTTGACTCTGTCGATTGCCCTTTTGGTGGCCGCCTGTGGCGGTTCGGATGCCGGAGATTCCGGAGACGAGGGCTCAGCCGACGACAACCCCGCGATCACTTTGATCGTGAACCCGTGGACGGCATCACGTCTGAATGCCGAAGTGGCCAAGATCATCATCGAGGCCGAACTGGGCAACGCGGTGGAGATCACCGAGGTGAACGAGAACGACGCGATGTTCACCGGCATGGCGGACGGCACGCTCGACGCGGTGCTCGAAATCTGGCCGTCGGGGGTGACGGACGCCGAGAATGCCTACTTCGACGATGGCAGCGTGGTCAACCTGGGCGAGTTGGGAACGATTGGCAAGATCGGGTGGTTCGTTCCGAGCTACGTGGTCGACGAGAACCCCGACCTCGCAACCTGGGAGGGATACGCAGATCCCGCCGTCGCCGAGATGTTCGCCACGGCCGAAACCGGCGACCAGGGACGATTCCTCGGCACCGACCCGTCCTACTCCCAGTACGACGAGCAGATCATCGCGAACCTGGGTCTGCCGTTCCAAGTCGTCTTCTCCGGGTCGGAGCCGGCGACAGTGGCCGAACTCGACGCCCGGTTCGCCGCCTCCGAACCAATCATCATGTACTGGTGGACCCCGACTGCAGCCGTGGCCAAGTACGACCTGGTCAACGTCCTGCTCCCCGAACACAACGACGACTGCGGCGCCAGCGCCGCGGCAGGCGACGGTGGGGTGGACTGTGACTACCCCGAGGACGTGCTGTTCAAGGCGGCGTCGGGCCAACTCGAAGAGAAGGACCCCGACGTGTTCGCCTTCCTCGACGCCTTCACGCTGACCACCGAGGACCAACTCTCGATGTTGCCGCCAGTGGAGATCGACGGTCTCGACCCGGCGGAGGTCGCCCAGGACTGGGTGGACGCCAACGAGGACGTCTGGTCCGCCTGGCTCCCCTGATCGGCTGACCGAACCGCGGGCTCAGAACGACAGCCAGTGTCGTCAGGAACCCAGGGTTTGCGACACCACTGAGGGGTGGGATCCATTGGATCCCACCCCTCGTCTCATCCTGCGTGGCGGTACCAGTCCACGTGTTCGGGAGGGAGCGGCGTATTCCCGAGCACGAGGTCCGCCGCCTTCTCCGCCAGCATCATGACCGGGGCATAGATGTTGCCGTTGGTCACGTACCGCATGGCGCTGGCATCGACCACCCGCACCCCTTCGAGGCCGTGCACCTTCATGGTGAGCGGATCGGTCACCGACATCTCATCGATGCCCATCCGCGCCGTGCATGAGGGGTGAAGGGCGGTCTCGCCGTCGCGGCGCACCCACTCGAGGATCTCCTCGTCGGTCTCCACCCCCGGGCCGGGTGACAGCTCGCCGCCGTCGAACGGCTCGAAGGCGGGTTGCGCGAAGATGTCCCGGGTACCGCGAATTGCCTCCACCCATTCGCGTCGGTCCTGGTCGGTCGACAAGTAGTTGAAGCGCAGCGCCGGCTTGTCCATCGGATCGGTGGAACGGATCTTCACCGAGCCCATCGAGTTCGAGTACATGGGTCCGATGTGGATTTGGTACCCGTGGCCCCCCGCCGGCGACGAGCCGTCGTAGCGAATGGCGATCGGCAGGAAATGGAACATGAGATTCGGCCACTGCACCTCGTCGTTGCTGCGGAGGAAGCCGCCGGCTTCGAAATGGTTGGTGGCGCCGGGACCCTTGCGGAACAGCCACATCAGCCCGACCAACGGGCGACGCCACATGGCCATCCACGGCTGAATCGACACCGGCAACTTCGACGCATGCTGGATGTAGACCTCCAGGTGGTCCTGCATGTGTTCGCCGACACCAGGCAGGTCGTGCACGACGTCGATCCCCAGTGCCCGTAGCTCTGGCGCGTTCCCCACCCCGGAGAGTTGCAAGAGTTGGGGGGTGTTGAACGCGCCGCCGCACAGGATGACCTCACCAGCGGTGACTCGCTCGGTCTTCGCTCCCACTCGATACTCCACCCCGGTGGCACGGGTGCCGTCGAAATTGATACCGGTCACCATGGCCCTGGTCACGACATCGAGATTCGAGCGGGTCATGACAGGATGCAGATAGGCCCGGGCCGCACTGAGCCGCCGCCCGCGATGCACGTTCCTGTCGAAGCGGGCGAACCCTTCCTGCTTGCGACCGTTGACATCGTCGGTGAGGGCGTGACCTGCCTGCTGCACGGCCTCGAAGAAGGCACCGAAGAGCGGATTCTCGGCGGGACCGCGTTCGAGGACGAGCGGACCGTCCTCGCCCCGGAACTCGTCGCCGCCGACGAGACAGGTCTCCATCCGCTTGAAGTACGGAAGGCAATGGGCGTAGTCCCAGGTCTCCATTCCGGGGTCGGCTGCCCACCGCTCGTAGTCCATGGGGTTGCCCCGCTGGAAGATCATCCCGTTGATGGACGACGAACCGCCCAGAACCTTGCCGCGGGCGTGGTAGATGCGGCGACCACCCATGAACGGCTCCGGCTCGGACTCGTATTTCCAGTCGTAGAACCGGCTGCCGATCGGGAACGCCAGCGCAGCAGGCATGTGGATGAACACGTCCCACCAGTAATCGGGACGCCCTGCTTCGAGGACGAGGACACGATTGCTCGGATCGGCGGACAGCCGATTCGCCATGGCGGAACCTGCCGAGCCGCCCCCAACGACGACGAAGTCGTAGGTCGCCATCAGTAGGGCGCCTCCACGTGACCCGACGCCACGTAGACCGACTTGAGCTGTGTGTAGTGCTCGATCGCCGCCATGGAGTTCTCCCGTCCGATGCCGCTCTGCTTGTAGCCGCCGAACGGCATCTCGATCGGTGTGAGGTTGTACGTGTTGATCCAGACGATGCCCGCTTCGAGCGCGGCCGCCACGCGATGCGCGCGAGTCAGGTCCTTGGTGAACACTCCTGCCGCCAGGCCGTACGCGGTGTCGTTGGCGCGGGACACCACCTCCTCTTCGGAGCCGAAACTGAGAACCGCCATCACGGGGCCGAAGATCTCCTCACGGACGAAACGCATGTCGTCGGTGCACTGGTCGAAAACCGTCGGCTCGACGAAAAAGCCCGAGTCGAGGCCAGGTGGACGCCCTCCGCCGCACAGCAGGCGTGCCCCCGACTCCTTCGCGAGTTCGATGTAGCCGAGCACCTTCTCCATGTGCTCCGCCGAGATCAGCGACCCGACGTCGGTCGCGGGGTCGAGTGGATCACCGATCCGCATCTTCTCGGTACGCGCGGTCAGACGGCCCACGAAGTCGGCATGGATCGACTCGTGAACAAAGACTCGAGTCCCGTTGGAACAGACTTCGCCCTGGGTGTAGAAGTTCGCGAGAAGGGCACCGGAGACGGCATCGTCGATGTCGGCGTCATCGAAGACGATCATCGGGGACTTCCCACCGAGTTCGAGCGTCACGTGTTTGAGTGTCGCCGCGGCAGCAACCATGACCGCTTTGCCGGTGCCGACCTCGCCGGTGAGTGACACCTTGGCGATACCGGGATGCGCCGTCATCGCCCGGCCGGTGCGGGCATCGCCCTGCACGACATTGAACACCCGTCGGGGACACCCGCCTCCGAGTAGATCTCGGCCAGCGCGAGCGCCGTGAGCGGGGTGAGTTCGGCGGGCTTGTAGACCATGGTGTTTCCACACGCGAGCGCGGGCGCGGACTTCCAGCATGCGATCTGGATCGGGTAGTTCCAGGCGCCGATACCCGCCACCACGCCGAGCGGCTCACGCCGGGTGTAGGCGAAATCAGAACCGAAGTCGTAGTGGTGACCGTGCAGCGAACCGGCAACCCCGGCGAAGTACTCGACGCACTCGGCACCGGAGATCACGTCGACGGTCGACGCCTCACTGATCGGCTTGCCGGTGTCCGACACCTCGAGGCGGGCCAGTTCGTCGTTGCGGTCGCGTAGGAGCGCTGCGGCCCGGTTCAGAATCCGGCCCCTCTCCGAACCCGTCATCCCGGCCCAGTGTGCGAACGCGTCCCGCGCCGCGCGAACTGCGCGATCCACATCCTCGTCCCCAGCGTGATCGATGACGGCGATGACTTCACCGGTGGCGGGATTGACGGTCTCGAATGTCTCCCCGGATGTGGCTTCCACAAACCCACCCCCGATGAAGAGCCGACGATGGGGAACGCTCACATGGACCTCCTGAGCCGACGACGAGCATAGGAATCCTGCGAGTTCCCCGCGGCGTCGCTTCCTGTGCGAACCTGGGGGTGATGGAGATCGGCGACCGACTCGAACGTCACCTCGCTTCCTGGTTGGGCGTATGGCCACCGCCGGAACCGGGCTTGCATGTCGTGGGCTCCGAGCGCCGCCTGCGCCCCGGATGGGACGGAAAGGTCCGGACAGTCGCAGGGGTGTCCACCCCGGAGGCGACCGTGCTCTCGGTTCCACCGGAGACGGTCGGCGCCGTGCGGGCATTGGGCGACGACCTGTCGGTCGTGGCCGAGGGTCTCGGTGATGCCATCGGTCTGGCAGGCAGTCGGCTCTTCTCCGGGGTCTTCCGATGGTCCACAGAGCCCGCGCCCGATCCGGGCCGAGGGGTGTGGCTCCCGGCGGAAGATCCCCGAGTGCTGCCATGGCTGAGACCCTTCGGCGGTGAGGTACTCGTCGGCTTCGAAGGCCGGGACGTCGCCGCCGGCGTCGGCCGCAAGATCCATGACGAGTGGGGAAATGAACTGGCCGTCGTGACCGAACCGGGCCACCGCGGAGACGGATGGGCCACCGGTCTCGTCGCACAGGCCGCGCACCGGGTCCTCCGCGATGGTGCGGTGCCCACGTATCTGCACTCGCCCGACAACGAGGCCTCCGCCCGCACCGCAGATGCCGCAGGGTTTCCCGATCGGGGATGGCGAGTGCACGGCCTCAGCCCCCAACCGGAACCCAACCGGTGATCGCTCACAGGGTCAGCGGATAGGCAGACCGGCTTCGCCGACTGTTTCTCTGTTCCGCCCGAAAAAGCTTCGCTTTCGGTCGGGAAGCCGACGGATGGGGCTCGCAGCTCGCCCAATACGCGCGGCTTCTCACTCGAAGGTGGGTCGCGCCGGGAGCCCAGCAGCGAGATAGCACTCATCGACGACGGCCATGTTTGCGACCCCGTCGGCTGCCGTCGTCGGGTATGCGGCGCCCAACTCGACCGCATCCCGAAACGCGACGAGCTGGTGGAAGTAGGTGTTCGAGCGGCCGGCGTGGGTCGCTTCCGTCCCGGCCGGCGTGTCGAGGGTCATCGTGGACCCACGCTGCGGTGCAAGGGGGTTGTCGATTTGCAGCGTCCCGTGTCGTCCGGTGGCGACAATTCCCGATCCTCGACCTTCTCCGACGGGGGCGACCATCGAGCTGTGCACGCTCCCGCTGATCCCTCCTTGCCACGCCAATTCGGCTGTGAGCCACGCGTCGACGCCGTCGGGGGTGGCGTCGGCGACCGCCGAGACGACGACCGGGTCCGACCCGACCACCCAGCGCCCCCAGGCAACGGCGTAGCACCCGAGGTCCATGGTCGATCCGCCACCGAGCTGCATGTTCCAGCGAATGTCCCCAGGGCCGATGCGTCCATCCTCGACCTCGAACCACGCATCGACCCGGCTCAGCGGTCCGAGCATCTCGAGGCCGGCTCTCATGGTGTCGACGAACGGGTGGTATCGCCAGTGGAACGCCTCCATGACGACACGATCCGACGCGGCCGCAGCAGAGGCAACGAGTGCCGCGTCGGCGGCGTTGGCCGCCAGTGGCTTCTCACAGAGCACGTGCAGACCGGCTTCGATGGCAGCGGAGGACCACCGGCGATGGAGGGCGGCGGGCGTGCCGATGTAGACCGCATCGATCTCGTCGGACGCCACGAGCTCCTCGTAGGAGTCGAATGCCGAACCGATCCCCCATGCGACCGCCATCTCCCGGGCTCGGAGCGGATCGCGGGCGGCCACCGCGGTGACCTCGACGCCGTCGACGGAGGCCGCGGGCTCGAGCACCGCACGCACGGCGATCCGTGAGGCAGCCAGCAGCCCGATCCGTACCGTCACGGGTCGGGAACGGTCCCTGCGACGGCTTTCGGGAGGTGGAGTTCGAATCGGGATTCACCATCCCATCGGTAGAAGAGATCACCGCCCATCTTCCGGGCCAGTTGGCGCGACACAGTGAGGCCAAGTCCCAACGACGCCATCGCCCCGTCCATCCGATTGCTGGTGGCATACGGTTCGAACATCTTCGCTGCCAGCTCATCGGGAATCTGGCCGCCCGAGTCCGCCACGGTGATCACCACGTCTCCCTCCGGCGTCGAACGCACCTCGAGGAAGATTCGCTCGCCACCATGACGATGGGCATTGACGACCAGATTCCGGATGATCTGGCGGGTTCGCAGCGGATCGCACATTGCGAGCACCGACTCGATTCGCCGCATTGACAGCCCAGACCGCGCCGCGGAAGGGACGGAAGCCACTGCAGCTCGCACGAGGTCATCGACTCGCGTGGGCTCGGTGTGGACGACGAAGCCGAAGTGTTCAGTCCGCGTGAAGGCCAGCAGATCCTCGACGATGTCTGCGATCTCTCGCGCTTGATCGGCGATGACGCCAATCAGCTCGCGCACCTCTGCGGTCTCGAGGGAGTCGAACCGATCCCGCAACTCGCCTGCCAGACCGAGGACCGCAGCGAGCGGTGTGCGAATCTCGTGACCGACTGTCGCGACGAAGCGATTCTTCTGAGCAACCGCCTCGGAGAGTTGCGCCGTCACCCGCGTCCGCCGGATCCAGCCTTCGACGAGGTCTGCAGTTGCATCGAGGGCCCACCGGTCGAGCAGTGTCGGGTCGGACTCGAAGCCCACCGAGACCGACCCTGCCCAGGTGCCGTCGACCGAGATGGAGACGCCCGTCTCGTCAGTCGCGTTCGGGGAGGAGCCCGACTCGAACCGAGCGAGTGTCCCGGCTTCGCCGAGCTGTTCGATCACCAGGGAGCGTGCACCGAGCACCGAGCGCAGAGAGTCGACGGCCGCGGTGATGCCGGCCTCGTCGGCCTGTAGAAGTGCACGGCCGAGCCCGAGCACGGCATCGTGGACCGGGTGAACCGTCGCCCGGGGCGGGGGCGCATCCTCGGCGAACACTTCCAGGACGACCCAAACACCTCTCTTCGCACCATCCAGGAGTGAAGCTGGCTCTGTCAATCCTCGCTGACCGTCTCCGCTTTCTGTGCGATCTCGGAGACGACCGACTCGTTGGCGAGCGTCGTCACGTCGCCGAGCTGACGATGTTCCGAGATGTCCTTAAGCAATCGGCGCATGATCTTGCCCGACCGCGTCTTCGGCAGGTCAGGCGTGAACACAATGGACTTCGGCTTGGCGATCGGGCCCAGCGTCGTGGCGACATGGTTCCGCAACTCCGTCAACAATGCATCGTCGCCTTCTCGGGTTCCGCGCAACGTCACGAAGGCAGCAATCGCTTGGCCCGTCAGATCGTCCTTGCGGCCCACCACGGCTGCTTCGGCGACCGCAGGATGGGACACCAGCGCCGATTCCACTTCCATCGTCGAGATGTTGTGACCCGCCACCAACATGATGTCATCGACCCGTCCGAGCAGCCAGAAGTAGCCGTCAGCGTCGCGCTTGGCACCGTCGCCGGGAAAGTAGATACCGCCGAACCGCGACCAGTAGGTGTCGACGAAGCGTTCGTCGTCTCCCCAGATGGTCCGAGCCATCGACGGCCAGGGGCGTCGGAGTACCAGAAACCCCCCACCGGGAACCCCCACGGACGATCCCTCCTCGTCGACGACGTCGGCGAGGATGCCGGGGAACGGCTTCGTCGCCGATCCGGGCTTGGTGGCGGTGATGCCGGGAAGCGGTGAGATCATGATCGCCCCGGTCTCGGTCTGCCACCAGGTGTCGACGATCGGGCAGCGTTCGCCGCCGATGTTGTGGTGATACCAGATCCACGCTTCGGGGTTGATCGGCTCGCCGACCGTCCCGAGAACCCGCAGGCTGGAAAGGTCGTGGCGAGCCGGATACTCATCACCCCACTTCATGAACGCCCGAATCGCGGTGGGCGCGGTGTAGAAGATCGTGACCCCGTACTCGGCGATGATCGACCACAGCCGATCGAAGTCCGGATAATTCGGGGCGCCTTCGTACATCACCCCGGTGGTCCGGTTGGCCAGCGGCCCGTACACGATGTAGCTGTGACCCGTCACCCACCCGATGTCAGCGGCACACCAGTACACGTCTTCGTCCGGCTTGAGGTCGAAGACCCACGAGTGGGTCGTCGCCACCGCGGTGAGATACCCCCCCTGGGAGTGCACGATCCCCTTCGGCTTGCCCGTGGTGCCGGAGGTGTAGAGGATGTACAGCGGATCCTCCGCCCCCAGTTCCTCCGGCTCACACTCGGTCGGCTGCCCTTCGACGAGGTCGTGCCACCAGACGTCGCGGCCATCCTGCATCGTCACGTCGTTCTCGGTTCGGCGCACCACGACGCAGGTACGCACGTCCGGCGTACGGGCCAATGACACGTCGGTGTTGGCCTTGAGCGGAACGACGCTGCCACCGCGCCATGCGCCGTCCTGTGTGATGACCACCCGGGCATCGGCGTCGAGGATCCGGTCGGCAAGCGCGTCGGAGCTGAACCCTCCGAACACCACGGAATGGACCGCCCCGATCCGGGCACAGGCCAGCATCGCCACAGGCAGTTCCGGGATCATCCCCATGTAGATGGCGACGCGATCGCCCTTCTGGACTCCCAGCGACTTGAGCGCGTTGGAGAACCGGCACACGTCTTCGTACAACTCGCGATAGGTCAGGGTGCGAGTGTCGCCAGGCTCACCGACCCAGTGATAGGCGACTTGATCCCCCGAGGATTCGAGATGGCGGTCGAGGCAGTTGTAGCTGAGATTCAGCGTGCCGTCGGCAAACCACTTGTAGAACGGAGGGTTGGAGTCATCGAGGCCGACAGTCGGCTCGCGGAACCAACTGATGCGCTCCATCGCCTGGGTGGTCCAGAAGGCTTCGAAGTCGGACTCCGCCGACTCGTGCACACCGACCTTGGCGTTTGCATTGGCCGCGAACTCAGCCGACGGGGGGAAGGACCGATCTTCCCGCAGGAGGTCTTCGAGTGTCTCGCTCACGTGGGGCCTTTCTTTCATCGGACGCTACCGACTGTATTGCCTCTGCACGCGATTCGCCCCTTCCGTCTCGTTTGGCGCGGATTTCGCGGCGATCTGTGGTCGAATCAGGCCCGTGCAGACCGAACTCCGAATCCACGGCGTGTCAGGGACACCGAACGACCTCATGGTCGGTGGTGCTGTGACGCCCGACGACCGTTTCAAAGCCGATCCGTCGACCGTATACCGGCCGGACGGCAGCGACGGCAGGCTGCTCGCGTACCGCTGGGCGTCGCGCACGTCGGGAACGGCGGTCTCCGCGTTGTGGCTGCTGCTCGTGCCCTACATGTTGCTCAACCTCGCCGGGTGGGCCCTGCCACCCACCACGGACCGGCGTCATCGCCTCTCGGTTGCCGCAGTGAGGATCGCCGGTCTCGCCCTGACCCTCGTGTTCGCCTTCGTCACGGCGGTAGGGGTCATCGGGGTGGGCGCTTTCCAAGTCCTGCGGGAAGCAACGTCGTGGAGCACCGCCCTCACACTCGGAGTCGCAGCAGCCGCGCTCGTCATGGCCGTCCTGTGGTTCAGCACCACGCGGGCCGATAGTGCCCGCAACGACCGGCCGTACCTCCGAGCGCCGCACATCGCCATCGCGCTCTGGGGAGTGTGGGCGACGGCGGTCACCGCAGCGGCTGAAGCGTCGGGGAACGCGAACCCCATCGGATCGATGTGGGCACTTCCGGTGGCCCTCGCCGTCCTCACGGCTGCAGCGTCGCTCTGGCATGGCCTCGAAGACCTGACACGCCTCTTCGGACGGATCGCCGTCGGAGCCACCCTCGTCCTGCTCATCTCGGTCGTCATTCGGCCCCTCGACACCGTTCCCGACCTCCCGGACGTTCTCGCCACGCTCGGAGGACCCCTGCGAGCGGCGGTCCTCGCCTATGCAGGGTCCGCCGTCGCCGTCACCGCCCTGGCGTGGTCCCGGACCCACCGTGACGCCGGGCCCGCCGTGGGGACTTTCCTCGCGCTCGCCGGAGCCACGGGTGCCGCGGTCGGAGCCGGAGTCGTGGTGGTGTCCGGGTGGATCTTCGACGTCCCTCCGGCGGCGGCGCTCGGCGTGCTCGCCGAGGCGTTCGCCGTCAGTGTGCTCTGCATGGCGGTGTTCCTGGCATTTCACATGTGGACCCATCTGGAGCCGGCGGCCGATCCGCGCGAGCGACTGTTTCGCACCCTGGTCTCCGTGCGGGACGACCTCCGTCCACTGCTGTTGGCAGTCCCTGTCGTCACTCTCGCCGTCGGAGCCGTGGCGCTCGGCCACTTGGACGATGCGCTGCCGTGGCTGGCGGCGGGGGTCGCCCCGCTCGCCGTGGCAGCCGCAGCAGGGGTGGGGTTCCGGACGGGTTTCCGCGCGGTCCCAGCGGCGTTGCTCGTGGGCGGTGGGACCCTCGTCGGAGTCGTCATGGCCGGAATCGTGTCGTTCCGCACCGTGGCCGTGGCGAGCACCCTCATCATCCCGGCACTCGCCGTCGGTGTCCGCATCGCCGGCGCGTTGGGGGACGCCGAACGTCGTCGAATCCTGGCAATCCCATGGGACATCGGTTCGTTCTTCTCACGACGGTTTCATCCGTTCGCCCCGCCGACGTATCGGGATGTCGTGGAACGGGATCTCCGCACCGTGCTCCTGGCACTCCGGTCGACCGGGCCGGTCATCGTCTCAGCGCACAGCCAAGGGTCGATCGTGGCGGCGGCTGCGCTCGACGCGATCCCCGGGAGCGACATCCGTCTCCTGACCCACGGCTCTCCGCTCGCGACGCTGTACATGCGCTTCTTCCCGATCTCGTTCCCGGCAGAGACCCCGGGACGGATCGCTGTTCGACCCTGGATCAACCTGTGGCGGCCGACCGATCCGATCGGTGGCGCAGTTCGTGGAGCCGACGACAGACGCATCGAGGACACCCACCTCCGAGTTCACGGCGGCTACTGGTTCGACGACGAGGACGAGTATCGGCGAGCCATCGAGGACATGCGGACGGCGGAATCGTGGACATGACACAAGCGTTGGAACGAACATGACACAGTTCGAACTCCTATCCGACCCCGACACGCTCATTGCGGTCGTGGGTGCGACGGACACACCGGGCAAGTACGGCGGGATCATCTACCGCGACCTGCGAGGGCGGAACCATCGGGTCGTCGCAGTCAACCCGAACCGCACCACAGTCGCCGGCGACCCCAGCGTCCCGGACTTGAGTTCGCTCCCGCAGCGTCCGGACATCGTGAACCTCGTGGTCCCGCCTTCGGTCGGGACGACCGTGATCGACGAGTGGGCGGGTCTCGGGGGGACGTCGGTCTGGTTTCAGCCCGGCTCCTATGACGACGGCGTGGTCGAACAGGCCGAGGCTGCGGGAATGGACGTCGTCGTGGGTGACTGCATCATGGTGCTGAGCCGCCGGTCTGCTTGATTGTGCGGGGGGAGGACCCCCCCTGCACCCCCCGGACGGCGCGGC
>JBBDHV010000048.1:0-13910 GCA_040880725.1 Acidimicrobiia bacterium
CGTATCGAACACCTGTTCGACCGTCAACCAGGCTGTACGATTGGGGCCATCGTGAATGTCACCGGGAAACTGTTGAGGATCATCGACCGCATGCAGGCGTTGCACGCCGAGCGGGGTCAGGTGAGCAGCGAACTCGTCTTCCACCGGCACATCAATGAAGACGCCCAGCGGGACGCCGCGGTGTACGAGACGAACGAGGACCGGCTGGAGGCGACGTCGACCGCCGCCGACGTGCGACGCTTCGAAAAGCGCCTCCGCGATATCGATCGGGACCTCGAGAAGCTGGAACGCAAACGGCAGTCGCTGCTCGCCAAGCTCGACTGAGCGCGCGGTAGCGTCCCCTCCGATGCCCACCCTCGTTCTCATCGATGGCCATTCGATCGCATACCGCGCCTTCTTCGCCCTTCCGGAGGATCTCGCGACGACGTCGGGGCAGGTCACCAACGCCGCATACGGCTTCACCCGGATGCTCATCCGGCTGCTGGCCGATCACCATCCCGACGGCATCGCCGTGGCCTGGGACGTGTCCCGTCAGACGTTCCGGTCCGAGGAGTACCCCGAGTACAAGGCGAATCGTTCTGCGACGCCGGACACGTTCAAGTCCCAGCTTCCGCTGATCCGCGACGTCCTCGACACTTTGGGGGTTCGCCAGATCCAGTTGGAAGGCTTCGAAGCAGACGATGTGATCGCCACCGTTGCCGGCCAGGCCGCTCGTGACGGGTGGCGGGTGCTGGCGGTGACGGGCGACCGGGACGCCTTCCAACTGATCGACGACGACGTGAACGTGGTGTACACCCGTCGGGGTATCACCGATGTGGTGATGGCCGACACCGCCTGGGTGACCGAGCGTTACGGCATCACCCCAGCCCAGTACGTCGACTACGCGGCACTCCGTGGCGACACCTCCGACAACCTGCCCGGTGTGCCCGGGGTGGGGGAGAAGACCGCCGCCAGGCTCATCTCTTCGTACGGACACCTCGAAGGCGTCTACGACCATCTCGACGAGCAGACGCCGAAGCTGCGGGAGAACCTGGACGCCAATCGCGAGCAGGTGTTCTTGAACCGCAGGTTGATGGCTGCGGTGCGTGACCTCGAACTGGACGTCGTTCCTGCCGAGCTGGCCCGAGGCGAGTGGGACAGCTCGAAGGCCAGGGACCTCTTCGTCAGCCTCGAGTTCCATTCGTTGTGGGAGGACCTCCTGGCGGTGCAGCCGGATGCGGTGACCGAGTCCGAGGTGCTCGAAACCGAAGGGCGCATGGCAACCGACGCCGATCTGGCAGCGGTGGCGGCGCTCGACGAGATCGTGTGTGACTGGTACGACGACGACGGTCTGGCGGTCTGGCTCGACGGTGCTGCGGTCCTGATTCCCGCCGATCGTCTCGACCCGATCAAGGTTCGGTTGGAGGATCCGACGGTTCCGAAGCTCTTCCACGACGGCAAGAGGGTGATCCGCCGCCTGGACGGCCTCGGCATCGATGTGACCGGTGTCGGTTTCGACACCGCACTCGCCGCCTACGTGGTGAACCCGGCCAGCCGTGCCTATGACCTCGCCGAACTCGCGGCGCGCTATCTGGGTGTCGAGCTGGAGTCCCCCGACGCCGAAGCAGCCGAAGCGAAGCAGGCAGCGTTCGATTTCCGGGACGGTCCCGATCTCGACGGTGTGGCCAGACGTGTGGAGGCGATCGCCCGTCTCGCCGAACAGATGCGCACCGAGCTCGACAACCGGGACGAACTGGAACTGTTCGAAGAGATCGAACTGCCGCTGGTGGCGGTGCTGGCTCGCATGGAGTCGGCCGGGATCGCGGTCGACCGGGAGTATCTCGAAGGGCTGGGCGACGACCTGCGGATCAGACTGGCGGATCTGGAACGCAAGATCCACGACCATGCCGGCGAGCCGTTCAACGTCAATTCCACCGACCAGCTGCGGACCATCCTCTTCGACCGTCTCGGTCTTCCGGTGAGCAAGAAGACCTCCACCGGCAAGCCGTCGACGGACGCCAGCGTGTTGGAGAAGCTCCGGGATCATCATCCGTTGGTGGCCGACCTTCTCGAATACCGCGAGTACGAGAAGCTGCGGTCCACCTACGTCGACGGATATCTGCCGCTGATCCGTTCGGACGGCCGAATCCACACCACGTTCAATCAGATGGCGGCTGCCACCGGGCGGTTGAGTTCCGAGGAGCCGAACCTGCAGAACATCCCGGTGCGGTCGGAGTCGGGCATGACCATCCGTCGGGCGTTCGTGCCGCGGGAAGGCTGGACGTTCGTGGTGGCCGACTATTCCCAGATCGAACTGCGGGTGATGGCACACATGACGCGGGACGACGGGTTGGTCTCGGCGTTCACCGCGGGCCAGGACATCCACACGGCCACGGCCGCGCGCGTGTTTGGTGTGACCCCGGATCTGGTGAGCCCGGAGATGCGGCGGCGGGCGAAGGTGATCAACTTCGGGCTGCTGTACGGCATGGAGGCGTTCGGTCTCGCCCAGCGCCTGGACGTCTCCCGGGACGAGGCCCAAGCCCACATGGACGCCTATTTCTCCCAGTTCCCCGACGTGAAGGCGTTCCTCGACGGTGTCGTCACCGAGGCTCGGCGCAACGGGTACACCGCCACGATGTTCGGACGGCGCCGATATCTGCCCGAACTGAAATCGGACAACTTCCGGATCAGGCAGATGGGCGAACGCATGGCGCTGAACGCTCCGGTGCAGGGCACCGCCGCCGACATCATCAAGCTGGCAATGATCGCCCTGGACCGCGAGCTGATCAGCCGCAAGCTGGAGACGACGATGCTGTTGCAGATTCACGACGAGCTGATCCTCGAAGCCCCGGCATCCGAACTCGAAGACGCCATCGAGCTCACCCGGGAGACGATGGAACACGTCACCGAACTCGTCGTCCCTCTCGACGTCGACATCAACACCGGCCTCGACCTCGCCAGCGTCAAGTCCTGACCTCGCTGTCGCGAAGCTCGGCGACGATGAGTTCGATCAGAGCGCAGACCCCGTTGATGTCGTCCTTTATCTCGTCGTTGTCGAGGCGCAGGACGGTGAACCCCTGTGATTCGAGATATTCGGTCCTCGGTATCTCGTTGCTGAAGTCATCGGTCGGTCCGTCGACTTCGATGACGAGTCGGGGGTTGAGGCTGGCAAAGTCGGCGATCCACGGTCCGATCGGAACCTGACGCCGGAACCGTGCCCCGTTCGTCTTCCGTCGAATCCCCGACCACAGCCGCGCCTGCGACCAAGACATCTCTTTCCTGTTCGTCCGCGCATGAATTGCTGCTTTTCGAGTGTGTTTCGGTCGTCCCATGACCACAAGGTGCCAACCCCCACTGACAGGAAGTCGTTCGCGTGGCGGGGTGTGACCCCCCTCCCCGGCTGGCGCCGGTACTCCCCCCAACGTCGCTGGCGCTCCTGGGGGGAGAAACGTGGGTCCGTGCCTTGTCTGGGTTGGGCAGGGTGTTTCTTCCCCCGGCGGGGGATATACGGCGTAGCCCGGATGGGGGAGTTCTCGTATCCGGCGCCGCCTTGTTGGTGTGGCGTACGTTCCAGTTGGTGGGTCTCGCGCCGGCTGGTAGCCTTCCTTTTGCCTCGGGACCGCTTGCGCGCGTACCGGGAGTAATCCTTCGGAGGTAACAAACCCATCTATGTCTGAGAACGAGTCTGCGCCGCGCGACGACGAAGCTGTCGTCGACGATGCGCCTGAGACCCCCGCGGCCGAAGAGGCCGTCGAGGCGGTAGCCCAAGAATCCGAGGAGCCGGCAGCCGAAACAGCCGCCGAGCCCGAAGAGGAAACACCCGCTGAGGAAGCTCCTGTGGAAGAGAGCCCTGCCGTGGACGCCCCTGCTGCTGAGGAGGCTCCCACAGAAGAAGCTCCCACAGAAGACGCTCCCACAGAAGAAGCTCCCGCCGAGGAGAGCCCTGCTGCTGAGGGCGCTCCCACAGAAGGAGCTCCCGCGGAGGGAGCTCCCGTCGAGGAGGCCCCTGCCGAGGACGAAACTCCCGCAGCCGAGACTTCCACGGAACCCGCAGCCGACACCCCGACCCAGGCCCCGCCTGGCAAGGTCGCCATCGTCGCACCGGATCTGAGTGATCTGCCCGACGAGATCATGGACGACTTCGAGGCTGCGATCGCCGCCACCGTCCTCGAGTTCAAAGAGGGCGACATCGTCGAGGGCACCGTGGTCAATGTGGACCAGGACGGCGCCATGCTCGACATCGGGTACAAGTCCGAGGGTCTGATTCCCATCGAAGAGCTTTCGATGCGCAAGAACGTCGACCCGTCGGACGTCGTCAAGGTCGGCGACCGGGTCGAGGCGCTGGTTCTCAACAAGGAGGACGACGAGGGTCGTCTGATCCTGTCGAAGAAGCGCGCCCAGTACGAGCGTGCATGGGGTCGCATCCAGCAGGTCACCGACAACAAGGAGACCGTCACGGGCACCGTCATCGAAGTGGTGAAGGGCGGTCTCATCGTGGACATCGGCCTGCGCGGCTTCCTGCCGGCATCACTGGTCGATCTCCGCCGTGTCCGCGATCTCGATCCGTTCATCGGCACCCAGATCGAAGCCAAGGTCATCGAGTTGGATCGCAACCGCAACAACGTGGTCCTTTCCCGCCGTGCCTATCTCGAAGAGGAGCAGGCCGAGCAGCGCACCGCGTTCTTGGACGGTCTCGCCGAGACCGAGGTCCGTGAGGGAACCGTTTCGAGCGTCGTGAACTTCGGCGCCTTCGTCGATCTCGGCGGCATGGACGGCCTCGTCCACGTCTCCGAGCTCTCGTGGCAGCACGTCAACCATCCTTCCGAAGTGGTGAAGGTGGGAGACAAGGTCACCGTGAAGGTTCTGGAAGTCGACCTGGACCGTGAGCGCATCAGCTTGTCGATCCGTCAGACGCTGGAGGACCCGTGGGTGGTCTTCGAGCGTGACCACGAGGTCGGCCAGGTCGTCGAGGGCACGGTCATCAAGACGGTGCCTTTCGGTGCGTTCGTGTCGATCACCGACGGTGTCGAGGGTCTGGTTCACGTCTCGGAGATCGCGGTGCACCGTGTCGAGTCGCCGGAGCTGGAGCTGTCGATCGGCCAGAAGGTGACTGCGAAGGTCACCGAACTGGACGACGAGCGCCGCCGTGTGAGTCTTTCCATCAAGCAGGCTCTGCCCGATTGGAAGGAGCGCGAGCAGCAGCAGGCGTCGTCGCCGTCTTCACCGTCGTCTGCACCGTCGTCGTCTGCGCCTCGGAAGCGTCCGCAGCGTCGGGAGTTCGAGCGCGAGTTCGGTCCCGAGGCCGAGGAGCGTCCGCCGGTTGCGGTCGATGCTTCGTTGGAGGCCATTCTCCAGGAGCTCAAGGAACGGGGTATCGGCCGACGCTGAGCCTCGGCGTCGGAGCTCGATGTTTGGGTGCGGTCCGGCACGGTTTTGTGACATTCCGCCTCAAGTCGGTTCCCAGGTTGACGAAAACCCTTTCGACGGTCGTCTGACCTGTATCGTCCTGGAGGCCGGATCGGGGATCATCCGATTCGAACGACATATGACATACATGCGGACGAGCTCGACGGGGGCCGTTGCTCCGTTGGCACGATCGGACCGAAGGTCTGGTTGTTACCGGAGTTGAGCAAATGAGGAGCATTGATGGGTAGGAGAGCGTTGGTCTTGGTGGTGGCGCTGGTGCTAGCCGGCGTAGCCGCTTTCTCGATCTTCCAATACCTGACGAACATCGAAAACGAGTTTCGTGAGGGTCGCGAGGAGATCCGGGTTTTCCGGGCCGTTCAGCAGTTGGCCGAAGGTACCGAAGGTGACTTCGTGCTCCAGAACCGGAACATTCTTTTCGCGCCGGGTACCGAGCAGCGGGACGACATTCCGGCGGACGCCATCACGGCCACCTCCGAGGATGATGTCGCCCAGCTCGAACAGGTGCTCGCCGGCCGTGTCGCGGCAGGTCCCATTTCTGCGAACAGCGTGCTCACCCAGTCCCAGTGGGTGGAGTTGACCATTGAGATCACTCCGCTGGCAGAGTTGCTGTCCGAGGGAACCCAGGCGATCACGATCAGCCCTGGATCGATTCAGGGTGTGAACGGTTTCGTCCAGCCGGGCGACCGGATCAACGCCATCATCACGATCGACATCGACTTCCAGCTCACCGCTCTCGCCGAGGACGCCCCGGACTTCGGGATCCCAGTCGAGGAGGAGGAAGGCGTCGAAGGTGAGGATGAGGTCGTCCCGATCACCTACACCCGCTATGTGTTGCAGGGTCTGCGTGTGATCGCGGTGGGAACCGACATTCGCCCCGATCCTGACGCCGCCCCCACTGTCGACGCCACGGGTGCCGAGACCGATGCGGCCGTGCAGACTGAGGGCGAGGCTGCTCCGGTCGCCACGACGGTGTTCACCCTCGAGGTGACGCCGGATGTCGCCGAGCGGTTGGTGTTCGCCCAGCAGGCCGGTGCGCTGTATTACACGCTGGTGCCGCCAGACTTCGTCGAAGCCGATACCCTCGGTGTGACGATCGAAAACTTGTTCGAAGGTGACCTCGTGCAGGACATCTTCGGGGGCTGAGAGGACTTTCGTGTCGCTGACTGAGAACAATCTGCTCGTCATCGACGAGGACGACGACTTCATCGACGAGGCCAAGCGCCTTTTCGACGGGGGTCTGCCGACTGCGCGCACGATCAACGACGCCTTGTCCGCCATCGAGGGCGGGAATCTTCGGATGGTCATTTTGGGACCGTCATATGCGGACGATTCCGCTCTCGATGCAGTCCGCAATCTGCGGGCGGCGGATCCGACGTTGATTTCGCTGGTCGTCGCCGAGTCGGTGACTGCCAACCTGTTGCGTTCGGCGATGCAGCGCGGCGTCTCCGATGTGATCGAAGCTCCTCTCACCGAGGAGAAGATCGCCCAGGCCATCAGCCAGTTCTCTTCGGACGTCTTGCGTATGCAGTCGTCCCGTCCGGCATCGCCCACGGTCGCCACCGCCGATGGACCGCCCACCGGTGAGATCGTCACTGTGATGTCGGCCAAGGGCGGCAGCGGCAAGACGGTGACCGCCACCAACCTGGCGGTGCTGTTGGCCCAGCAGCCTGATTCCAAGGTGTGTCTGGTCGACGCCGACCTGCAGTTCGGCGACGTGTGCCTGGTGTTGCAGTTGGAGCCGAAGTTCACGGTGGTCAACGCGGCCGCCGAGTTGCACCGCCTCGACGAACAGCTTCTCAATTCGATTCTCACGCCGCATCACACCGGCCTGAAAGTGTTGGCCGCGCCGTTGGAGCCGGCCTTCGCCGACGACATCACCACCGCCGGTTTGCTGCAGATTCTCGAACTGCTGAAGACGATGTTCGACTACGTCGTGGTCGACACGGCCTCGCTGCTCGACGAGTTGTTGTTGTCGCTGCTGGAGAAGTCCGACCAGGTGCTGATGGTGGTGGACATGGATCTGCCGTCGGTCAAGAACGCCAAGCTGGCGTTGGAGACGCTGCGGTTGCTGAAGTTCCCCACCAACAAGGTGCGGCTGGTGCTCAACCGTTCCAATGCCCGGGCCCGTTTGGACGACCGGGAGATCGAAGGGGCACTGAAGTCCCAGATCCAGGCGCGCATCCCCTCAGACGGAGATGTCGCGGCCTCGGTCAACGAGGGTCGGCCCGTGGTTGAATCCGCACCGAAGTCGAAGGTGGCAAAGGGTTTCGGGGAGGTCTTTGAACTTGTGACGGGGCACAAGGTAGAAGCTGCTTCAGGTGGCGGTCTGTTCCGTCGAAACTGACGAGAGGTTCGCATAGGAGCTCCTTCCCCAAGGGGCTGGTAATCACACGAGGGGTCGATTCACATGGCATCGCTGTCAGAACGAGTTGCAGCGGCGAAGACCAACGAGGTCTCCACAGTTTCCGGTCAGCGGTCCGAGGCCGTTCAGGAGCTGCGCGGTCGTCTGCATTTCAAAGTCGTCGAGGAACTGGGTCCGACCCTGTATGACCGGCAGATGTCTGACGCCGAGCTGCGTCTGCGCGTCATGGAGATGCTCGAGTGGGCGGTTGAACAGGAGCACAGCCTTCCGCTGTCCACCGCCGACCGCAAGGCCCTTCTCAACGAGATCGCATCCGACGTCCTCGGGTACGGCCCGATCGACCCGCTGCTGAACGACCCGGACGTCACCGAAGTCATGGTGAACGGCCCGTATGACATCTTCATGGAGCGCAACGGAAAGCTCACCAAGTCCGACATCCGTTTCGTCGACGAGACCCACCTCCGCCGCATCATCGACAAGATCGTCGGCCAGATAGGCCGTCGTGTCGACGAGGCCACTCCCATGGTGGACGCCCGCCTCCCTGACGGCTCCCGTGTCAACGCCGTCATTCACCCGCTCGCCTTGGGCGGGCCCTTCCTGACGATTCGTAAGTTCGCCGTGGACCCGTTCACCGAACAGGACCTCATCAAGTTCGGCACCTTCGACCAGCGCACCGCCGACTTCCTCCGGGCCTGTGTCGTCGGCCGCCTCAACGTGATCATCTCCGGTGGTACCGGTTCGGGTAAGACGACGACCCTCAACGTCCTCTCGTCGTACCTGCCGGGTGACGAGCGCATCGTGACGGTGGAGGATGCCGCCGAGTTGCAGCTCCATCAGGATCACGTGCTCAGCTTGGAGACCCGCCCCGCCAACATCGAAGGCAAGGGCGCGATCACCATTCGTGACCTGGTTCGCAACACCCTGCGTATGCGTCCTGACCGCATCGTCGTCGGTGAGTGTCGTGGCGGTGAGGCCCTGGATATGTTGCAGGCCATGAACACCGGTCATGACGGTTCGCTGACCACGCTGCACGCCAACACTCCCCGCGACGCCATGTCCCGTCTGGAGACCCTGGTGATGATGGCCGGCTACGACCTGCCGGTGCGGGCCATCCGCGAGCAGATCGCTTCGGCCGTGGATCTGGTCGTCCAGATCAGCCGTCTGAAGGACGGAACCCGTCGCATCACCCATGTCACCGAGATCGAAGGCATGGAGGGTGACGTCATCACCCAGCAGGACATCTTCTTGTTCGACCACGGGATGGGGTTCGCACCTGACGGCAAGTCCCAGGGCAAGGTCAAGGCCACCGGGATCCGTCCGTCGTTCTCGGACAAGCTGCAGGACCAGGGCATCAAGCTGCCGGCCGATCTCTTCGAGCCCGAGCCGTTCGCTCGCCGCAGCTCCCAAGACAACTACTCAGTGGTCCGGTGAGACACCTCCGCCTTCTTCTCGCCGCGCTGTTGGCGCTGGTGTTGGCCCTGCCCGGGGTCGCGGTCGCCCAGACCGCCGACTCGGTGGCCGAGATCGTCCACGTCAACAGCAACCGATTCTCGGACAACGGCCGGGTCACCTTCGTGGTGGAGTTCCGGAACCTGACCGAGCCGCTCGATCCTGCCCAACTCCAGCTCACCGAGAACGGTGAGCCCATCGAGGACGCCGAGATCGACCTGATTTCGAATGTCAGCGTCCCGCAGGGTGTGGTGCTGGTCATCGACACGTCGGGTTCGATGGAGGGTGCGGCGATGGAGGCGGCGAAGGCGTCCGCCCAGGCGTTCGTCGCCCAGAAGCGGGCGGAGGATTTCATCGCGCTGGTCACCTTCTCGGACACCGTGGAGGTGCTGTCGAACTTCACGACCAGCCGCGGCACGCTCAACGCCCAGATCGAGGGGATCGTCGCCGAGGGCGGCACGGCCATGTACGACGGGGTGATCCGCGGGACCGAGCTGTTTTCCAGTTCCACCGACCAGATCCGCAAGAACATGATCGTGCTCACTGACGGTGCGGACGAGAACTCGACGGCGACGCTGGAAGATGCCATTGCTGCGGTCGACGCCGCCGAGATCCGCACGTTCGGTGTGGCGCTGGAATCAGACGTCTTCACCCCCGATGCGCTGGAGCAGATCGTTGCCGCCGCCGACGGACGGTTCTTCTCCACGCCCGACCCCGAGCAGTTGTCCAGCTTGTACGGCCAGATCCAACAGGAACTGGGCAACACCCTGGTGGTCCGATACAACTCCGAGATTGCCAACCCCGGTGAGATCGCCCTCGGCGTGCAATACGGCAGCCTGCAGGCTTCCCAAGCCTTCCAGTCCGGCGGTTTCACCGTGACCACCACCACGGTGACCGGCCCGACCACTACGACGACCCTGGCGATGGCGGCCCCGATGGTGATCGAGTCGACGCTTCCCATCGACCCCGACCTCGTGAAGATCGGCGCCGCAGTACTCATCGGGCTCACCGCCGCCCTGTTCCTGTTCATCTTGTTCGGCGGGAACCGCGACAAGGTCGAGAACACCTACTTGAAGCGCCTCGCCACGTATGGTCGCCGGGAACGCCAGGAGGAGAAGAAGCCGTGGTTCCAGCGTATCCCGTTGGTAGGCCGCTTCACCCGCCGTGCCGAGGAGGAGGTCAAGAAGCGCGGGTTGCTCGGTGCGGTCAACGCCACCCTGGAGCAGGCCAACGTCCCGCTGTCGGCCGGTGAGGCGATCGCAGCAGGACTCGGCATCTCGCTGGTGTTGGGCATCCTCACCGCCCTCTTCACTTTCAACATCGTCAACGGCCTGATCGTGGCGGTCATCTCGATCGTCATCGTCTTCTTTGCCATCAACTTCGTCGGCAAGCGCGAGAAGAAGAAGTTCGAGAAGCAACTCCCCGACACGCTCACGCTGCTGTCGACGTCGCTGCGGGCCGGCTATTCGCTGCTCCAGGCAATCGAGGCCGTGGCAGCCGAAGCCCCCAACCCGACCGCCCGTGAGTTCGGACGAGCCGTCACCGAAGCACGCCTGGGTATCCCCGTGACCGAGGCGTTGGACGCCATCACCGAACGCACCCAGTCCGAGGACTGGCGCTGGGCAGCGATGGCCGTTGAGATTCAACGTGAGGTGGGTGGAAACCTTGCAGAGGTGCTGCAGACAGTGGCCGACACCATGCTGGCCCGCAACCGTCTGAAGGGCGAGATCAACGCCCTCACCGCCGAGGGACGTATTTCGGCGATCGTGCTCGGCTCGCTGCCGTTCTTGATGGGCTTGTTCTTGTGGACGACGAACCGTGAGTATCTGCAACCCCTTTTCGACGAGACGATGGGCCAGATCGCCATGGGATTCGGTCTGCTGCTCATCGGGGCCGGCATCTTCTGGCTCCGTAAGATCATCGACATCGAGGTATAGCCCGTGGATCCGAAACTCGTCCCTGTCCTGCTGGTGTTCATCGCCATCGCCGCCCTGGTGCTCTGGGTGGGATTCGCTGCAGTGCGCGTGCAGCGGACTGCAGCGGATCGCCTGGCGATGTATGGACGGGCGGCAACCACCCGCGACCAGGCGATCGCAGGTCAGGCGTTCTCCGAGCGTGCGCTCGCTCCGGTGGTGCTGAGTCTGGGGAAACTCGCCCGGCGCTTCACTCCGATCGGGTACCTGGAGAACGTTCAACGGAAGATGATCTACGCCGGGAACCCGGGAAACATCGACGCCACCGCGTTCGTGTTGGTGAAAGTGCTCCTCGGTATCGCCGGGATTGTCCTGGCGTGGTTCATACGCGATTCCGCCGAGGGGATTCTTCGGTTACTCGTCATCATCGGACCTCCTGTGCTCGGCTTCTTCGGTCCGGACGCCTGGTTGCGACGGCACATCGATGAGCGCAAGAACGCCATGCTCAGGGCACTCCCCGACACGCTGGACCTTTTGGTCATCAGCGTGGAAGCCGGACTCGGGTTCGACTCGGCACTTGCGCGAGTGGTGCAGACCGTGCCGGGTCCGCTCTCCGAGGAGTTCTTCCGGATGCTGCAGGAGACCCGTGTGGGTGTGAGCCGCCGGGATGCGATGCGACACCTCATGGACCGCACCGACCTCGAAGAGCTCCGCTCCTTCCTGTTGGCGATGATGCAGGCTGAGGCTTTCGGTGTGACGATCGCTCGGGTGCTCAGGGTGCAGGCCGACGAAATGCGAGTGAAACGGCGTCAGCGAGCACAGGAGAAGGCATTTGCCGCCCCGGTGAAACTGGTCTTTCCCCTCGTGTTCTGCATTTTCCCATCTCTGTTCATCGTGTTGCTCGGCCCCGCCGCGTTCCAGATGGCGGACGCGTTCAGCGGCGGTTGACCTCTGTCAGCACCGTGGAGAGCGGTGACCCCAAGTCGAGGATCTCGGTCGCCCATGTGGCGCTGTTGTTGCCGTGGATCACGGCGGTGGTGGCGGCTCGACTTTCGATTCGCGACAACTCGTTTCTCTGGCATGTAACTGCTGGGAAACTCCAGATCGCGGACGGTTCGGTCCTCACCACCGATCCGTTCTCCTTCACGCATGAAGGTGAGGCGTGGCGCACCCAGTCCTGGCTCCTGGAACTTGGCTACGGGTTGTTCGATGACCGCGTGGGCCTTGCTTTCGTCACGCCATTTCTCGCGGTGATCGCCACCCTGCTTTTCGTCTTTGTCCTGCTGTCGACATATCGACAGACGAAATCACTGCCGGCCACCGTGATTGTCGGGGTGCTGACGGCATGGCTGTCGGCGGCGTTCCTCAGTCCCCGGCCAGTGCTCGTTTCGTTTCTCTTGCTGGCCATTGTCGTGGCTGCTGCAACTGACCAACGGCTCCGCTGGGTGCTTCCCCTCATCGCCTTCCTGTGGGCTTCGGTACACGGCAGCTTCATTCTTGGAATCGGGTACGTGGTCCTCGTGGGGCTGTGTCGGAAGGACCGACACCGCCTGAACGATGCCGCGGTGATGTCCGCGACATCGACATTCACGGCTCATGGGTGGGGCGTGTGGCAGGTGCTGATCGAGTTCGGGCGCAACCGGGACTCACTGGATCTGATCACCGAATGGGCGACGCCCGACCTCACGAAGGTGGCTTTGATCCCGTTTCTCGTGGGTACGATCCTCTTGATCATCGCGGGGATTCGGGGCCACCTCGTCATGCGACACTTGTGGATCGTGGTGCCGTTCCTGGTGTTTGCTGCAACCGCAACCCGCGCGGTGTTCCCGGCCTGGATTGCGCTTGCGCCATTTGCAGGGCGCGCGATGGCGTCTCTTGGAGTGTCCACCAGCAGGTCGGGCCGGCGGGAAACCAGAGTGCTTACCGCCATTGCGGCGGTCCTCGTGATCTTCCCGCTGGTCCTACCCGTCGACGGTGGCTCCGAATTGTCCGAGGACTTCCCTGCCCATGCTTCGGAGGTCTTAACGGCTGAACGGGTCTTTCACGATGATTACGCCGGCGGCTACCTCATCTACCGGTACGGAACGGATCGGCCGGTGTTCATCGATGACCGGGCGGAGCTGTACGGCGCAGATCATCTGCGGTCAATGATTCAGGCGAGGAACGGGTTCCCTGGCTGGCAGGAGCTGTTTGACGAATGGGCGATCGAACAAGCGTTGATCCGGCCCGACAACGGCATTGCCGTCGTGCTCAAGGATGAGGGCTGGGTGACCGATTACGAGGACGAGGAGTATCTCGTCCTGTCGAAGCCGGCCTAGGCCGAGTCCAGGCCGGAACCCACCTGTGAGAAGGTGCCCGACACCTCGTTACCAGCCAATGAGATAGCGACGATCGCGATCACGGCAATCAGGGCGACGAGGAGAGCGTATTCCACCATCGTGGCGCCACGCTCTGCGCACTGTGATGACGAGACGTTCGTGTGCAGCGGCATGAGAGATTGACCTCTTCTTGAGTGTGTACATCGCACGCTACCGAAGCCAGGGTGGGTGTCTGCAGGACTACGGACCCAATCGCAGCCGATGTGCGGACGCGAAGAAGGCGGGACCCAAGGGTCCCGCCTTCTTCAATCGCTAGCGCCTGTCAGCTGGCAGTCGACAGCGAGTTGGCGATGTTGGAGAAGGTCTCCGAGATGACGTCACCGGCAAGGGCAACGGCAACCAGAGCAATGATGGCGATGAGCACAACGAGAAGTGCGTACTCCACCATGGAAGCACCCTTCT
>JBBDHV010000049.1:0-13527 GCA_040880725.1 Acidimicrobiia bacterium
TTTTTTGGCGCGGAATTTGTTCCCCTTGGGGGGAACCGGACGGGACACGGAGTGGACCGTTCGAAGGGGGGTGAGCGAGCTTGCGAGCGAGGAGGGGCCCCTGCACCCCCCGGACTTGCTTGATGGTGCGGGGGGCGACCCCCCTGCACCCCCCGAACGGCGCGGCCGGCGCGGACGGGTTGCCTGCGGAATCCACCCTATGGCCCATGACGGGAGCTTCACGACGCGGTCTGGGACTGTTTGAGGGGGACAGCCGGCTGCCATGAGCCGGCGAGGGGGGTCGCGAGCGGAAGCGACCCCGTCTCCCACATCTACGCGCGGGCCAAACCCGCCGAGGTGTAGCGCCTTTCCGTGGGTCTTGGCTGGAGCCATACGCATATGCGTATATAGTGGCGGTCCACAGAACCGGGAGATGGGGTTGACGCGCAAGGTGGCGGTGTTCGGGGCGTCCGGGTATGCCGGAGGCGAACTCGTTCGGATGCTCGACGGGCATCCCGAGATGGAACTCGTCCATCTCGGCGCGCACTCGCGTATCGGTGCCCGTCTCTCCGAGGTGCATCCCCAACTCTCGGGTGGCGAACGTACGCTCGGTTCGAATGAGCCCGATGACCTTCCCGACGGGGTCGAGGTGGTGTTCATGGCGCTACCGCACGGTGCGTCGTGGGAGATCGGCGAGACCCTGGCGAGGCGGGGGATCGCGGTCGTCGACCTCGGAAGTGACTATCGGCTCGATACCGATGTGCGATATCGGGAGGCATACGGGGAGGGTCATCCGCTTCCCGATCGGCTGGGCGACTGGCGGTACGGACTCCCTGAACTCTTCGACCTGACGGGTGCCTCCCTGGTTGCCTCGCCGGGGTGTTATCCGACCGCAGTCCTGCTCGCGATCGTCCCGTTCATCCGGGCGGGGCTGGTCGACGTCTCCAGTCCCATCGTCGCCGACTGCTTGAGCGGTGTCTCCGGCGCCGGTCGCAGCCTGAAGGAGAATCTTTTGTTCGGGTCGGTCGCCGAAGGTGCCCAGGCCTATGGAGTGACCCGGCATCGCCATCGGCCCGAGATCGAGATGGCCATCGCCCAGTCGACGGATCACGACCCCGCCGTCGTGTTCACCCCGCACCTCGTTCCGATGCAGCGCGGGGAGTTGGCCACCGTCACCGCTCGCCTGTCCGACGCCTCACTCGACGAGAGTTCGGCCCGGGCCGTGCTGGAAGACGCCTATGCGGGGCGCCCCTTCGTGTCTGTCATCGACTCACCTCCGCAGACTCGTTGGGCGGTGTCGTCGAACAGGGCGATCCTGTCCGCCTTCGTCGACCACCACGCCGGAGTCGTCATCGCCCAGGCCGCCATCGACAACCTGGTCAAAGGCGCGGCCGGACAGGCGATCCAGGCGGCGAACATCATCGGAAACCTCCCCGAGGAGACGGGACTCCCGACGTCGGGGTGGATGCCATGAGCGTCGTCGCCGCCCGAGGATTTCGTGCCGCAGGCGCCGCGGCGGGGATCAAGGCATCCGGAGCGCCCGACATGGCGTTGGTCGTGGCCGATGAGTCCGTACCCGCAGCAGGGGTTTTCACGACGTCGCGAACGGCGGCACCTCCCGTGGAGGTCAGCCGGGCCCATCTTGTTTCGGGGACGGTCCGGGCGATCATCGTGAACTCGGGTTCGGCCAACGCCGGAACGGGTGATGGGGGACGAGACGATGCCCGGGCCATGGCCGCTGCAGTGGCCGACGAGCTCGGTTGCGACCCCACCGAGATCATTGTGTGTTCGACGGGTCCGATCGGCGGCCGGCTGCCCATGGACTGCATCCTCGGCGCCGTACCCGGGCTCGTTGCGGGTCTGGGCGACGGAGCGGATCATGCCGAGGATGCCGCGCGAGGGATTCTCACGACGGATTCCGTTCCGAAAATGGCGACTGCAAGCAGAAGAGATTGGACCGTCGGCGGGATGGCGAAGGGGGCCGGAATGGTGCGTCCCGACATGGCCACGATGCTCGCGTTCCTCACCACCGACGCGGTGGCGACGCCGCAGGTGCTTCAGGAAGCGCTCATCGCGGCTACCGACGTCACCTTCAATGCGTTGAACATCGATGGGTGCCAGTCCACCAACGACACCGTCGTGCTCCTCGCTTCGGGCGCCTCGGGCATCGAACCGTCGGCCGAGGAGTTGGGAGACGTCGTGGAGGCGGTGTGTCGTGATCTCGCCTCGCAAATGGCCCGGGATGCCGAGGGGGCGTCCAAGGTGGTCGAGCTGCAGATCTCCGGCGCCACAGATGTCCGCTCCGCCCGCCGACTGGGGATGGCCATCGCAGATTCCGCGCTCGTTCGGTCTTCGTTCTTCGGGGCTGACCCCAACTGGGGAAGGGTGCTGGCCGCGCTGGGGGTGGCGGGCGAACCCGTGGACCCCGATCACGTACAGATCGCCTACGACGGAACAGTGGTGTGTCGGGACGGGGTGGCCGCCCGCTTCGACGACGCCGAGCTGTCCGCCCGCCTCGCCGGGAACTTCTCGGTGTCGGTCCAGGTCGGGACCGGCTCCGGCCAGGCGGTCGTGACGACCACCGACCTCACCCCCGACTACGTCGTCTTCAACGGGGAACGCTCATGACGACAGGGCACGGAGCGCCCGACCCCCAGAAGGCGCGGATCGCCAACTCGATGGGGAAAGCCTCGATCCTGATGGAGGCACTGCCCTATATCCAGCGGTTCCGGGGCCAGGTCGTGGTCGTCAAATACGGCGGGTCCACCATGGAGGACCCGGCACTGCAACAGAGCTTTGCGGGCGACATCACGCTCCTTCACACGGTGGGGATTCTCCCGGTCGTGGTACATGGGGGAGGACCGCAGATCTCCGAGGCCATGGCCACCGCAGGTCTCGAACCCGCCTGGGTCGACGGTCTGCGCGTGACGGACGCAGCGACGATGAAAGTGGTCCAGCGGGTCCTCGTGGGCGAGGTGAACGCCGACATCGTCAGGATGCTCGGATCCCATGGCGCCGAGGCCATCGGAGTCAGCGGCATCGATGCCGGTCTGTTCCATGCGACTCCCAAGGACGAACGCCTCGGGTACGTCGGGGACATCACCGGCGTCAACACCGGACTGATCGATCGCCTCCTCGCCGAGCGGCTGGTGCCGGTCGTGGCACCCATTGCGCTCGGACCGGAGAACGATGTGTACAACGTCAACGCCGACACGGCGGCAGGTGCCCTCGCCGCCGCGCTCGGTGCCCGGAAACTCGTGTACCTGACCGACGTCGAGGGAGTGTTGGCGGATCCCGCCGTCGAGGCGTCGCTCATTCAGCGGATGGACTTGTCGGCGATGCAGGCGCTGCTTCCGACGATAGCGGGAGGCATGCTTCCCAAGCTCTCCTCGGTTGCAGCCGCATTGGAGGCCGGCGTTGCCCGCGCCCACATTCTCGACGGTCGGGTGCAGCACGTGCTGTTGTTGGAGATGTTCACGAGGGAAGGAATCGGGACGATGGTGACCCAGAACGGGGATGAACGCCCATGACGTCGCTGATCGAGCGCGAACGGGCGGCCGTGATGCAGACCTACGGGAGGACCCCTGTGGTGTTCACCCACGGGGCAGGCACCTTGCTCACCGACGAACACGGCCGCCAGTACCTCGACTTCCTCACGGGTCTTGCAGTGGTGTCGGTCGGCCATGCCAATCCGCGGGTTGCGGCGGCGGTTGCGGCCCAGATGGCAACACTCGTCCACGTCTCCAACCTCTATCTCACCGAGCCGATGATTCGCCTCGCCGAACGGCTGAATGCCCTTTCGGGACTGGACAGGACGTTCTTCGCAAACTGTGGTGCCACGGCAAACGAAGCGGCAATCAAACTGGCCAGACGCTGGGGGCAGTCGACGAAGGGGCCGGAATGCTACGAAGTGATCTCGCTTCTCGACTCCTTCCACGGGCGCTCGCTGGCCACCCTGGCGGCGACGGGCCAGCCGGCCAAACAGGCGGCGTTCGAGCCGCTGCCGCCGGGTTTTCATCAGGTGCCCCCGAGTGAGATCGAGAAGCTGGCCGACGCCGTCAGTGACACGACGGCCGCGGTCATGGTCGAAACCACGCAAGGCGAAGGCGGTGTCGTTCCGTTGTCCGCCGAGTACCTCCAGGCAATCCGGGCGCTCTGCGACGAACGCGAGATCCTGCTCATCGTCGATGACGTCCAGGCGGGCGTGGGTCGCACGGGGACCTGGTTCTCGTGGCAGCAGCTCGGTTTCACGCCGGACATCGCCACGACCGCCAAGGCGCTCGCGAACGGTCTTCCGATCGGAGTGGCCATGGCGACCGAAGAGGTCGCTTCCGCCTTCCGTGTCGGCGACCACGCCACCACGTTCGGCGGAGGCCCGGCCGTGTGTGCCGGTGCACTGGCGGTCATCGAAGAAATCGAGTCCCGGGACCTTCTCGCCAACACCGTGGCACGCCAGGACCAACTGGTCGACGCGTTGAGCCGGCTCGTCGGAGTGCAGGCCGTGCGCGGAAGGGGTCTGCTCCTGGCGGCCGTGCTCGATCAGTCGAACGCCGCAGAGGTGACTGCCCGGGCGCTCGATGCGGGTCTCATCGTCAATGCAGTGCGCCCTGATGCGGTGCGGTTCGCGCCTCCACTGACGGTGTCAGGCGACGAGATCGACGACGCGGTCGAACGATTCGCGGGTGCGCTGGCGTGAGCACCGGTATCGCCGCAACGGCGCGGTTGACGATCCTTCAGGTCGGGTCGGGAAGTCCTGCAGTGAGATCCACGGTGTCCCTGGTCGTGGATGGGGATGCCGTCATCGTCATCGACCCGGGTATGGCGTCGTCTCAGACGGCGATCCTCGATCCCCTCACGGCAGCAGGCTTCGAGACTCGCGACGTCACCGACGTCGTCATCAGCCACCACCATCCGGACCACACTGTCAACGTGGGACTGTTCGGAGACGCCAGGGTCCACGATCACTGGGCGATCTATCACCACGACACCTGGACGTCCCGTCCCGCCGAGGGCTTCCTGGTTTCGCCATCTGTCGTGTTGTGGGAGACCCCCGGGCACACCCCACAGGACATCACGACGCTCATCGGCACTGCCGCAGGGGTTGTGGCTGCCACCCATCTGTGGTGGTTCGAAGCCGGCCCGACCCCTGATCCGCTCGCCACCGACCCGGATGCCATCGAGCGCGGTCGTCGCCGCGTCCTCGAGGTGGCGACCCGGATCGTGCCCGGTCATGGCCCGGCTTTCGACATGGGCTGAAACTCGGCTCGCAGCAGCCCCGAAGCGGTCAACGAAACGGTAGTTTGGTCGCCGTGAGATGCCGACTCCCCGGATATGCCGCCTGTGACGGCGAGGACGACGGCGTGGTTCGTCACGCGTCCCGTCCCGTCGCCGTTCCAGGAGTCGTTCCATGGCCTTTTCCGAAGTCCGCTCTCAGAGACACGCCCTTGCCCTGATCGCCGCAGCTGCCTGTTGGGGGCTGGGCGCCGTTGCCAGCAAGCGAGCCGTCGCCGAACTCGCTCCCACCTCCCTCCTGGTCGTGCAGTTGGCCGCCAGCATCACCGCGCTGTCGGTCGTGCGACGGGTCGTCACCCCTCCGACACGGGCCCGTCCTTCCACGAGGATGCTGGCGCTCGGGGTGTTGAACCCCGGTCTCGCCTACCTGCTGAGCCTGGCGGGGCTGACGACGATCACTGCGGGACTCTCGGTCCTCGTGTGGGCGCTCGAACCGGTCTTCATCGTCGTCCTCGCCTGGATCATCCTCCGAGACCGGATCGGCGGGACGACGGGTGCGTTGATGGTGGTGGCCGTGTGCGGTGCCGCCCTGGCGGGTTTCTCCGGAGCCGGGGGACTCGACGGGAGAGGAATGGCGCTGACCGCCGCGGCGGTGCTGTGCTGCGCGGTCTACACCGTGGGGGCGAGTGCGTGGTTCGCCTCTGAGTCGAACCTCGATGTCGTCATCGGTCAGCAGTGGTACGCATTGGGATTCGCCGTCCTCGCCCTCGGCCTGACGGCCGACCCTCAGGTGCTGGTCGACCTCTCGGGAGTCGGGGTGACGGGCTGGGTCAGCGCGGTGGGTTCCGGAGTCGTGTATTACGGGTTGGCGTTCTGGCTCTATCTCACGGGTCTCCGCCAGGTTCGAACCTCCACCGCCGCAATCTCGCTCAGTCTCATCCCGGTGTTCGGGGTTGCCGGCGGACTGGTCTTCCTGGGGGAACGACTGACGTTGCTGCAGGCGGTGGGTGCCGGAGGTGTCGTTGCAGCGGTGGCGGCGATGGGGGTCAACACCACTCGGATGCCATCGGTAGGTTTGGGACGGTGAGTATCACCGTCCCGACGGCCCAGGAGCGGCCCGGATCGACGCCGCCCCGGCCACCAGGCGGTCGAGGCGTGGGGGTCGGCAGGACACTGGGGAGCCATCGTCGGACCGGGATCGGGGATGTGCGTGCCTTCGTTCGGTCGGTTCCCGGACCTCGGGGGTATGCCGTGATCACCGAAGGTGGTCGTCCGGTGCTGTACCGGTGGGACGGATTGTCGTGACGAGTCGGGTCATCGTGGCATCCGCGGACCGAGATGTGGTTCCGCCGTCCCGGTCCTCGCCGAGCACTCGACTGATGGCCTCCGTGGGAGGAGTCGTGCTCGTCGCCGTGGCGTGGCAAACGGGACCACTCTCCGAGTCGCCGCCGCCGCCGAGAGAGGTATCGGCGGTGGCGGCGCCGTTTGGAATCGCGTCGCTCGTCACGGAAGCCAGGCGGTGGGGTACTCCGCTCGCCCTGCCAGAAGGAACTCGCGACGTTGTGGGCCTTGCATCGACGGTCGTGGCAATCACCCCCGATGGCGTGTGGCCGGCCTGGGCGCTGTACGACGGCGCGTGGACGAAATTGCGCGGGATCCCCCGCGGGCCCTCAATTGGATCCCAAGTTGGCGTGGGTCGGGATGACGGATTCTCGGTTGTCGGTGTGTTCGACGACCGGAGCGTGATCTACGACTACCGGTCCGATGGCGGCTTCGAGGGGGCACGCACGATTCGCGGCGTCGCGGCAGGTGCCTACGCGACAGTCGGACGCGGGGTGGCGATCTTCGACGCAACCCGGCCGGTGGGCCATTTCCTGACGACGACCACGGTTACCGAGCTGACACCTCCCGGGACCGTCGTCGACGCCGCCAGCGGGATGGGTTCGCTGCTCGTCCTGACGTCGGATGGCCGTGTGCACGGGACGCCGGAGACTCTCGGCGCGGAGTGGCGGCAGCTCGGCGAGGGCTTTGTCGCACTCTTGGCCGGCGAGGTCGTCGTGGCCGTCGGGGAGAGCGCCACAGTCGGCATCCACCGCTTGGAACCCGGCGGAACGCTCGCACGGTTGAGCCGCGCCCCGTTCGGGCCGACCGCCGTATCGGGTTCGGTCGTGTCGGTGCACGACTGGTCGAGCGACAGCATCTGGTTGTCCGAGTCAGGGGGCGGTTGGGAGCGGCTCCCGCTCTGGGCAGACGCGGGCTTCGACGGCGCCTTTCGAACGATGGTGACCGGGACCGACGTACCGACCGTGGTCGCCGTCGACGGCAACGGTCGACAGGCACTGTGGCGGGCGGTGCCCTGAATCCCGAGTCGTGCGGCGTTCACGGGGTCGGAGCGACGACCTCGACCTGGCCGGCGCGACGGCCGTCCACGGTCAGGACCCGGAGCGTCCAGCCTTCGAACTCGATCCGGTCGCCCCGCGCCGGGAGCCGACCGAGTGCCTCGCTGATCGCCCCGGACACCGTCTCGGTCTCGCCTTCGGGCAGCTCGAGCCCGCTGAGGCGCTCCAACTCGTCGCGCCGCATCGTTCCCGGGACCACCCACGCGCCCTCTCGGTCTCTCGGCTCCAGGACCGTCGGGTCGAACTCGTCTGCGATCTCTCCCACGAGCTCTTCGAGGATGTCCTCGAGGGTGAGCACACCCGCAGTGCCCCCGTACTCATCGATGACGAGTGCGAGGTGTGATCGTTCCGACCGCATGTCGTTGAGAAGCTGATCCAGATCTCGCGATTCGGGAACGACCGGCATCGGCCGCCTCAGGTCCGCCGCCGTCCTCCCCTCGATGTCCTCGGCGCGGGCGGTGAGGATGTCCTTGACGTGGACCACGCCGATGATGTGATCGAGGTCGGTCTTGTGGACGGGCAGTCGGGAATGTCCTGACGCAGCAGCGATCCCCAGGATCTCGTCCACCGTGGCGTCCTCGGCGACCGTGACGAGATCGATGCGTGGGGTCATGGCGGACTCGGCGTCGATGTCCCCGAGCGCGAGCACCGCCGAGAGGACTCGGACCTGCCCAGGAGCGATGAGACCGCTGCGCAGCGACTCGCGGAGGGCCATCCGCAGCTCGTCGGGGGTGTGGACGAGGCCGATCTCGGCCACGGGTTCGACCCCGGTGAGCCGCACCACTCCGTTGGCGGCGCCGTTGAGCAACACGATCAGGGGGCGGAACAGCCGCACGTACCAACCAAACAGCCGTGAGACGCGCATCGACAGTCGTTCGGCATCCGCCAGCGCCAGGTTCTTGGGAACCATCTCACCGACGACCATGTGGAGAAACACCACGATGCTGAGTGCCACGACGAAGGCGATCACGCTGGCAGTGGTGGAGGTCAGGCCGATCGGTTCGAGCCAGACGAGGAACAGCGACGCGAGTGCCGGTTCTGCGATGGCGCCGAGACCGAGCGAGCACATCGTGATACCCAGCTGGGCACCGGAAAACGTGATCGAGATCTCTCTGAGCGCCTTCAAGGCCCGGACCGCAGCCGGTTCGCCCTGGGAAGCCAACTCCTCGACCTGGGCCCGATTCGCGGCCAGCAGGGCGATCTCAGCTGCCACGAAGAAACCGTTGGCGATGAGCAGCGCGAGTCCGACCAACAGGGCCGTCGGGTCGAATCCGGCCGTCAGATCCGCGGCGTCGGCTGCGAGCGTCCGCGTCACTCGGACTCCCCGTCATCGTCCGCGGCGCTCTGGTCGAGGGGGCGCGCTTCGATGGTCACCACTCGGAGGCCATCGATCTCGACGGCTCTGAAGTGCCACCCTGCCTCGACGACGAACTCGCCTTCGGCCGGAATCCGTCCGAGGGTCGAGATGACGAAGCCCGCGATGGTCTCGTAGTCGCCTTCCGCGAGGTCGCATCCCAGGACGGCCTCGACTTCCTCGGCTCGGACCGTCCCGTCGAAGAGGTAGGCACCGTCGGACTCCTGCCGGATCGGACCGGCTTCGGCGTCGAACTCGTCCTGGATCTCGCCGACGAGCTCCTCGACGACGTCTTCGAGCGTGACGATGCCGGCGACGCCGCCGTACTCATCGGCCACCACGGCGAAGGTACGTCGTGCCTGCCGCATCTTGGACAGCAACGGTCGGAGTCGGTCGGTGTCCGGCACGATCAGTGCCGGGCTGGCGATCGTGCCGACGACAGTGGTTTCCCGCTCATCGGCGGGGACCGACAGGAGGTCCTTGATGTGCACGGTGCCGAGGATGTCGTCGTCGGTCTCACCGACGACGGGAAACCGGGAGTGTCCCGTCTCCCGGGCGATCTCGCGCAGCGTGTCGACGGGCGCGTCGCCGTCGAGGAATGTCACCCTCGTGCGCGGGACCATGACCTCGTGAACCCGACGTTGGCCCAGGTCGACCGCCCGCGTGAGGAGTTCGCCCTGGTCTCTCGACAGCTGCCCCTCTTCCTGGGATGCCACGATGATGCGGGCAAACTCTGCTGAGGAGTGGCCGCCGTGCCGCTCCTCGGCGACATCGACTCGGAACACCCGTCTCGTCACCCAGGCAGCCGATCCGTCGAAGAGCCGGATGATCGGGCCCAGCGCATTTCCGAACCAATGGATCGGGTACGCGACGAAGAGGGACATACGCACGGGAATGGCGAGCGCGAGGTTCTTGGGGGCCAGTTCGCCGAAGAGCATCTGTACGACAGTCGAGATGGCGAAGGCCAACGTCAGCGCGACGGGTGTGGCGGTGTCCTCGGAGAGCCCGAACAGGTCGAGGACCGGCCTCACCACTGCGTCGCCCACCGCGGACTCGGCGAGGAACCCGACCACCAGACTGGTGGCGGTGATGCCGAACTGCGCCCCCGACAGCATGAACGATGCCCGATCGAGCTCTCTGATGGCCGTACCGGCCCGTCGGCTGCCTTCGGCGGCGAGCGCTTCGAGGCTTCCTCGCCTGACGGAGATGAGCGCGAACTCGGCCGCGACGAAGAGACCATTGGCGGCGATGAGGGCGGCGACCAGAGCGAGGGCCCAGTACGGATTCAGCGGTGTCTCTCCATCGGTCGGCCCTCAGCATATCGGTCCGCCACGTGATGCCGTTCGGGCTGCGGACTGCGGGGACGGACGGCTGCAGACTGGCTGTCACCCGAAAAGCCGACTGGCTGTCATCCCAACAGCCGACTGGCTGTCATCCCAACAGCCGACTGGCTATCACCCCAACAGCCGACTGGGAATGATATACGCATATGCGTATGCTGCATGGCATGTCCACCACGGCGGCGCGGCGACGCGTCATTCGCAACTTGATACTCGACCAGGCCGTGTCCAGTCAGGCGGAGCTCGTCGACCTTCTCGAGGCGCGAGGAATGTCCGTGACACAAGCCACCATCTCACGGGATCTGGCGGTCATCGGAGCCGCCAAATCGAACGACGATCACTACCGGATCGGAGAGCGGGGGGATCCCGACGAGGCCGTTGCCTACTTGGGCCGGACCATCGACGAGTTCGTCGAATCCATCCAGTCGAGCGGCAACATCGTCGTGATGAAGACTCCGCCCGGCGCCGCCATGGTGGTGGCCTCCGCCCTGGACGGGGCCGGCTTGGTCGAAGTGCTCGGATCGGTGGGTGGCGACGACACCATCTTCGTGGTCAGTGCCGTCGCCGACGGAGGTCCCGCCCTCGCAGCACGACTCGAACAGATCGGAGCACGCGCATGAAAGTGGTTCTCGCCTACTCGGGCGGCCTCGACACGTCAGTCATCCTCACCTGGCTCCGGGAGGAGTACGGGGCTGACGTCGTCGCCTACACCGCCGACGTCGGCCAGGGAGCGGAGGTCGCTGAAGCAGAGCAGAAGGCGATCGACACGGGAGCAGTGGAGGCGGTGGTCGAGGACCTCACCGAGGAGTTCGTCCGGGACGCCGTGTTCCCTGCGATTCGCGCCAACGCCACCTACGAGAGCTACTACCTGATGGGGACGTCGCTCGCGCGGCCGATCATCACTCGCGGCATGATGCGGACCGCCGCCCGCGTCGGCGCCGACGCGATCGCGCACGGTGCCACCGGCAAGGGCAACGACCAGGTCCGCTTCGAACTCGCCGCGTACGCCATCAACCCCGACATCAAGGTCATCGCACCGTGGCGGGAATGGAAGTTACGCGGTCGGGCCGACTGCATCGCGTACGCCGAAGAACGCGGGATCTCGGTTCCCGTGACCCCCGAGAAGCCATATTCCATGGACGCCAATCTCATGCACGTGTCCTACGAGGGCGGCATCCTCGAAGACCCGTGGGAATCACCGCCGGCGGGCATGTTCCGCATGACCGTCGATCCGGAACAGGCGCCCGACGAGCCGCAGTGGGTGACAGTCACCTTCGAGAAGGGCACCCCGGTGGCGATCGACGGTGAGGAGCTCGCCCCGGTCGAGCTCCTCACGAAGGCCAACACGATTGCCGGCGCACACGGCGTCGGCCGGGTCGACATCGTCGAGAACCGCTTCGTGGGCATGAAGAGCCGAGGGGTGTACGAGACGCCAGGAGCGACCCTCCTTCATCACGCCCATCGTGCCGTGGAGTCGATCACACTCGATCGTGAGGTTGCGCACCTTCGCGACGAACTCGTCCCCCGCTACGCGGAAATGGTCTACAACGGCTTTTGGTTCGCCCCCGAGCGCGAAGCGCTGCAGGCGTTCATGGACGACATCCAGAAGCGAGTCAACGGCGAAGCTCGCCTCAAACTCTTCAAGGGGAGCTGCGTGATCGAGGGGAGACGGTCTGCCAAGCACGCTCTCTACGACCAGGCGACCGTCACTTTCGAAGAAGACGACGTGTACAACCAGGCAGACGCCGAAGGATTCATTCGGCTCAACGCGCTCCGTTTGCGCAGGTTGGCGGAGTCCCGGTTGGGAGAAGGTGAGTGACCCTCTGGGGAGGCAGGTTCGAGTCAGATCCTGACCGCATCCTGTGGGACTACACGGTGACTCCGGAGGATCACCGGCTCGTCGTCGACGACATCCGGGGCTCCCTGGCCCACGTCGCGATGCTCGGTGATGTGGGACTGATTCCCCTCGGGGAGGTCGGCCAACTCCGAGATGCCCTCGAGGTCCTGCTCGCAGAGGCCGAGGCGGGAACCTTCGAGTTTCTCGATTCCGACGAGGACGTGCACTCGGCAGTCGAGCGCCGTGTCATCGAGCTGACCGGCGACATCGGACGCAAGCTGCATACGGCTCGCTCCCGCAACGACCAGATCGCGCTCGACGTTCGCCTGTACATGCGGCGGGCCGGCGAGGAGCGCCGCCGGCAACTGACTCTCTTCGCAGAGACCATGATCGGTTTGGCGGCCGAACACGCCGAGACGGTGGTGCCCGCCTACACCCACCTTCAGCAAGCCCAGGCTGTCCCGCTGGGACACCACCTGCTCGCCTACGTCTGGATGGCGTTGCGCGACCGCTCGCGATTCGAGGACCTCGCTGATCGGTTGGGCGTGTCACCTCTCGGCGCGGGGGCGGGGGGAGGTTCCAGTCTTGGCATCGAACCAGGGAGCACGGCGCGTGCGCTGGGATTCGATGTCGTGTTCGCCAACTCGATGGACGCGGTCGGCTCCCGTGATCTCGTTGCCGAGCACATCTGGTGCGTCACCCAGGCGATGGTGAACCTTTCGCGGCTGGCGGAAGAACTCGTGCTCTGGTCGACCACGGAATTCGGGTGGGTGACATTCGGCGACGAGTTCACCACTGGGAGTTCTGCATTGCCGCAGAAGAAGAATCCCGACATCGCCGAGCTCGCCCGGGGGCGGGCGGCGGGGGCGATTGGTTCCCTCACGGCGATGCTCACTCTCCAGAAGGGGCTTCCTCTCACCTACAACCGCGACCTGCAGGACGACAAGACCCATCTCTTCGCGGCGGACGACCTGCTCGCCGGGACATTGACGGCCCTCACCGCCATGCTCGGCTCTGCAACCTTCGATCCTCCCGCGCCGTCGCCGTGGGTGACCGCCCTCGACCTGGCGGAGGCGCTCGTCGAGCGGGGTGTCCCGTTCCGGGAGGCGCATCACGCGGTCGGTCGCCTCGTGTCGTCCCTGCTCGCCGAGGGCCGCGGTCTCGACGAGGCCACCGAACAGGACTTGAGTGCTGCCGATGCCCGGTTCGAGCCCTCCGATGTCGAGCTGGTCGATGTTGTCGGATCAGTCCGACGCCGGGTCTCGGAGGGCGGGGGATCCACCGCCTCGGTCCACCGTCAGATCGAAGCGTTGCGGCGCCTGCTCTGAGAAGCCTGCGGATTGGGCGAGCTGCGAGCCCCCATCCGTTGGCTTCCCGCCCGAAAGC
>JBBDHV010000050.1:0-13440 GCA_040880725.1 Acidimicrobiia bacterium
CTAGGACACGTTGCTCTTCCCACGGCCGACGGTCCTGGGCGCGCTCGAACCGACCTCGACTGCAACCAAACTGCAACCCAACGGGCTAACACAGGCCGATAGAGCCTGATACGAGCCTGACCCCGAACTGGCAAGAATGCCGTAAACACTGATCCTTCACTACAGTTCGACACTTCTCAGCACGGGCGTGATCGGATTCAGGTTCCTGACTATGGCGGTCTGTGAGATGGCGCCTATTTGGCGCCTATCGATGCGAAACCAAGCGACACGCCGATGACCGATCCAGAACGCTCCGGCAGCAAACCCCTCGTCGTGGCGGTTTTTGCCATCAGCACGATACCGCCTGGTATCAGCCGTCAGGCTCCTGCCTTGCCTGGGGGTCAAGAGGTCGGGAGTTCAAGTCTCCCCAGCTCGACCACCCGAAACCCCTGCTACGGCGGGGGTTTTCGCACCCAACCCCGAACCGACGGAAATCGGCCAGTCGTCATTCAGTTGCAATTTCCGACACGGCCGGTGTCCAGGGTGGCGGTGTGGTGGCCTCCGATCCGGGCATTCCCGAACTACAGCTCAGGTTGCCCACACTGGGCGTAGGGGGAGGCGGTAGCGGGTGCAGCGTCAGCTGCAGATTGCCGGTCGACGGCCTCGTCGCATCAACGTCTCCAACGTGCTCCACGCCGACACGATCAGGACGGCGAAGATGAATGAGCTCGGGGTCGCCGTCGAGGGGATCGACGACCCACCGAACCCTGGTAATGGTGACCCTTCACATCTGAGGTCGGCCCGGTAGCCTCGTCGATGTCATGACAAATAGTGCTGAGTCAGTAACGCTTCGGCTCGGAGGGTCCGTCGGAGTCGCCGAGTTCGTCCGACGCGCCAGTCTTTGGTCGAAGATTCTCGATGGGCTCACAGCGGAATCCGGAGTACCCGACATGATCACGTGGCAGATCAGCGGTCTGGAGTACTCGAGTGCTGTTCTGACGGCCACGCCCGTGGCTGGTACGCCAGAGGCAGCCGAAGCGGTGCCGAGAATTATTCACGAGTACCTCGGCGCCGCCCGCAGCGTACGATCCGGGTCGACCGGGATCGATCGGCCCGTGCTCCGCCTGGTTCAGGATCTGGCCGCCACGGCAACTCCCAATTCCGAGGTCACGTGAGACCTCCCGAGGACGACGTCACGTTCTTCGGACTTGACGATGGCATGCAGTTGATGTCCGCCGAACCGGACCCTGTTCCTGTTATCGGAACGGTCCGAGGTCGGGTCGAGATGGTCACCCAGCGTCGAGGGCTCCGATTCACGCTGTACGACCTTCTGAGCGACCGGGCCGTTTACTGCTACCTGGCACCCGACAAGGCTGAGATGCTCAGATTTGCTTGGGGTCACATTGCCGACGTGACCGGCATTGTGAAGCGAGATCCAAACACGGACCGACCGGTCACCATCAGGAGGGTGTCCTCCGTGGAAGCTGTGCCGGAGGTGAGTAGCGACAGCTACCTACGTGCCCGCGGCGCCATTCGTCCGGCAGATTCAGCTCAGCGCTCCGAAGACCTGATCCGGTCACTGCGAGAAGAACGCAGAGTGCAACTGCTCGACTCCAACACGGTCCTCGCCTTCATCCTCGATGAGGAGGGCCGTGCCGCTACCGTCGAGGGTCTGTTCGCGCAGGCTGCGGCAGGGCGAAGAACTCTCGTGGCGTCGACCATCATCATGGTGGAGGTCGCCTTTTCCGGCCACGAGGCGAAGCAGGCGACACTCGATCCGGCGACGCTTTGTGGACCGACTCGCCGGACCAGAACCAGTCCGTGCCATCTACCCACCAGTCTCTGAGCGTCCGAGCGACGTCGGGCCATCGGTGCGGGTACCGTTTGGAACCAGCGACAAGGGAGTCTCAGCAATGCGAACAGGTGGAATCGGTGGAAGCATCTTCCTCGTGGCGGTGGGTGCAATCCTCTACTGGGGCATCAGCGTCGATGGCGAAGGCTTCAATCTCAACACCATCGGACTGATTCTCATGGTCGTCGGAGCGATCGGCGTCGTTCTCACGATGATCATGTCGGCGAACGACCGCGGTGACGGCGACAAGGACGTGACGATCGTCGAGCGCTGAGCGTCTTGCGCCGGACTGCCGGTCCAGATCACCGGCCGCCGACCCGTTGACCGCGCCCCACACTCATAGCCGCGGTCTTCTTCCGAATCGGGCTCGTCGGACACTCTGCGCGTTCGACGCGGGATGAGGGGTCGTGTCGTGGCAGCCTCGGGAGAAGGAACCTCGGCAGCTCGCGCCGACGTTTCGCTCTTGTTCGGAACTCTCCGCTCAGATTGCACGTTCATTCCACGAGTGTGCGAGTTCGCCCGGAATCCTCGGCCAGTTGTTGCGGGGGGTTCGTGCGAGTTCCTAAGCTCGCCGATGACGATAACTCCACCGCCTGTGGGGTCGGTCGTCACTGTTAGGGAGGATATAGGAGGACCATACGGTGAATACCACCACTAGCCGTTGGCGCTGGCTTGCGCTCCTGGCCGTCATGGCGATGATCGTCGCGGCGTGCTCGGACTCAGGCGGCGACGCGGAACCCGACGACGACTCGGGCGATACAACGACAACGGCCGCCCCCAGTGGCGGCGACGACGAAACCACGACGACGACGGCCGCCTCCGGCGGCGGAGACGAGTTCCCGTACTCGATCGCCATCTTCAGTGACCCGACCACGGACAACCCTTGGGCGGCGATCGACACGGAGGCCGACACGTGGAATAGCTACGTCAATCCCCCCAGTGGCGCTCTCTACACCTATCAGGGTCCGACGTACACGCTCATCCCCTCACTCGCAGCGGATGACACACCGGCCGAAGTGGTCGCCGACGGCGACAACTTCTCGGTCACGGTCAATCTCCGTGACGATGTGACGTGGTCCGACGGTGAGTCCATGGATGCCAACGACGTCGTCTTCACGTGGAACACGGTCGTAAAGTATGGCGGTCTCGGCGGGAACTTCCCGGCGAACTGGCCGGTTGCCGCCGATGACGATCCTGCCACCGAAGAGGACGAGACCACCCAGGGGATCCTGTCCGTCGAAGCGATCGACGACCAGACCGTGAAGATCACGTTCAACTTCGAAGCGGGCCTGGCCATCTGGCCGTTCGCAACCGGCGTGGCGTCGATCTTCCCCGAGCATTTCTGGGGTCCGATCGTCGATGCCAACGACTCGTTCGAGGGCATGTACGCCGAGTCGGGACTGGGTGCGCCGAACGCCGGTGCCTTCAACTCGACTGAATGGGAGCCGGGAGCCTTCTGGCGCAACACGGCCATCGACAACTACTACGACAAGGGCTCGCAGTTCACCGTGTACGACAACGGTGCAGTCGAGTACACCGCCGCGACGACTGGCGAGACCGAGACCTACGGTGGTGAGCCGTCGGGTGACGTCGTTGCGGACTACATCGAAGGCCCCGAGGCCGGCGATGTCACGTTCTCGCTGTACTCGGACCAGAACGCCGCAGTGCTCGCACTGACCGACGGCGAGGTGGACTTCCTCCTCAACCCGCTCGGTTTGCAGCGTGGTCTGCAGCAGTTGGTGCTGTCCGAGCCCGAGCTCAACGTCATCGTGAACGAGCAGAACGGGTATCGATTCCTGGCGTTCAACACCCGCAAGTTCCCGATGAACGACGTCGCGTTCCGTCAGGCCCTCTCCTGTCGGATCGACAAGGAGTTCATGGCGAACACGGTGCTGGGTGGCGCGGCGATTCCTGCGAACAGCCAGGTTCCTCCCGGTAACAGCTTCTGGGCCAACCCGGACCTCTCCGGCACATGTGACGGCCAGACCGAGCAGGAGCGCTTCGAAACTGCGAAGCAGCTGCTGGTCGACGCCGGATACACCTGGACGACCGAGCCGGTGTGGGACGAGGCGAACCTCGACGTGGTGCCGCAGGGCGAAGGCCTGGCAGGCCCCGACGGGACCGCTGTTCCTGCAATGGAGCTGCTGGCTCCCGGACCCGGATACGACCCGCTGCGTGCGACCTACTCGCTCTTCGTGGAGCAGTGGGCGAACGACTTGGGTATGAACGTCACTGCGAACCCGACAGGGTTCACGGTGATCGTCGACGAGGTGTTCGCGACCGGAGACGCCGCCATGGAGTGGGACATGTTCATCCTGGGATGGGGCCTCACCCCGTTCCCGGATCACATCTTCACGTTCTTCACGACGGCGAACGACTCTGCCAACGGCGGATTCAACGTTCCGGGGTACAGCAACCCCGAGTTCGACGCACTCGCAGTGCAGTTCGCCGAGGCGAAGACGCTCGAAGAGGCCCGCGACATCATCTTCGAAGCCGATGCGATCCTGGCGGAGGAACTGCCCTACGTGGTGCTCTTCACGACACCGATCATCGAGGCGTACCGGAACACGATCGAGTTCCCGTTCACCACGGTGCTCGACGGTGTGCAGAACTTCTCAGGTCTGCAGGCATCGACGAAGGCTGCAAACTGATCGGATGAAGACGACGGTGGGGGTGGGGCAGTCATTGCCCCGCCCCCACCCATGGACCAGTTCGGCTCTTGGGGCCGACCGGGCATGTGAGCGGTCGGACGCCATCGGACGGTGCCCGTTTCTGAATTCTCCGGCGAGAGTTGAGGAACCGTGACGGTCCATGTTCGGACGGCGGCGCAGACGACCCCTCGGTAACATGCGCCAACGTCGGCGGGCAGTACACCCACGGGGCTTGGTCCGTTGGTCTGGTGAGAGGAGGAGTCCATGGCCCGCTACTTCACGCGCCGTCTGATACAGATGGTGGTGCTGTTCCTCGTCTTCATCACGCTCACGTGGTTCCTGCTGTATGCGCTCCCGGGCGACATCGTCGCCCAGAAGTTCGCCGGCAACCCCAATCTGCCGCCCGAAGCCCGGCAGATCGCGATCGACCGGCTCGGACTCGACAAGCCGCTACACGTCCAGTTCGCCGATTACATGATCAATTTCTTCCAGGGGGACCTGGGGAGGTCGTTCAACCAGTACCCACGCGAGGTCACGAGCATCATCGGCGAACGATTGCCCCGAACGATCGTTCTGTTTCTCACTGCGTTGGTCACCTACTACTGGGCGGGGTTCATCGCCGGCAAGTATCTGGCGTGGCGGCGGGGCAAGCGCGGAGAGATGGCCATCACCGTCGGTGGGGTTGGCCTGTTCACGGTTTTCTATCCCTGGTTCGCCCTCGTGATGATCTGGCTGTTCGCGGCGCAGCTCGGGTGGCTCCCCATCAGCAAGTTCCTCGACCCCGGAGAGTGGCGACAGGCACCGTTCGCAGCCAACGAGGTGTTCATGCGGTTGTTCTGGACGGTGGCGATCACGTCCGCACTCTTGTTCACAGCCCAGATCGTGGCAGGGAAGCTCCGGGACATAAGGATGGCTCGTCTGGCTCGTTTCGGAGGCACTGCGGCAGTCATCGCCGGGTTCATCTACTACTGGTGGGTCCTGCCGGCCGGTGTCGAGATGCGGGTGTACGCCGGTGACATTGCCGAGCATCTCTTGTTGCCGGTGGGCGTGCTCACGGCAGTCAACTTCGCCGGGATCATGCTTCTGACACGCAGTTCGATGCTCGAGACGATGAGCGAGGACTTCATCCTCACCGCCCGGGCGAAGGGCCTCAGCGAGAAGGCGGTACGCGACAAGCATGCCGCCAGGACCGCCCTTCTGCCGGTCACGACCTCCCTCGTGTTGGCGGTTGCCACGGTGCTCGACGGAGGGATCATCACCGAGACGGTGTTCTCGTGGCCCGGCATGGGAGAAATCCTCGTCACCTCCGTCGTGAGCGAGGACATCCCTGTCGCAGTTGCGGCCTTCTCCTTCATCGGTGTCCTCGCCCTCGTGGGCCATTTCGTCGTCGACATGCTGTACGGCGTTCTCGACCCCCGGATCCGGGTCTCCGGGTCCAGCTAGGAGCGTGTGGTGACCGATTTGATCGAGCGGCCGGAACTTCCCGACGAGACCCCCGAACGCGCCCTCGACGATGCGGTGCGGCACGACTCGCTGTGGAGGATCCGCTGGACGTTGTTCAAGCGGTCATTCCAGGGCAACTGGAAGCTCTTCAAGCAGAACAAGGTCGGGATCGCCGGTCTCGTGATCATCGGGATGTGGGGCATCCTCGCCATCCTGCCCACCGTCTTCTTTGCGACGGGGTACTGGACCAACAGCGTGTACAACCCGGTCACCGGTCTCGAACGGAACCCGCCGACGGTCACCGTCACGCTCGTGGCAGAGAAGACCGATCCACTCACCGAGATCGATCTGCGCGATCTCATCCTCGACCAGCGGATTCCCCAGGACCTGCAGATCGGGGAGTCGTTCGACCGGCCTTTGCAACCCGCGCCGCCCGACTCCCGCCACTGGCTCGGTACCGATCCGCTGGGAAGAGACATCATGTCCCAACTCATGCACGGGGCACGGGCAGCCTTCGGTCTGGGTTTCATCGCCGCCACGGTCACCGTTTTGATCGCCACCTTTGTGGGTTCGGTCTCGGCCTACTTCGGCGGTGCACTCGACTCGTTCTTCATGCGGCTCGCCGATCTCCTCATCATGATTCCCGCTCTGGCGGTGTTGATCGTGCTGGGAGCGATCATCCGTTTCGAGTTGTGGCACTTGGCGCTGGTGATCGGTTTGTTGGGGGGCTTCGGCGGGACGGCGATCGTGCTCAAGTCACAGGCACTCGCCGTCAAAGTCAAACCTTTCATCGATGCCGCTCGGGTGGCGGGGGGAAGCCACTCGCACATCATCTTCAATCATCTCGTACCCAACGTGATGCCCCTGAGTTTCCTCTACATGATGTTCACCGTGACTGCCGCGATCCAGAGCGAGGCGACCTTGTCGTTTCTCGGGCTCCTCAACGTCAAGACGTCGTGGGGTCTGATGATCAACCTGGCGAACACGGAGGGCTACCTCCTGCAGGGCGGCACGTACTGGTGGCTGGTGTTCCCCGCCGGACTGGCGGTGACACTGCTGGCAGCGGCCTTCTTCCTCGTCGGCCGTGCCATGGACGAAGTGATCAATCCCAGGCTGAGGAGACGCTGAAACTCACCATGAGCCAACCCCGAGAGTCGATGAGGCGCGTCCGATGAGCAGGCCCCTGCTCGAGGTCGATCACCTCGTCATGAACTACCAGACCGAGAAGGGTGACGTGTCCGCCGTCGAGGACGTGACGTTCACGCTGCATGCAGGCGAGTCCCTCGGACTCGTCGGCGAATCAGGTTGCGGCAAGACCTCGATCGCCATGTCCCTGCTGCGTCTCGTCGCCGACAACGCCGTGTTCAAGTCGGGCGAGATCCGCCTCGACGGCACCAACCTCCTCGCGCTGACCGAAGAAGAGATGCGCCAGCGCAGGTGGAGTGAGATCTCCATGGTGTTTCAAGGTGCGATGAACGCATGGAACCCGGTCTACCGGGTCGGCGACCAGATCAGAGAAGCGATGGATCTGCACTTCCGTCCGCGCCTCTCCGCCGCCGAGTCCAACGATCGGATCGAGCGGCTGTTCCATCTCGTCGGGCTCAACCCGGCGATGGCGGAGCGGTATCCCCACGAGTTCTCCGGCGGGATGCGGCAGCGGGCGATCATCGCGATGGCGCTGTCGTGTGATCCGAAAGTGATCATCGCCGATGAGCCGACCACCGCGCTCGACGTGATCGTCCAGGACCAGATCCTCCAGGAGCTGAAGAAGATCCAGGCCGAACTCGGCATGGCGATCATCTACATCTCCCACGACATCGCCGTGATCGCCGAAGTCACCGACACGATCGGCGTGATGTACGCCGGCAAACTGGTCGAGATCGGCCCCACCGACGAAGTGTTCGCCCGACCCCGGCATCCGTATGCCTTCCTGCTGCTCTCGTCGACCCCGTCGGTGACGGGTCCGCGCCGCAAGCTGGCGCCGCTGGAAGGCGAACCGCCCAACCTGCTCGACCCGCCACCAGGGTGTCGCTTCCATCCGCGTTGTCCCTTTGCGACCGATCGATGCCGAACCGACGTACCGATCGCGGAAAACGTCGGAGGCGGGCACCTCGTCGCGTGCTGGAACTGGGAGCAGGTCCCGGAGATCGGAGCGTTGATCAAATGAGCCAGCCGTTGGTCAAGGTCGATCAGCTCACCAAGCTTTTCCCGGTCTCCCGAGGGATGTTCCGCAAGCCGGTCGACTTCATCCACGCCGTCGACGGCATCAGCTTCGAGATCGCTCCGGGCGAGTCGCTCGGTCTGGTCGGCGAATCCGGATGCGGGAAGTCGACGACGGGACGAATGCTCGTCCGTCTGAGCGACGCGACGAGTGGGCAGATCCTGTTGGGCGACTCGAAGGGAAGCGGCGACCTCGTCGATGTCGCCCACATCGACGACTCGGACATGGGCACGTTCCGGCGTCGGGTCCAGATGATCTTCCAGGATCCGTATGAATCGATGAATCCACGCCGGACCGTTTTCGAGACGATCTCCGAGCCACTCGCCGTTCAGAACATCGGCTCTCTCCACGAGAGGGAGGGGCGGGTGCGTGACATGCTCCAACTGGTCGGTCTCACCCCGCCGGAGACGTTCCTGTTCCGCTACCCCCACGAACTCTCCGGGGGCCAGCGCCAGCGCGTCGCCATCGCCCGGGCACTGGTCCTCGACCCCAGCTTCGTCGTCGCCGACGAGCCGACCTCGATGCTCGACGTGTCCATTCGCATCTCCATCATGGAACTGATGTTGAAGCTGGCGGACGACTTCAACGTCTCGTACCTGTACATCACCCATGACCTGGCCGTCGCCCGGTACATGTGCGACCGAATCGCAGTGATGTACCTCGGCAAGATCGTGGAAATCGGTGACACCGAAGAGATCCTCGGAAATCCCCAGCACCCGTACACGAAGGCCCTGCTGTCCGCGGTTCCCGTCCCGGACCCCAGCTTCAAGAAGCCGGAAGTGCAGATTCTCGGGGGCATCACGAAAGCGATCAACCCTCCGGCGCGGTGCCGGTTCATCGACCGGTGCCCCTTCTCCCAGCCGATCTGTGAGACCGAAGATCATCCTCCGCTGGAGGACAAAGGCGGAGCCCACTTCGTCGCGTGTCACCTCGTCGAAAAGTCTGCCTGAACCGTCGCCCGCCTCGTCGTAGCATCAGCCCGGATGTTCGATCAGATCTGGACCGTCCCCAATGCGGTGTCCTTCGTCCGGCTGGCGGCCATCCCGTACTTCTGGTTCGTCTTGCTGGCCCAGGACCGCGTCGGGCTGGCTGCACTGCTGATCTTCCTGATCGGGACCACCGACTGGATCGATGGCTGGCTCGCCCGCCGCCTCGGCCAGGAGTCGGAGTTCGGCGCGATGCTCGACCCGCTCGCAGACCGGCTGATGATCGGCTCGGCGTTGGTCGCAGGGTTGATCGCGGGAGTGGTTCCCGTTGTGATCGGCGTTGGTTTGCTGCTCCGGGAGGTCGCGGTGGCGGTCGGCGCCGCGTACCTGGCGGCGCGAGGCGGGGGAACGCTCGAAGTGCGGTACTTGGGAAAGACGGCCACGTTCCTGCTGTACGGGGCGATTCCGTCCTTCTACCTGCACGCCGCCGACATCGTGGCATGGGCGTTTGCCCCGGCGGCGTGGATCGCAGGAGCTCTCGGACTCTTCCTCTATTGGTGGGTGGCCGTGGACTACGCCAGAGACATCCGGCGAGCACTGCAGTCATCTCCTTTGGCCTGACCGCTACCATCGCCGTCATGCAGCTGCCCGACCATCTGACCTACACCGAAGAACACGAATGGCTCAACCCCGGCGACGGTAACGTCTTTCGCCTGGGCATCACCGACTACGCCCAGGATCAGCTGGGCGACATCGTCTTCGTCGAACTCCCCGAAGTGGGCAGAGTCGTCGACACCGGGGGCCTCCTCGCCGAGGTCGAATCCACCAAATCGGTCGGTGAGGTCTACGCGCCGGTCGCCGGGACGGTGACGGCGGTCAACGATGCCGTGACCACGCAACCGGAGCTGGTGAACTCGGATCCGTATGGTGAGGGCTGGCTCGTGGAGATGGAAGCAAATGATCCACTTCCCACAATGTTGAATGCAGACGCCTATCGAACGCTCACTGAGTAGGTCCGCCTGAACATGATCGCGTGTCCGAACTGCCAAGCCGAGCTCCGCGCCGAGCAGTCGACCTGTCCCCATTGCGGTACGGAGGTCGAGTCGGATCCGACGGTCATCTTCGTGCCCGTATCCGAACATCACCCCGCCCTCAGTCCCGAAGAGGCGGAGGATGTCGACGGGTTCGACGGGCACGCGCTGGTCGTCGAACGGGGGCCACGTGCGGGCATGACCTTCGTTCTTCACCCGGGGTCGACGACCGTCGGCCGCCACCCGGACTCCGACATCTTCCTCGATGACGTGACCGTCTCCCGGCATCACTGTCGATTCAATGCCACCGACGATGCGCTCGTCGTCGAGGACGCCGGGTCGACCAACGGGACATATGTCAACGGAACCCGGGTCGACGAGCTGAGGCTCTCGCCGGGCGACGAAGTCCTCATCGGCCGTTTCCACCTGATCGTCGCCCACGGAGATGGCTGAGTTCGTCGAGCCCGACGACGAGGGGCTCCTGTCCATCGGTGAGCTCATCAACGATCTGCGTGAGGAGTTCCCGGACGTCTCGATCTCCAAGGTTCGTTTCCTCGAGTCCCAGGGTCTGCTGGCTCCTGCCCGCTCTGACGGTGGGTACCGGCTGTTCGACCCGTCCGACGTCGAGCGTTTGCGTTTCATTCTCCGCCAGCAACGAGACCACTTCCTTCCCCTCAAGGTCATCAAGTCGAAACTCACGCTGTGGGAGCGTGGCGAAGAGTTCGACGACACCGAACCCACCGCACGCACCGGCCTGCTCGATCACCGCTCGGAACCTCTCACCGAGACCGAACTGGTGAGACGCTCGGGCCTGACCGAAGAACAGGTCGCCGCCCTCGTCTCCCATGGGCTCTTGGAACAACCCAAGGACGCGGTGTATCCCGCAGAGGCGCTCGTCGTCGCATCCGAAGCGCGGCGACTCTTCGCCCAAGGTCTCGAACCTCGCCATCTGCGTGCGGTCAAACACGCCGCCGAACGAGAAGTCGACGTCATCGCCCAGTTGAGTGCGCCGCTGCTTCGCATCCGCAACGCCGAAGGGCGGGAGCAGGCGCGCAATGTGGTGGAGGGTGCCGGCGAGTCGATGATCGCGCTGCATCGAGCCCTTCTCGCAGCAGAACTCCGCCGACTCCTGGAATGACGATGCTGCGCCGCTTCGGGGCCATCGTTCTTGCCGCGCTGCAGATTGCAGCGATCGCCCCGCCTCGCCCGATCGAGCAGTTCCCGCCGATACCCGCCCCGACGGTGACGGCACCTGCGTGGATCCTCTACGACGAGACGAACGACGTCGTGCTGGACGGCGTCGCCACCGACGTTCCCCGACCGATGGCGTCGACGACCAAGATGATGACGGCACTCCTCGCCATCGAATCCGGACGGATGGACGAGATCGTGACCGTCTCCCAGCGCGCGGCGGACGTGGGCGAAGCAGAGATCGGGCTCGAAGCGGGGGAGCGGTTGCCGTTGTCGATGCTCGTCGCCGCCCTCATCATCCGATCGGGAAACGACGCAGCAATGGCCGCGGCCGAACACATCGCCGGGTCCGTCGAGGACTTCGTGGCACTGATGAACACGCGAGCCACCGAACTGGGGATGACCGACACCGCGTTTGCGAACCCGCATGGTCTTGATGCAGCGGGTCACGTGTCGTCCCCGCGCGACCTGCTCACACTCGGGCGGGCCGGGATGAACCGACCCGAGTTCGCAGAGATGGCCCGAATGAGCAGCTATCGCATCAGCGACGCGCCCGACGGTACGCCGCGGGTCGCCGAGGCGACGAACGCTCTGCTCGCGACGTATCGGGGGGCATTCGGGGTCAAGACCGGGTTCACCTTCCAGGCAGGCCTGGTGATGGTGGCGGGAGCCGAGCGTGACGGTCGCCGTCTGTGGGCCGTGGTCATGGGCTCGGACGGCCCCGGCGCACACTTCGCCGACGCCGCCACCCTCCTCGACCATGGTTTCGAGAGGTTACGGATCGTCGACACCATTGGGAGAGGGACGCCTTTCCGTCTCGGCACGCGCACGCTCGACCCGGAAGTGATCGCTCTGGCCCGACTCCACACTCTGAGTCTCCTGGCGGCGCTCGACGCACCCCCCGAAGTGGCCGAGGAAGTGGTGGCGCCCGTCGAGACCCCGCCGGAAGTCATCACCGCGGAACTCCCCGGACCTGCCGACGCACTTCGATGGCTGTACGCAGAGGTGTTCGATGGCTGACGCATTCACCCTGGTGATCTCCGAACAGGACATCAGCACCCGGGTGGCCGAACTCGGATCCGTTCTCGCCGAGGACTACGCCGGGAAGCGGCCGGTCGTCGTCGGCGTCCTGACGGGGGCGCTGTGGTTCGTGGCCGACCTGGTCCGCCAGATCGACCTCGAACTCGACGTCGACTTTCTTCTCCTCAACCGGTTCGGCGAAGGCGGGCGAATCCGCATACAGACCGATACGGCCATCCCGCTCGTCGAGCGCGATGTCATTCTCGTCGAGGACATCGTTGACACCGGGCTGTCGCTCACCATCCTCCGCAAGATGATCGAAGAGCGTCGCGCCTCCTCGGTGCGCTGCGTCGCCCTGCTCGACAAGGTGACCCGTCGAATCGTCGACGTCCCGCTCGAATACCGGGGATTCGAAGTCGGTGACGAGTTCCTCATCGGATACGGCCTCGACCACGAAGGCCACTACCGGAACCTGCGCGACATCTGGGCGGTCCTCGACCTCGGGATCTTCCGCGACGACCCCGAGACATTCCGGCGGAGTGTGTTCCCGCGACGCTGATAGGCTTCGCGCATATGGACGTGAAGGTCATCCCCATGGTGATCACCGGGGTCCGTGTCGAGGTTCCCTCGAACACCCCGATCGTCCTGCTTCGCGAACAAACCGGTGACCGGTTCCTTCCCATCTGGGTCGGTCCCGTCGAAGCAATGGCGATCAGCTCGGCGATGGAAGGCACCCAGCCGCCACGGCCGCAGACTCACGACCTTCTCGCCAGCACCATCCTCGCTCTCGGCGCCAAGCTCGAACGAGCCACCGTGACCGAACTGCGGGACAGCGTGTTCTTCGCCGAGTTGGTCTTCGATCTCGACGGCCGCACCGTCACCGTTTCCTCCCGTCCCTCCGACGCCATCGCCCTCTGTGTGCGCACGGGCACCCCGCTCTACGCGGATCCCTCCGTCCTCGACGAAGCCGGCATCGAAATACGCGACGACGAAGACGAAGCCGACATCGAGGAATTCCGAGAGATGCTCGAAGACCTCACCGTGGAAGACTTCCTCGACGAGGAATGAACTGTTTGATTGTGCGGGGGGTCGAACCCCCCTGCACCCCCCGGACGGCGCGGCCGCC
>JBBDHV010000051.1:0-13319 GCA_040880725.1 Acidimicrobiia bacterium
TGCCGGCGGTTTTACCCAATGGCTCATGACGGGATGCGGTCGGGGAGGTCTGGGAGGGACTGCTTGATTGTGCGGGGGGTCGACCCCCCCTGCGCCCCCCGGATGGCGCGGCTGCCGTGGTCGGGTTTGCCGGGGGTCGTACTCGATGACCCATGACGGGATGCGGTCGACGCGGTTTGGGAGGCTGCTTGATTGTGCGGGGGGTCGAACCCCCCTGCGCCCCCCGGATGGCGCGGTTGGCCGTCGTTGGTTCACCGGGGGTTTCGCTCGATGGCTCATGACGGGGGGTGTTCGCGGAGGCTTGGGACGCGCCCACCTTGATTCGGTGACTCATGACGGGGCGTGGACGCGGGTCGGCTCCCAGGCGAGTGAGGCTTCGAGGAAGCGACCACGTATCCGAGCCTCTGGCGCGTGTAACCCCTCCTGACTGCGTCCCGCAGCCACGTAGCATCCGCCGTCGTGTCCGATGTTCCTCGCCTCACGACTCTCGCTGCCGACGGTGCTCGTCTCATCGGCCGGTTCGTGCGTGCCCATCCCGTCTCGTTTGCGATTGCGGTGTTCGGGTCGTTCAATTTCGCCGCGGCGATAGCGGTTTCGGCGATCGTGGTCGGGCGAATCACCGACGACGTGATCGTTCCGGTCCTCGACGGCGGTGAGCCGATCGACGGCCGGCTCAGTGGCGCCGTGGTGGCGTTGACCGCCATCGCCGTGTGGAAGGCAACCGGGATCGTGATCCGTCGGTCCGGTGCGACCTGGATGCAGGCCAGGACCCAGGCGGACCTCCGTACCCGCCTCATCGAACATCTCCTGGGTCTGGAACTGTCATGGATCAGGCGCCAGTCGACGGGTGACCTGCTGGCTGTGAGCGACTCCGATGCGGGACAGTCCACCTACGTGCTCGGACCGTTGCCGTTCGCGTCCGGTGCGTTCATGCTGCTGGTCGGTTCGATCGTGATCGTCTTCGTGATCGATCCTCTGCTCGGGGTGATCACGGGTTTCGGGCTGATCGCCAAGGTGGTCATCGACATCATGGGTGCCTGGCGGACCTTCGCCCGGTTCGAGGGCGTGCAGTTGCGGCGGGGAGATACGAGTGCGGTCGCCCATGAGTCGATCGACGGCGCCTTGACGGTGAAGGCGCTCGGCCGGGAGGACCACGAGGTCGAACGGTTCACCGAGGTGTCGATCCGGCTGCGGGACGAGCTCATCGAAATCGCCCGTCGCTTCACCCTCTACGACGCCGTTCAGGACGCACTGCCCCCGCTGACGACCGTGGCGGTGCTCGTCGTGGGTGCGAGCCGGATCGATGTGGGGGCGATGACTGCGGGTGATCTCGCCACGATCGCCTACCTCCTGTCGCTGATCGCGTTCCCCCTCCGCCTCATCGGATTCGTCCTGTGGGAGGTTTCCGGGAGCCTGGCGGCGTATCGGCGAGTCGAGCGCGTCCTTCAAGTCGACGACAGTGTTCAATACGGGTCGCTCGCACCCGACGCCGACGGCGGAGCAGCCGGCCTCACCTCCGATGGGGCCATCACATTCGGTTTCGATGACGATGTGGTGCTTTCGGACATCGACATCGACATTCGTCCGGCTGAAACCATCGCGGTGGTTGGTCCGACGGGTTCGGGAAAGTCGACGCTCGTCACCTTGTTCGCTCGTCTCTGGGATCCGACCGCGGGGGCCATCCGACTCGACGGCCGCGACCTGCGTGACTTTGCCCGGTCGGCGTTGGCCGGCGAGGTCGCCTTCGTCGGACAGGAGGTGTTTCTCTTCGACGACACCGTTCGGGGCAACATCGCTTTCGGCGTCGACGCGACCGACGACGAGGTCATCCGGGCCGCCTCTCTCGCGGCGGCAAACGATTTCATCAGCCAATTGCCGGACGGTTACGCCACCCGGCTCGGCGAGCGGGGGGCGTCGCTCTCCGGCGGTCAGAGACAGCGCATCGCGCTCGCGCGGGCTCTGGTGCGCAGCCCCCGGTTGCTGATCCTGGATGACGCAACGTCGGCAGTCGACCCTTCCATCGAGACCGGCATCCTGCTGCGGCTCAAGGCGTCGGCGATCCCTTCGACGGTGGTGCTCGTCGCCTATCGCCGATCGTCGATCTCTCTGGCCGATCGGGTGGTCTACATCGAGGAGGGACGCATTCTCGGACAGGGAGCCCATGACGAGCTGATGGCGACCGTTCCCGGCTATTCCCGCCTGATCAGGGCGTACGAAGAGGACGCCGCAGAACGGGAGGGTGCAGGATGAGCGATGAGACCATGACCACTCGCGCCGCGCTTCGCCGGCTCTTCACCGAGGTTCCGGGTCTCGGACGGGGCCTTCTGATCACCGCCGGCCTGGCGATGGTCGGGACGATGTTGCAGGTGGCAATTCCGGTCGTCGTCCAGCTCATCATCGATATTGACATCCTGGGTGGGGAGTCGGTCGACGTGGCCTCCGCCGCCCAGCGAGGGGCGATCGCGGTGGCGGCAATGGTGCTGGCGTCCTTTGCCCGACGTGCCGCGACATTCCGGCTCGCCCGACTGTCCGCGTCCGCCCTCGCCGATCTCCGCATCAAGGTCTTCGCCCATCTCCATCGGCTGTCGGCCCTCCACGTCCAGAGCGAGCGGCGAGGCGCACTCGTGGCTCGCGTCACTTCGGACATCTACCGGATCCAGGACTTCATGGAATGGGGCGGCATGGGGATGATGATCGGCGTCTCCCAGGTGGTGCTGGCCGTGGCGGCGATGCTGTTCTATCGCTGGGAGCTGGCGCTCCTGGTGGTGGCGGGCGTGACGCTCTACGGGCTGGCGCTGCTGGTCTTCCAGCGGGTGTTGGGGCGAGCGCACGACCGCGTGCGAGAGCGGGTGGCGGACTCGATGAGTGCTCTCGGAGAGTCGATCACCGGGCTTCCCACGGTTCGGGCATACGGGGCGGAGGGTCCGACCCTGCACCGGGTTCGCTCGGCAGTCGATGCCCAGTTCAAAGCGGAGTTCAAGACCTACTCGCTGGGGTCGGCCCTGTTCTCCTCCGCCGAGGTGTTCGCCGGCGGCCTCACTGCGGCTGTTGTGGGAGTGGGGATCCTGCTCGGCGCAGACTCCGGGCTGACGACGGGAGGGCTGATCGCGTTTCTGTTCCTCGTCAACCTGTTGGTCCAACCCGTCCAGACCCTCGTCGAAACCCTCGACTCCGCCCAAGCGGCCGGCGCGGGCATGCGGAAGGTCATCGGCGTCCTCGACACGCCCGTCGATCTCGCCGACCCGGTGGACGGGGTGGACCTCCCGGACTCGCCGCTGGACGTCACGGTCAGGGGACTGTCCTTCGCCTATTTGACGGGGGACACGGTGCTGCGGGACGTCGACGTCTCGATCGCCGCCGGTCGGCGGATCGCGGTGGTGGGTCACACGGGTTCTGGCAAGACCACGTTCGCCAAGCTCGTGGTTCGGCTCCTCGACCCCACCGAAGGCGTCGTGGAGATCGCAGGCGTTCCGATCGACCGTGTGCGATTCGGGTCGCTGCGCGCTCGGGTGGGATACGTCCCGCAGGAGGGGTTTCTCTTCGATGTGTCGGTCGCCGAGAACATCCGCTACGGCAAGCCGGGCGTGAACGACGATGGCATCCGGCTCGCGGTCGCCGACCTGGGACTCACCGAGTGGGTGGATTCGCTACCCGACGGCATCCACACGCCGGTGGGTGAGGGGGGATCGCAGCTGTCGGCAGGCGAGCGCCAGTTGGTCGCTCTCGCTCGTGCCTGGATGTCCCAGCCGGACCTGCTGGTCCTCGACGAGGCGACTTCCGCGGTCGATCCCGCCCTCGAGGTGTCGTTGCGTCGAGCCATCGATCGTCTGATCGCGGGGCGGACGTCGATCACCGTCGCCCACCGGCTGTCGACTGCGGAGGCATCCGATGAGGTCTTCGTCTTCGACCACGGCCGCCTCGTCGAGCGGGGCCATCACCGGGATCTGGTCAGTGCCGGCGGCGTCTACACGGCGATGCACCGCGACTGGATGGTCGGCACCCGCACGGGGGACACGCGTTCTTAGCGAATGACCGCGTCAGAAACAGCGCGGTTCGCGTGGCAGAAAACTCGTGGGAAGTTTTGCCACGCGATTCGCGTCATTTCCGACGCGCTGATTCGCTAAGAACGCGTCTCCGGTCGAGTCCGGTACGGTTCGGCGGCGTTGGGTTCGTTGACAGGGAGCAATCGAGGTGAGTGACAAGAAGCGGGTCTTTTCCGGGGTGCAACCCACGGGCAACGTGCACGTGGGCAACTACATCGGTGCGTTCAAGAACTGGGTGTCGATGCAGGAGACCTACGAAACGATCTACTGCGTCGTGGACCTCCATGCGATGACCGTGCCCTACGACGCCACCGAGTTCGCCCGCAACCGGATCGACATGGCGAAAGCGGTGATTGCCAGCGGCGTCGATCCGGATCGTTCGCTGCTCTACTTTCAGTCGGCGGTCCCACAGCACACCGAGCTGACGTGGATCCTTTCGACGATCACCGGGATCGGCCAGCTCGAGCGAATGACCCAATACAAGGAGAAGTCGGATCGGGCGGGCCAGAACCTCGGACTGCTCTCGTATCCGGTCCTGATGGCCGCAGACATCATGATCCATCACGTGCACGCGGTGCCGGTCGGCGACGACCAGACCCAGCATCTGGAACTCACCCGCGACCTCGTCGAACGTTTCAACTCGCGTTTCGGTGAGGAGTTCCCGCTTCCCGAGCGGATCTCGCCGGAGATCGGGGCGAGGGTGATGTCGCTGCAGGATCCGACGGCGAAGATGTCGAAGTCGGATCCGAACCCCGCCTCACGCATCCTCCTCACGGACGGACCTGACGAGATCGCCCGCAAGATCAAGACTGCTGTCACTGACTCCGATCGGTTCGTTCGCTACGACTGGGAGGACAAACCGGGAGTCTCGAACCTGCTCGAGTTGGCGTCGGTGTTCGGAGATCGTTCGATCGACCAGTTGACCGAAGAGTTCGGTGATTCGGGTTACGGCACCTTCAAGGGGGCCGTGGCTGACATCATCATCAGCGGTCTCGAACCGATCAGGTCTCGATTCGCCGCCTTGGACGACACCGAGATCGCCGAAGTCATGGATCGCAACGGCGCAGCCGCCCGCGAGCGCGCCGAGCACGAGATGACATCGGTCAGGACGAAGGTCGGTCTGGGGCGCTGAGCCGGACCGAGGTTCCTGCCCACATCCCGATTCCGAGGGCGGCGAGGGCGGGGAGGAGCATGATCGGCCGGAAGCCGAACCGCTCTGCCACCACTCCGGTCACGAGCGGTCCGATCATGAAGCCGAGCCGCGACGAGGCGGTGACGGCGGCGATCCCGTCGTCGCTGATCCGGCTGGCGATCGAGATGATCGCGGGGAACATCACCGAAGAGCCGATTCCCGCGATGAACAGGGCGGCGAGGGCCGTCGTGGTGGTCGGCGAGGCGGTGACCAGGACGGCTCCTGTCCCGGCGAGTGCCGAGAACGCGATGAGCGTGCGCCGAGGTCCGAGACGCCCCATCACCCTGTCGCCGACGACCCGTCCGGCCAGCATGCCCGCGAGTGCGGTGGCGGTGGCCGCCGCGGCGGTGCCGGGCGAGGCTCCAAAGACCTCATTGATGAAGACGGACGCCCAGTCGATCGGCACCGATTCGGCGAGTGACACGCCGACGGCCACTACGACGAGTCCTCCGAGCGCCCGTCGCGATCCGTCGTGGTGTCTTGGGATGGCGGTGCGGACGGGCTCCCACCACGAGGGAAGCACGAATCCGACTGCCCCGAGGGTCGCGGCTGCCACTCCGATGTGCGTGACGAGAGGGACGACTCCTGCGACGACTCCCGAAGCCAACGCTGCTGTGAGAGCCCCCGCGGTCCATGCCGCATGGAGCCCTTGCAGCACGGGACGTCGAGTTCGGATCTCGAGGTCGACCGCGTGCATGTTCATGCCGACGTCCATGACTCCGTCGGCGAACCCGAGCACCGACAGGGCCAGCAGGAGTCCCGCGAGGTAGGGCGAGACCACGAAGAGGCCGAGCGCCGTCGCGAGCACGACGAGCGCGACGCGCGAAGTTCGTCGGGCACCGAATCGAACGACGGTCCGACCCCCGACCGCAGACCCGACGAGGGACGTCAGCACCGGGACGACGAGGACGACTCCGAGAAGGCCGGGGGAGAGGCTGTAGCGCTCGACGACTTCAGGCAGGCGGGGGAAGATCGACCCGTACGCCGCTCCGTTCGAGGCGAAGAACAGCGCAGTCGCCCACCATTCGCGCCTCATGTGAACGTGTCGGGAGCAAAGAGCAACGCGAGGACCGCCACGAGGTTGAACCCCGAATGGATGAAGATCGCCACGCCGAGCCTCCGCCGTCGCCGCGCCTGCCATCCGAGCACCAGTCCAACGAGAAACAGTTGCGGCACCAGCAACATCAGGCTCTGGGCGAGGTTCTCCCCGCTGACGCCCAGCAGATGGAAGAACGCGAACACCAGCGCCGCGACCGTGAACGAGAACCCTTCGCCCATCCAGCGTCCGAGCACTTTGGGGAGGAGCCCGCGGAACATGATCTCCTCGGTGACCGGCGCGACGAGTGCGACCGAGAGCACCAGCAGCGCTTGGACTGCCGCTCCTTCGAGATCGGGGATCTGTTCGGCGAGCGTCTGGCTGGATTCCTCCGCGCCGATCCACTCGGCGACAGGCGTGAACGCCAGGACGATGACGAACTGAAGAGCCACACCAGCGAACAGGTAGATGCCGTCGCTCGGCTCGATGTCCAACCCGAGGGCACCGAAAGACGATCCCCGCCTGCGGAGCACGAACCACATTCCGAGCAGATGCCCGGCGTACTGACCGAAGAGCGATGAGATCAGAAGCGTCGCCTGGTCCACGAACGGTCCGAGTGCCACAGCCACCATCAGGACTCCCGCGAAGCCCGCGAGAACCGTCAGCGCGAAGTCCGACACGGTGAATCGGGGCTCTTCGGAGATCGGGCTGATTGTGGCCACGGCGGGAGGCTAACGGTCGGAAAGGACCGAATCACACGAGTGGTACTCTCGTTCATTCCGACGAGCGCAGGCGGAGGAAACGTGGAGATCGACATCGGCATCGGAAAATCCGCCCGACAGGGCTACGGCTTCGACGACATCGCAATCGTCCCGAGCCGTCGAACCCGCGACCCCGACGACGTGGACATTTCCTGGCAACTCGACGGGTTCCGATTCGATCTCCCGATGATGGGGTCGGCCATGGACGGGGCGATCAGTCCGGCCACGGCCATCGCCATCGGCCACCTGGGTGGTCTCGGAGTGCTCAACCTCGAAGGTCTGTGGACTCGCTATGAGGATCCCGAGCCGTATTTCGCGGAGATCGCGGATCTCCCGAACGACAAGGCGACACAGCGGATGCAGGAGATCTACCTGGCTCCCATTCAGCCGGATCTCGTGGGCCGGCGTGTCCGTGAGCTCAAGGAGGGCGGCGTCGTCGCCGCGGCGAGCCTCACCCCCCAAAATGTCGAACGTCTCGCGCCTCTCGCACTCCAAGGAGGGCTCGACGTCCTCGTGATCCAGGGCACGGTCGTCTCCGCAGAGCATGTGTCGACGCGCGGCAGCGTCTTGGACCTGAAGAAGTACATCGCCGAGAGCGAAGTGCCTGTCATCGTCGGAGGGTGCGCGTCGTATTCGACGGCACTGCATCTGATGCGGACCGGTGCGGTGGGGGTCCTCGTCGGGGTCGGCCCCGGCGCCGCCTGCACGACGCGCGGCGTCCTGGGTGTCGGCGTCCCGCAGGCCACCGCGATCGCCGATGCTGCCGGTGCCCGCATTCGTTACCTCGATGAGACAGGTCGGTATGTCCACGTCATCGCCGACGGAGGGATGCGCACCGGAGGCGACGTGTCGAAGGCGATCGCCTGCGGCGCGGACGCCGTGATGATCGGCTCGCCCCTTGCTTCGGCAACCGAAGCGCCGGGCAAGGGGTACCACTGGGGTATGGCGACGTTCCATCCGACGCTTCCTCGCGGTGCGCGCGTGAAGACGGGCGACCTCGGAACACTGCAGGAGATCCTCGTCGGTCCCGCCCACGAGAACGACGGTCGGCGGAATCTGTTCGGGGCGTTGCGGGCGTCGATGGCGACGACCGGCTACTCCGACGTCAAGGAGTTCCAGAAGGCCGAGGTCATGCTGGCTCCCAGCCTCCAGACCGAAGGCAAGACGCTGCAACGCAGTCAGCACGTCGGTATGGGGTGACGGTGGCCACCGGGGCGACCGAGACGATCCTGGTCGTCGACTTCGGCGCCCAGTACGCCCAACTGATCGCCCGGCGGGTGCGGGAAGCGAACGTCCATTCGGCGATCGTCCCCCGCGATATCACGGCGGCGGAACTCGAGACCAGGAACCCGGCGGGCATCATTCTCTCGGGGGGCCCGGCCTCGGTGTATGCCGAGGACGCCTTCCGGGTCGAACCTGGCATCTTCGAGCTGGGAATCCCGGTCCTGGGCATCTGTTACGGCCACCAACTCATGGCCGATGCCCTGGGTGGGGAGGTCGCCAACACCGGACGCGCCGAATACGGCAAGACCGAACTCGTCACCTCGGGCGATTCCCTGCTGTTCGAGGGACTACCCCAGAGCCAGGAAGTCTGGATGAGCCACCGGGACGCGGTCGCGGCGGCTCCCGACGGGTTCGCGACGACGGCTGGGACTCCCGGGGCACCAGTGGCCGCCATGGAGGATCGGGGGCGGGGCCTGTACGGCGTGCAGTTTCATCCGGAGGTCGTCCACACCCGGCGTGGCCAGGAGATCCTCAAGCAGTTCCTCTACGAAGCCTGTGGGGCGCATCCCTCCTGGACGCGACATTCGATCATCGAATCACAGGTGGCAGCCATCCGCGAGCAGGTCGGTGATGCCCGGGTGATCTGCGGACTGTCCGGTGGAGTGGACTCGTCCGTTGCCGCCGCCCTCGTGCATGAGGCCGTGGGCGATCAACTGACCTGCATCTTCGTCGATCATGGTCTCCTCCGACAGGATGAGGCCGCCCAGGTCGAAGAGACCTTCCGCGGCCACTTCAACATCGATCTGGTGCATGTGAAAGCCGCCGACCGCTTTCTCGGTCGGCTGGCCGGCGTGACCGACCCCGAGGAGAAGCGCAAGATCATCGGCGAGACCTTCATCCGCGTCTTCGAGGACGAGGCGACCCGCCTCTCCGATGCGGCATTCCTCGTCCAGGGCACGCTCTACCCCGACGTGATCGAGTCCGGCACGAAGGATGCAGCCAAGATCAAGTCGCATCACAACGTGGGCGGTCTCCCCGACGACATGGAGTTTCTGCTGGTCGAACCGCTGCGCGACCTCTTCAAGGACGAAGTCCGGGCAGTCGGCGAGGAACTGGGGCTGCCCGAGGACATCGTGTGGCGCCAACCCTTCCCTGGTCCGGGCCTCGCCGTGCGGATCATCGGGGAGGTGACGGCCGAACGCCTCGACATTCTCAGACGCGCCGATGCCATCGTGACCGAAGAGATCCGACGAGCCGGTCTCGAGCGCGAAATCTGGCAGGCGTTCGGTGTCCTGCCGGCGATCCGATCGGTGGGCGTCCAAGGAGACGCTCGTACGTACGCATATCCGCTGATCCTGCGGGCGGTGACGAGCGAAGATGCGATGACCGCCGACTGGGCGCGCCTGCCGTACGAGGTGCTCGAGCGAATCTCCAGTCGCGTCATCAACGAGGTCGAAGGCATCAATCGGGTGGCGTACGACATCTCCTCGAAGCCGCCGGCGACGATCGAGTGGGAATAGCTGTCTCAAGTCGCCCCGTGGACCGCCGATACCTCATAGAACCCCGAGGTACACGGTGGATTGGGCTGAATCACAAGATCTCATGGACATCTTCCTCGCCGAGGTCGATGAGCGCGCCGGCAGGCTGATCGCCGGCGCCGCCCAACTCGCCGAGCGCGAACTCGACTCGAGCCGGCTCGACGAACTCACCCGTGACGCCCACACCTTGAAGGGCTCGTCACACATGCTCGGAAAAGTCGATTTGGGCTCGGCGGCAGCCGCGCTCGAACGGGTGTGGAAAGCGGTGTCCACCGGTGAGCTGTCTCCCACGCCTGCGAGTGCCGTCGCCATGGGTGAACTCGCCCAGCTGCTGCTCGACGCCGCCCGGGACGACGAGCTCCGCCAGCATCTCGCCGGCGCAACCGCGCAGCTCGCCTCCGCACTCGAGCCATCCGGTCCCTCACGTCCTCCAAATGTGAGGCAGGATGAGCCGGTGGAGCAGTCTCCGTTCATCGACGACCCGGATGGGACCGAGACCGCGCCGGAGATCACGCCGGGGAACGGCAACCTCGGAGGTCTCCTGGCAACGGTGCGAGACGAACTGTCCAGCGCGGTCACCCGGGTCGACACCGGAGACCTCTACCGACTGATCAACCGGTCGGTCGACATCGGACTCGACACCGAGGCGCTCGCCGACCTCACCCACGTCGCCTTCGAGGGCGCCGACCCCGTGAAGCTCCTCGCCGCATGGCGCGCTCAGCTCGAGCGCCTCTCCGCCGACGTCAGCGAACTCCAGGAATGGGCGGTGTCCCTGGCGAACGTGCCGCTCCGCGACGCCACCGAGTCCTATCCCCAGTTCGTCCGCTTCCTCGGACGCCGTTTGGGCCGGGATGTCCGTTTCGACATCCAGGGCGGTGACTTGCTGATCGATCGCCAGATCGTCGATCTGATTCGTGAACCATTGCGTCACCTCATCGTCAACGCGGTCGATCATGGGATCGAGCCCACCCGCCGACGGGTCGAAATCGGTAAGTCACCGACCGGGACCGTCCGACTCGACGCGGAGATCGTCAACGAGCGTCTCATCGTGTCGGTGTCCGACGACGGTGCGGGGATCGACTGGGCCGCCGTTGCCGCCTCGGCGGAGACGCGTGGCCTGGGTCTCACGCAGTCGGAACTGGAAGCTCACCTGTTCCGCCCAGGGTTCACGACCGTCTCCCAACCCAACGAGTTCTCCGGTTCGGGCGAAGGGCTCTCACTCGTCGCCGATTCGGCGGATCGTGTGGGCGGGACCGTCTCGGTGGAGAGCCACCCGGGGTCCGGCAGTCGGTTCACGATGGATCTTCCTGTGTCGCTGGTCGTCCAGAACATCGTGATCGTGGCCAGCGGGGATCAGTTCTTCGGTGTCGCCGAGCCGGCGGTTGCCGGAACGGCTGCCTCGGAAGGATCCGACATTCGCCCGACGGTTCGCGGCCGGGAGATTCCGTTCCGGGGCGAGACGGTTCCCGTCGTGTCCTTCAGCAAGGCGCTCAGCCTCCCCGAATCCGATCGGGAGGACGAGATCCTGTTTCTGCGGAGCCGCTCAGGCTATGTCGCAGTCACCGTCGACGAGATCATCGACCGTCGCCGCGTGGCCGTGAAGAGCCTCGGTCCGATTCTCGAGGACGCAGACCATCTCGTCGGTGCCGCCTTTCTCGGCGGGGGCGAGGTGCTCGTCATGATCGACCACAATCATCTGGGCGGCCAAGCCCGGAGGCCTGAGGCCCAGCAGGGCACCCGGCCCAAGGTTCTGGTCGTGGACGACTCCGCAGGTGTCCGCCAGATCATCTCCGCCACCCTCCGGGGCCGCGGATTCGAGGTCACGGTGGCTCCCGGAGCCCGGGAAGCCGTCGACGAGATGGACAGGGCCGGCTACGACGCCTTCGTCGTCGACTACTCGATGCCTCGGTCCAACGGAGTGGAACTGGTGCGTGCCCTCCGCCACAACGGGGTCACCCAGCCGATCATCATGGTCTCCGGCGTCGCCAACGACGACGACAAGGCCGCCGCCTGGGAGGCGGGGGTCGACGCCTACCTGGACAAGTACGACATCCGTCAGGGGGCTCTGGTCGCCGCCCTCCGCCGGCTCCTCTCGGAGGGGAACGGTCGGTGATGCGGTGACTCAGACCCACGCGAAGCGGTCACTACCCTCCACGCAGGTCACCTGATGCAAGAACTGATTCCTCTCATCGCAGGCGGCGTTCTCTCCGCCGGGGGAGCCGTCGCTCTCACCGTCGCGATCCGGACACGAGTGTCCTGGAAGCGCCGCGTGCTGGAAGCCGAGCGGGCTGCCCAGGAGGCGAACGCGATGAAGAACGACTTCGTCACGCTCGTCAGCCACGAGCTCCGTACCCCCCTCACCTCGATCGCCGGTTTCGCCGAGACCCTCGAAGCCACCTGGAAGGATCTGGGCGAACCGGAGATCTCCGAATTCCTCGACATCATCTCCTCCCAGGCCTTGTACCTCGGTGAACTCGTCGAAGACATCCTCGTGATCCCGCGACTCGACGCCGGACGCCTGCGGCTGTATCCCGAACTGTTCGACCTCTCCGACCTCATCCACTCGGTGGGCGACGGAATCGAAAACGGCGGGACATCCAACGTGTCCGTGTCCCTCCCCGGCGGTCTTCGCGTGTGGGGCGATCCGAAGCGCGCGCAGCAGGTCGTCCGCAACCTCTTGGAGAACGCCGCCAAATACGGAGGCGATCAGGTCCTCGTCGAAGGCTTCCCATACGGGGACCATTTCATCGTGGTCGTCTCCGACAACGGCCCCGGTGTCGCCGACGAGCACATCAACTCGATCTTCGAGCACTTCGAACAACTGTCCAAAGGAGACGGTCGCTCGTCCACCGGCCTCGGCCTCGGACTTCCGATCGCTCGCAAGCTGGCAAGAGCGATGGGCGGTGACGTCTGGTACGAGCGTCGCTTCCCGACCGGCAGCCGCTTCTGCTTCTCGATCACCCAAACCGCCGAAGCCCAAGAACGAATGCTCGCCGAACAAGACGCCGCCCGCCAAGCCCAACTCGAACGAGCCCTCGCGAACTGAAATATTGCGCGGGGGGACTGCTTGATTGTGCGGGGGGCGACCCCCCTGCACCCCCCGGATGGCGCGGCGACCGCAGTCGGGTTTGGCTGCGGGTTCACCCGGGGGCTCATGGCGGGAACTGGTCGACGCGGTTTGGGAGGCTGCTTGATTTTGCGGGGGGGCGACCCCCCGGCACCCCCCGGATGGCGCGGCTGCCGTCGTTGGTTACCGGGGGTAGCGCTCGATGACCCATGACGGGAGCTCGCCGCGGAGGCTCGGAGTAGGGCCTACCTTGATCCGGTGACTCATGACGGGAGGTGGTCGACGCGGTTGGGAGGCTGCTTGATTGTGCGGGGGGACGACCCCCCTGCGCCCCCCGGATGGCGCGGCTGCTCCTGTTGGGTCACCTGGGGTCGCGCTCGATGACTCATCGTCTGAGACTGACGCGGGTGAGATCCCCGGTGGGTGAGGCTGCGGGTTTGGTTGGTTGCGCGTCTCTG
>JBBDHV010000052.1:0-12948 GCA_040880725.1 Acidimicrobiia bacterium
CGGAAGTCGAGGATCGACCTCAGGCAGGTCGCTGGTGGGGACCGCTGGAAACAAGACACGGTCCCGCCGATATGGGCGGGACCGGGACTGGCCGACCCGGAACAGAAAGCCCACCGGATTGTCCATCCCCGCCACCCGTTCCCAGTGTTCCCAGGCATAGGCCAAGGCGTCCCTGGTCGCCTCACCACCCACCTCCGATCCGAAGGCCCCGACGAGCGCGCGCAGCAGCCTCGGTTCGGCGTCGGCGACAAACCGAGCGAACGCCTCCTCCACCTCCGCTGACGTCAAGACCAATCCATCCTCACACCCTTATAGACCATCCACGCCCGGATCCGGGCGACAGGGGATCTCAGATTTGCCGGGTGATATGGCCCGCTGGTGTTGGTTCATCGGTAGGGGAGGTGCCACAGGTCGACTCCCCGGGCGGTGTTCGTAGCGAACAGGTCGAGGCCGTCGGGTCTGAGGATGGCTTTGTGGATTCGTCCGTCGAACTCGGCGACCATCTGCAGGGCCGCCTCGTCGTGGGACATGGCATAAACGACTGTTGTCGTGTGGTCCGCGCTGACGGCGTCGGCGGTGACGATGAGGGTCGATTCGACACTTGTGACCGTCGGTCCGAGTAGTGGTCTGTTGTCGAGGGCGTGGATCGGGCGCCACTCGCGGTCGTCGCTCCATTCCCATACAACCAGGCTGGCGTCGCCGCTGATCTGGCCGTTGGTCGAGCCGACTCCTTCCGGTGTGTGTCGGGTTCCGACCGCCAGCAGACGTCCGGTGTCGAGTGCGGTGACGCCGGTGATCGTGGTCGCACGGACGGCATCCGATGTTGGAGGCTGAACATCTGACTCGGTCCACGTTCGCCCACGGTCGGTGCTCCGCCAAGCGGCGGCGGTGACGTTGGTCGAGTCGTCCGATGAGAGGTTTGGGTCGTAGGCGGACTGCTGGCGGTGTCCGACCGCAATCAACGTTCCGTCACGATCGACGGTCATCGCGTGGATGACGGCGTCGGGTTGGTGTGCCGGTTCCCATGTGAGACCGTCGGGTGATAGCCACACCATGGTTCCTTGGGTGGGTGGCAGGACACCGTGCGCGATCAGACTCCCGCCCGGGAGGGTGGTCAGGTCGACGGACGCCAGGTCGCCGGCACCATCGGGCAGGGGACCGGTGAGCGTCCATGCTTCACCGTTTTCGGATGTCCAGGCGACGGCGTGTGCGGGGTTGATGCGGGTGTCGATTCCGACGGCGATCAGTGTGCCGTCGGGTGTCGTGGCGATGTCGGTCATGGACAGGCCACTGGCGATGATGTCGGAGAGTTCGTGGTCGAGACCGCCGAAGGCTTCCTGGGGTGGCACTCGGGACCATGCTCCGTTTGTTTCGATCCAGACGGCGGCCAGGCTGCGGAGCCCGACTGCCTCGGTACCGACAGCGATCCGCCCCTGAGGGGTCTCGGTGACGGCCGCCACTCGGATGCCGCTCGCTCCGACGAGGGTGGAGCCGTTGTCGGAGGGCGCTGTCTCTTCGAAATCTCCTGGGATGAACACCGTGCCGGTGTCGATCAGAACCGGATTTCCGAACTCGACTGGATCCGTGTTCGCTGGTGGGTCGACCTCGGTGAGGGCTGTGTTGTCGGTGGCGACGGGTGCGTCCTGTCTGGCGATGTTGAGCGCCGTGACGAGGCCGAACGCAGCGACGGTGACGCCGAAACCGACCGCCAGCGCCATCCGGGGCCGTCGCGGGGTCGGTCGCGGAGATGTCCGCTGTCGTGCTTCGTGGGCGGTGACCGGGTCGGCGATCGAGCCGACGTAGGTGCGGAGTTGTTCATCGAGTCTCATCGGAAACCCCCAAGGTGGTTCGTAGCCGTCGAAGGCCACGTTCGGTGTGTGACTGGACAGACGAGCGGGAAATACCGAGCAGGTCGGCGGTTTCGGCATGGGTGAACCCGTAGCCGTGGACCAAGACGACCACCTGCCGCTGCCGCAACGACAGGCCGGCCAGTGCTGCCGGGAGGCCCGGCTCGATCTGTGGGATCTCCTCGTCCGACGGTGGAGGAAGCACGGGGCTTGCCCGCCGGAAGGCTCGGCGGGCACGGTTCTGGCTGACCCGGTACAGGTAGCCGGCAGGATTGTCCATCCCGCGAACCTTGTCCCACCGCTCCCAACCGACCGCCAGAGCCTCGGCAGTTGCGTCGCGTCCGGCGATCGGTCCGAAACCGGCTACCAGCGCCCGTCGTAGGCGTGGTTCGATCTCGGCGACGAACACCTCAAACGAGCGAACCTCGACCGGCGGGTCGTTGACCACTGCCGTCGGAACCTTCCCTTCATTCATCACCCCATAGAGCCTTCAGGATGGCGTCCTGCACGACAGCAGGTCGGACGGCCTGAACCCGATGTTGCTACCGACGATGGTGGCCGGGCCGACCTACGCCCCGCCAACTGTCATCCAAACGACTCGCAACTGCCGACTCGCTGACGAGAGTGTCTCGCGTGCTTGATACGGATCGCGACATGCCGGATTTCTCGAACGGGTCGGCTCGACATGTGGGCTTCAGGCTGTGCAGAAGGGTGTGCACGGGGGGTGTGCAGGTGCTGTCACCGGGGTTTCGTCGAGGTCGGAAGGCTCGATTTCTCGGATTGCGAAGTTCCCCCGCTACGAATGAAGGCCCCGGTCAGAGCGATTTCTGACCAGGGCCTTCTCTCTTCCCAACGAGATGTCCAACCAGGCGGATCGTTCCAGCGAGCCTGGCGGTGCAGGTGATCAAGTGGAGCGATATCGTTCTAAGCCGTCGAGGATGAGTTCGAGGCCGAAATCGAATTCACCGTCGAAGGTGTACTCGAATGTTTGAGCGTGCTCGTACATGGCGAGGAGGTGTGGGTACTCGCTCATGGTGGTGTGATCCGGGGAGGATGGCGCTGACTCGGTCGGGTTCTCGGGAGCGCTCGGGGCCAAGAGGGTCTCTTGGATGACGTGCCCGTAGACGTAACAGTCGAGCAGGTTGAACGCGTGAGCGGCCTGTTCGATGGGAAAGCCTCCCGCCATGAGGTTTCCCAGGATCGCGTTTAGGTAGCGCATGGCGGCGGGTCCGCCCAAGGCGCGTGCCTCGAGCAGGCCGATTACCCACGAGTGCTGCGAGAGCACTTCCCGCGCTGAGTGCGCCCGGCGTCTCATTGCCTCCTTCCAGTCTGCTCCTGTGTGCGGGATCGCAATCTGGCCGACGATCAGCTCGACCATCCCTTCGAGGATCTCTTCTTTGTTGGCGACATGTTTGTAAAGCGACATGGCCTCGAACCCGAGTTCGGCTCCTAGGCGGCGCATGGTCAGGGCGCCGAGACCCTCTCGGTCCGCCAAGTCAATCGCCGCGTGCAGGACGCGAGCCTTGGACAAGGGAGTGCGGGACGCTGGCTTCTTTTTTGGTGTCATGACTTGACGAGCTTACTAAGTATCCTGTAGGTTTACAAAGTAATCCAATCCGGACGCAGCCGCCGACTCACAGAGGGAAACGAACCCAACATGATCACAGTCTCAGGAATCACGAAACGCTACGGAAGAAAGACGGCGGTCGAAGACATCACCTTCGACCTGACGTCGGGCCGGGTCACCGGCTTTGTCGGACCCAACGGGGCGGGAAAGTCGACCACGATGCGCGCGATGGTCGGCCTCATCCGACCAGACGGGGGCGAAGTCCGCTATCACGGCGCCCTGTATCGCAGCCTGGCACAACCGGCTCGTGTCGTCGGGTCCGTTCTCGACGCCCGCTGCATGCACCCCGGCCGCACCGCCCGAAACCACCTGCGTGCAATGGCCGCAGCCAGCCGCGTCCCGTCACAACGAGTCGGCGCAGTTCTCGACGAGGTCGGGCTCGGCGCCGCCGCAGGTCAACGGGTGGGCGGATTCTCTCTGGGCATGCGCCAACGGCTCGCTCTTGCCGGAGCCCTCCTCGGCGAGCCCCAAGCCCTCCTGCTCGATGAACCGTCCAACGGCCTCGACCCCGACGGAATCCGCTGGCTACGCAACCATCTCCGCAGCTTCGCCGACAAGGGAGGCACCGTCCTCGTATCCAGCCACCTGATCGCCGAACTCAGCATCTTCGCCGACGACCTCGTCGTTGTCGGCGCCGGGAAACTGATCGCGGCGGACTCGATGGCCGCCATCACATCTCGCCACGAGACCACGGTGGTCGTCGAGACACCCCGACCGGGGGATCTGGCCAGGGAATTGGCTGCCCTCGGTCTCAGCGTCGAGATCGACGGCACCCGACTTCGGGTTCAGGGAACGACCAAGACCCTGGTGTCACAGGTCGCATACGACAACGGAATCCAGGTATTCGAGCTGAGCGAGACAGTTCGCTCGCTCGAGGACAGCCTCATCGAAATGACCAGGGCCTCCGCCGAGTACGCCTCGGCTTGAACAGCCCGATCCCATAGAAGGAACGAAACCGAAATGACAACCACACTCACACCAGTTGGTGCATACACCGAGGGGAACCAGCACCGGCCGGCCACCCGCACCAAGACCAGCGACCTGAAGGCAGTCCCGGCCGCGCTGAAAAGCGAATGGCGCAAGGTGTCTTCGGTCAGGACCTACCGAGCGATCCTGGCCCTCACCGCGGTCGGGGGGTTTCTCCTCTCCGGGGCAATCGCCCGATTCACCACCGACCAGGCGATGTACATCGCCGAAGTCGGCTTCTACTGGACTGGGGCGGGCGCCATCTTTGCCGCCGTCGTCGGGGTCCTGATGTTCACCAGCGAAGGCCAGCACGGCACCCTCGCCGTCACCCTGACAGCCCAACCGGCCCGATGGGTGATCGCCGCCTCCAAGGCTGCAATGGCAGCAGCAACCGGAGCGGTCATCGGAGCCGTGGCCATCGCCGCTGGGTTCGCGGGATCAGCCGTCGCGGGCATCGAGATGGGAGACACCTCGTCTGTGGTCGCCATGACCCTGTGGGCGGTGCTGTACACCGGACTCTCCGCTGTGCTCGGACTGGGCACGGGCATGGTCATCCGTCACAGCGCAGCGGCGGTGACCGGGATTCTGGTCTGGGGCCCGGTCATCGAGGGTCTTCTCCCGCTCGTCCTACCCGTCCAGGTAGCCCGTTTTCTTCCCTTCCTTGCCGGTTCTCGTCTGGTCGGTTGGCTCGACGACACCCCAGGAGCGGAGGCGGTGGCCCTGACCGAACCCCAGGCTGCGCTGGTGTTCGGTGGCTATGCGCTGCTGGCCCTCACGATCGGCACGCTCCTTCTCTCCCGACGAGAGGCCTGAACGATGCCGACGAATACACCGTTCGAGTCGTATGCCGCCCGGCTTGACATCGATTATCCCGAGAAGCTGGACCGGGTCTCGACGTTCTTCCGGCTCATCTTTGCGGTCCCGATCCTCGTCATCCTCGCGTTGCTGACTGCGACTGCGAGCGACACCGTCACTGTGGTCACTGACAGCGGCGAGGTGCTGTCCAAAGTCACGACGTCGGGGTTGGGGATCACCGGCGGGCTGTTCGTGGCGACGATGCTCATGATCGTCGTCCGGCAGCGATATCCGCGCTGGTGGTTCGATTTTGCCCTTGCGCTCAGTCGGTTCTCCAACCGTGTAGGCGCCTTCGTGAGCCTGCTGACGGATCGGTATCCGTCGACCGAGGACGAGCAATCGGTGCATCTCGACCTCGACTACCCCGACGTGGCACAGGAGCTGAACCGTTGGATGCCCTTGGTGAAGTGGCTGCTGGCCATCCCTCACTACATCGTGCTCGCCGTGCTCTTGGTGGGTGCGATCTTCGCCATTGTCATCGCCTGGTTCGCCATTCTCTTCACGGGCCGTTACCCGCGGGCACTCTTCGACTATGTCGTCGGGGTGGGGAGATGGGTCCTACGAGTGCAGGCGTACGCCACTCTGCTCATCACCGACCGATACCCACCGTTCAGCCTGCAATGAACGGACCCCGACGGACATCTGTGGACCATCACTGCGCCTCTGGAATGACCCGGTCCCCGACTCATCGGTTGCGGCTCGATCTTGTGGCAGGGTGAGCGCGCTGCGGCCCCAACGGACGGCACAGGCCGCTCGACGATCCTGTCGATCGTCGAGAAGCGTCTCCGGACGAGCCTCCCTGGCCGTGGCCGTCCGCAGAGCAGACGGGCTCTATTCACCGCCGACGCCGGCGCGCCGACCGGATCGTTCAGGGGAGCCAGATCGGGCAGCGCTCACAGAAAGTCGCCGGGACGGTGTGCACCGAACTCGGGAGCGGTTCCGGGCGGGCCGCTGGCCTGTTCTAGCGTCGGGGCACCGGCCGGACTGGCGGTGCCCCTGCGGTTTCTCCGGTTGGGCTGGCGAGCGCTCGTTCCAGGGATGTGAACAGTTCGAGCACCTCGGGAGCTTCGAAGACGCGGTAGCGCTGTTTTCCGATGTTGCGCTGAACGAGTATCCCGGCTTCCGCGAGGCGGTTGACCGCGGCGCCAACGGCGACGTCGGATCGGTCGATCAGACGAGCTGCTGAGTCGACAGTCAACAGCGGAACGCCGGGGAGCACGTCGAGGACGAGGTCCAAGGCTGATCCCGTGCGTACGGCGCCGAGGGTGCTCCGCCAGTGTTCGACAAGGTCATCGATCTGAGAGGCGTAGGCCCGGGCGTTGTCGCAGGCCCGCAGCGTGGCGCTGGCGAAGGTGCGAAGCCAAACCTGCGCGGCGGTCGATCGTTCGGGGCTGCCGGCCGGGTGGACATGGCGGAACGCAGTCAACCCGGAGAGGTAGTCATGAACCCACGTGGCGAGGACGAGGCTGATGGGCGGGACGAAGGCGGCGGCGAGTCCTCGTCGACGGAGGATGATGTGAATGAGCGCGCGACCGGTCCGTCCGTTTCCATCGGCGAAGGGATGGATGGTTTCGAACTGTGCGTGGGCGATGGCGGCCTGCACGAGCGCCGGGTGCTCATCTCCGTTGACATAAACCGTGAGGTCTTCGAGGAGCCGCTCGACGTACTCAGCCGGCGGTGGCACGAACACGGCGCTACAGGGGTTGTATGAGCTGCCACCTATCCAGTTCTGCTCCTCGCGTATGACACCCCCAAACCCGGGGATCGGGGAGCGTTCCATGAGGACCTCATGGATTCCCAGGAGATCGGCGCCGGTGATCTCCCGCGCTTCGTCCGCCAGCTCGATCGCCGACTCCATGGATGCGATGTTGCCCAGGACCTCGACGGCAACCCGGTCGGCCCCTTCGCCACCCTGAGCGAGGAGAGCTTCGGCTTCGACGAGGCGACGGGCTCCGGCGTCGAGGCCTTCGATCCTCGACGACGCGACCGACTCAGCCCTCAGAAGGAAGCGTGCCAGTCCGTCGAGGCTGACATGGTTCGTGCCGGCCTGGTTGAGTTCCCTGATCGCGGTCTCTGCGTCGGCGATGTCGGCGGCGAGGTCGCCGGGCAGGGTCAGGTTCCAGCCGCCAAGCGGATCGGGCAGGTAGACGTCGTAATTGCAGCCTTGCCGATCGCGGCGGGTCAGCCCTTGGAAGTGGGGCTCCCACCGTTTGCGGAGGAGTTCAGCCATTCTTCGGTTCCGATCGCTCTAAGCAAAGATTATAGAAGAAGCTTAGTTTAAGGCGTCGATATGCCAAGGACACCGGGATAGGTGTGTGCGCAGGGGCATGGGCTCTCAGAGCGCGGCCGGCGCCAAGGACCGGGAGCGCTCGCGCAGACCCTCGAGTTTGTCCGCCAGCATCCGCCGGCCCCGGAAGATCCGCGACTTGACCGTGCCGGGCGGAATCCCGAGGACCTCGACCATCTCGCCGATCGTCAATCCTTCGACGTCGGACAGAACCACTGCTGCCCGGTAGTGGTCGGGTATCGACGCCAACGCCGCGCTGATGTTCGAACGCACCTCGATCGCATCGAGCCCAGCGTCGGCGGTGCTATCGGTCGCGTCGTGTTCATCAGTGAGCGGAACGGCCCGCCGGCGTTTCTGGCTGCGCAGGTGGTCCAGGCATTTGTTGGTCGCCACCCGGTACAGCCAGGTCGACACTTCGGCGTCGCCCGCGTACCGATCCGCCTTGCGGAGGACTGTGAGGAACGTGTCCTGTGTGGCGTCGAGTGCAGCCTGGCGGTTCCTCATGATCCGCAGGGCAACCGCGAACACCATGTCTTGGTGACGGCTCATGAGTTCGGCGAACGCCGCATGGTCTCCGGCAGCGGTTCGCTCCATGAGCTGCCGATCGGTGTCGGCCGCAGCGGATTGGCCGGCCCGGGTCATGGGGGCTGGCCTCTCGACCGTGTGACTACCCAGTGCAGAGTCCTTGCGGGCATTTGGCTGACACTTGGAAGCGACGAGGATGTTCATGGCTTCAACCCGCCGATACCGGGGCGGCTGCGCGTCGCGGGCGGTGGTTGGACCCTGTCATGGGGATCCGGCGTGGCCGGCTTCCCATCTGTGGGGTGATGACAGCCACTGCGATGAGGAGCGCACCGACGAGCTGTGCTGCGGTGAGGCGCTGCTGGAGGACTGCCCATCCGAGCACGGTGGCCACGACTGGGCTCAGGAGCCCAAGAAAGGTGAGGGCGTTGACCGGGAGACGCTCGATGCCGCGGAACCACAGGGCATAGGCCACACCGGTTCCGACGAGGGCGAGCCATCCGGTTCCGATCCAGTTGCCTGTGGTGAACTGCGGTGGGGCACCTTCGATGAAGATTGCCAGCGGGGCCAGCACGAGACCTCCAGCGACGAGTTGCCAGCCGGTCGCGATCAGTAGCCCGACGGGCCGTCCCCACCGTTTGGTCAACACGACGCCGATGGCCATCGACACCGTTCCGGCGAGGGCGGCGGCGATGCCGATCGGATCGAGCGCAGCTTGGGGTCCCAGTACGAGGAGGGCAACGCCAGAGACGCCAGCGAGTCCGGCGACGCCCACGCGACGGGTGAACCTTTCCCCGAGGAGCCACGCGGCGAATGCGGCGGCGACGATCGGTTGGAGGGCCCCTGCCGTGGCTGCGACGCCGCCGGGCAAGCGGTAGGCAGCCACGAACAACAGCGCAAAGAACGCCCCGATGTTCAGGGTCCCGAGGACCGCGGTCCGCCACCACCATTTCCCGTGCGGTAGCTTCCGCGAAGCGGCCGTCAGCAGGATCCCGACGGGCAGTGCCCGCAGAAGTGCCGTCAGCAGTGGGCGATCGGCTGGCATCAACTCAGTCGTGACCAGGTAGGTGGTGCCCCAGATTGCAGGTGCGAGTGCGGTGAGCAGGAGGGTGCGCGTCATGGCCTCGGATCCCCCTTGCTCTGCGAAGACCCGTCCGCGGTGGCGAAGCGGTAGGACTCGCGAACGATGGCCCACACCACCTCGAGCTCGACCTCGTTTCTTGGCCCGAAGAGCATCATGGTTCCGGAGATCGGATGCGGCTCACCCCATCCAGTCTCGAGGACCCGGTCGTAGAGATCCGGAGGGAGTGTGAGGTGCAGGCTGCCGTCGTACTCGGCGTGAATGTGCGCGAACTCGGTGCCCCGTTGGAACGCCTGCCGCGGGCCTTGGGCAAGCTCAGGGTCGAGGTGGAACGCACGTGCATCGGGTAGCGAGACCAGGCTGCGACCGACGGTGATACCGGTCAGCGCGACGACCCGCTGGAACAGGGCCTCTTGCATCGCAACGGGTGAATTCTGATCCAACTGCTGATGGGGGAGAGGGCGGTCAGTTGAGGGGCGGCTGGTCGTGGGTGGATTGCCTTCGCGAAGGGGTACGGAGGTCAGCATGGTGGGCGGTTTCCCTTTCGTTTGTGGGACGGATCTGATGGGTCGGTGACGTCACAGCGCGGCGAGCACTCGCTCGTGATCCGGGGCGCGGAGTTCGGCGGTCGCCACCGCGTACTGGGCGAGCCTCCTGCCCTGGTGTCTGGCGGCCGCCAACGCAAGACCGATCTCGGCCCCGCGACCATTCGAGGCATAGGAGGTGCCGTACGGGTTGCCGCCTGCTGCGGTCATGGTCTCGTCGGTGTATCCCGGGGGTACGAGCACGGAGCCCCAGTGGTAGAAGACGTTGGAGAGGCTCAGAAGCGTCGCCTCCATGCCACCGTTGGGGTTCTGGGCGGATGCGAACACCGTGACGGGCTTGTCCGTCAGATCGCCCGCGCGCCACAGGCCACTCGTGGTGTCGATGAATTGCTTGAGCTGCGCTGCGGGCGTCCCGAAGCGGGCGGGCGTCCCGAAGGCGTAGCCGTTGGCCCACCGCAAGTCGTCGTGCGTGGCCTCTGGGATGTCCCGAGTGGCGTGTGCGTGAGCGGCCCATGCCGGGTTGGCGGCGATGGCCGCTGATGGGGCCAATTCGGGGACGCGGCGGAGCCTGGTGGCAGCCCCGTCGTCGGCGGCGCCCTCGGCAACCGCCTGAGCGAGTCTGTGCACGTGACCAGTGGAGCTGTAGTAGATGACTGCGATACGAGCCGACGACATAGTGAGCCTTCCTTCAAAGTGACTTGCTTGGAAGCAAAGTGTGAGATCGAACGTATCGAATAGTTGACTTTGTGTCAAGAGACTTTCTAGTAAGCTTCTTTGGAGGCGATGGAGGTGACCATGGAACAGGACATCATCGATCGAATCAGCCGGGACCTCGGCGAGCGCGGTGTCGAGGCGGACGTCAGTGGCCTGGCCGTGACCGGGCGAGTCCTCCGGCTGGCGCGGAGTGTCGAAGCTGCCCGCGACGAGTTGCTCGGTGAGTTCGGTTTGTCCGTCGCAGACTTTGACGTCATGGCCACGCTTCGAAGGCGTGCAGAGCCGAGCGGGCTGAAAGCCAAGCATGTGCAGGCCTCGGTGATGATCACCTCAGGCGGTATGACCAAGCGACTCGACCGACTCGAGTCAGCTGGTTTGATCGAACGGCTATCCGATCCCGACGATCGACGTGGCGTGCTGATCGCACTGACAACCGCGGGCCGACAGGCGATCGATGAGGCACTCCCCGCCCTGCTGGCGGCAGAAGCGAAGATGATCGGCGAGGCGATTGGCAGCGCCCGGGACCGCGAGCGTCTGGTTTCGCTTCTCCGTCAACTCCTTGTCGGCATGGACGGACGCGCCTAGGCCTGCTCTCTCTCAAGCCGTCCCCCGCGCCGCCGTGGACCCTGGCGTACGGGCAGGGTGAACGTAGTGTCGAGTTAGGTGGCTATTGCAGTTGAGAGGTCGACTGCCACCGTCTTTGCCGGCGTATTCATGCCTCCTTCACCCAATCGGACAAGGAGTGAGCGGATCGAAGTGCGTGCGACCCGCGAGGATCGTGCGTTGATCGATCGGGCGGTTGCAGCGTCGGGGACGGATCTCACCGAGTTCGTCCTCACGAGCCTGACCGTGGCGTCGTATCGTGTCCTGGCTGACAGGACCGAGTTCGCGCTCGGGCCCGACGCACTCGAAGCATGGGAGGCGGTCGGGCCATCAGATCACGAAGCCCGGCAAGGCTGCCGATGTGGTCGATCGTTTCGAATGTCGCTCGTTGTGACCAAGGCTGTCACCGTTCATCGACGAGTGACGGGTCGCTATTAGACGCTGAGCGGTCCGCCAGGTCTACGACTCCCTCATTGCCTGTTGTGTACGGGTTTTTCCTGCGTTCCACAGGCTCCGCCGGGAGGACGTCGCGGTGGATGTTGGTTTGGCGACGTCGCGCGTGCCGGCTTCAAGAGTGCTCTGGAGCGCTTCATCGGGCTCGAACCGTCGATTCCTGCTCGTCGCCTCCGACAAATATGTTGAAGTAGTCCGCATACAGCCAGGACTTGTCTCGTTGGCGCCCGGTCCACTCAATGAGGAGTCCCAACTCCTCGAGGTCATTGAGAAGACGGTTGGCTGTTGGCTGGGAGACGTGAAGAACGCGTTCGACCGTTCGAGCGTTGACTGCGGGACTCGAGAACAGGTGATCATGAAGGGTGAGTGCTCTTCCCGATCGTCGACCCAGCGCGGATATGTGGGTGCGGTCTCGTTCCCTGAGATCGAGGATGGCTCGAACCGTGGTGGTCGCCTCACGCGCGGTTTCCCCGACACCGTCGACGAAGAATCTCACCCAACCCTCCCAGTCGCCGTGATCGCGTACCGCCTGGAGGCGTGCGTAGTACTCGGCCTGATGTGCCCTGAAGAAGATGGAGAGATACAAGAGAGGGCGGGCAAGAATCTGTCGCTCGGTCAACAGGAAAGTGATGAGCAGCCTCCCGACGCGGCCGTTCCCGTCCAGGAATGGGTGGATGGTCTCGAACTGGCTATGCAACAGTCCAATGTGCACCAAGGGGGGAAAGCGGTCGAGGTCGTGAATTGCCTTCTCCCACACGTCCAATGCGTTCCACATGTCGTCCACCGGTGGAGGGACGAAGCGGGCGTTCCCAGGCGACGATCCGCCAATCCAGTTCTGGCTCTTCCGGAACTCCCCCGGCGTATGGACCGGTTCCCCCCCTCGGACTCCTGTCATGAGTTCACGGTGAATCTCCTTGATCAGCCGCAGTGATACAGGTAGTTCTTCCAGTCTGTTCAGCCCCAGGTTCAACGCCTTGACGTAGTTCTCGATCTCGCTGACCGCATCGCGGCGTTCGATTGTCGGCGCTTCGGCCTGAGCTCCGATGACGTCGGCGAGGCTTGCCTGAGTGCCTTCGATCTGACTGGAGAGGGTGGCTTCCCGGAAGATGTACATCCTGACGAAGAGGTCGACATCTGGGAGGACCGAGGCTGCCCCATCGAGCCGGGCGAGGGCTCGATCAGCTCGGCTCAACGCAATCCAGAAGTCATCCTCGAATTCGAGGTCGTCGGGTGGGAATGGCGCGGGTATGAATGCACGAAACCCCGTCGGCTGGCGACGATAGGTCCCAGCGCGCGGGTCAGCCTGTGCTCCGTTCGTGGTCACGATCGGTAGGTTACATAAGTTAAGCGCACGATTCTTATTTATCGCGACCCTGATCATAAGTTCGCGTATCTAGGTTTCGCGACCGTGTCCGTGAGCCGGTGCCGCACTCGATTGGCGAGGGTCA
>JBBDHV010000053.1:0-12733 GCA_040880725.1 Acidimicrobiia bacterium
CCCATGACGGGGCGCGGTCGCGGAGGTCTGGGACGCTGTTTGATTGTGCGGGGGGTCGACCCCCCTGCACCCCCGACTGGCGCGGCCGCCACGGCCGGGTTGGCCTGCGGTCCGACCCGAGGGCCCATGACGGGGCGCGGTCGCGGAGGTCTGGGACGCGAGATTGACTTTCTCCCTTCTTCTCCAGCAGGGGGAGTAGGCGTAGAGCAGCCAGCATTCCCCCAACGTCGCCGCGCTTCTGGGGGACAGCAAGATTTCGTCGGAGACGCGCAACCACTCAGCGCACGAACTTGATCCACCGGGGTGCTCACCCGCATCAGGCCAGACGATGAGTCATCGAGTGGGTCCCCGGCCGAAGCTGAAAGGGTGGCCGCGCCGTTCGGGGGGTGCAGGGGGGTTCGACCCCCCGCAAAATTACATCGGTGTTACTCCCAGAGTTTCCCACAGGTGGGGAGAACCTCCAGTGGAGGTCGAGGTGTCAGCCGAGGAATTCGGCGAGTTCGGAGACGATCTGGTGCTTGGGGCGGGCACCGACGATGCGCTTCTTCTCCACGCCGTCCTTGAAGAGGATCATCGTGGGGATGCTCATCACGTCGAAGCTGGCCGGGGCCTGAGGATGCTCGTCGATGTTGAGCTTGCCGATGGTCAGCTTGTCGCCGTGCTCTCCTGCGATCTCTTCGAGGACGGGAGCGACCAGGCGGCACGGGCCACACCACTCTGCCCAGAAGTCGACGAGAACTGGTTGGTCGCCGTTGATCGCATCCTGGAAGGTGGCGTCGCTGAGGGTGATCATGCTGTCTGACATTTGTGTGCTCCTGGATGAGTCTCTCAAGGGAACGCCGGTCGTGACGTTCTATTCCAACGCAGCCAACGCGTGTTCGGCATCGATGGCGGCCTGGCAGCCGGTGCCGGCCGCCGTGATGGCCTGACGGTACACCGAGTCGGCGACATCGCCTGCGGCGAACACACCAGGCACCGACGTCTGGGTGTTGTGCGTCGGTAGGACGATGTAGCCCTTTTCGTCGAGCTCGATCTGTCCTTCGAACACCGATGTCGTGGGGGTGTGGCCGATGGCGATGAACACGCCGTCTGCGGAGAATTCCCGAGTGTCTCCGTTGGTCGTGTCCCGTAGGCTGACCCCTGTCACCTCGTCTTCACCGTGGACCTCGGTGATTTCGGCGTTCCAGATGACGTCGATCTTCGGGTTGTCGAGGGCACGTTGGGCCATGATCGCCGACGCTCGGAACTCGTCACGGCGGTGCACGATGGTGACCTTGGAGGCGAACTTGGTCAGGAACGTCCCCTCTTCCATTGCGGAGTCGCCGCCGCCGACAACGACGAGCTCCTTGTCCCGAAAGAAGAAACCGTCACAGGTCGCGCATGCGCTGACGCCGCGTCCCGTGAGTCGCTGTTCCCCTGGCACGTCCAGCCATTTCGCGGTGGCTCCGGTGGCGATGATCACGGTGTTGGCACGATGCTCATCCGCACCTGCCTTGACGAGGAACGGCCGCTGACTGAAGTCGACCTCGGTGACGTCGGTGGTCAGGAGCCGAGCCCCGAAACGGTCCGCCTGTTTGCGGAACTGGTCCATGAGCTCGGGTCCCATGATGCCGTCGGGAAAGCCCGGATAGTTCTCGACATCGGTCGTGATCATGAGCTGTCCGCCGCTGATCGCTCCCTCGAAGACGAGAGGTGAGAGGTCGGCACGGGCGGCGTAGAGAGCGGCGGTGTACCCGGCAGGGCCACTGCCGATGATGATGACGTTTTCGGCGTCCGACATGTCAGTCCTCAGGTGTGCTTGTGCGCTTCCGCCACGCCAACGCCCCACCAATCGCAAAAAGTCCCGCCAGCACACCGAATGCACCTGCGCCAGTGAGGGGAATTGCGAGCGCGCCATGGATGGTCATGAAGAGGAACACCACGGTCAGCAAGCCGAGGACCAACAGGGGAAGGGCGAGAGACGCCATGGTGACGACGCGGGCAATCCGATCAACGGTCATGGCCCGGATGCGGGTGGCCACGGTTTCGAGCAGTTCGGCGAGTCTGCGGGGAAGGTCTTCCATCGCGGAGGATGCTAGTGGATGACCTCTGCAGGCTCATGACGACAGGGGAGCGCAGTCCGCTCCCGCCAGGAACGTCACTGATGGCTCGAGCCGGTCGCCGCTCAGGAAAACCTGCGCAGGGCTGTCGTCGATGGTGGCGATGACGACTGCCAGCAGTTGGCTCTCCACATCGACTGCACACGTGGCTCCAAACGCGACCGCGTCCTCGACAGCCACGACGTCGGTGGTGTCGGCGACGAGCGCCGTGATCTCTGCGAGGAGCGAGTCGAGTTCATCCTGTGTGGCGAACTCGCCCGCATCGATGAGCAGGTTCGGCGACGAGGCGGCGCTCTCCGCAACCGCGCCGTCGTCGACGGTCTCTTCGTCCGCGGCAAGTGCACCGATCTCCTCATCGGCTTCTGCGGCGTCGTCGCTGTCTGCCGGAGGAACCCGCATGTCGGACGCCGCGGTGGTCGTGGCGAAGCTTTCGCCTCCGTCTGCGACAGTGAAACTGTCGTCACCGCCCGAGCCGCCCAACTGGCCGACCACCCCGACCCCGACGGCGGTGACCAGTACCGCGGCGGCGACACCGGTCACGGCGAGAAACCTGCGCTGCCAGTTCATCCGTGCGCGGGGAGGGGGCGCGACGGTGTCGAACACCGAACGGCGGAGGCTGGTTCGCTCGAACTCCGAGAGCGCCGGTGCGGGCGCAGCCGCGAGCAGTGAGCGGATGTTGGTCTGATCCTCGAACTCGGCAGCACAGCGATCGCAGGATCTGACGAACTCGGCCGCCCGCGACTCATCGGCTCCCGTCAGGAAGCCCGAGGCGAACTCGGCGATCAGATCGAGGTCGTGGTCATGCATCGTCGGTCCTTTGACGTCCCGACGGGTCGTGGAGGTTCCCGAGTTTCTCCGCAAGCATCCGGCGGCCGCGAAACACTCGGGACTTCACGGTGCCCGACGGAACTTCCAGTATCTGACTGATCTCGGCAATGGCCAACCCGTGGATATCCGACAAGACCACGGCCGCTCGGAAATCCTCCGGGAGCGATCGGAGTGCAGCATCGATGTCGGGGCGGACCTCGACCGCCGAGAACGGTTCTGCCGCGGAGGGGTCGGGTTCGTCGTGGTGTTCGGGGGGTGCTTCGGTGCGGCGGCGCTTGTGCTTGCGGAGTAGATCGAGGCAGGTGTTCGTCGCGACCCGATACAGCCAGGTCGAGACCGCCGCTTCTCCCGAGTAGCGATCCGCCTTCCGGAAGAGGGTGAGGAAGGTCTCCTGGGTGGCGTCGAGGGCCGCTTCCCGGTCGCGCATCATCCGCATCGCCACCGCGAAGACCATGTCCTCATGGCGGTCCATCAGTTCGGTGAAGGCCGCCCGGTCTCCGGAGGCCGCTCGGGCCATGAGGTCCCGGTCGCGGTCCGGATCGTTCATCGGCGGAATCGTACCTCCGCGACCTCGGTGGAATGATCGTCGACCTCGATGAACGGCAGTTCGGTGAGCCACACCACCCACAGTCCGCCCTCTCTCGATGGGAGTTGATGTCTGGGGGTCCCCGCACCCACCCGGCCCCGCACGATCACTTCCCAGCTACCGGGATCGGGCGGTTCGGTCGCCCACACCACCTCGTACGCCGTTCCCGGTTCGAGGCCGCTGATCGAAATCTCTGTCGGGCTCGCCTCAACTGCGAAGCCAACGCCGACTCCCGGCTTCAGCAACGGAAGCGGGTCGCGATAGCGCTCGGTTCTCCACACGGTGTCGAGGTCCCCGTCGATCAGGTTGGCCAGACGTTCCTCACTCTCGGCTCCGTCCCCGAACGGGTCGACACTCCGCACCGCGACGACGGCCACGTCACCGAGCGCGGCGATGGTCGGGGGTGTGAGGGGATCGTCGGGGCTGGTCGACGTGGTGGTTTCGGGGAGGGCCACAGTGTCGGAAACCGCTGTCGTCGACGGGAACAGCGGCGGGCGATCCGTGTCGTCGGTGAGCAGCCGACCGAGACCGATGAGAAGGAGGCCCGCCACGACAAGTGTCCCGGCGGCGAGCAGGAACCGACCCGATCCCTGACCGGTCACTGTCGACGGTGGAAGGGGCGACGGAGCAGCACGGAGCAGATCAGCGAACTGGCGGGCCGTGAGGTGACCCAGTTGCGCGGTGCGAAGCGCGTGATCGACCGCCCGATCCAGCCCGTCGACGATCTCCGAGGGGGGAGGACCGCCGGGAGGTGAGCCGGTGAGACCCACCTCGAGAACGGCGCCCAGGGAGCGGACGTCGTCCGACGGCGTGTGGTCGACGGGGACGCGCCCGAATGCCCCCAACTGCGCGGGGTGCGATACCGTGTGAAACACCGAGGACGGGTCGATGGCGCCGTGGAGATGTCCTTCCCCGTGGAGCGCAGCGAGGGCGTCCGCCAGTCCGGCAGCGTTCGGCAGGAACTCGTCCACCGGGATGGTCTCGTCGGAATCGAGGCGGTCCCCGAGCGTGACCCCGCCGGTCCATTCGCTCACCGAATACGCCCCGGCGTCGAGCTCTTCGGCGTTGAACACCGATGCCATGTGGGCGTGGTTGACGACGGCCGCCGCCCGCACGGCATCGAGAAACTGTGCTCTTCGTTCGGGGCTGGCCTCCGGACCGAGGAAGCGGATGAGCACCGGACGACTGAGCGACTCGTCGGTGGCGAGCCATTGCTCGATGTCGTCATCGCGACCGAGTCGGACCTCGAGGCGATATCGGTCGGGGAGCGGGAGTGGCACTCAAGCCCGCTGGTCGGTGGAGTCGAAGGTGCCACTGCCACAGTCGATCGGCCGGCGCCGCGCACCGAAAGTCGCGGGGCCGGCGGAAAGGCCGGCGCCGGCAGATGGGCGTGAGCGAGCGACGACGACCGAGCGGTTCATGCGGTGTACCGATGAATGGCCAGGCGGGTTGGAAGCACGGTGAAGGATTCGGACCGGTACATCTGGGTGGCCCTCTCGTTGTCCAACTGCGTGTTGAGCATCATGGTACGGGCGCCGCGCCGCCTCGCCCAGGCCATCGAGGCCCGAAGAAGCACCCTGCCCTGACCCGTGCCTTGCATCCCCGGCTCCACGGCGATTCGCTGCAGGTAGCCGATTTCGGACGACACCCCGACGATGGCGAAGCCGTTCCCGTCATCGAGGGTGAGCATGGTCGAGTCCGGTGTTGCCGCCAGGGCGTCTTCGAGCCCGAGCCGACCGACCCGCCAGTCCCCGATGAACGCCCTGGCGTCGATCGACACGGCTGCCTCTCGGTCGGACGGGGTGGCGACGTGGACACCGCCTTGGGCGTCCACACCCCGTCGCAGATCCCGTTCGAGCAGGAGAAGCTCGACATGCGGTGTGAACCCGGCGGCCCGGAAGGTGCGGTCCATGCCCCGCATCAGAGGAGGAGAGTGGACACCGGACGCACCGAGCGCGGTGAGGGTCTCGGCGCACCTCCGCACGAAGTCCACCGTGCTTCGCTCCGCCCGGAGCAGCGCTTCGGAGGATTCGTCGTTCAGCGGACGGGCGACTGCCTTCCACCATCCCGAACGGAGCGTGACCAGTCCCGGCCACTCGCCGCGAACCGAGACGTTCGTTCCTGCGTTCATCGACGCGACACCATCGGTGGCAAAGTAGCGGGGTGGAAGTCCTGTATCTCACGCACCCGGTGTTCGCCCGACACGACACAGGGTCTTGGCACCCCGAACGTCCCGCGCGTTTGGCTGCCGCCGAGCGCGGGGTGTGGTCGGCCGGTCCCGATGTGCGGCGTTTCGAAGCCGCCGTCGTCGACCCGGCGTTGCTGGCCTCGGTTCACACTCCGTCCTACATCGACGCCATCGAGCGGTTTTGTGCTTCGGGGGGTGGCCCGCTGGACGCCGACACCGTCGCGGTCGAGGCGTCCTGGGATGCGGCCTTGCGCGCCGCCGGCGCGGGTCCGCAGGCGGTCGAACTACTGATGGCCAATCCGGCTGCGACCGCCTTCCTCGCCGTTCGCCCGCCCGGCCACCACGCCCTGGCTGCCCAGGCGATGGGCTTTTGTTTGTTCAACAATGTCGTGGTCACTGCGGCGGTGCTCACCGCCCAGGGCCAGAAGGTGGCCATCATCGACTGGGATGTTCACCACGGCAACGGGACTCAGGCGTTGGTCTGGGACGATCCGGATGTGCTGTATGTGTCTGCACACCAGCACCCGTTCTATCCGATGACGGGCGGGGTCGTCGAGCGCGGCGGGCCCCGTGCGGAAGGCACGATCATCAACGTTCCGCTCCCTGCCGGGAGCGCCGGGGACGTCTACCGGGAGCTCACGGGTCGGATCATCGAGCCCGCTCTCGCCGCCTTCGCACCCGACTGGATCCTCGTGTCTGCCGGATACGACGCACACGAACACGATCCGCTGGCGGAACTCCGGTTGGAATCGGCCGACTACGGGCAGATGGCGGCGGCGCTCAGCAGGCAGGTCGGTCCGAACCGGATCATCACATTCCTCGAAGGCGGCTATCACCTGAGCGCGATCACCGAGTCGGTGGCAGAGACCATTCGCGGCATCGACGGCCGCCCGGATGTGACTCACAGCCCTCACCGGTCTCCATCTGAAGCGTTCGCCGTGATCGAGCGCGTGGAGCGGACGCTGCGGTGAGAACGACGGGACGCCCGCCCTCCGCCAACGGGGCGTCGTCGTTTCACCTGGCGTGGGAACCGGTGCCCCCGCCTGCCCATGAAGTGTCGGTGACGCTGACGATCGACCATGAGCCGCCGTATCGCCATCTGGTGTTCTGGGCGTTGCAGGTGGACTTTTCCACGGGCTGGGGGTCTGCCGGAGGCGCGCATCTCGGACTGCAGTGGAATCCCCTTCATCCGGGTTCGGGCGCCGTCAACTGGGGTGGCTATGACCGAGAAGGCCGCGTGCTGGCCGGGTCCCGCTCTTCGCTTTCCTCGGCCCCGGACAATTCCAATACCCGCGACTTCGCCTGGTCGCCCGGACAGCCCTACCGCCTCACCATCCGGGCCGGTGCGGAGCGAGGCCATTGGACGGGGTCGGTCCGTGCGATCCCGAGAGGTCATGAGCAGGTGATCCGCGACCTCTACGTGTCGGCGGACGCGCTGGTTCGCCCCATGGTCTGGTCCGAGGTGTTTGCCCGATGTGACGACCCACCGGTGGCCGCGACGTGGCGGGATCCCGTGGCACACACCGCACGCGGCCCCGCGGAACCCGTGGCGTACCGCGTGTCGTACCAGTCCGAGGAGGCGGGAGGCTGCTCCAACACCGACGTGGTGCGGACCGCGGAAGGGATCCGCCAGGTCACCGGTAACGAGCGGCGCACTCCCGCCGGCGCCCTGGTCTCGCTCGATTGAGCCCGAGTCACGAACGATCAGCGGATAGGCAGGCCGGCTCCGCCGACTGTTTCTCTGTTCCGCCCGAAAAAGCTTCGCTTTCGGGCTATGGAGGGCCCTCCGGGACGCGAAACGGGGTCAAGGGCCGCCAGACGCCGGCCGATAGTCAGGGCAGAACAATTTTTCCGCGGGAGGCTTCTCCATGTCCCTGTCCTTCGATGAACTTCTCCGCCGGGCGGTCGAGTCGCGAGCGTCCGATGTCCACCTCAAGGTCGGTTCGCCCCCGGTGATCCGAATCGACGGGGAGTTGCGGCGCCTCGCAGATCTCCCCTCGCTGCGTCCCGAAGACGTCAAGGCCTTCGCCGACGAGATCTTCACCGAGAAGGCCTCGGCGGTGTTCGAGGCGACAGGGGAGGCGGACTTCGCATACGGCCGTCCGGACCTCGGCCGATTTCGCGTCGGCGCGTTCCGCCAACGTGGGTCGGTGAGCCTGGTGCTTCGGCGCGTCGTGCCCGGGGTTCCGACGATCGATCAGCTCGGGCTCCCACCGGTCGTCCGCAAGTTGGCAGCCGAGTCGCGCGGACTGATCCTCGTCACGGGGCCGGCCGGATCGGGACGTACGACGACCCTGGCCGCAATCCTCGAACACATCAACCAGACCCAACCGGTGTCGATCATCACCGTCGAGGATCCGATCGAGGTGCTCTTCCCCGACAAGATGGCGGTTGTCGCCCAGCGGGAGGTGGGGGTCGATACCGCCGATCTCGCCTCGGCCATTCGTAAGGCCATGCGCCAGGACGCCGACGTGATTCTCGTCTCGGAGATCAACGACCCCGCCACTGCCGCGGCGGCGATCGAGGCCGCCGAGACTGGTCATCTCGTGCTGAGCTCGATGCATACCAAGGATCCGATCGACACCATCTCGCGTCTCGTGGAGTTCTTCGACGACAAGCGCCACGTCTCCGTCCGGCGACAGCTCGCCGGACTGCTGCGCGGCATCATCTCGCAACGTCTCCTCGACACGGCCGACGGCACCGGCCGGGTTCTGGCCACCGAAGTGCTCACAGGACACGGTCGTGTCACCGAACTCATCGCCGAAGGTGCGGATCCGGCGCGTCTCATGGAGGCCGTCAAGGAGAGTGAGTTCTTCGGCATGCAGACATTCGACCAGGCGCTTCTGCACTTGGTCACGCAGCGTCGTGTGACCATTCCCACCGCCCTGCCGTTCGTGCGCAACTCCCACGAGTTTCGGGCCAAGGCGCATGAGGCGGGCGTGGAGGTGTGAGCCGGACCACCGACCGCGCGGAAGACGAACGAACCGTTCGCCCGCATCGATAGGCTGGTCCGATGTCATCCAAAAGGTTGGTCGTGTCTGTCGGGATCGTGAGCTGATGGGTGAGACTCGCCCGGAACGTCACTTCGTCGTTGGCGGGTACCCGGCGGCACCCTCCTGGTCGGGGGATCACCAGGGGCTGATTCGCTTCGCCAACCAGTTGCTCAGTTGGCGGGGTCCGCGCGGCCGGTCGATCGGCCTCGAAGTTCCGTACACGCCGTCGTCGCCATGGGCGGAGCCGTCCGTCCTCGTCTCGACGCCACCGACGAGCCGGCACGTGCTCACAATGATCCCGGCGACGATGACCGAGTTGCGAACCCGGGAGGGCTACGGTCTCGCGTCCCGCGATGAAGAAGGCAGGCGCTCCGCCGTCGATCACGTGCGCAGGGCGCTGGAGTTTGTCCACACCGTCAACACCGGAACCGGCGGGAAGGTGACCGCCATCGAACTGCAATCCGCACCGCGCGACCCGTTCGTGTCGTCCGAAGCCTTCCGACAGTCGCTGCAAGAGCTCGCTCTCCCAGACCTGGGTGACGTGGCCCTCTGGGTGGAGCACAGCGACGCTCGGATCCCCGGCCAGGACCACGAGAAGGGCTTTCTGGCGCTCGAAGCCGAGATCGGTGTCGCCTCCTCGGAAGGGCTGGGCGTCTTGATCAATTGGGGGCGGTCCGCGATCGAACTTCGGGACCCCGAGCGCGTCGCCGAGCATGTGGAGACGGCGGCGGATGCCGGGTTGCTGCGGGGGTTGATCTTCTCCGGCGTCGCGTCGGCGGCGACCGAATACGGCCACCCTTGGGTCGACGCCCACCTGCCCGTCAAGGACTCCCTCGACGGCGAGGACGCTGAGGTGTTCGAATCGAGCCTTCTCACCCGGGAGTACGTCGGGCGTGCCTTGCGAGCTGCAGACGTTGCCAGCCTCGACTGTGTCGGAATCAAGATGGGAATGCCGCCTGGCACCAATGACCAGACGCGCCTCGCGATGTTGCAGGCCAACGTGGAGTTGATCGCCGACCTGGTTGACGACGCAACGTCGCAAGCCACGGAGCGGGGCGTCACGACACGGCCCTGACATGCTCGGCGGACGCGTCGGGGTCGGGGCGACGGCAGTTGGAGCGACCGCCGCACCACTCGCCGGTACCCTGGCGGCCTCATGATCCCCGAACGGCTTCGATGGCTCGTCGCGGACGGGTCGCCGGCTGTCGAGTTGGCCGCTCGCTTCCGTGCCGCCGGACACTCGCTCTACCTCGTCGGCGGCTCGGTGCGCGATGCCCTGCTCGACCGACCGGTCGACGACCTCGACTTCACGACCGACGCCCGCCCTCCCGACATACGCCAGATCGTCGAGGGTTTCGCAGACTCGGTCTTCGGGGTCGGGGAGGCCTACGGCACGGTGGGAGCGCGCTTGGGGGACTGGATCTTTGAGATCACGACCTTCCGGTCCGAGGTCTATCGGGATGCATCCCGCAAACCCGAAGTCACCTTCTCGGACCGCATCGAAGACGACCTCGTGCGGAGAGACTTCACGATCAACGCACTCGCCCTCGAGTTGCCGGACACCGAAACCATCGATCCGTGCGGAGGACTGGCCGATCTCGCTGCGGGAGTACTGCGCACCCCGGGCACCCCGCAGTCGTCGTTCTCCGACGATCCGCTGCGGATGCTTCGGCTCTTCCGATTCCAAGCGACCCTCGGCTTCACACCCGACGCCGCGGCGCTGAACGCCGTGCGCTCGATGGGCGAACGCATCGACATCGTCTCGGCCGAACGTATTCGTGACGAGTTCTCCAAGCTCCTCACCGCACACGATCCCGGTCCCGCCCTCACCGATCTCGTGGCATCCGGGTTGGCGGACCATTTCCTCCCGGAGCTCTCGCGGCTCGCCATGGAGCAGGATCCGGTTCACAAGCACAAAGACGTGCTCGCTCACACGATCGCCGTCACCCAGAAGGCGTCTCCTCGGCTGCGGCTGCGACTGGCGGCCCTCATGCACGACATCGGAAAGCCGGACACTCGTGACTTCGGAGACGACGGGGTGACGTTCCATCATCACGAGGTCGTTGGCGCCCGCATGGCCCGGGACCGGCTACGCGCGCTGCGGTACCCCAACGAGATCGTCTCGGATGTTCGACAGCTCGTGTTCCTGCATCTCCGTCCCCACACACTCAAGATGGGCTGGACGGATTCGGCCGTGCGTCGATACGTCCGTGATGCCGGCGACCTCCTCGAGGATCTCAACGAACTGGTCCGCTGCGATGTGACCACCGGCAACGAGCGCCGCGCCGACGCCATCCAGCGTCGTATCGACGAACTCGAAGAACGGATCGCCGAACTACGCGAACGCGAGGCCATTGAGTCGCTCCGGGCACCGATCGACGGCAACGACGTGATCGCCTATCTGGGTATCCGTCCCGGACCCATCGTCGGCGACGTCATGGACATGCTCCTCGAGAGACGTATCGATGACGGCGAGTACAGCATTGACGAGGCGTACAGAATGACGCGCACCTGGGCGCTCGAGAACGGGTTGGAGGATCCGGGGCCGCCTCCGAGCACCGAGGAGGAATGAAACGCCTCGCCTGCGCCGTGATGCTGATCGCAGGCTGCACTTCGGCCGCTACGGAGATCGAGACGACCGTCCTCGCAGAGACGCTGCCGCCGGCATCCACGACCACATTGGCAGTCCTCGAGGGAGTCGACGCCGCTCCCGGCCTCGGGGATCGGATGTTCCCGGAGTTGGGAAACGCCGGATACGACGTCGCCACCTACGACATCGATCTCAGTCTGAACGCCGAACTCACCAGAGTCGAAGGTGAGGTCACGATCGAAGCCGTGGCCGAGCAGCCGCTGGCGTCGTTCGTGGTGGACTTCGTCGGGCACCGCGTGACTTCGGTCACTGTCGACGGACGCGATGCTGACCACGCCCGCGTCACCCGCGACATGCGCATCACCCCCACTGACGTCATCGCATCAGGGGAGCGGTTCGTGATCGCGATCACATATGAGGGCCTTCTGTCGTCGGTGACGTTGACCGACTTCCCGTTCCCGACCGGATGGCAGACGGGGAATGGTGGTTCGGTCTTCCTCTTCTCCGAACCCGACGGTGCCTCCGGCGTCTTCCCCTCCAACGACCATCCGCGCGACCGTGCGGACGTCGCACTGCAGGTAACCGTCCCGGCAGAGCACGTCGTGGTCTCCGGCGGTACGGCCCGACTCGTCGAGGTCGTCGGCGACCATCGGGTGTTTCGTTTCGAGATCCCCGACGTTGCCCCCTATCTGGTCCCGCTCGCCATCGGCGCATTCGAAGCGGTCGAGACCGACGACGGGATCACCACTTGGATGGGGAACGGCGCTCCGCTTCCTCCCGGCTTCGAACGCCAAGCCGAAATCCTGGCCACCCTCGAAGCCGACCTCGGTCCGTATCCGTTCGATCAGTCGGGCGCGGTGGTGGTCGACTCGGACTTCCCGGCCGCACTCGAGACACAAACCCTGTCCACCTACACCACCACAAGCGCCGCCTGGGGAACCGCGGTCATCGCCCACGAACTCGCCCACCAGTGGTTCGGCAATGAGATCAGTCTCGGCCAGTGGGATGACATCTGGTTGAACGAAGGGCCGGCGACCTTCATGACGTGGCGGTGGATCGAGATCGACCGCGGTCGCGAGGCGTACGAGGAGGAAGTCCGTCGGGCGTGGGAGGCCATGTCCATCGCCCAGTTGCCACCACCCGATCATCCACCCGGCCAGGACCTCTTCAACGCGTCGGTGTATCAGCGGGGAGGCCTCGCCTTCGTTGCGCTCCGCTAGTTCGTGGGCGACGACGAATTCTTCGACTTCCTCCGGGCCTACGTGGCGACGTTCTCCGGAAAGACCGTCACCACAGAAGCCTTCCTCACCTTCGTCCTCGTCATACTCGGCCCCGACGCCGAAGCCCTCGTCACCGAATGGATCCGCGCCGAAGAACTGCCTGCTTTATAGGGCGGGGGGCGACCCCCCTGCACCCCCCGGACGGCGCGGCTGCCGGGGTCGGGTTTTC
>JBBDHV010000054.1:0-12384 GCA_040880725.1 Acidimicrobiia bacterium
CGTCCCAACATTCACATGCGGCTTACTACGCTCAAACTTCGCCTTGCCCATTTGCATTCTCCTCTTGTGAGCTGACTGCTCGTCGTCTGTCTTCCGGGCTCAGCCCGCGGTTCCTGCCCGGCTGGAGACGATGTCTTCCGCCAGATTCTGTGGGACGTCCTGATATGAATGGAACTGGGCGCTGTAGCTGGCCCGTCCCTGTGTCTTGGAGCGCAAGTCGCCGACGTATCCGAACATCTCGGAGAGCGGCACCAGCGCCTTGATCACCTTCACGCCGACCCGGTCGTTCATCGACTCGATCTGGCCGCGTCGGGAGTTGATGTCACCGATCACGTCGCCCATGTATTCCTCCGGGGTGGTGACTTCGACCTCCATGACCGGCTCCAGCAGCTTGACGCCCGCCTTGCGGGCGGCCTCCTGGAGTGCCATCGAGCCGGCGATCCGGAACGCCATCTCCGATGAGTCCACGTCGTGGTACGAGCCGTCCGTGAGTCGGGCCCGCACGTCGACCAGCGGATATCCGGCGAGCACGCCGTTGTCCAACGCCGATTCGATCCCGGCGTCGACGGAAGGGATGTACTCCTTCGGCACCTTCCCGCCCTTGATCTCGTCGACGAACTCGTAGCCGCCGCCGGGACCGGTGGGCTCGAGGGCGATCACCACATGGGCGTACTGGCCCTTACCGCCGGTCTGCTTGACGTAGCGAAGTTCAACCTTTTCGACCGCCTTCTTGATGGTCTCGCGATAGGCAACTTGTGGCTTGCCCACGTTCGCCTCGACCCGGAACTCGCGAACGAGACGGTCCACGAGGACTTCGAGGTGCAGCTCGCCCATCCCGGCGATGATCGTCTGGCCGGTCTCCTCGTCGGTGCGCACGAGGAAGGTGGGATCCTCCTCGGACAGCTTCTGCAGAGACTCGGACAGCTTCTCCTCGTCGGACTTGGTCTTCGGCTCGATGGCAATGTGGATCACCGGAGCCGGGAACGACATCGACTCGAGCTGGATCTCCTTGTTGGGATCCGAGAGGGTGTCACCGGTCTTGGTGGTCTTGAGTCCGACCGCGGCGACGATGTCGCCCGTGAAGACGTCGTCGACGTCCTCGCGGTGGTTGGCGTGCATCCGGAGGAGACGGCCGAGCCGCTCCTTCCTGCCCGACGTCGTGTTGACGACGGTGTCGCCCTTGGAGGCGTGACCGGAGTAGATACGGAAATAGGTGAGCTTTCCGACGTGAGGGTCGGACATGATCTTGAAGGCGAGCGCCGAGAACGGCTCGGAGTCGTCCGCAGAGCGGGAGAGGATGTTCTCTTCGTCGCCCGGCTTGAAACCGGTGACCGGCGGCAGATCGAGCGGGCTCGGCATGTAGGCAACGATGGCGTCCAGCAGGAGCTGTACGCCCTTGTTCTTGAACGCCGACCCGCACAGCACGGGCACGAACGAATGCTCCAGGGTCCCCTTGCGGACACCGGCCTTGATCTGCGCGACGGTGAGGTCGCCCTTCTCGAGGTACTCCTCGAGAAGCGCCTCGTCGATCTCGGCCACGGCTTCGAGCATGGCCGCCCGGTATTCCTTGGACTTCTCCTCGAGATCGGCGGGAATCTCTTTGGTTTCCCAGATCTTGCCGTCGTCACCCTTCCAGATGTGCGCCTTCATCTCGATGAGATCGATCACGCCGAGGAAGTCCGCCTCGGTCCCGATCGGAAGCTGCAACACCAGAGGAGTGGCGGACAGCCGGTCGATGATCGACTGGACATCGGCGTAGAAGTCGGCACCCGTGCGGTCCAACTTGTTGATGAAACACATGCGAGGAACGCCGTAGCGGTCGGCCTGGCGCCACACCGTCTCGGACTGCGGCTCGACCCCGGCGACCCCGTCGAAGACCGCGACCGCACCGTCGAGCACCCGCAGCGAACGCTCCACCTCAACGGTGAAGTCGACGTGTCCGGGGGTGTCGATGATGTTGATCGTGTGGTCGTGCCACAGGCAGGTGGTCGCAGCAGAGGTGATCGTGATGCCACGCTCCTGCTCCTGGGCCATCCAGTCCATGACGGCCGCGCCCTCGTGGACCTCGCCCAGCTTGTAGGACTTACCGGTGTAGTAGAGGATGCGCTCGGTCAACGTGGTCTTGCCGGCGTCGATGTGCGCCATGATCCCGATGTTGCGCGTACGGCTGAGCGGCACCGATCGAAGGTGCGACAGCGCGTCGTTTCCGTTACTCATTTCCTCTGCTCTCCGGTCGTTATGGACTTGTGAAACCTGGTGTTCGTCGCTTCCGGACCCCGTGCGGGGCAGCGACGGCCGGCGCTACCAGCGGTAGTGGGCGAAGGCCTTGTTCGATTCCGCCATCTTGTGGATGTCTTCTTTGCGCTTCATCGCCGCACCGGTGTTGTTCGAAGCGTCGAGAATCTCGTTGGCGAGTCGGGCGGACATGGTGGGCTCGCGACGGCGGCGTGCGAAGCTGACCAGCCAGCGCACGGCGAGCGTCGTGGAACGTCGGGGGGAAACCTCGATCGGCACTTGGTAGGACGACCCACCCACGCGCCGCGACCGCACTTCCACCGACGGACGAAGGTTCTCGATGGCACGCTTGAGGACGTTCACCGGGTCCTGGTTGGCGCGACGCTCGATGACCTCGAGCGCGTCGTAGACGATCTTGCGGGCGGTGTCCTTCTTGCCCTTCAGCAGGACCTTGTTGATGACCTGGCTGACGAGGACCGAACGGAAAACGGGATCCGGCTCGACCGGACGAATCTGGGCTGGGGCACGCCGCATCTCAGCTCTCCTTCTTGGCGCCGTAGCGGGATCGGGCCTGCTTGCGCTTGGTGACCCCGGACGCGTCGAGCGTTCCCCGGATGACCTTGTAGCGAACGCCGGGAAGGTCGCGAACACGACCACCACGGACCAGCACGATGGAGTGCTCCTGGAGGTTGTGGCCTTCGCCGGGAATGTAGGCGGTGACTTCCATACCGGACGACAGCCGCACACGACAGACCTTCCGAAGCGCCGAGTTCGGCTTCTTCGGGGTCACCGTGTAGACGCGAGTGCAGACACCACGACGCTGGGGCGCTCCGGCCAGACCAGCTGTCTTCTTCTTTTTCTTCTTCTTCTGCCTGCCATCGCGGACGAGCTGCTCGATCGTCGGCATGTTTCTCCTTACGCGGGCGACCGGCGCCACGGCGCTTTCGAATCTCGGGATTCGAGCGTCGGACTCCGACCTGGTTCTTTCTGACCCCCGGGCCCAGGGCACGATTCCCCGGTTCAGGTCAGACCGGAGAGCCCTTCAGACTCGAAGGAACGGTGCACACCCGAAGGCGCGCGCCGAGGTGGGTACGAAGACCACGAGGCGGAAGTATACGAATCCCGCATGGAACGTCAAAAGGGAATACGCCGAACCACCGAGTGAGCGGGTGTCGTCGAGCATCTGCACGCGACGACAACACGAGAATTCCTTCGACGCACCTTCCATCAACGGGGACCGGTAGCGTGCGTTCGTGCCGGACCGTGCCCACCGTCGAAGACTACTGATCGCCATTTTCGCGGTGGCGTATGGCACCAACGTCTCGACCCCGCTCCTGTTGCTGTATCAGGACCGACTCGACCTCTCGGCGTGGACGGTCACCGCACTCTTCGCCGCCTATCCGATCGGCCTGATACCAGCCTTGCTGCTGGGCGGCCCGGCATCGGATCTGCGTGGGCGGCGCCGGGTCACGCTCCCGTTCGTGGTGCTTTCAGCGGTGGCGTCGGTGCTGCTGATCTTCGGTGCCGACGCGCTGTGGCTGCTGTATCTGGGCCGGGTCGTCCTGGGGGTCGTCTCCGGAGTGGTGTTCGCAGGGATCAGTGCCTGGATTCAGGAGTTGGCGGTCGCCGGCGACCCTTTGGGGGCCTCGAAGCTGACGTCAACCGCGCTGTACGCCGGGTTCGGCATCGGTCCACTCGTCTCTGGGGCGCTCGGCCAGTGGGGTCCGGCACCTGCGATCTTCCCCTATCTCATCCACATCGCCATGGTGGGGGCGGCGATTCCGCTGGTACTGCGCTCCCGAGAGACCGTCACCGTCGACCGTTCCCGTCCGCTCCGACCCAACCTCGGCATCCCGGAGGGCTCCCGCCGGACGGTGCTCAGGGTGATCGTCCCGACCGGACTGGCCGTCTTCACCTTCCCGGCAATCGCGTTCGGCCTGTTTCCCGTACTGCTTCGCCAATTCATGGAGGGAATCGACCTGTTCGTCACCGGCCTGGTCGCCATCACCGCCACCACCGCCACTCTCTACTCCCGAACCCTCGTCGGCAGATTGGGACCGTGGAAGGCGGCGCCGGTGGGTACGGGGCTGGGAGCCGCCGGGGTCGCAGTGGGAACGATTGGATTCGCCACCGGCTGGTGGTGGCTGCTCTTCCCCGCTGCGGTCCTGTTGGGTGTGGCCTCGGGCGTCGGAATGACCGCAGGACTTCGCCAGGTCGATCTTGTCACGGACCCCTCCACCCGCGGAGCCCTCGCCGGCACCTTCTATGTCGTGGCGTACGGGGGGATGACCACGCCCGTCATCGTTTCCAGCCTCGCCCGTGGCCCGGGGTTCGCCCCCGTGCTGGCAGGAGTCACGCTGCTGGCGGTCGTGCTGACGGTCCTGTTGGCCCGGTCGGTGCGACCGCTCATCACCGCCTGATCAGTCGAGATCCTGCAGCCGAACGGGAAGCCCCTCGTCGGCGGCGAGCAGCGTCACCAGCATCGGGACTTCGGATTCCCAGCCCGACTTGGCCTCGATCCGCAGGCCGCCGTTGGACCGATCGACGAAGAACGCCTGACCGTCGACGAGGTCGAAGCGGTCCCTGTCGAGATACAGCCGAGGCTTGATGAGCGCGGGATCGCCGACCTCGGGGCAGAACACCATGCAGTTGCCGCACTCGTTACACAGTTCGGAGAACACCAGGTACTGCTGGCGTCCGTCCAGGCCGCTGTCGGCGGGGGTGGGAAGGCGGAAGAATGCATCGTTGGGACAGACCGTCACACAGAAGTTGCACGCGACACAGCCCCACATCTCCAGGGTGTCATCGACCTCGCGGGGCAGCTTCTCGTTGGCGTCCTTGTGATAGATGGCCCGCTCGTCCCCGGACAGCATGCGAGTCACGTGATGCTCGACAGCACCGTGGTGGCCTTCGGCCCGACCGATGGCGTCGTTGTGCGCCCGCCATCCTGGGAGGTCGGTGACGCCGGCGGATCGCATGTCATCGGCGAGACGCTTGAGCATCGGTGCGAGCCGGCCGTAACCACCGGGCTTGAGCAGATCCGAACAGATCGTGGCGGGGGCGACACCCAGACCCACGGTCTCGGACACGTTGTCCCGGGTCACCCCGGCCGAGAAGCTGACCTGGACATCGCCGCCGTCGGTCTGGAGCACGCCGGGGAGTGCGGTGGTCAGTTCGTGCAGCAGTGTGGTGGCAAGGACGTGGAGGGGTGGACCCGACAGGTACATCGGGTCGTCGGGCATGAACCCCTTGTGGTTCTTCACCACCAGCGTGTTCGTGAGCTTGATCCCGAAGCGCCGCCCGTTGGCGGCGGCGAACTCGCGCAGTTCCCCGATCAGTTCAATCCCCCGCTCGAACTGGAGGTCGGCGTCGAAGGCCGCCGGGTCGAGTTGGACAAAGTCATATCCGAGAATGTCGTGCACGATCTCGTGGACCCTCCGATGACCGAGCAGCGTGGGGTTGAGCTTCACGACCACGTCGACCTCGTGGCGGGTCATGAGGTGCTTGGTGATGCCTTCAATCTCCTCGGGGGGGCATCCGTGAAAGGTGGACAGGGTCACGGTGTCGGCGATACGGGTCCCGAAGTCGAGATCCCTCCACTGATCGAACGGAGCAGGAATCTGCGGACGCAGCCAGTCGATCTCGGCCGACGCGTCGAGTAGCCCGTCGATGAATCCGGCAATGCTGGCCGAGGAAATGCCGGCGAGATCGTACCCGACGGACATGTCGAAAACATGCGGACCGGCGTCACCGATGTGTTCTGAGATCGGCTCCCAGCGCCGCAACATCTCGATGGTCATCCAGGCTTTGACGTACTCGGTCAGCGACTGGTGAACCTTCAGTTCCTGAGACCACTCGATGTTGTAGCCAATGGTCTGCATGTCGATGCACGGCCGGCCGATCTCCAGTTCGTCGAGGATCTGCACCGTCTTCAATTCGAACATACGGGCGCCACCCAACCAGGCGAGAACGATGTTCTGGGCCATCTGCGAGTGCGGACCTGCGGCCGGGCCCAGTGGGGTGGCGGCCGGTCGACCCAGGAAGCTCATCGTCAGGTCGATGTCGGGATCCGGCGACCAGAAACGGGCGATCGGAAGGTCATAGATGCGGTTGCGGGTCTCCCACTCATGGGCGATACGACCCAGGAGCACGTCCAGCGGGAACGGTGTCAGTGGTGGGGCTTGCATCAGCATCTCCTCACAGTCGGGCGTGGAGGCGGGCGGCCTGCTCGGCCGCCCTCGCCCTGATCTCGGCGGGATCCACGAGGGTGGGCCCACCTTCGTTCCAGACAATCGTGCCGTCGACTTCGATCTCCACTGGGCGCGGGCCGGGCGTGAACGCCAGATGCCACGGCTGCATCGGCTCGTACGACCACAGGATCCGATCGCGCTTTGCTTCGGGCGCCAGTTGCCACCCGGTCTCCAGCCACGACCACGCGGTTTCGGGAGAGGCCGTCACGTCGACGGACCGATGGAGGTAGTAGGCCAACCGGAAGATGCCCAGCATGTCCGCCCCGATTCCGTCCGTGCCGAGAGCCACCGGGTTCGAGAAGCGGCGGGGGTCGGCGTAGCCGACCGAATTGTTCAGATTGGAGGCGGGATTGTGGAGCACGGTCCCCCGCAACCCATGGTCGGTCGGCAAGTGGACGCAATGTGCGAGCAACCAGCTGTCACTGGTGTGGCGCGCCAATCGCGCCGCCGCACCCTCGTCCTCGACACCCTCATGAACATGCACATGCACACCGACCTGCATCTCGGTGGCGAGCGCCGCGGCGGATTCGATCGTCTCGTCCGAGCAGGTGAAGGCGGCGTGCAGACCAACCCAACCCCTCCCCCCCTCTGAGAGAAACCTGCGGTTCTCGGCGAGGCCCCGGCGGGCGCCGTCCGGTCCGTGGCGGTCCGTCACGCCGTAGGCGGGCAGCACCCGCACTCCCACCTCCGCCGCCGCATCGACCACGACCGACAGACTTCCCTCGATGGCGTTGGGGCTTTCGTGATGATCGATGATGGTGGTCGTGCCCACCTCGAGTGCTTCGAGCGCGGCGAGTTTGGCCGACCACTCGATCATGTCGAGGTCGAGCGCGGTATCGAGACGCCACCAGATCTGTTCGAGGATTTCCCCGAAGGTCGCGGGCGTCTTCGGGGGTGGCGGCATTCCCCGTGCGAGCGCCGAGTAGATGTGATGGTGTGCGCACACCAGACCGGGGGTGACGGCTCCGCTCATCCGAGCTCGAGCGGCTGGTGGCGGTTGAACGGCAGGCGCGTCCGCCACCGGCCGTCCACCTCGTGAAACGCAGCCGCCACCGCGCCGGCGGTGGGCACGAGGCCGATCTCGCCGATCCCTTTGATGCCATACGGCGAGTCGGGCTGGGGCGCTTCGACCAGGACGACCTCGACCTCGGGCATGTTGCGGGGTCGGATGATGTCGAGTTGGCGGAAGGTCATGTGTTCGGGCTTGCCGTCGGGCCCGCACGGGAACTCCTCGGTGAGCGCATAGCCCAGGCCCATGTGCACCGAGCCCTCGATCTGGCCCTCGCACAGCATCGGATTGACCGCCCGACCGACGTCGTGGACGGCGACGACCTTCTCGATCTCGCCGGTCGACTTGTCTGCCACGACGAGTTGGGCGGCGTAGCTGAACGTGGAGTGGATGACGGGGTTCGGCTTGCCCGAGGACAGCGAGTCGGTCCAGTCGATCTCGTAGGTGCCCTCGTGATCGGTGTCGGGGTGACGTCCCGCCGCGTCCGCTGCCCTGCATGCCTCGCGTACCGAACCTGCGGCCATCAGCGTGCCTCGGGACCCGGTGGTCTGACCGAACCCGAGTGCCCGCGTCGTGTCGACGATGACGTCGATGCTGTTCGGATCGATCCCGAGTTCTTCGGCAGCCACCTGCAGGGCGACGGTGTGCACCCCCTGGCCCATCTCGGTCCACCCGTGCCGAACCTCGACCCGACCGTCGGACCGAAACCGCACAACCGCCTTGGAGATCTCGTGGAACCCGTTGCCGAGCCCCGAGTTCTTGAGGCCCAGACCGAGACCGACAGCCTTGCCCTCGGCCCGGGCCGCGTCGTAGTGCGGCTTGACGGCGTCGAGACACTGCCGCGCTCCCAGGCAACCATCATCCATGATCTGTCCCGGTCCCCACACGACGCCGGGAGCGATCACATTGCGTGAGCGCATCTCCCAGCCGTCGATGCCCACGGCCTCGGCGAGGCGATCCATGACCCCTTCCATGGCGAACTGCGCCTGGTTGGCTCCGAAGCCCCGGAACGCTCCGCAGACAGAGTTGTTGGTCCGGGCGGCGATGGACTCGACGTCGATGTTCGGCACCACGTACGGCCCGGATGCGTGACCGGCGGCACGCTCCAGGACCTTCATTCCCACCGAGGCGTACGGGCCCGAATCTCCGATCATCCGCGCCTTGAGGGCCGTGAGTGTCCCGTCGGCGTCGCAACCCGCCCACAGCTCGATGCGGATCGGGTGCCGCTTCGCATGCATGTGCAGAGACTGTTCTCTCGTCAATGTGCATTTCACGGGGCGTGCAGTGAGGAAGGTGGCGAGCGCAGTGTGCGCCTGATTCGAAAGGTCCTCCTTGCCTCCGAATGCACCGCCGTTGGAGACGAGTTCGACAGTGACGCGACCGGGATCGATCCCGAGCACCGAAGCGATCTGGTCTCGGTCATCCCAGACGCCCTGTCCTCCCGAATAGACGTGGAAGGTGCCGTCGTCGTTGGGCACTGCGACGGTCGACTCCGGTTCGAGGAACGCGTGCTCCACTCGCTGGGTCTCGAAGACTTCGTGGACGGTGTGCGCCGCTGACGCCAGCGCCGTCTCGACGTCGCCCCGGGCGTAGGTGGAGACCGACAGAGTGTTGCCCTCGAGGCCCCACACGGCGTCCTCGTCGGAAGCGAGCGCCGCGACGGGATCGGTATATGGGGTGAGGACGGCGTATTCGACGTCGACCAGGTCGGCGGCGCGACGCGCAGTCAAGGTGTCCTCGGCCACGACCACCGCGAGTACGTCGCCCGAGTAGCTGGTACGACCCCCGACGGGAATCATGACCGGCCAATCCTTGTGGATCAGACCCACCCGCAGCTCACCTGGGATGTCGGCGGCGGTGTAGACGGCGACGACACCGTCGATGGCTACGGCGCGGGAGGAGTCGATTGCGAGGACGTCGGCGCGAGTGTGATCGGTCAGCCGGAGGGCGGCATGCAGCATGCCTGGGACGACGATGTCGTCGATGTAGCCGCGATCGCCGAGCGACAGCTCGGCACCCTCGTACTTCGCCCCGCGCCGGCCGATTCCGCCGGCCAGGGCGGGTTCCGGGATGGGCTCTCCAGACGCCAGGAGCTCGATGGCATCGACGATCTTGACGTACCCGGTGCACCGACACAGGTGCGCACCGAGGCGCCCTTCGATGGTGCTGCGATCAAGTGCGGAACCCTTCTGATCGATGAGCGCCTTGGCCCGCACGACGATGCCCGGCGTGCAGAATCCGCACTGCAGGGCGCCGGTGGCGGCAAACGCCTTGGCGAGACGGTCCCGTTCGGCGGGATCGAAACCCTCGAGCGTCGTGATCTCTTTGCCTGCGGCCTTCTCCAGGCCCGTGACACAGCTCACCATGGCCTTGCCGTCGAGCAACACCGTGCAGCATCCGCACTGTCCCGACGGCGAGCATCCGTCCTTCGGGGACGTGATCCCGAGTTCGTCGCGCAAGGCGCTCAGCAGATGCGGATGGTCGCTGCGGACCGACACCTCCTGTCCGTTCACGGTGAAGGTGACGGTTCGGGTCTCCATGGTCGTCATCGGTCCCCCTCGATCGGCGGCCCCACACCTTTTCGTTCCGAGATGAGGCGATACGCCTCCGGGACCCGGTAGCGGTCGAACTCGAAGAGTGTGTCCTTGTAGTGACGGGTGAAGTCGAGGTCGATGCGAGCGGTGATCAGCTCGTCGCCGAGCGTGATGGACTGGGCGACGATCTGTCCGGACGGCGCGATGATCGCCGAGCCGGTGAGGGACTCCACGCCTTCTTCGAATCCGCCTTTGGCCACGCCGATCACCCAGCACCCGTTCTGATATGCCCCGGCCTGCATGACGAGATGGTTGTGGAAGGACTGAAGCTGGTTCTGGGTGGGGTCAGGGGCGTAGTGCAGGGGGGTGTTGTACCCGATGAGGATGAGTTCGGCCCCTTGCAGCCCCATCACCCGGTAGGTCTCGGGCCAGCGACGATCGTTGCAGAGCGCCATCCCCACCATGCCGTCGAATGTTTCCCAGACGGGGAACTTGTCGCCCGGTTCGAAGTAGTGGCGCTCGGCGTGCTGAAAGGGACGGTCGGGTTCGTAGTCGGCATGGCCGGGAACATGCACCTTGCGGTACTTGCCGACGATCTGACCTGCAGCGTCGACGAGGATCGACGTGTTGTGCCGGCGCCCATTGCCGTCTGCGTCGACGGACCGTTCGGCGTACCCGAGGCTGAACCCGATTCCCAGATGGGCTGCTTCATCGAACAGGCGCTTGGTGGCAGCCGACGGCATTTCGGTCTCGAACCAGGCTTCGATCTCGTCGGTGTCCTCGATGTACCAGCGGGGAAAGAACGTGGTGAGGGCGAGTTCGGGATAGACGAGGAGGTCGACGTCGCGATCAGCGGCCGCGTGGAGCAGAACGAGAAGCCGGTCGACGACCTCCTCGCGCGTCTCATCCCGTCTCACCGGCCCCATCTGGGCGCCGCCAACCGTCAGTACACGCTCTCCCACGAACCGAGATTCCCACACCTTTACGAAATGTCAAGCACCAGGGGGTGGTCGCGTACCCTGGGTTCCAGCCCACCGTGGCGGTGGTCCTGAGCCCACGGTTCACGCTGCGAGCAGCGCTCGAAGCGTCTCCGTCACCCGGTAGGGATGATTGTGGACGTCGTCCCAAGTGAACCGGAGCACCTTCCAGCCGAATACCGCACCATCCCGATCCTTCACGCGATCGGCTTCGAATGAGGCCATCTGTCCATGGAATCGCCGCGAGTCCCACTCGATCGCGATCTGCCGATCCGGGTACGCGTCATCGAAGCGGCGCCCTGTGGTCCAGGGAACGGGATACTCGCTCACCGGAGTCGGCAACCGCGCATCGCGAATCAAGTCCCTCCCACGCCGTTCGAGAACCGAAGCCGAACGGTCGTCGCCGAGTCGAGCCTCGAGCACTTCTCGCATCGTGACCGTTCCCGGCTTGCCCCGTCTGCCGATCGAACCGAGAACCGCCTCCACCTCCAGCAGGTCGACCATCTTGCGCGACACCAACTGGTCGACGATCGCGCCCATGTGCTTGACCGAACGCTCTCCAGCGAGATCGACAATCGTTCTGGCGACTGTGGTCAGCCGCACACCTGAGGACGTGGTGACGTGCCAAATGTCGAGATCATGGGTCCGCTTCACTGTGAGCTCGGGGAACTCATGAGTCGTCCGGGTGTGATGCGAGACGATCATCCGCGTGGCCTCCACGTACGGAAACTCATGGACCGCCGCGGCAGACTCGTGCGACACCACCGCTCCCGGCCACGCCGCCAAGACGGTCCGCATCAGGTCCATGCGGTCGCCAGGAGGGATCAGTCGGTAGACCCCGCGCTTCACGAGTTCCCAGGATCCGGACGCCAGTCGTCGTTCGATCTGCCTGCTGGACATCCCCAGTTCCAGTGCCTGACGGCGGGTGATCACCCCGCCCTGAGCGGATGCGAGGTCGGTTGCGAGTTTGTCGTGCTGTGCCATGGCCCGACTCTTTCGAACGGCTGTGACAAGAATGCCGAACTGTGGGCCGTAGACCACCGCCACGGTGGTCCTGAACCCAGGGTACGCGACCACCCCCGGCCTTTACGAAATGTCAATGTTGGGTAGGGTTCGGGCGGCCAAGGACGGATTCAGGGAGACAGTGACGTGAGCAACATCGTGCGGGCGGCGCTCGTGCAGACCGAATGGACCGGCGACAAAGAGTCGATGATCGACAAGAACGTCGACATGGCGCGCCGGGCCGCCGCCGACGGCGCGCAGGTCCTCTGCTTCCAGGAGATCTTCTCGTCCCGCTACTTCTGCACCGTCCAGGACCCGAAGTACTACGACGAAGCCGAAGAGATACCGGACGGACCGACGGTCCAGCGGATGATCGG
>JBBDHV010000055.1:0-12001 GCA_040880725.1 Acidimicrobiia bacterium
CGCGACAGCCGCGCCGTCCGGGGGGTGCCGGGGGGTCGTCCCCCTGCACAATCAAACAGTTCAGCTCTTGATCCAGATCTGGCCGTTGGCGGCGGGCATTCGGAGGCGGCGGGTGGCGAAGAGCAGCACGACCAGGACTGCGATGAAGGGCGTGATCTGGGGGAGCTGGTTCGGGACGGTGTCGACGTTGAAGTAGAAGACGGCGATGGCCGCCGCGGCGAGGCCGGTTCCGACCGCGGTCGTCCAGCGCCGCTTGAAGGCGGCGCGGGCCGCGAACAGCACCAGTACGAGCGTCACGAACAGCAGCAGCGCATGCGGGGCATTCTGGTCTCGGAGGCGTAGCGTCTCGGCGAAGCCGAACAGCAACGCACCGGACGCCGTCCCGGAGGGTCGCCAATTTCCGAAGATCATCGTGGCGAGGCCGATGAAGCCTTTCCCGTTGGTCTGGCCCTCCCGATACACACCGGACAGTTGCACTGCCAAAAATGCCCCACCGAAGCCGGACAGGACGCCCGAGATGATGACGCCGTAATACTTGTACTTGTACACGCTGACACCGAGCGAGTCGGCGGCGTCGGGATCTTCCCCGACACTGCGCAGCCGGAGTCCCCAGCTCGTGCGCCACAGGAGATACCACGAGATCGGGATGATCGAGATGGCCACGAGCGTCAGATAGGACATCTGGAAGAAGAACCCGCGCAGAATTCCGCCCAGTTCGGCCACGAGGAAGACTTCGGTGCGTTCCATCCAGCCGAAGAAATCGGGGGACCTCCATCCGAACAGATCACCTCCGGCCAGGAACGGCACGTCGAAGGTTCCTGATCCGACCAGGATCGGCGACTGGGTGATCGAACCGCCGTAGTCGGGGAATATGAGACCGGAAAGATACCGTGCGATTCCCGGCGCCATCACCAGGATGGCGGTACCGGCGATGATGTGGTCCACCCCGTAGGTCACGGTCACCACTGCCATCAGCAAGGCACCGAGTGCGCCCGCGAAGGCGCCGATCGCCATCCCGAGCCACACGTTGCCAGTGACCAGGGTTCCCCACGCCCCGAACCAGGTGCCCAACACCAAGAGCCCTTCGAGTCCGATGTTCACCACGCCTGCCCGTTCGGAGAACATCCCGCCGAGGCCCGTCAGGAGAATCGGGATCGACCAGCCGAGCGCGATGCTCCACGTTCCCGAGGACGTCAGGTCGGAGGTGGGGATGCGAGCGAAACGCTCCGTGAGAGCCAGCAGAACCACCCCGAGGAGTGCCAGGAGCACCCAATCCACCCGGACGCCTGGAATCGAGTTCACCCAGCTCCTGGTGATCGGGGGAAGATCCTGGTTGCGGGCCATCGGATGTGTCATCGCGCCTCGCCCACCAGCGCGGCGGCGGCTTTCGCCGCTTCGACCCGTCGGTACCGCTCGGCCACCGAGTAGGCCACTACGACCGAGAGGATGATGACTCCCTGAATGATCGACACAATCTCACGGGGAGCGTCTCCGCGCACTTCGAGGATTCCGGAGGCTCGGGACAGCCAACCGAACAGCAGCGCCGCCACGGCGATCCCACCGGCGTGGTTCCGTCCCAACAGTGCCACGGCGATCCCCGCGAAGCCCAAGCCCTGGGTGAACCGAAGGCTGTATGCGTGGCTGTTTCCCAACAGCTCGGGAAGCCCGACGAGTCCGGCGACCAGACCCGACAGAAGCATCGCGATGACGATCGTCCGCTTGGGGTCGACGCCGCTCGCTTCGGCCGCGGCCGGGTTCATGCCGCTGGCTCGCAGGTCGAACCCGAGGCGGGTGCGATTCAGCATGAAGTGGTAGCCGAACCCGACGACGACTGCGACGAGGACGAAACCCCACAGCTCGCTGCGGGTTTCGACACCGAACAGGTCCAGGACCGGGGACAACGACGGGAACCAACCTGACTGGGGAATGTCACCCAACGCGGTGTCGAGTCCGGCGTCTTCGACATCCCAGACCCCCAGCAGGTACGAGACGATTCCTCCGACGGCGATGCCGTTGAGCATGATCGTCGAGATGACCTCGTGCACGTTCCTGGTCACCTTCATCAGGCCTGCCAGGCCCGCCCAGAAGGCGCCCACGACCATGGCGGTGAGGATGATCAGTCCCACGTGCAGGACGGGAGGGAGCGAGACGACCGCGCCGACTTGTGCAGCCATGAACGCGGCAATGATGTACTGGCCCTCGACCCCGATGTTGAAGAGGTTCATGCGGAACCCGATCGCCACCGCGATGGCCGACAGATAGAGCGGTGTCGCCCAGTTCACGGTTTCGACGAGGGTGTTCGACCGCACCCCGTAGGAGACCATGTTGGCGACGGCTTCGAACGGATTCGCCCCCGACGCGAGCAGGACGAGTCCGGACACGACCAGCGAGAACCCGACTGCCGCGATCGGCGGCAGGATCGCCAGCATCCGGTCACGACTCATGACGCCACCTTCGCGCCGGTCATGTAGCTACCGAGGTCACGGGGAGTGACGGTGGCCGGATCGAGGGTCGCCACGAACTTGCCACGCAACATCACCAGCAGCGTGTCGGACAGACCGATCAATTCGTCGAGGTCGGCGGAGATCAGGATCGTGGCAACGCCGGCACCTCGAGCGTTCCGGAGTTCTTCCCACACCGCCGCCTGGGCTCCCACATCGATCCCCCGAGTGGGATGGGACGCGACGAGCAGGGTGATGTGCGAGGACAGCTCGCGTCCGACGATCAGCTTCTGCTGGTTTCCACCTGACAGTGCCAGGGCAGGAACGTCGACACCGGGGGTGCGCACGTCGAAACGTTCCACCATCTCCTGGGTGTTCGCCCTTGCCGCGGGGCGATCGATCAGCCAACCGTTCTTCACGAACGGCTCCTGGGTCTGTCGCCCGAGCATGTTGTTCTCCCACAACGGGGCGTCGAGGAGCAGGCCCCTGCGGTGACGGTCCTCCGGGATGTAGCCCACCCCGGCCTCTCGGATGCGGCGAACCGGCCACTCGGTGATGTCCTCATCGTCGAGGGTGACGCTTCCACCGGTGATCTCGCGTATCCCCAGGATCGCCTCGACGAGCTCGAGCTGACCGTTGCCTTCGATACCGGCGACCCCGACGATCTCCCCGGCTCGCACTTGCAAGTCGACGTCGCGCAACGACACTTCGGCGTCGCTGCCGAACACATCCAGGTCACGTATGTCGAGCACTACGCGCTCGGTGACCGTCGACTCCCGCGTCTGGGGGTTCGGGAGCTCCGAGCCCACCATCAGTTCGGCCAGGTCGTTCGCCGTGACATCCTCCGGCTTGACCGTGCCAACCGTCTGGCCGCGCCGGAGCACCGTGATGGTGTCTGCGATCTCGAGTACCTCGTCGAGCTTGTGGTCGATGAAAATGATCGTGTGGCCCTGGTCTTTGAGCTCACGCATGTTGCGGAAGAGCTCCTCGACCTCCTGGGGGACCAACACCGCGGTGGGCTCGTCGAGAATGAGGATCTTCGCTCCGCGGAACAGCACCTTGATGATCTCGACGCGCTGGCGCTCCCCCACCTCGAGCGTCTCCACGAGCTCGTCGGGTTCCACCGACAGGCCATAGTCGCGGCCGACATCGACGATGTGCTGCCTCGCCTGTTCGAAGTCGATTCGCCCCCCTGGCTGGGTCGGTTCCGACCCGAGGATCACGTTCTCGAGCACGGTGAAGTTGTCTGCGAGCATGAAATGCTGATGGACCATGCCGATGCCGGCTTCGATCGCATCGGTCGGCGAACGGAAATGCACCTGTTCGCCGTTGATGAACATGCGGCCCTCGTCGGCCTGCTGCATGCCATAGAGGATCTTCATGAGGGTGGACTTGCCGGCGCCGTTCTCTCCACACAGGGCGTGGATCTCCCCGGCGGCAACCTCGAACGTCACATCCTGGTTGGCGATCACGCCGGGGAAGCGTTTGGTGATGCCTTCGAGCCGGACTGCGAGTTCGTTGTTCACGGCGTCATCCGCGGTGGTGTCCCTCGTTCACTTCTTGCCCCGACCCTGGAATGATCGAAGGCCCCGGACGAATCCGGGGCCTTCGGGACTGTAGCGGGCGTCTCGCCCGCCGAACCTCAGGGCGTCGTCGGGACTTCGATGTCTCCGTCGATGATCTGCTGCTTGTAGTCCTCGAGCTGATCGGTGATGTCATCGATGAACCCGCCGGACGTCGAATAGCCGACGCCCTCGTCAGAGAGGTCGAAGATGGTCGGTCCGGCGGTGAACTCGCCGTTCACCTGCGCCTCGATCGTGTTGAATACGGCCACATCGACCCGCTTGAGCATGGAGGTCAGGATGTACTCCTGCACGTCGTCACCGGCGGTCAGGTACTGGTCGGAGTCGACGCCGATGGCCCACACTTTGGTGTCGTTGGCCTCGGAGTACTCCCGGGCAGCCTGGAAGAGCCCGCCACCGGATCCGCCGGCGGCGTGGTACACGACGTCGGCGCCGCCCTCGAACATCGACTGGGCGATGACCCGGCCGGAGGCGGGGTCGGTGAACCCGTCGAAGTTCGGCGGTTCGGTGATGTACTGGCTGAGAATCTCGATGTCGGGATTCACTGCCCGTGCCCCGGCGACAAAGCCCGCTTCAAACTTCTGAATGAGTTCGATGTTGACGCCGCCGATGAACCCGACGGTTCCCGTCTCGGACTTCAACGCCGCGGCGGCACCGACCAGGAAGGAACCCTCCTCTTCGGCGAACACGAGACCCGCCACGTTCGGGAGGTCGACCGACGCGTCGTCGACGATCGCGAAGTTCACATCCGGGTTGGCCGTGGCCACGTTGGTCATCGGGGTGGCGAAGAGGAACCCGACACCGAAGACCAGGTCGTTGGCCTCGGCTTGCAGGTTCAGCAGCTCCTCACGGTTGGAACCGTCTTCGTTCGCCGAGGCCTCCCCGGCCTCGATACCGAACTCATCGACGGCACGGTCGAGCCCCACCGCCGCCGAATCGTTGAAGGACTGATCGCCTCGTCCACCGATGTCGTAGACCAGACCGACGGGGAGGCCGTCGCCTTCTCCGTCGCCGCCGTCACCATCACCACACGCGGTGACGACGAGAGCGAGCACGGCGAACAGTGCCATGAAACGCTTGGAGTTCAATGTTCCTCCTGGATCTTTCTGATTCGTGGAGAGCGCGCGCACGCGCGCGCGCCCATCAGAGCAGAATAGCCACCGATGCGACCCGTGAACCCATGAACGAGCCTCGCCCGGATCTCCGGGAACACCCGCCACCGCCGTCATGGGGTGTGACGATTTCGCCACAGGCGCTCGATGAGACGGCCGCGACCCTCGCCGCCCACCGCTTCGAACCAGCGTCGTATGACTACGAGGGAACCCCGGACTGGCACGACGAAGACTGGGGACGGTTCGTCCTGCTCGGGGTGTCCGTCATCTGGCGGCTCTGGCCACCGAAAGGCGAGCGGATGTGGGGTGTGGTGGATGGCGACCGTGTCATCGAGGACGCGCCGGGAGTGTGGACCTGTTTCGCCCGCGAGCCTCGCAGCCGGGACCTCGAGTGGCTGGTGTCCGGGGGCGTCGACGAAGGCTTCTTCGCAGGCACGGGCCACCTGCAGGACATCGGTGCCCGAGTCGAACGGCTGCGAGATGTGACAGCCGCGCTGGTGGACCGCCACGACGGGTCGGTGCTGGCGATGATCGACGCAGCCGCGGGCGATGCGATCGCGGTGCGGGACCGCATCGTCGCGTCGCTGCCCGGATATGTCGATCGCCCGGACAGCCCCGAGGGGGTTCTGGCCTTTGACAAACTGGCGAACCTGGCAGTCACGATGCTCGCGTCCCGACTGCCTGTTGTCGGCACCGACCGATTCCCGGTGTTTCCCGACTACATGCTCCCCCGTCACCTCCGCCACCTCGGAATCCTCGTGTATTCCGACGAACTCGCCGCGGACGTCGACAATGGCGAACTCCTGGCGGCCGATTCCCTCCCCGAGATGGCGATCCGCTGGGGGACAATCCATGCGGCAGAACAACTCCGCCGCAGGCTCCGGGAGGCCGGGAACCCCGTGACGACGCCCGAACTGGACTACTGGCTGTGGCACGAGGCCGTGCTCGGGCCGAACGCCCAGACGATGGGCAGACACCATCTCTGCATCACCGAGGCGTACTGACAGGATCAGCGGATGGGGCTCGCGAGCTCGCCCAATCCGCGGCTTCTGATCGAGCACTCAGGGGTCGCGGACCTCGAGGCCGATCAGCGCGAGCAAGAGCCCCAGACCCGTCCATCCGAGCACGACGACCATGGCTTGGCCGAATCCCATGTCGACAGCGGTGGCGAACGGGCCCATCGCTTCGCTCATCTCTTGGATCAGTCGGGTCGAGGCGAGCGACAGCGACACCTCTGTCCACGGCTCCCACAGTGACAGGATCCCGTCGAGGAACGAGAATCCGATCGCCACACCGATCGCCGGCGCCATGTTCCGAAAGAGCGCCACCATCGCGAACGCCAGGGCGACCCACGTCACCTGGGTCAGCCCGGTCTTCCATGCGACAGACAGCCATTCGGTCAACGCCGGGGCTCCCAACCCTTCCGCGGACACTGCCGTCACCACGGACCAGGCGGCGATCCCGATCGCCATGGCCAACGTCGACGCGACACTCGCCGCCACCACTCTGGCAATCAGATGCAGCCAGCGCCGAGACTCCCGGGTGAGGGACGAAGCCCAGACCGACGTGGAGGTCTCGCTTGCGAGAAGCACGGCCGCGAAGACGAGAGGAAACCACGTCTGGCCGAGCGCCTGGCCGGCCCCGAACAGATATGCCTCGGGCTTTTCGATCGCTTCCATTCCCTGCAGTTCCTCGGGCGAGACGTTGGGAAGGTCCGTGAAGACGAACGCCGTTCCTGCCATCAGCACGGTCAGGATCCCGGTCATGATCCACCACAGCTTGCGCCCGGCGATCTTGATCGCTTCGGCCCGTATCAGCCCGATCATCGCGCCTCCGTGATGTCCAGGAAGAGACGTTCCAAGGTCGTGCGGGCCGATGTCAGCAAGTCGGGGTAGAGGCCGGCCCCGGCGAGTATCCGAGACACTTCCCGACCCGACGCACCATCGACCACCACGTCGTGCCCGTCGAGTTCGGTCTCGAAGCCGGCGGCGTCGAGCACCTCGGCGGCACGCATGAAGTCGTCGACGCGCACGCGGTGGCGCTCGCCGGACCCGAGAAGTTCCTCCAACGGCCCCTCCGTCACGGTGCGACCCCGGCTGAGGACCACGACGTGGTCGGCGAGGGACTCGACGTCTGCCAGATCGTGACTGGACACGATCACAGTCTTCGCACGGTCGTCGACGAGCGCGCGCAGAGACGCTTTCAGCGTGACCTGGCCCGCCGGGTCGAGACCGTCGAGCGGCTCGTCCAAGATCAGAATCTCGGGATCACCCAGCAGCGCGATGGCGAGGGCGAGACGCTGACGCATCCCCTTCGAAAACCCGGAAACGGGGCGGTGGGAGTCAGTGCCCAACCCGACGAAGTCGAGGAGTTCGTCGATTCTGGCGCGACCGGCCCCCAACGTGAAGGCTGCCAGCCGCATGTTGTCCAAGGCGTCCAGGGTGCGATGCAGCCCCGGTTCCTCCACCACCGCACCGATCCGCTTGACCAGCCGCGGAAGGTCCGACGAGACGGGATGGCCCTGCACCTCGATCTGTCCCTGGTCGGGCCGAGTCAGCCCCAGGATCGACCGGAACGTCGTGGTCTTCCCCGGCCCCGTTCGGGCCGAGAAACCCCGTGAGCCGGCCCGAGGGGAACTCGAGAGACACGTCCTCGAGCGCCACGACATCGCCGTAGGACTTCTTCACGCCGACGAGCGTGATCGCAGCAGTCATGAGCGACACGATACGAGATCACCGATCGGGATACGTCCGACTGAGGGCGGATCTCCCTCTCCGTCCCAAGACGGAAAGGCCGACACGTTGGTTCCCCTGCGAGCCCGGTTACTCGCTTTCGAGGATCTCCACCGGCGGAGGCGAATCGGGCGTCTCGAACGCCTCGAAAGTGAGCTCCTCGGCGTCGGTGTCGAGCCCGACGAGAATCGTCGAACCGGCACGGAACTCGCTGAGCAGCACCTTCTCGGACAGCGGATCCTCGAGCAACCGCTGGATCGACCGACGGAGCGGGCGTGCCCCCAGTTCGGGGTCGTACCCGCGTGTCCCCAGGAAGCCCTTGGCGTCGTCGGTGAGCACCAGGTCGAGACCCTGGGCTTCGAGTTGGTCCTTCACCCGGACCAGCATGAAGTCCACGATCTCCTTGACCTCGTCCAGCGACAACTCGTGGAAGACGATCGTGTCGTCGATCCGGTTGAGGAACTCCGGTCGGAAATGCTTCTTCAGCTCATCTTGGACCTTCGCCCGCATCTTCTCATAGGTGTCCTGGGCGTCGTCGTGATGGAACCCGATCGACGTCTTCCGGATGTCGCGGGTGCCCAGGTTCGAGGTCATGATGATGACGGTGTTCTTGAAGTCGACGGTGCGCCCCTGCGCGTCCGTCAACCGTCCATCCTCGAGAATCTGCAGGAGCGTGTTGAACACGTCCGGGTGCGCCTTCTCGATCTCGTCGAAGAGCACCACCGAGAAGGGTTTGCGCCGCACCGCTTCGGTGAGCTGGCCCCCCTCGTCGTAGCCCACGTAGCCGGGAGGCGAGCCGATCAGTCGGCTCACGGTGTGCTTCTCCATGTACTCGGACATGTCGAGCTGGATGAGGGACGCTTCCTCACCGAAGAGGAACTCGGCAAGAGCCTTGGCGGTCTCGGTCTTTCCGACACCGGAAGGGCCCAGGAAGATGAACGAACCCGAAGGACGCTTCGGATCCTTCAGGCCGGCCCGAGTACGACGGATGGCCTTGGACACCGCGACGATCGCATCCTGCTGGCCGACGATCCGCTTGTGGAGTTCGTCCTCCATGTGGACGAGCCGTGCGGTCTCCTCCTCGGTCATGCGCTGTACGGGGATACCGGTCCACTGGGCGAGCACCTGGGCGATCTCGTCCTCGTCGATGACCCAACCCGACGCGTCGCCGGTCTCCTGGAGGCGATGTTCGATCTCGGTGCGCTCGCCGACGAGCGTCCGCTCCTGATCACGCAGTTGCGCGGCCCGCTCGTACTGCTGAGCAGACACTGCGTCGGCCTTCTCGGAACGGACCTGGGTGAGCTTCTTGTCGACGTCTTCGAACTCCGGATTGGTGGCTGCACGGCTGATCCGCATACGGGAGCCGGCCTCGTCGATGAGGTCGATGGCCTTGTCGGGGAGGAACCGGTCCGACAGATAGCGGTCAGCGAGGTTGGCAGCCGTGACGATCGCCTGGTCGGTGAAGCGGACGCTGTGATGACTCTCGTACCGATCCTTGAGGCCGAGCAGGATCTGCACCGTCTCACCCACGGAGGGCTCGTCGACCTGAACGGGCTGGAAGCGCCGCTCGAGTGCGGAGTCCTTCTCCAGGTACTTGCGGTATTCGTCCAACGTCGTGGCGCCGATCGTCTGGAGCTCGCCGCGAGCCAGCATGGGCTTGAGGATCGAGGCCGCATCGATGGCGCCCTCTGCCGCGCCGGCGCCGACGAGAGTGTGAATCTCGTCGATGAAGATGATGATGTCCCCGCGCTGCTTGATCTCCTTGAGAACCTTCTTCAGTCGCTCCTCGAAATCACCCCGGTACCGCGAACCGGCGACGAGCGCGCCGAGGTCGAGGGTGTAGAGCTTCTTGTTGGCGAGCGTTTCGGGAACGTCGCCGGAGATGATCTGTTGGGCGAGTCCTTCGACGATCGCCGTCTTGCCCACCCCGGGCTCACCGATGAGCACCGGGTTGTTCTTGGTCCGGCGGGACAGGATCTGCATGACGCGCTCGATCTCCCGGGCGCGTCCGATCACCGGATCGAGCTTGCGATCGCGGGCGGCCTGGGTGAGGTTCCGGCCGAACTGGTCGAGGACTGTCGAACCCGAGGTCGACTCGCTGCTGGAAGAACCCCGCATCGAGGACGAAGACGAAGACCCGGACGAGGACGCCTCCTCGGACGAACCGGAGCCCGACAGCAGCTGGATGACGGTCTGTCGCACCTTCTGGAGTTCGGCGCCGAGCTTCTGCAGCACCTGGGCGGCGACACCTTCACCCTCGCGGATGAGCCCGAGCAGGATGTGCTCGGTGCCGATGTAATTGTGTCCGAGCTGCAATGCCTCGCGGAGACTCAGCTCGAGGACCTTCTTGGCCCGAGGCGTGAACGGAATGTGGCCGGTCGGGGCCTGCTGGCCCTGGCCGATGATCTCGACCACCTGTTCGCGAACGGCGCTGAGGCTGATACCGAGGCTTTCGAGCGCCTTCGCGGCTATACCCTCACCCTCGTTGAGGAGGCCGAGCAGGATGTGTTCGGTGCCGATGTAATTGTGGTTGAGGAGCCGGGCCTCTTCCTGCGCCAGTACGACGACACGGCGGGCTCGGTCGGTGAAACGTTCGAACAAGGAAACCTCCTTGCGGGTTCCTCGACTTCTGGAAGCGAAGTATACCCCTGGTACAGAACTTCTCCTGTCGGCTTCACCCGGCTCCCGATCAAGGTTTTCGCCGGACTTGTCTGGTCCTCCCGGTTCCGCCGAGACGCAACAACGGCGTAGCATCCGGCCGGTGATGGATCTTCGCACCCTCGTCGACCTTCCCCGCGTCTGGGAGCGCATGGACGGCCTCGAACGTCGACTGTTCGAGGTGACCGTCTCCGAAAACGCCTACCTCACCGAGGTCTCACAGCATCTTCTCGCCGCCGGAGGAAAACGCTACCGCCCCCTGTTGGCCGTCCTCGCCGCCGAGTTCGGTCCGAATCAGGACCACCGGCCGATCGAAGCCGGGGTGGCCGTCGAACTCATCCACGTCGGAAGCCTCTATCACGACGACGTGATCGACGAAGCCGACACACGGCGGGGCGCCACCTCTGCGAACATCAACTGGACCAACACCGTCGCAATCCTGGCGGGAGACTTCCTGATGGCGAAAGCCTCGGAAACCGCGGCCACCTGGCTGTCGAAAGAGGCGGTCCGGCTGCTCGCCGAGACGTATGCCGAGCTGGTGGAAGGCCAGATGGAGGAACTGGAGCTGGACTACGACCTCGATCACGGCATCGACGAATACGAGACGGTCATCTCCCGCAAGACCGCCAGCCTCATCCGCACCTCGGCACGCCTCGGAGCGATGGCGGCGGACGCCGAACCCGACACGGTCGAAGCAGTCACCTCCTGGGCTCACGAAGTGGGGATGGTCTTCCAGCTGGCCGACGATGTCCTGGACCTCGTTTCGACCACCGAAGAGATCGGCAAGCCGGCCGGATCCGACATCCACGAAGGCAAGTTCACGATGCCGCTCCTACTCGCACTGTCAGGCACGGAAGGCGACCGGATTCGCAAGCTTCTCGGCGAAGACCAGCCGTACCGACCCGAAACCGTCGATGAGGTGATCGAACTCGTACGCGCGGGCGGTCACATCGAAGCAACCCTCGCCGAAGCCCGCCGTCGCCTCCAGATCGCGGACTCGGCCGCGGCTCGGCTTCCCGACGTCCCGGCTCGCCAGGCGCTCGACGGCCTGGGGCAATACCTCGTGACCCGGGTCGAAGCCGCCGGGCGCTGATTGATTGTGCAGGGGGGACGACCCCCCTGCACCCTGCTTGATTGTGCGGGGGGTCGAACCCCCCTGCGCCCCCCGCATGGCGCGGTCTCCGCCTACGGGTATGCCCACGGTCTCACCCGATGACCCATGACGGGAGGTGGTCGCGGAGGTCTGGGACTGTGTGATTGTGCGGGGGGACGACCCCCCTGCACCCCCCGGACGGCGCGGCCTGCCCTCCTTGGTTCACCGGGGTCTCACTCGATGGCCCATGACGAGAGCGGGTCGCGGAGGCCTGGGACAGATGTTGATTGTGCGGGGGGGCGACCCCCCTGCACCCCCCGGACGGCGCGGCTGCCGCGGTCGGGTTTGCCCACGGTCTCACTCGATGGCCCATGACGGGAGG
>JBBDHV010000056.1:0-11872 GCA_040880725.1 Acidimicrobiia bacterium
CGAACTGAGGGCCGGAGACGACACTGGGTGTAGTCAGGAACCCAGGGTTTGGGACACCACTCAGTCGTCGTCGGTGGCGGTGATCGCGGAGTCTTGGCCGAGATAGGCCTTGATGACGTCGGGGTTGCGTTGGACCTCTGCGGGACGGCCTTCGGCGATTCGGCGGCCGAAGTCCACGACCAGGACCCGGTCGGCGATGTCCATGACGAGGCCCATGTCGTGTTCGACGAGGATCATCGTGATCCCGAGTTCATCCTGGATGTCGAGGATGAACCGTGCCATGTCCTCGGTTTCCTCGAGGTTCATCCCGGCGACCGGTTCGTCGAGGAGCAGCAACTCAGGGTCCATCGCCAGGGCCCGGCCCAGTTCCACCCGTTTCTGCACGCCGTAGGGCAACAGTCCCACCGGATACTTCCGCCACTGTTCGATCTCGAGGAAGTCGATGATTTCCTCGACCCTGTGGCGATTCGCCAGCTCCTCCTTCTTGGCCTTGCCGACCCAGAATGCGCCCGCCAGCCAGCCATGATTCATCCGGACGTGCCGGCCGGTGAGGATGTTGTCGAGCACGGTCATGTGGGCGAAGAGCGCGATGTTCTGGAACGTGCGGGCGATGCCCAGTTCGGCGGTCTTGTTGGGCTTGACGCCCATGAGCGACTCGCCCTTCCAGCGGATGTCACCTTCCTGTGCCCGGTACACCTGATTGATGCAGTTGAAGATCGAGGTCTTCCCCGCGCCGTTCGGACCAATGATCGAGAAGAGCTCTCCCTCCCTGACCTCGAACGAGACTCCGTCGATCGCCTTCACGCCCTTGAACGACAGCCGCACGTCGTCGAATTCGAGGAGCACCCCACCGTCGGACCTGGTCGACATCTCACTGGACCGTGTGTCCGTCATGACAGCCACCGCTTCCGCCGCTTGTAGTGCTTGACGTCCCGGAAGGATTTTCGCTCGCCGCCGTCGCCGCGCAAGCCGAGATAGAACTCCTGGACGTCCTCGTCCTTGAGCAGCTTCTGGGGGTCACCGTCCATGACGAGTTTTCCCGTCTCCATGACATATCCGTGATGGGCGATCGACAGGGCCATGTTGGCGTTCTGCTCGATGAGCAGTACCGAGGTTCCCTGCTGGTTGATCTCGACGATGATCTCTTTGATCTGCTGGACGAGCTTCGGCGCCAACCCGAGCGAGGGCTCGTCGAGGATGAGCAGCTTGGGGTCCTGCATCAATGCCCGGCCGATGGCGAGCATCTGCTGCTCACCGCCCGACATGTACCCGGCGACGGACTTCTTGCGCTCGGCGAGTCGGGGAAACAACGTCATCACCCGTTCGTACTGGGTCTTGACGTCCTTCGAGCTCGTGTTGGTGTACGCGCCTGCGCTCAGGTTCTCGTCGACGGTCAACTCTGCAAAGATGCGCCGCCCCTCCATCACCTGGCTGATACCCCGCTTCACACGAGCCGCCGGGTCGAGGTGGGTGATTTCCTGGCCGTCGAAGTGGATCACGCCCTTGGTGATCTCCCCCTCATGGACCTCCAATAGCCCTGTGACCGCACGCATCGTCGTCGTCTTGCCGGCACCGTTCGCTCCGAGCAACGCGACGATCTGGCCGTCTCCGACCTCCAGCGACAAACCCCGCAGCACGAGGGCGACGTCGTTGTAGACGACTTCGAGGTTCTCGACAGTCAGCATCGTGTCTTCATCGGTTGGTGGCTCCCATCGACCGGTCAGGGGTTGGGACGGTCCGAGGACCGTCCCAACTGTCTCACCGTTCGATCAGCCGGCCAGGTCGTAACAGGCTCCGGTGAACTCGTAGTTCGCCGCGATGTCCGAGGTGTAGAACGCCTCGAGATCCATGCGACCACCGCTCGTTCCCGCCGCCAGACCTTCGGGGTCGGGCCGGTAGATATAGCCCTGCCGCTGAACCCGGTCGTTGTCTGCACCTGTGTAGGACTCATCAGGTGCGATCCCGTCGAAGGACACGTTGTCGAGCGACTTGGCCGCGTCGAGCACTCCCTGGCGGGTCATGTCGCCATTGGCGTGGGCCTGACGCAGTGCCGCCTCCAGGATCTTCGCCTCGACCACTCCTTCGAAGTAGTAGTCGCTGACCGGAAGGCCGGCGTCCGTGAACAGCCCATGGAACGCCTCGGCTCCTTCGCTGGTCCAACCAGCGGTGTAGGTCCCGCCGATGAACCGCTCGGTGATGGCATCGCTGATCGCCGAGCCGGGGGCGACGTACGCCGGGCTCCACGCCGGGGACGGGCCGGACCACATACCGGAATAGCCTTCCAGCGCCTGGCCGAAGATCGACGAGAACGTGCCGGGGGTCGTCGCCACCCAGGCGAGATCCGGCTGGGCCTCGACGATCTCGGACGCCACCGTGGTGAGCGAGCTCTCATCCGAGGGGATGATCGCCCCTTCGCCGTCGTAGACGACTTCCAGACCGAGGGCTTCGGCGGCGAGCTTGGCGCCCGCGGCGGAGTCCTGGCCGTAGTCACCGGGCAGCGACGCAATGGCGATGGTCGTGGCACCGTCGAGCACCTCGGAGGTGATGTAGCCGATGGTGTTCATCGCCTCGATGCAGTACGGCGTTCCATGTGACACCAGGTTGGCGTTGATGTCCGAGTCCGACCAACCCGAGTACCAGGTCAGCGGGATTGCCAGCATGCCGTCGGCCTGCAGATCGGCGTTCAACGCCACGGTGTGCGGCGAGCCGGTCGAGTGACCGATGGCCACGACGTCGTCCTTGATCTCGTTGTAATACTGGATGTGGGTGTCGACCACGTAGACCGTGTCGCGCACCACCAGTTCGACCTCGAGACCCTCGATGCCGCCGTTGGCGTTCACGTCGTCCCAATAGGCCTGCGCGCCCGCCAAGATCGCCGACACGAGAGGACCGAACGGCCCCGTCAGGTCGGACAGCATCCCGACGCGAATCACGCCCGCTTCGAGGTCGACCCCGAAGTCCGTGGCGATCTCCATCGGTTCTTCGCCGCCTGCAGTGGTGGTGGTTTCGCCGGCCGTCGTCGTCGTCTCGCCGCCGGAAGCGGCGGTGGTGGTGGTCGTGCCGGCGTCGTCGTCCTCAGTGCCCGAGTCGCCGCCGCATGCGGCCAACACGAGTCCGAGAACGAGAAGCAGCGCAAGCCACCTGCTCTTTACTCTCATTTGGATTCCCTTTCCTCCTGTGGGACCGGGCGGAGCCCGGCACTCTTCGCCTCGAGCGGCAGCCCGAGCCGAAACCTCAATATGTGAACGGCCAGCCCTTCCAATAGTTCCGGATTCGTAGCCAGATTCCGTACAGGCCGAGCGGTTCGAAGATGAGAAAACCGATGATGAGCAAACCGTACAGGACCTGGTTCGCCTGGAGGACGCTCAAACCCGGGCCGACCCCGGGAAGAGTGTTGATGATCCCGCCGTCGGTGGGGTCGGTCACCACGATCGGGTCGGCGATGGTGGCGATAAATCCGCCCTCTTCGATCGCCGCACGAAGCCACTCAGTGCCGTTCTGCACGACCCGGGGAAGCATGATCACGAAGGCCGAACCCATCAGCGTCCCGGACACCGTCCCGGCACCGCCGATGAGGATGATGGCGATGAACTGGACGGCGAGGATGAGATCCCAGCGCTCGGGGATCGTCCGACCGAGGAAGGCAGTCAGCAGCGCCCCCGCAACCCCCGCGTAGAAGGAGCTGATCCCGAATGCGAGAAGCTTGTAGCGGAATTCGTCGACGCCCATCACCTCGGCTGCGACATCGCGGTCTCGAATCGCCTGAAACGCACGGCCCGCCCTGCTTCGTTGCAGGTTCTTGGCGATGACCGTGAAGACGATCAGGAGAACGAGCAGCATCAAAAAGCCCTTGCCGTTGGTCGAGGCCCATGCTCCGTCCTGGGAGATCTCGATCAGCGGCGTTTCTTCCTTCCACAGGCGCACGTCGAGTTCCTGGAACGACCGTCCGGCCTGTGACCCGCCGGTGAGTGACCGCCAGTTCCTGAACACGTACTCACCGATGAACACCAATCCCAGGGTCACGATCGCGAGGTACAGCCCACGCACTCGCACAGCGGTCGGCCCCACGAGCAGCCCGATGGCCGCCGGGACCAGACCGGCTGCCGGGAGCCAGATCCAGATCGGGAGGCCGAGGCCCAGCAGCGGACCCTCCGGCGCGCCCAGCCACACGGCCGTATACGCCCCGACTCCCATGAAGAAGGAGTGTCCCAGAGACACCTGCCCCGCCACACCTGTCAGCAGGTTCAGCCCCAGGGCGCCGATGGCGAAGATGCACACCGTGGCCAGGAGTTGCAGGTAGTCGTTGGAACTGAGGAAGCCGACGAACGGGATGGAGAAGTCGAACAACCGCTCACCGCTGGACTCCGCACCTCCGGTGAACGGCAGGAGGACGAGGAAGCCCAGGAACAAGGCCATCACGACCTTCTTGGTCGTCGTGTTGAGGATCGACTGATCAGCCTCGTACGAGGTGTGGAGAAGTGGCCTGCCTCTCATACGCGCCGGATCTCCTCGGTGCCGAACAGGCCGTACGGTCGAACGATCAACACGATCAGCATCAACAGGTAGGGAACGATCCCTGCAAATCCCGAACCGAGGAAGTCGAAGCGCACGAACTCGCCCACGAAGGCCTCGGCGATCCCGATCGCGAACCCTCCGATGACCGCGCCGCCCACGGAGTCGAGGCCGCCCAGGATGATCGCGGGAAGAGCCTTGAAGGCGAAGAACGCCGTCGACGGGTCCACTCCGGCGGCCCGACGGGGATAGACCGAGACGAAGATCCCGGCGACCGCAGCCATCACCGCCCCGATCGCCCACGAGATCGAGAAGATCCGACCGACATTGATCCCCTGGGCGCGGGCCGCCTCCTGATCGAAGGCGGTCGCCCGCATGGCGATGCCGGTCTTGGTTCGGAAGAACAAGGCGACGGCCGAGACCAGCACGATCGAGACGAGGATCTGCGCGACCTCGGTGTGGGCGAAGGTGATCCAGCCGAGATCCAGGATGTTCAGCCCCCACGGGTCGCCGAGGGGACGGGGATCGGTCCCGATGAAGTCATTCGTGACGTTGCGAAGGGCGATGTCGATCCCCAGGGTGACGATCGCCACGGCGAAGAGTTCCTCGCCGATCATCGGCCGGATGAAGACACGTTCCAGAATCATGCCGACGAGAGCTGCGGCGATCAGCGCACACAGCGCCGAGAGGGTCCAACTCAGCCACTGCGGGACCGACTCGGGGAGATACCGGCCCGGGAAATTGATGAGCGTGGCAAAAGACGCCACGAGGAAGGCGCCCAGACCGGCGAGAGCACCGTGGGCGAAGTTGAGCACCTGCGTGGCTTTGAAGATGATGACGAAACCCATCGCCAGCAGCGCGTAGATCGCCCCCAGTGACAACCCCTCGGAGATGGCGGCGGCGAGCGGCGTCTCTCGCGTGCCGGTCTGGGCGAGGATCAGGATGAGTTCGTTCAAGACGAATACATCTCTTCGATCAGCTCACTGAACATTCCCGCCATCGACGACCGCTTGAGCTTCTGGGTGGCCGTCAGCTCGCCGTCCTCGTGGTCCAACTCCTTGGGGATCATCTTGAATTTGCGGACGTTCTCGACCCTGGCGAACTTGTCGTTCGTCTGGTCCACGATCCCCTGGATCAACTCGAGGACCTCGGGCTTCTCGCTGAGGTCCCGGTAGGTCGTGAATGGAATGTTGCGGCGTGTCGCCCAGTCCCCGACGGTGTCGAGTTCGATCCCGATGAGGGCAGCCAGATACTTGCGCCCCTCGCCGATGACCATCGCCTCTTTGACATACGGAGAGGTCTTGAGGCTGTTCTCGATCTCGGACGGGGAGATGTTCTTGCCGCCGGAGGTGATGATGATGTCCTTCATCCGGTCGACGATCTTCACGTGAGAACCGTCCACCCACACCCCGACGTCGCCCGTCTTGAGCCAGCCGTCATCGGTGAAGGTGTCGGCAGTCTTTTCGGGCTTGTTCCAATAGCCCTTGAAGACTGCATCGTGTTTCGTCTGGATCTCGCCGGTCTCCTCGTCGATGCGAAACCCGATGCCCGGATAAGGCACGCCGACGGTGCCGAGCTTCATGTCGCCCACGGGGTTGTAAGTGGCGACGGCCGAGTTCTCGGTCATCCCGTACAACTCGTACACGTCGACTCCGAGCCCGTGAAAGAACTCGATGACCTCGGGGGCGATGGCGGCCGCACCGGTACCGGCCCAGCGAGCCCTGCGGAGTCCGATGCGTTCGCGGAGCGCCCGGAACACCAGCGGATAGCCGGCGGCGTACACGAGACGCGAACTCAGGGTGTGAGTGCCGCCGTTCTTGATCCGCTCACGGCCGACGAACTGGGCCATCTTGATTCCGGCGCCGAACCAAAGGCGCTTGAAGAAGGTGCCGTCGCTGCCCTTGATCAAGATGCCGGCGTGGATCTTCTCCCAGATCCGGGGCACTGCAAAGAACAACGTCGGCTGAATCTCGCGGAGGTTCTCCTGAACCGTTTCGATCGACTCGGCGAAATTGAGCACGGTCCCGAACCCCACGCTGGTCCATGTGGAGAAGATCCGCTCGGCGACATGACACAGCGGCAGATACGTGAGGATCTGATCCTCGTTGGTGGGGTGGATGTTCCCCGGCATCCGGTCCGGCGCGTTGATCAGCGTCTCGCGACAGTAGGTGTAGTTGGCGTTCGAGAGCATGGCCCCTTTGGGCGGTCCCGTCGTGCCGGACGTGTAGACGAGCGTCATGATGTCGTCCGGCTCGGAAGCAGCCATGCGCTCGGACAGCGCCGTCGGGTTCGACTCACGGTGCTTGCGCCCGATCTCCAGGAAGTCGTCCCAGAAGATGAAACGGCCGTCGTCATGCAGTTCTCGGAATCCGCGCGGTTCGACGTGGATGACCTTCTCGAGTTCCGGGAGCGAGCCGAGGACCTCGAGAACCTTGTCGGCCTGCTCCTGGTCTTCGGCGAGATGGATCTTCGAACCGGAGTCGGACAAGAGGTACTCCACCTCGGCCGCAGGATTCGTGGGGTAGAGGCCAACGGTGATCCCGCGGGCGGCGACGGCGGCGATGTCGAGGATGACCCATTCCGGTCGGTCCTCGGAGTGGATGGAAACCCGATCACCGACTTCGAGGCCGAGGGCGATCAGCCCATGGGCGGCGAGTTCGACCCGCTCCCAGAAGTCACCCCAGGTGATCTCCTGCCAGATCCCGAAGTCCTTTTCCCGCATTGCCACGGCATCCGGCATCTCGGCAGCTCGATCGCGTACCAGGGCCGCAACCGTCGGATAACCGGTGATTGCTGACGTCGCGCCTGATGATCCGAGTGTCGTCGTCATCCCAGACCCTCCTCCTCGCCGGTCGGGAGCGAAACCCGGTCGGGAGCGAAATATAGGAGGGTTGGTGCCCGCTACGCGACCGAAGATCACGAAAAAGTCACGAAATCGCCGGATTCCAGCCGCTCACAGGGTCAGCGGATAGGTAGGCCGGCTTCGCCGACTGTCAGGCGCCTTCCACCCACTCCGCTCCGCCGGGCCAGTGCTCGCGTTTCCAGATGGGGACGCGCTTTTTGAGTTCGTCGATGACGAAGCGAGCAGCATCGAATGCGTCGCCCCGGTGTGCGGTCGCAACCGCGACCGCCACCGATGTGTCACCCACGGCGACGTCTCCGACCCGGTGCTCCACGACCACGGCGAGGACCGGCCACCGAGTCGCGGCCTCGGCACAGATCTCGGACAGCTTCGACTCGACATGCTCCGCGTACGCCTCGTACTCGAGACGGGTGACGCCTGACTTGTCTTCCGAATGATCGCGGGCGGTGCCGAGGAAGAGTGCGGTCGCTCCTGAGTCGGGACGTCCCACTTCGGCGAGGAGCGCGGCAGGGTCCAGCGGCTCGGAACGGAGCGCCACGCGGATCGTCGTATCCATGATCCAGAACGGTAGGCCGCCGCGAGCGAACAGCCACACAAGATCGCGGCTGCCGTACGCTGGATCTCGATGAGTGACGACCTGTTCTCGCAGATCTTCGAGATGTTCAACCAGCCGGGACCGGTGAACCTACGCCTTGCCGGTGAGGTGGCGCGCCACCTCACCGGGGAGCGAGAACCCGTCGACCCGTGGGCCGCGGAGGAGTTTCGGGAGTTGACGCGTCTCGCCGAATATCGGGTCGAAGCCGTGGCGCCCTTTGCCGTTGCCCCGGCAACGGACGTCCTCCCCCTCGACGGACGGGAGTGGGCGGACAAGAACATCGAGGGGTTCGGCTACCTCGTCGAGCCGTTCGGCCAGATAGTCGATACCTCGGGCGCAGGCCCGGCTGCCGAGATGCTCAAGCCACTCGGTCCGGCGTTGGCCGGCATGCAACTGGGCACCCTCGTCGGATCTCTCGCAGGCTGGTCGATGGCCGGATACGACACCGGACTCCCGCTCCGGGGCGATGACACGATCTCGTTCATCGTGCCGTCCATCGACCGCTTCGTCGCCTCCCACGATTTCGAGGCTCGCAACGTTCGACTGTGGGTTGCCCTCGAGGAAGTGACCCATCGCGCCATCTACCGGGTCCCGTTCGCCGTCGATGCGGTCGTCTCCCGGCTGTCGGCGCTCGCCGAGACGATGCGGGTGAGCCCTGATCGGCTGGCCGAACTGATGGGTGGGCTCGACATCAGCTCGATGGGCACCGAGGGAATCGACCCTGAGCGGCTGGCCGCCATGTTCGACACACCGCAGACGCGATCTGCGGCCGGCGAACTGTCTGCGCTGCTCGGGCTCATCGCCGGGTATCGCCGTCTGCTGGTCGAACGCGCCGCAGAGGGTCTGCTCGTCGATCTCGAAGCCATGACCGGCGCCCGCGATCTCGACCGGGACCTCGGCGAGCAGATGCAAGGCTCGCCCATCGCCGCAGCGTTCGTCTCGTCCGAGGACATCGTCTCAGGCCGTGCCTTCTGCCTCGAAGTCGAGCGCCGCTTCGGCTCCGATCAACTGGAGTCCATCTTCACCCGCGAGGGACGCTTCCCCACCGCAGCCGAGATCGAAGATCCAGTCGCCTGGGCGGCTCGCGTCCTGCTCGACGACCTCGACTGAACACGGGGTTTCCGGTCGTGGTGGGATCGGAATAGCGTCCACCGGACTTTCACAGACCGGAGGCAATCATGCCCGCCGAGATCGGTGCTCCCACACCCGACTTCACCTTGCGGAACTACGACCGGACCACCCTCTCTCGCTCCGATCTGCTCGGCTCGAGCGCGCTGGTCGTCTTCATCCCGTTCGCCTTCACCCGTACCTGTACGGCCGAACTCTGCGATCTCCGCGACAACCTCGGGACTCTCCAACAGGGGGGCTCGAAGGTGGTGGTGATCACCTGCGACAGCATGGGAACCAACCGGGCGTGGGCTGAGTCCGAGGGCGTGACCTATCCGGTCCTGAGCGACTTCTGGCCGCATGGAGAAGTCTCGACGGCGTACGGCTGTTTCAACGAGAAACTCGGGGTGCCGAATCGAACGACGTATGTCCTCGACGCCGATGGCATCGTGCGCGACATCATCGAGTCCGAGTCGTTCGGAACCGCACGGGACGTCGGCTCGTACACCCGGGCGCTCGCGTCCCTCTGAGAGCTCGCGGGCTCAGCGAAAGAGGCTCAGCCGAAGAGGATCCGCCAGCCTTCGATGAACGGGTTCGGATCGTCGGGCGCGGGGAGACCGTCGAGTACTGCTTCGAGGAGGTCGCTGGGGAGGGCCCCCACCACGGCCCAGGACGCGCCCCCGGATTCCCACACATGTGTCGGCGAACGGTCGGCAGACACCGAGTCGGGGTGACCGCCGGAAACCCGCACCACCGCCATCGTGAAGACACCGTCGCCGTACACGCCGACTTCACCGTCTTCGACGGGATAGGCAGCGACGAGTTCCAGACCACCGAGCACCGACGGGAATTCGGTGGTGACCGGGTCGTAGGTCGTCTCCGTGACTTCGGCACGAAGGTCGAATGGAATCGACGCCTGAATCGGGGTGTCACTCGGTTCGAATTCGACGAGATCGGCGACACACGAGACCGATCCGTCGGCGGCGAGAAGCTCGCGGTGCACGATGACGCCGGTCTCGACGTCGATCCACAGCCGCGCCCGGTCGATTCCGGCTTTGCCCAAAGTGACGATCTCCGTCGCCCGATCGTGACGCTCCTCGGTCATCACGGCCGTGACGTCGTAATCGTCGAGTTCCGGCGCGGGTCCGGTCACGGTGACGGACGCGATGGGGCCAGACACCGGGCCCGTCGCGACCGAGCCGTACGCAAGCACGGTGAGCTGGCTCAGCGGGTCGGACATCACCGTGACCGAGCCCATGCTGGTCACGTCGACGGTGCGGTCGATCAACGCATCATGATCGAGGCAGGCCATGGTCTGGCGGGCGCTGAAATGGGCAGTCGCGCCGCTCGTCACGTACTCGGCCGCCTCGGAGCCGTCGGTGATCACACCGAGACTGCGGGTGGCGGCGAGGATTGCCTCGGCCTCCCCCACGTCGACGGCCGTCGACGAATCCGAAGCCATGCCGATCATGCCGAGCGCCCCGATCGTGACTGCCGCGGCCGCCGCCGCTGACATCGCCGCAACGGCCACCCGCCGCGGCCAGAGGCGGGTCACACGAGGTTCACCGGGGTGGACGTCTTCGGGCAGGTCGAGCATCGGCAAGCCGCGAACGGCCGACCGGGCCGAAGCCAGACCATCCAGCTCGGACCGACATTGGCCGCATCCGTCGAGATGGGCGGCCACCCATGCCGCCTCGGATTCGGACAGTTCGCCGTCGAGCATGGCGGAGAGGAGTTCGGGTCGGTGACTCATCCGAGGCGATCCTTGAGCTGCTTGCGACCGCGATGGATGCGACTACGAACGGTTCCGATGGGCGCGTCGATGGCGTGGGCGATCTCCTCGTAGCTCATGCCGATGATGTCGCACATCACGATCGCCTCCCGAAAGTCCTCCGGGAGATCGAGAAGCGCCTTCTGCACGTCTTCGCCGAGGCGAATCGATGCAAGGACGTCATCGGCCGCAGGCGACGAGGCAATCGACAGGCGATCGAGATCGTCGGGGAGGGGCGAGGTCGGGCGCCGCTTGCGCTTGCGGACGTCATCGAGAAACGCGTTGCGGGTGATCCGCCACAGCCAGCCGTCGAACGAGCCGGGCGTGTAGCTGTCGAGCCCGCGTCGGACCCGCAGCAGCACCTCTTGGACGAGGTCCTTGGCGTCGTGCGGATTACCGGTGAGCCGGTACGCGTAGTTGTAGATCTTCCGCCCATGGGTACGCGCCACGTCCTCCCAGGTTGGGATGGAGGGGTCGTTCATGGCGCCCTCGGCGGTGACAACGTCGAGGAGGGAACGAGAGTTCCTACGTTGTCTTGTCCTCGTTCGAGTGTTCCGACTCTTCGTTGCCGTCTTGCACACCCTTGCGGAACTCCTTGGCGGATGCTCCGAGCGAGCGAGCGAGTTCCGGGAGCTTGCGGGCCCCGAACAGCAGCACGAGTACCACGAGAATGATGATGAGTTCTTGGCCTCTGGGCACGGTGATCTCCTTCGAGCCGCATCTTACCGGTACCCCCTCACCTACTTGGGCGACACCGATCTGACGCAAACGCTAGTCACAAGGTTCCCGCGGGGCCCGGGGCGAGACAATCAAACCGCGTCCCCAAACCTCCGCGCCCAACTCCCGTCATGGGCCATCGGGTGAAACCGCAGCCAAACCCGCCCGCGGCCGCCGCGCCATGCGGGGGGCGCAGGGGGGTTCGACCCCCCGCACAATCAAACCGCGTCCCGGACCGTCACGAGCAGATCTCGTCATGGGCCATCGGGTGAAACCGCAGCCAAACCCGCCCGCGGCCGCCGCGCCA
>JBBDHV010000057.1:0-11606 GCA_040880725.1 Acidimicrobiia bacterium
CCCCCTGCACCCCCCGGACGGCGCGGCTGCCCCTGGTCGGTTCACCGGGGGTTGCACTCGATGACTCATCGTCTGGTCTGACGCGGGTGAGAAACACGGTGGGCGAAGCTGCGGGTTTGGGTGGCTGCGCGTCTCCGATGAGACCACTTGTTTGTCCCCCCTCGAGCGCAGCGAGGCTGGGGGACCGCCCGGGGCTTTGGCCGGGCGAGGGGGGCGCGAGCGGAAGCGACCCCGTCTCCCAGCCTCCAGTGGCGTGGCGAACCGTAGAGGCCCACTCCCCGTGAAGAGGGTTCCTCCGTGCTCGCCGCTCACATCGCCTACAACGGCCGCGACGGGACGCGTAGTCGTCTATGCCCAACTCTTGGAGCCTTCGGGCTGACCGGTCCAACCGCTCACTGCAGCGTGTCACAATCGACACGTGGTCGATTTCGAGGATCGGAACATCGTGCTGACCGGCTTCATGGGAACCGGAAAGTCGACGGTGGGCAGGCGCCTGGCGAAGGCGCTCGACTTCACGTGGGTCGACACCGACCGTATGATTGAGACCCGGCACGGCCCGATCGACGAGATCTTCGCCCGGGCCGGCGAGACGGTCTTCCGCGGCATCGAGCGCAACATCGTGGCTGAACTGTCGTCCCGCGTCCGGTGCGTGTTCTCCACCGGCGGCAAGATGCTGCTCGACCCGCACAACATTCGCACGATCAGCGCGCAGGGTCGTGTCTTCTGCCTGACAGCGGATCCCGACATGCTCGTCGACCGACTGCTGAACAGTCCGACACCCCGCCCGCTCTTGGCGAGTTCCGATCCGGAGGGAACGATTCGCCGTCTGATCGCCGAGCGGCGCGAGGGGTACGCGCGTTTCACTCAGGTCGAGTCGACTCACCGCTCACCCGACGAGGTCACCGCCCGCCTCGTCGACCTCGTGACCGCACCCACGGCAACGCCGACAGGGCGCGAAGGCCACGCCGTCCTCGGCGACGCCACGACGGGTCTGACCTCACCCGTCATCGTTGTCGGCGATCCCGCGGTTGCAGCGATTCACGGGCCATGTCTGGGACCGGTGGACGCCGAGGCGAACTCACTCGACGACACCGCCGACGCCGGCTCCCTCGTGCTGCTCGGCGGAACATCGGTCACGACCAAATCAGACAGTTCGATTCGAGTCCCTCATGTCGTGGTACCCACCACGCCTGCCGCCATGAAGCGCAGCTACCCCGCTGCGTCACGGGTCATCACCGACCTCGCCACACTCCAGACCTATCCGAAGGTGACACCATGACCGAGATGTTCCTCATCGGCCACGAGATCTCCCACTCGCTCTCGCCGGCGATGTGGAACCACCTGGCCTACGCCACGGGACGCGACCTGCAGTACGGATTGCGCGACGTCGGCGCCGACGAGCTGGACGCCGTTCTTGCCGAGCTCATCGACGGATCGGTCCTGGCAGCCAATGTGACCATGCCGCACAAGGGATGGGCGGCGAGTGTCGCCCACCGTCGTTCGTACGCCGTGGCGTCGACGGGAGCGGCGAATCTTCTCATTCCCGTCGATGGCGAAATCGAGGCGCACAACACCGACGTCATCGGAGCACGGGCGATCCTCGAGACACGGGCCCCCTTCGACACCGTCGTCATGCTCGGAGCGGGAGGAACGGCGGTGGCCATCCTCGAAGCCCTCACCGGCCTCGCCTCTCATGTGCGGCTCGTCAACCGAACGTTCGCCAAAGCCGAGGCGATCGCTGGGCGATTTTCGGGCCGCTTCGCCACCATCGAGGCGTCGCCGTGGGGCGAAAGGGACGGGCTGACTCCCGGCGCCGACCTGGTGGTGACCGCAGTGCCTGCCGTCGACGAAGCGCCGATCGAGGTGACTCGGCTCGGTTCGCATGCCCTCGTCTACGACGCCGTCTATCGCCACGAGCCGACGGCGTTGCAGCTCGCGGTCGCCCGCCGGGGACTGGGACTCGTCGACGGGCTCAGCCACCTCGCGGCGCAGGCAATCGCCATGCTCGACCCACTCGGATTCGACCGCTCGGAAGGCCGTTTCCTGCTGGAGGGCCTCGAAAGGGCGACGAAACGGACGGCCACGGCCTGGGGTGCGCCGCTGATCTGAGGTCAGCCTCGCCGTCCGAACAGCTCGACGAGATCACAGGCCATCGCGACATCATGGACCCGAATGAGATCGGCTCCATGGTCCAGAGCCAGCGCGATGTAGGCCGCCACCCGGTGATCCTCCTTCTTACGGGGAATCGGAACGAGCACCGGGCGTCCCAGCGAACGGATCGTGTCGAGGTCCCTGATGACCTCCAACTGCATACGGGTGTACGCCGAGTAGTCACCTCGGTAGTTGATGGAGATTCCCGGATCCACGATCGTCCGGGTGACGCCGACGCGGGCCAACTCGTCGAGTCTTCGGCGCATCCACGTCGTCGTTGTTTCCGCCTTGTCCTCGCGAATCTCGACCGCGCCGACCGCATGGGGATGTGCTCCTTCGATGTACATCACGATGGCTGCGACGCCTGCCTCGGCTGCCACGTTCTGCATGTCCGGGTCGGCGAGCCCACCGGTGTCGTTGAGGATGTGTGCGCCCGCTTCGATGCATGCTCGGGCGACTCCCACCTTCCAGGTGTCCACCGACACGACGAATCCGTCGGCAACGAGCATCTCCACCGCGGGCAACAGGCGCGCAATCTCCGCCGACTCGCCAATCGTGGGATTGTCGTAATGCGATGATTGACCACCGAGGTCGATGACCGCCGCTCCCAGATCGCGATAGCGGCGTGCCCGTTCGAGCGCCTCACCGGGCGTGCGCACCACCGACTGGTGATTCTTCGACTCGGGCGACAGGTTGATCACCGCCATCACATGGGTGACGCCGCCCATCGGCAGCTCAGCTGACTCGAGTACCAGCGCGTCCATCGCCCCGCATCTTGGCATCAGCGCCGGGTAGGTTCGCGCTCGTGGACTTGGCACTCGTCGTCGTCGCTCCGCTCTCCGCCGACGGGCGCGAACTCGAACATGCCCAGGCGGTCAGACAGTCCCTCCGCGACAAGCGAATCGTCGAGACGGTCGACCTCGTCTCCGAGAAGGTCGAGCCCGCGATGAGTCGGACGGAACGCCTTCGATATGAGAGCGGCGACGCCATCGTCGACCCGCTGATTGCGGTCCACGCCGATCTCGTGGCACGCGCCGAGGTCATCGTGTTCGTGTTCCCGACCCGATGGTGGTGCCCACCTCCGGAGATGAAGGCATGGATCGAGCGCACCTTCGTCCCGGGCGTGGCGTTCGTGCTCGATGCGAACAAACGGGTCAGGCCCAACCTCCGCAACCTGCAGGCAGTCGCCGGTGTGACGACGCATACCCATCCCGAGGTCATCGCCGACGGCGGCGACGGGGCGCGGCGAATGCTCCTGCGCACCCTGCGACTCAACGCGCCCCGACGCGTGCGCACCCAGTGGCTCCTCGACCCCGACCAGGCCGAGATCGCCGACAAGTTCGGCCGACTGTGAACGTTCTCGTCGCCTTCTGCCACCCGGTCCCCGACTCTTTCGGAGCGTGCCTGCGAGACGCCACGGTTGCTTCGCTGGGCGCGCACGAGACGGAGGTGATCGACCTCTACGAGGGTCGCGACCTCCCACGGGGCTTCACCGACGAAGACGCCGCCACCCTGGCGTGGGCGAACGCAGTCATCCTCATCTACCCCACCTGGTGGGCGTCGCTACCTGCCCCCCTGATGGGCTGGGTGGAAGCCGGACTCGATCGGGACGGCTGGAGTCATCTCAGGCGCGTCGTTGCGATCACGACTCACGGCTCGAGCAGACTCGTCAATGTGTTGACCGGAGGAGTCGGCCGGCGAATCGTCCGCCGGGGACTCCCCCGGCTCATGGCGACCGGCGCGTACGGCCGGTTCATTCCGCTCTTCGGGATGGACACCATCGACGACACCACCCGCCACGAATTCCTGGAATCACTCCCGCCCGCCCTCACCCGCGCCCTCCGCTGATGTGTCGTCTCAAACCCTGGGTTCAGGACGACACTGGACGTAGTCACCAGCCCGCGGTTCGGGCGGAAGTCGCCGAGCGCGGGCCCGTCACTCTCAACGTGCCCCCCGAACTGTGGGCTCAGGACCACACTGGATGTAGTCAGGAACCCAGGGTTTGCCGGCTTTCGCCTTCAGCCGGGGAGGCCGATTGAGTTGTCGATGAACTCGTTCGTCGAGATGTCGGCGGCGGTCAAGCCGTCCACCACGTCCATGTCCGCAGATTCCATGGCGTCGATCACAGCCTGGACTCGCTCGGGTTCCAGGTCGCCGAGCGTCGCATCCGGGCCATTGCCGACCAGGCCCAGTTCGACCTGAGTGGTGATGGAGAACTCGGCGACGGCCTCGTCGTACACCCAGAAACTGTCGTACTGTTCGACCGCGTCGATGATCATCGCGTTGACCCTGCCCGGCGACTGTGCGTAGTCGACGGCAGCCTGCTGAATGATGGGCACGAGGGACTCCAGACACGGTGCCAGCGTCGGTACGGCGTCGGCGCGGACGGCCAATGCCTGGCTGTAGACCTGGAAACCGGCGTCGTGGATGAGTTCGAATGCGACCGGCTTGCCCCAGTCTTCGAACACGAACTCGTAGTTGTAGGGCTCGGCCGATGCGAAGCCCTGCTGGGCGATCGCCCCGCGCTCGGCGATGAAGCGAGCAGGGCTGCCGTCGTAGGACGGATCGATCTGGGCAGGGTCCAGAGCGCCTTGTGCAGCGAGCACCTCGGAGAAAGTCCCGCCCCCGAAGACGTTGACGGTGACGCCCGCCTCGCCGAGATCGGCGATGGTCTCCACGTCGGGATATGTCGCCGGATCCCACATGATGATCTGCGGATTCTTCTCCAGGGGCGCGACCACGGCGACTGTCGGCGCGTCATCGGCGAACGCCACCGCCTCGTCGGTCGAGACGAATCCGAGATGGATCCCGGGCTCGGTGTACAACTGGGTCGAGACCGGCTGATCTCCGATCGCGGGACCCCCCGTGCGTACTTCCACGTCGATCCCGGTGTCCTCGGATCCGGCGACGAGGCTTCCGGTGACGGTCTGGTTCTCGACGTCGACGACGTAGTCCTCCCCTACGAGCTGATAGGTGGCGCCGTGTTCGGCCTCGGGGAACCAGTCAGTCTGGATGACGAAGGGATCCGGGCAGACGTCGACCAGCACCCCGGTTCGCCCGGAGTCCGAAGTTCCCACAGTCTCGGTGGTGTCTGCCGCACCATCGCCTGCACAGCCAGAAACTCCGAGTGCGAGCGCTGCCAGGCCTGCGGTGACCCGGTTCGTGAGTATTCGCATGTCCCTACTTTCGTATGCGTACAACTGAAGTCAGCCTGCCCCGGTGTCGTCCCACGGGCCGGTGATCCGCTGTTGTAGCCACCCGAACGCCAGGAACACAGCTACCCCCAGCGCTGACGAGACGATGATCGAGGCGAGGAGCTGTTCTCCCTGCAACCTGTTGGCATACCGGAGCAGCAACTGTCCGATCCCGATCTCACCACGGGCGAAGAAGAAATCGCCCACTATCGCGCCGATCACCGACAGTCCCGCAGCGATTCGAAGGCCTGTGAAGAGAGCCGGCAGCGACGCCGGGAACATCAACTTGCGGAGCCGGACCCATCGGGACGATCCGTGCAGCGTGAACAGATCGTGCATTCCGCGCTGCGCCGACTGGAGACCGAAAAGGGTGTTCACGATGATGGGGAAGATCGAGATGATGACGCAGATCACCACCCGGGGCATCGTGCGGTATCCGAACCAGAAACCGAGGAGAGGCACGATGGCCAGGATCGGGATTGCCTGCACGGTGACGGCGTAGGGGAAGACCGCCCGCTCGACCAGCTTGGACTGGCTCATCGCCACCGCCAGCGCGACTCCGATGACGATCGAGATCACCAATCCCAACAGCGCCACCTTCGCCGACGACCACAACCCGGCCATCATCTCGTTGAAATTGCCCGCGTCGAGGAAGCCGACAGCGACCACCTCGTGGGGTGGCTCGAGAAGGAACCGCCGAGCCTCGTCCAACACGACGTAGCTGACGAAGTACCACACACCCACGAGAAGCACTCCCAGCGCGACTGGCGGAAGCACCCGTCGGGCCACGCTGCCTGCGAGGCCGGCACGCTGCGCGGACATCGTCGTCTCGGCAGTCTCGGTCGTGCCGAGTGGCGACTGGATCGTCAACGGTGACCCGCCATGAGGGCATGACTGACCCGACCGGACAGTTCGGCGAACGCGGGGTCGAACCGGAGTTCGGGGGATCGCGGATACGAGAACGGGACATCGAATGAATCGACGATCGTGCCCGGCCGGGAGGACATGACGAGAACCCGTGTCGAGAGGAACACCGCCTCGGCAATGGAGTGGGTGATGAAGAGGCCCGCGAAACGCTCTTGGGCAAAGAGGGCCAGCGTCTCTTCGTTGAGTCGGGCCCTCGTGATCTCGTCGACAGCACCGAATGGTTCGTCGAAAAGGAACACAGGTGGCTTGAGAGTCAACGTGCGGGCGAGCGAAGCACGCATCCGCATTCCGCCCGACAGCGCGTTGGGATAGTGATTCTCGAATCCTTCCAGACCGACGAGGTCGATGGCCTCGGCGACCAGGCGCCTGCGTTCAACAGCAGGCACGGAGTGGAGTTCGGCGAGCAACGCCACGTTCTGGGCAACCGTTCGCCAAGGGAGAAGCGTGGCGTCCTGAAACACATAGCCCAGCCGCTCCCGGTCCACCTCCACTTTGCCCGATGTCTGGGAGAGCAGCCCGGCAGCGATCCGGAGAACTGTGGACTTCCCGCAGCCGGACGGGCCGACGAGAGTCACGAACTCCCCCTTCGAGACCTCGAACGTCACATCATCGAGCGCGCGGGTCCCATCGGGGAAGGTCATCGAGATGTGTCGGAATGACAGTGCACCGTCCGCAGCCATGCCCTGTCCTCCTGTTCAGTGTTCGAAGGGGACCTGGCGAATCTAGCGGTCCGGCGCACTCGGACCTCGCCGGCAGGTTCAGGCGGTCATGCGCTCGATCCATACTCCAAGGCCCGGAGCTCCCGTGCGGGCGGCGGTCTCTTGCGAGCGGGCGATGTACTCCGCGCGCTTGGGGTGGTCAGCCGGCATGTGGCGGGCGGCCACCACGGGCAGCTGGAACGCGAGCCACACGAGATGGTGGGACTGCAACGACTCGACCGTCTCATCGATCATGGCGGTTGCGGAGTCGATTTCACCTCGAACCACGTGCTGGATCGCAGCGATCCAGCCTCGACTCGCCGTGTTGAGCGGGCTCGTTGGTCGTCCCGCCGCCAACTTGGCCGCTTCGGCGAGCAGTGTCTCGTCCCCTGTGACGCACGCCCCGGCGGTGGCGATCATCACCGACCAATCGGGAAGGAATGCCGTTTCGGTGGCGTGTCTGTGACCCGTCTCAAACGCCTCGCGACCACGACCCTCGAACATCGCCAGTGCGGCCTCGGACCGTTCCAACGTCATGAGCGTCTGCTTGTCGGTGATGTCGACTGCCGCACGCCTGGCCAAGGCCAGCGCCTCCTCGGCTCCGGTGAAATCACCCCGGCGGGCGCGAAGATCCGCGAGCAGGCTCTTGTGGTTGATCTCCTCTGCGGTCCGCCAGACCGGTTCGGCGAGCAGTCGCTCGATCTTGTCATGTTCCATCAGCCCCAGGTACTCACCTGCGAGATTCCCGGCCACGAAACTGGCATGGGAGCGGTCACCCACTCGCGTCGCCTCGGCGAAGGCCTCCTCAGTCACCCGAATCGCCTCTTCGTGGTCACGTGTCGCGTAGCCGATGTTGGTGAGGCAACGGAGCATGACGTCGGTGAGTCCATGGTGCCGTGTGATGTCGAGAGCTCCGTACAACAGCGCCATACCCTGGCGGGGACGCAATCTCGTGAGAGCGGTGCCACGGGTCACCAATGCGTCGGCGATCTCATCGATCAGGTCGAATCCTTCGACTGCCCCCAACGACCTGTCGGCCAATTCGGCTGCACCCTGTTCGTCACCCAGCAAGAGCCGCGCTCGTGCCAGGTAGACCGAAGCACGGGCGAGACTCGGATCACTCTCGAAGTCAGGATGCTCGACGAGGTGTGGCTCGAGCACTCCGACGGCAACGTCGGACTGACGAAGCTGGTTCGCCACACGTCCGCTGAGAGCGACTGCCCGATGGAGCAACGCCAAATCATCGGAGGTTTCGGCGAGCTGCATCGCTGCGACACAGTGGGCATTTGCCCTGCCATCATCGCCAAGGCGGACGGCGGCCCTCGCGCCGATCTCGTGCAAGTCGATCTCGAGCTGGGCAGGAGCCACCGCGATGGCGCTTTCGACGAGTCCGAGGATCTGTTCGTGGGCGTGGAGAACCGACGCGCGACCGATCGCGGCGTGCAGCGCCTCGCTCAGTTCGGCCTGGAGGCCTTCCGCGACATTTGTTGCCGCCTCTGTTGCCGCGACGAAATGTGACGCCACGACGGGGGCGAGTTCCGACTCGTCGAGCGAGCGCAAATGACGGGCCACTCTCAGGTGGAGCTCGTGGCGGTCGCCTTTCGACACGCGACCGTACGCCACTTCCCGCAGCACACTCTGCACCCAGCGGTACTGACCACGTTCCGGCGACCGGGGATCACGGATCAGCTCGAAGATCTCACGCCGGACCAACTCCCCCAACCGCCGCTCCAGTTTGTCCGGCTCCTCGTCGCTCAGCGCGGCGAGGCTCGGGAGCGTGAACGTCTGGCCGAGCACTGCGGCGTTGCGGGTGAGTTCCCGTTCCTCCGTCGAGAGCCGATCCAGGCGGGCCGCAACCACCGCGTGCACCGACTTCGGCACCTCGAGTTGTGTGAGGTCGTCGGTCACTTCGACTCCCGAAGCACCGATGACCAACCGCCCCTCTGCCATCAGCATCCGGAGCACCTCGACGGCGAACAGCGGGACGCCGCCGGCCGCCGTGATGATGTGGTCGACAGCGTGGCCAGGAATACCCGGGACCGCTCCTTGCACCATCTCCTTGATCTCGTCGTCGGCCAACGGACCGAGGTAGGTCGAGGACAGGCCCCTTCGCCCCGATCCCCACTCGGGACGGCGGTCGAGGAGGTCCGGTCTGGACAACGTCACGACCAGGATCGGATGATTCTGGGACCAATCGGGCAGGTCGTCGATGAACTCCAGCAGTGCCGGGTCCGCCCAATGGAGATCTTCGAACACGAGTACCACAGTGCCGTGAGCGGCGATACCTTCGAAGAGCATGCGGGCTGCTGCGAACAGCTCCGTTCGCTCCGTACCCATCGAGGTGCCGACGCCCAGCAAGGCGGCCAGACGCTCCTGGACCCACGTTTGGTTCCGATCATCGGACACATAGGTGCCGACCATGTCCTCCAGTCGCTCGAGCGTGGCCGCGTCGTCGTCGGACTCCTGGATCCCGGCACGCTGTCGGACCATCTCGCCCAGCGCCCACATCGCAATTCCGTCGCCGTAGGACGGTGAACGGCCCTCGTGCCAGTAGACGACCTCGACGAGACCGTCGATGTATTTGAGGAACTCCCACACCAACCGGCTCTTTCCGATCCCGGCTTGGCCTATCAGCGACACCAGGCGCACATGGCGGTCCTGGCCGGCGGCGTGTAGCGCGTCCTTGAGGAGTCGCAACTCTGCGGAGCGTCCCACGAACGGCGGCTCCAAGAAGTCTGAGCGTCCCCTACCCCCTCGTTCTGCGAGGACGCGTTCAGCGCGGAAGGCCGTCACAGGTTGCTCCCGGCCCTTGAGCTGGTGCGATCCAGCCGGAGTCACCTCTATCGCAGTGCTCACGAGCGAGGCGGTGGCCTCGCCCACCAGGACCGTCCCAGGCTCGGCGAGCGATTGCAGACGGGAGGCGGTATTCACGAGATCACCCAGGAGGAGACCTCGCTCATTCCCACCTGGGCCCACCGAGACCTCCCCCGTCATCACTCCGACCCGCGCGGCCAGGCCGTCGATCTCCAGACTCTCCCCCATCGTCTGAACCCGGTCGACGAGTTCCAGCGACGCGCGGACCGCACGCTCGGCGTCGTCCTCGTTGCTGGTCGTCGCGCCCCACCAGGCCATGACCGCGTCACCGATGAACTTGTCGACGGTTCCTCCGAAGCGCTCGACCACTTCCCGGGCAAGGTCGAAGTAGGCGGTGATCATGGACCGGACGTCTTCGGGATCTCGACCCTCGGAGTACGAAGTGAACCCGACGAGGTCGACAAAGAGCACCGACACGAAACGCCGCTCGACGGCGGGGACTTGCGAGGCGGGAGGAGACCCGGCCGGGTCGGTGAGCCCATCGCCACAACCGCCGCAGAAGCGGTGATCGGCCGGGTTTTCGTACCCGCAATTCGGGCACCGATGGGCGAACGGGGCCCCGCAGGCCCCGCAGAAACGCTGGCCGTCGACGCCTTGGGCACCACACTGCGAGCACACCATCAGATCGGTCCTCCGGGGACGGATCGTAGCGACGGTATCCCCGCCCGCTCAGGCGAGCGGCTTCCGCCCCTCGATCTCACCGTCGACGATCTCGCCTGTCGGTTCGTAGCCGCGTCGCAGATAGAAAGGTTCAGGCGAACCTCTCCCGGGCACCCAACTGGTGAGCAGCGCGCGATCACCCATTGCCCGGCAGGCATCTTCGACGAGGTCGAGCGCCCGTCCACCGATGCCGCGACGCTGATGCATACGATCGATCAGCAAGCGCCACAGGTACGGCTCGGGATGGTGCGGATTGGTGAGGGCGAGCATCACGAAACCGACCGGGGTTCCATCGGCGGTGATCGCCCGCATCCACGGCACCAGTGGCGCACCGTCGACCGATTCGGGAAACAGGGCATCGGTGAACGATGCCCCCATCGGTGCCACGAATCGCTCCTGGGTCTTGTGGGTTCGAAGCCTGAACACGTCGTACGACGTCTCGGAGTCGATCTCGGCGAGTGCCAACTCATCCGGCGGGGTCCGCGGCCGCGTTCGCCACGCCACCCAGTCCGCTCGAGTCATCCCGTAGATCCAGTCGTCCGAGTTGTCGTCCCCGACCCAGTAGGAGAGCAGCGTGTGCCCCTCGTGGATGAGTCCCAGGCGCTCGAGGACCATCGCAGAGGCCAGGTTGTCCGGGTGGAGGGACCCCGCCACTCGACTCACTCCGACCTGCTCGAACAGGTACTCGACGACCGCCGTTGCGGCCTCAGCGGCGTAACCGTGGCTCCAATGATCCCGAGCGAGGGTGTAGCCGATCTCGGCGCAGCGCGAGTCCCAGGTGAGGTTGATCGCCACGTCCCCGACGACCTCTCCCGTCTCCTGCAGCGCCAACACCCCCATCCACCACTGGTCGTTGGCCGGGCCATCCATGGCCGACACCGATTCGACGAGTTCCTGAGCCTTCTCCAGGGGGTACGGAAGCGTCCAGGTCTGCCATCTCGCCACCTCGGGGTCGTTGCGCCGAGCATGTAGCGCGTCGACATCGGTCGGGACAAAGGGGCGAATGATCAGACGGGCCGTACGGAGCGGGATGAACACCCGACGATTCAACCATTATGTGGATCAGCGGATTATGTCGGCTTCGGTTCGGAGGTGGTGTAAT
>JBBDHV010000058.1:0-40965 GCA_040880725.1 Acidimicrobiia bacterium
CCCCCGACAACGCCACCCCGCCATCAAACGAGCAGCCTGACCCCCACCGAGAGGGATTAAATGCAAGCTCAGATCGGCATTCGTCGTGCCGGCCGACGCGGTCAAAAGCGGTTCATGCTCATCGGTCGGGCGGATTCCAGTACCCGGGCGGCGAGGGCGGCTTCGGCCGGATCCTCGGTGTGGACACCGACAGCCAGCGTTCCCGCCGATTCCGCCGCGAACGTTCGCCACCAGGCGCGGGATACGCCGAAGGAGGACACGACGACGGCGAATGCACCAACCACTCCTCCGAACACGGCCCACAGCAGCGCCGCGGCCTGACCCCCGATGGCGGTCATCCAGCCGAAGGCGGCTCCGGCGATCGAACCCAGGATCAGTCCGGTTCCGAACAGGCGGCCGACCCGTCCGACGGCCCACCGCAGCGGGCTGGGCCGTACCGCGGCGTCCCGGGAGCCGAGGAGCGCGATGCGCGAGCCTTCCACGCCGTGGCGTTCCAAAGCCTCGATGATTCCCCTGGCGGCTTCGGCGTCGCGAACCGCGGAAACGACGTTGTGGGTGGCACGTACGTCCTCGAGTCGGTTGATCGGTATCGATCCCATTTTCGGATCGTCCTCGGTCGGTGTGCTCACCGATTACCCGATCACCCCGAATCCGAAACCCCCACGCCCCTTTTCATCTCATCGATCGACGCGTGCAAGAGCCGAGAAATGTGCATCTGTGACAACCCCACTCGATCGGCGATTTGGCGCTGACTGAGGTCCTCGAAGTAGCGGAGCCGCACGATTTCGCGCTCTCGGTCTCCAAGGGCCGCCATTGCAGAGTCCACCACTGCCCACCCAGGCGCGCGAGCGATCGCGGAATCGACGCTCCCGAGATCACGACGGTCGCCGGTTCCGTCCGGATCGAGCGGGGCGTCCAGTGACTCGCTGTCGAAGACTCCTGCGGCCTGACGGGCGCGTTCAATCTCGTCAGGCAGCCGACCCGACTCCGCGGCAACCTCGGCCGTCGACGGCACTCGCCCCAGCTGTTGTTCGAGTTGCTGTTCGACCGTACGGAGTTCGAGTACGAGTTCCTGCAGTCCGCGGGGTGGTCGGACCGACCAACCCCGGTCTCGAAGATGCTTCTTCAGGGCGCCGGAGATGGTGCGCGACACATATCGCTCGAACGATCCGAGCGATGAATCGAAACGAGACGCTGCTCCCAGCAGTGCCTCCCGGCCGACCTGGTACAGGTCATCAGCCTCGAGACCCGAACGGCGATAGCGAGCGATGAAGCGTCCGATGAGGGGGTCGTAGCGCTCGGTCAACTCCACGCCGGCGCGAGAGTCCACCGCCATCTGCTCGATCAGGTCCTGATCGTCCGCGACCTCGAGTTCCCAGCGAGCCGCAGGCAGAGCGACTTCGAACCACGCGGTCACATTTCCGTCTTCGACGGTGCTCCCCCAACCGGCGGTACGGCTCTCCAGCACGTCGGAGGCGAACGACGAGAAAGCCGGAAGATCGTCCTTGGCATGTGGGACCGCGACTTCGACGTGAATCGCACCAGGGGGGCGATCGGCGGACACCGTGATGCAGTCATCCTCGTCGAAGTCCCGCGCCTCGATCGCCCAGAGGACCAGTTCCGAGGTGATCACTTCCACGTCGACCGCGCCGGGTCCCCGTAGTCCGAACACCACGCCGAGCCATACCCGCGCGTGCAGGGGGGCACCCGGTCCGGGATCGAGATCGGTCTCGTGCCATGTCCACACGCGGCTCACCCGGCCAGTCTCGCCGATCGCGCCTCCCACGGCGATTCGATCCTGGCCAATCCGCGGGAACGGCCGTTCGTCGAGAGACTCGACCCGTTCGACGCCGCCGAGGTGGGTGCGGAGGTCGACCAGTGGGTCGGAACAATCGGACGACCGACCGGAATCAGCCCCCGAGAGGTCCGAACATCCCCGCTCCGAGGGATTCGACATCGGTGACGTCGGCGGGATCAGGTGCGGAGATGGTCACCGGCTGGTTGAAGTCGAGCAGATTGAAGGTCATCGTCATCTGGTGGAACTCCTCTGAATCCTCAGTCTCGACCATCGACCCGTCGATCTCCATGATGTAGCGCACGACCACGCCGTCGTCCGTGATCCACAGGTCCATGGGGAACTCGCCATCGGGAATCGGTCCGGCCGCCATCATCTCGGCGCGCTCTTCGGGAGAAGCCTGGGCGAGCATGGCGGCTGCATCAAACACCACCCGATAGTGCGTGGTGTCGACTCCGTTGACGGTCTCGCGGCCGATCTCGGTGACTTCGGCGTCGGCGTCCTCGAACTGCTCGAGCATCTGCGCGGGGTTGTCCGGCTGGGCGAATGTGAAGTCGTCCGTGATGGAGGCGCCTTCTTCTTCCGGTGCGCTGATCCACTCGGTCTGCGCCCCGAACATCATCCCGAAGAGCGGAAACTTGATGTACGAGACTCCGTCGACAACGCGCACTTCCATCTCGTCGAACATTCCCGCGAACTCGGCAGGAACCTCCTCGCCGGACGCTTCGGCCATTCCGACCATGGCGCTCAGGTCCATGACGAAAGAAGAGTTCCCTGTCGCGGAATCGAATTCACCATGGAAGGGGATGGAGATGTCGAATGCAGCACCTTCCTCCAATGCGGCAATCTCGATGAGGCCCTCCATCCGACCCGAAGTGATCTTCGCACTCTGGGAGATGGCGGCGCGAATCGCCGCCAACTGGCCCGAGCCATCAGAAGTCGCCGCTTCGGTGGTCGCCGTCGTCGCAGGCGGCGATGTCGTCGTGGCGGACTCGGCGGGGGCACCGGCTGCGGTGGTGGAGACTGCGGGGAGCACTGTGGTGCTGGTGGACTCGGCGGTGTCCCCCGAACCGCAGGCGGCGACCGCCAGTGTCAGCACTGTGAAAAAAACAAGTCGTCGAGCCATGGGAGATCCCCCCGGTTGGATGTGGTCTGGCTGCCGGATCCATGGTGCCATGTCCTGGGAGTTTCTTCGTCAGCACACGGTGGGAATCGAGTCCTGTTCGGTCAGGTTCGAACCTCATAGAACGCACTGAACGGGTTGTCGATGGGGAGCCGGCGAAATCGGGAGAATCCTGCGGCCCGACACAACGCCTCCGCCTTCTCCGGACCCCATGCCGTTCCCAGCCCCGCCCCGCCCTCGGCCAGCGATTGGGTCATGCAGAACAGGAGACTCACCCCGTACAGCAGCGCGATGCGGGGTTCGATGTTGTCTTCCAAGGCAGCGTTGACGGCAGGTTCCATCATCAGGAAGGTGCCGTCGTCGGCCAGTGCGTCGCGGAAGCGGGTGACCGCGGCTTCGGGTTGCGCCAGGTCGTGCACCACGTCGAACGTCGTGATGAGATCGAAGGGAGGCGCTGTCGGCAACTCGGAGGCGGGTCGTACCTCGAAGGAAACATTGTCGAGACCCGTCTCCGCCGCCTGGGCGCGAGCAGCCGCGACGGCACGAGGATCGACGTCATATCCGTGGAAATCCGAATTCGGGTATGCCGCAGCCATCGTCAGGACCGCGGTTCCCGCTCCACACCCCACGTCGGCAACTCGGGCACCGCTTTCGAGGCCGGCAACGACGTCAGGCATCGCCGGGAGCCACCGGCGGGTGAGCAGGATCCGCGTGCTGGGACCGTTGGCACGGTCGACGGCATGCACCATCCGGTCGGGATAGCTCGCCGCCGGCACTCCGCCTCCGGTTCGCGCCACCTCCACCACGTCGTCGATGAAGTTTCCGGCCGTCGGAAGCATGTCGAGCCATCCGGCCATCGCGTACGGACTGGTGTCATCGGCGATCACGGTGGCCCGTTCAGGGGGAAGCACGAACGTCGCAGTCTCCGCATCGTGGTCCAGTACGGCAGCTGTGGTGAGTTGATGGAGCATCTCTTCGACGTACCGCCGATCGAGCCCCGATCTCCCGGCGGCCTCGTCCACGGTCACCGGTTGAGAATCTGCCAATACCGCGAGCAGTCCGGACCGGTCGGCGACGGCGAGCGTGAAGAGGGTGGCGGCGCCGGATGCCATGTCGACGAAGCGCTCCATGAACGCCCAGACGGCGGTGCGATCCATGCGTCCGAGCGTACCCATCCGTTTCTGCCTGTGGCGTCAGGGTCCGAGCGCGACCCCCGCGAGGGCGCGGTAGTGCGGAAGGCATTCGTCGAGGAGCGAACGAAGGCGATCGGGGAACGGGTCGGTGTGACGTCGCGGCGGTCCGAATCGGTGCGTCGTACTCGCCGAAGATCACCTGACGCACGACCCGCTCGCCGTCGGATTCCATCGACGCAATCACCTCGTGAGAACCCGGGCGGTAGCCCTGCGCCGGTGTCACCCGCAGATAATGGGCGTAGAGCGGCTCGACCACGGTGGTGTCATGGCGTTGATTCATCCCGGTGCGCGGACCGTGGCGTAACGGGATCATCGAACACTTCAACGACGTCTGGGACAAGTCGTTCTTCCGGACCGAGACCTTCACCAGCATCGAACTGGATTGCGTCTGACTTCGTGATAGAGATCCGCCCAGCCCCTGACGACCGCCTACCCGTCTCCTCACCCGAGGACGCATCGAAGTCGTCCGCTATATCCGTTCCAACCGTCAGATCGACCTGTTCGGCAAGCACATCACCGTCAACGAAGACCAAACCCACCAATACGTCACCGCCATCATCAAGGTCCGCGCCAAACGCGTCATCGTCGTAACCCTCGACGGCGAAATCATCACAACGGTGACTTCGACCTCTCCCGCACCCTCCGCTAACGGAACGATGTCCTGGCGGAACCCCACCTCCAACAGCGGAACGATGTCCTGACGGTTCCCCAAACTCCAACAGACCGGAACGATGTCCTGGCGGGTGTGAGCTAGACATGCCAACCGACGGCAGGTCGGGTCAGTCCGCGAAAGAGTCCTCGATCCATGCGGCAAGGTCGATGATTGTCTCCTGGAAATCCTCGCCATGACCGAGAGCCACGGTGTGGACGACTTCATGGACGACGATCCAAGCTCGCGCCGGACGTTCCAACAGAATCTCCCGGGAGGAAGGGTCGTATTGGCCGGCGATGCGTCGATCGATGCGATCGACGACCTCCACGGTGACATCGTCCACGCCGAGATATGCAACGAGGTCGTCCGCGAGCAACTGGGCCTCGGACTCCTCCAGGAAGGTATTGGCGAGGCGGCTCATGGTGAGGTCGTATCCGGCATCACGCACGGCATCTTGGACGATGCAATAGTCGAACCCGCACAGCTCCAGACCGCTGTCGGAAACCTGGGGCGTGGCGCGATCGATGATGTTCCACACCGGGCCGGCCAGCATCGCCACCGCCACGACCAGTCCGACGACCATGATCGCGCGTCGACGCCATGGCGGATGTGAAGGCGGCTCGTCGTCCACCTCCTCATCGGGCCACTCGTCACCCTCCCACAGCTCTGTCACCCCGTCGATGATGGCCCGCACACAGCGCTGTGCGAATGCGGCGAGGCGACCCGTCCGTTCGGTCCGTCACGCACCAGGATCATCCGATAGATTTCATCGATGAGGGGTCGACGGATCCTGTCCCGACCACCGTCGCCTCTCACCGACGCCCGGCCACCCTGTCCGGGCCGGAGGAGGAACCACATGCGGGTGAAGCAGATCCTTTCGACCAAGGGGGGCGACGTCGTCAAAGTGACGTCGACGGACACCATCCGGACCACGCTCGTTCGGCTCAAAAGCCACAACTACGGCGCGTTGGTCGTGAGCGACGACGGCGAGCACGTCACCGGCATCATCTCAGAGCGCGACCTGGTGCGGGCGATGGTCGAGCACGGCACCGAACTGCCGGAGATGACAGTCGCCGACCTGATGACGAGAAACGTCACGACCTGCGGTCCCGAAGACGACATCGAAGACCTGATGGACACGATGACCAACGGTCGCTTCCGGCACATGCCGGTCCTCAGCGACGACCGGCTCGTCGGCGTCGTCAGTATCGGCGACCTGGTCAAACACCGTATGCGGGAGTTGGTCGACGAGACGAAAGCGCTACGAGAGTACGTCACCGACTACCGCTGAACTCCCGCCCCTGACTGTTCGCACCGCAGCCGCGCACTAGCGTCTCGGTGATACCCGGAGCGGGCCATGGGTCCGAGTGTCGACCTGGATGGGGTGTACGTGCACGGAGAACTCCTCGTCATCGCCCTGACCTTTGGCGTTGCGCTTCTCGGCGGGCGCCTCGCCGTTCGCTACGGCTACCCGTCGGTACTGGGCGAACTCCTCGGTGGGATCATCTTCGGCCCGCCGATCTTCGGGCTCCTCCAACCGTCCGAGCCGCTGCAACTCCTCGGGGAGTTCGGGATCCTGCTGATGATGGTGCTGATCGGTATGCATCTCGATCTCACCGACCTGAGGAAGGCAAGTACGCCGGGTCTTCTCGCTGCCGCCGGCGGTTTCCTGGTCCCGGCCGGACTCGGGGTCGGCTTGATGTATCTCTTCGGCGAAGGCGGCATCGGCGCGTTGTTCGTCGGTCTGGCGATGGGCGTCACTTCCCTGGCAACGAAATCGCGCATCCTGGTGGACCTGCGGATACTCGACACACGCATCGCACACGTGCTCATGGTCGGCGCTCTCGTCTCCGACCTCACCGTGTTGCTGATCTTCTCGGCGGTCATCGGCGAAGGGGAGGTCACCGGAACTCCGTCCACCATCTTCGTCGCGGGACTGCGAGCAGTGGCGTTCCTGATCGTCTCCTACTTCATCGGCACCAAGGTCATCCCGGTGCTCGCTGCCAAAGCACCTGCCCGCCCCGACGGTGCTTCGGCATACCTGCTCGTGGTGATGACCGGACTGTTCTTCGGCTGGATGTCCGAAGCCGCAGGCCTTCACGCAATCCTGGGAGCCTTCGTCGGCGGGCTGTTCCTCTCAGGTCGTCTCATCGGCGCACGGACGAGCCGAGAGATTCAGCGTCGGCTCACGACCGTGTCGGTGGGTACTCTCGCCCCGCTCTTTTTCATCTCGGCGGGCTTCGACGTGAGTCTCGGCGTGTTCCGAACCGACTTGCTGCTCCTCGTGTCGGTGATCGTGGTCGCCACAGTCGGCAAGATCGTCGGAACGACGATCCTGTACATACGGAGCGGCAACGGGTGGCGCGAGGGTGCGGTGCTCGGTGCGGGCATGAACGGTCGTGGAGCCGTCGAGATCATCGTGGCCGAACTGGCGCTCGAGCAGGGCCTGATCGACCAGACGGTCTTCTCGATCCTCGTGTTCATGGCGATCGCGACCACCGCCACGGTGCCGGTGCTGCTGACCCGGGGCGTTGCATGGCTGCGCGACCGCGGTGAACTCGTGAAGGCCGGTGACCGTCGGGCCGTCATGATCGTCGGAGCCCATCCATTGGCACGCAAGATCGCGCGGCTGCTGCAGCCAGCGGTGCCGGTCATCCTGTTGGACACAAACGATTCTCACGTCGAAGCTGCCCGCCGGGAGGGCCTGACGGTGCACAAGGGCAATGCGCTCGACGACCTCGTGCTGGAGGAAGCCGGCATCGACCAGACGATGACCTTCCTGGCTGCGACAGCCAACCCCGAGGTGAACATGCTCGCAGTGCGCTCCGCCCAGGAACTGGGAGTCGTCGACGTCATCGTGACGATCCCCGCAACTGCCGGCGACCGGTTCGATTCGATGCTCGAGGAGATTGGCGCCGACTCCCTGATCATCCCCGACGAGGGAATCTCCTGGGACGACGCCATCCGACGGGGACTCGTCGAGGAGCGCACACTGCCCTTCGGCGAGACGGACACAGAGACCCCCGACGATGGCGAGGCCCCGGGGACGATCATTTTCCCCATCGTCGTCGGTGACGACTCCGATCGGAGGCTGGCATCTCGATCGGTCTCACCACGCGACGGCGAGCCGTACACGGTGCTGGTGCGACGAACCGGGGCGCAACCTCGCAGGTGAGTCGATCCCACCCAGCCCCGCGGCCTTGCGACCTCGACGAATACCATCTGCGCCTGCGACGAGGAGAGACTTGAAGGTCGAGACCCACCTACCGCTCGGAAAGGTCGATCCTGGCCTTCGCGCGGCCGAGGTGCGGCTCGATGTCAGCAACGTCCCGCAGGCGGCCCGCAACGTCGAAGATCTCGGATTTGACGGTCTGGTCTTGACCGAGACCAAAGAGGACCCCTACATCGTCATGGCTCTCGCCGCCGCCACCACATCGCGAATGGATCTCACAACAGCCGTGGCGATGGCGTTTCCCCGTAGCCCGACGATCACCGCCATGACCGCATGGACGATGCAGCGTGCCTCCGACGGCCGATTCATTCTCGGTTTGGGCACACAGGTGAAAGGCCACATCGAACGGCGATACGGGATGACGTGGTCCGCCCCGGCGCCATGGCTGAGTGACTACATCGCCGCCGTCCGGGCAGTCTGGGACTGCTGGCAGAACGGCAGCGACCTCGACTTCCACAGCGACCATTACGACCTGACCCTCATGAATCCCCTCTTCGATCCGGGACCGATCGAGCATCCGAGCATTCCAATCCACATCGCGGCGGTGAATGCGGGGATGGCTCGGGTCGCCGGACGGGTCGCCGACGGGCTCCGTCCCCACCCGATCTGCACCCGCAAGTACCTCGAGGAGGTGCTGGTCCCGGGGATCACCGAGGGCGCTCGCCAGGCGGGCCGGACCGCGGAGGGGATTGAAGTGTGCGCCAGTCCCCTCATCGTCACCGCCTCCGATGAAGGTTCCTTGGAACAACGGGTCTCCAACGTGCGGGCACGTATCGCGTTCTACGCATCGACCCGCACCTACCGCCCCGTGTTCGACATCCATGATTGGGGTGATGTGGCCGACCAACTCTCGTCATTGTCCCGCCAACAACGCTGGGACGAGATGGAGCAGTTCGTGACCGACGAGATGGTGCACACAATCGCAGTCGTCGCTCCTCATGATCGGCTGGCCGAGGCGGTTCGCACGCGGTACGGCGGAATCTGCTCGAGAGTCGAGTTCAGTATCCCCGTTGACTCCCCGGAGTCCGCCGAGATGCTGAAGGGTATGGTTCGCACGATCCAACAGCCCGAGTCGTAGGGCAGCTGTCGCGTGGGACCCTCGACGCACCATCCAGCGGGCAAGACCCGGATGCCCGCACCCGGCCGTCACAGAGTGTGGCGGCGTCTCTCGCCCGGTGTCATCGCCGGGATCTACGCTGTTCTCGGCTTCGCATGGATCATCGGCTCGGACCTTCTCGCCGTCTCGATCGGCATGGACGGCCTCGACATCAATCTGTCGCTGGTGAAGGGGATCGGCTACGTCGCCATCACCGGAGCGCTGTTGTTCGTGGTGCTGCGGCGACGCGAAGAGTGGTTGACCGCCGCGGGAAGCCAACTCACCCGATGGGTGGCCGCCGGCCCCGAACCCGACCCAGACCACTTGCGTGTGCTCATCATCGACACCGCCGACGACGACCGCGCCTCTCTGCGCGAGGCTGTGGAAGCAACGGAAGCGGGCACGGTGACAGTCGAGGAAGCCGCCACGGCCGAGCAGGGACGTCGAGCCATTCTCCGGCGCGAGCACGATGTCATCCTCGTCGATCAGCAACTCGGCCGGGTCTCGGGCCTCGACCTCATCCGCGAGCTGCACGCAGTGGCGTCCGGACCGATGATCGTGGTGACCGCCACCGACGATCCCGAGATCGACCGCGAAGCCCAGCGCGTGGGGGCACACGACTACCTGCTCAAGCACGAGGTGCACGCTTCCTGGATCCGCCGGACGCTGCGTTACGCGGCCGCGAACTGGAGAACCCAACGAGAACTCGTCCGCACGCGTCATTGGTATTCCGACATCGTCCAGGAAACCCCGGTCGGTCTCTTCCGATCGACACCCGACGGCGGGTTGATGGAAGCCAATCCGGCGCTGCTCGAGATCTTCGGGGCGAGTTCGATCGAGGACATCCGCGAGCGTGGACTCGCCAGCCTGTATCGAGACCGACGGATTCGGGCTGACCTCATCGGACGGGTCTCCCGGGGCGAGACGATCGAGGACGAGGACCTGCCGATGCAACGCCTGGATGGAACCCCTATCGAGGTTCGCATGCGGATGCGAGGCGTCTCGGATGCCGATGGGCTCCTGGCCTTGCACGGAGCCCTTGTCGATGTCACCGTCGGACTCGACAACGAGCGGCGGCTCTGGACCCAGGCTTCGATGCTGGACCAAGTGAAGAACGCCGTGGTGCGCACCGACCTGAACGGGGTCGTCACGTACTGGAACCGTGCCGCCGAGGCGCTCTTCGGATGGACCGCGCACGAAGCGCTCGGTCGCCGGGTGATCGAACTGACCCCCGCCCCATCCGAACTCGGACGAAGCGATGACATCATGGTTTCGATGGCAGAGCACGGCTCGTGGGAAGGCGAGTTTCGTTGTCGCCGCATGGACTGGTCGGAGTTCCCCGCATATGTGTCCAATGCCGTCGTCACCGACCCGGACGGCAACGCCACGGGTTACGTGGGGATCACCGTCGATCTGACGGATCTGCGCCACGCCGAAGAGCAGGCCGCCGCGCAGGGGGCGATGGCCGCGTCCGTGCTCGAAACCGTCCACTTCCCCGCCGCGGTGCTCGACGACGCGGGGAGCATCATCGCAGTCAACGGGGCATGGACTGACAACGCCGTCGCAAACAACGCCATTCTCGACGCGGTGGGAGTGGGCGTGAACTACCTCGAGGTCTGTGACCGTTCTGCCATACCGGACGCGACGGCGGTGGGATCCGGGATACGCGAAGTGCTGGCAGGTTCCACCGCGCGGTTCTCCCACGAGTATCCGTGCGCGGACAAGTGGTTCCGTCTCGAAGTCGCCCAGGCGGTCGAACCGCTCGGCGGCGCAGTCGGAATGCACATCGACATCACCGATCTCCGGAAGGCTGCCCTGCAGGCGGAAGAATTCGCACGATCGAAGGATCGGCTCATCGCGTCGGTGTCCCACGAGCTTCGGACCCCCCTCACGGCGGTCCTCGGCTTCGCCAATCTCATCGAGGACCCGCAGGATCTCGACGCCGACGAAGTGTCGCAGTTCGCATCCGAGATCCACCGTCCGGCCACGGACATGGCCGGGATCGTCGAAGACCTTCTCGTCGCAGCCCGGGCAGAGATGGGCGCGCTCACGGTGCGCATCGATGACGTTGACGTGAGCCGGGAGATCCAAGATGTGACGTCCGCACTCCTCCACCACCCCTCCGTCTCGGTCGAAGTCCACACCGATTCCGTCCCGCTGATCCGGGCCGATCCGCTGCGGCTTCGGCAGATCCTTCGCAACCTCGTGAACAACGCGGTGCGCTACGGAGGGAGCCACGTCAGGATCGACACGGTGACCACCGCAGAGAATGTGGCCATCCGGGTCGCCGACGACGGCGACGGCGTGCCCGCCGACCTCGCCGAGGCGATCTTCGAGCCGTTCTTCAGCGCGCACGACCGAAGCGGTCAACCCGACTCTCTGGGACTCGGACTGTCGGTGGTCCGCACCCTCGCAGTGGCGATGGGGGGTACGGCGGCCATCTCGGCCGAGGAAGGCTGGACCGTGTTCACCGTCACGCTTCCGCGCGCGGACCTCTGAAGGCGGCCAGGGCCCAGGGACGCCCCCACCCCTGAGCCGATCGCACTAGCGCGGACGGGAACCAAACTGGAGGTTACGACCGTCAGAACTTCAGAACGTTCGTAGAAGGCGCTCGGATTGGGCGAGCTCGCGAGCCCCGTCCGTCGGCTTCCCGCCCGAAAGCGAAGCTTTTTCGGGCGGAACAGAGAAACAGTCGGCGTAGCCGGCCTGCCCATCTGCTGACCCCGTGAGGGAAGGAAACATGAAGAAGCTCACACTCTCCACATTCGCGCTCGCGCTCGTGCTTGCCGCGTGCGGCGGCGACGCAGCCGAGTCGACGACCACCTCGGAGGCAACGACGACGCCGACCACTCAAGCGACCACGACGACCCCGCCCGAGACCACGACGACCACCGTTGCAGACACGACGACCACCACCACCGAGCTCCCCGGCGAGCCCATCGACTTCGGCCCGGCCGAAGGCGACACGCTGGCCGTCATCGGGGTGGCCCACGACGACGTGCTGAACCTTCGTGCCGCCCCGGGCGCCGATCAGGAGATCGTCGCGGGGATCCCCAATCTCGCCGACGACTTGACCGCCCTCGGGAACACCCGCGACATCGGAGACTCCTTCTGGATCGAAGTCTCCTACGACGGGACGACCGGATGGGTGCACTACAGCTTCATCGGCTACCTCGGCGTCACCGACGACCTGACGTCAACGGTGATCGACCAGCTCGGTGAAACTCCCGTTGCCGAGACGATGCTCGACATCGGAGCCGCGGTCGCGGCGACGTTCGCCTCCGAGGAGCCCGAATCTGACATCGTCCTCGCGGTCGCTCCGACCGTTGGCGACCTCGGCGAAGTGACCTACGACGTGATCGGGATCGGCGACGACGCCGTCCGCGGCTTCCGGGTCCACGTCTTCGGTCAGCCCGAGGACGAGACCTTCGGGTTGATGTCGGTGGAAGTGACCACCTTGTGCGGTCGAGGAGTCACCGACGACGGCCTCTGCCTCTGAGCGTCGAACGGTATCGTCGGCGCAACGGCGGAAAGGCGTGACCGTGTCCGAGGAAATCCTGTCGCTGCTCGAAGCATCCCCGTTTCTCGGGGCGCTTTCGAAGAACGACGCGCAACGCCTTGCGTCGATCGCATCCATCCGGGAATTCTCCCCGGGGGATGCGATCGTGCGCGAGGGCTCGACCGAAGCCATGACGATGTGGATCGTCGTCGACGGTGAAGTCGAGGTGCGTCGTGGTGATGCCGTCATCACGACGATGGGTCGCGGCGCACACATCGGCGAGATGGCCCTGTTCGCAGATTCCGGGCACCCGCGCAGCGCCGGTGTCTACGCCAAGTCGGATGCCCGAGCGTTTCGGGTTGCGAAATGGGACCTGATGCCGTTCATCGAGCGCAACCCCAAGGTGGCCCTGGCGATCATCCAGGAGTTGGCCCAGCGCCTGGAACGGGTGACCGCCCAACTCGGGTGATGGCGCTCGCGGTGACCACCGGCGGGCCGCCAGACGACAGAAACCTCCGCTCTCGCAGGGGTTTCTGGGAGCACGCCCGAAGGGACTTGAACCCCTAACCTTCTGATCCGTAATCAGATGCTCTATCCAATTGAGCTACGGGCGCAGGACTGTCGACCGGTGGCAAAGCGGTGGCGCCGATGCCGACGTCGACGCCACCAGCTTAGGACCCCATCTCGTTTCGAGCCAAGGCTCGGCCCCGCCGGCCCCCGCGGCCCGCCTCGACGATGTTGGGGCAGGTCCCTTCCTAGGGTTGCGCCGAATCCAGGGAGGACCCGATGACTGGCACGATCGAATCGCTTGCGGACCGATACTGGGACATGTGGATGGCGTCGTCACCGGTGCTCGCAACCATCTACGGCGATCATCGATTCGACGACCAACTGGGACCTGTCTCCCACGAAGAGATGGAGTCGGTCGCTCGAGAAATGCGCGACATAGCGGACCAGGCAGAAGCCCTCGAGGAACTCTCCGAGTCCGACGCGCTCACGAGGGACATCTTGGTCTTCACGGCCCGTGCCAACGTCGGCGTCCACGACTCCGGCCTGTACACCGCGCCGATCAGCCCGTACCTCGGCGTTCAGGCGACCCTGCCGGGAGCCCTCAGCAGGAGTGTCGCGTCCGAACCCGAGCATGCCGAGATGATGTTGGAGCGAGTTCGCGCCATCCCCGTGTTCCTGACTCGGGTGGAGGAGCGCCAGCGCATCGACCTGGCGGCCGGGCTCACTCCCACGAGAACGAACCTCGAACGGGTACTCGCCCAGATCGATGGATCGGTCAGCGGACCACTGGACGACGACCCGATGCTGGCGATCACCCCGCCGGCCCGCTGGGCCGGCGAAGCCGAGTGGCGCGGTCTGCTCCGGCACGCCGTCGAAGAGGGGGTCCGCCCGGCACTCGCTCGCCATCGGGAGTTCCTCGCGGAGGTCGCGGGGCCGGTCGCGCGGTCAGACGACAAGCCGGGCATCCTCCATCTGCCGGACGGCGCCCGCCGCTACGAGATCCTGGTTGGCGTGTTCACGTCGCTCGACGTCACCGCCGAGGAGATCCATCAGATCGGCGTGGACGAGGCGACCGGAACCCTCCGAGACGAGTTCGCCGCCATCGGCGCAGAGGCGTTCGGAACCACCGATCCCGCTGCGGTCATCGACCGGCTCCGCTCCGACCCCGACCTGCGGTATGAGACCGCAGACGAGATGCTCGACCACGCCCGTCGCAGCATCGAACGGGCATGGGAGGCGGTCGGTCCATGGTTCGGGGCAATGCCGCAAGGTCCGTGCGAGGTGGTTGCGGTTCCCGCGGGACTCGCGCCTTCGATGCCCCCCGCCTACTACGGAGTGGGAGCTCCGGACGGTTCGCGACCGGGCCGCTATTACCTCAACACCCACCTCCCGCAGACTCGCACCCGCTTCGATGCCGAAGCGATGACGTTCCACGAGGCAATCCCCGGACACCATTTCGACCGCACCCTGTCGGCCGAACTCACCGGGATTCCCCGATTTCGGAACTACTCGGCCGACATCGCCCACGCCGAAGGTTGGGGCCTCTACGCCGAACGTCTCGCCGACGAGATCGGGTTGTATTCGTCTCCGGTCGATCAGCTCGGGCTGGTGAGCTCCGATGCGTGGAGAGCGATCCGCCTCGTCCTCGATACCGGGATTCACCAGCTTGGCTGGACGCGGTCGGAGGCCATCGAGTTCTTCACCGAGCATGCCCCGATCTCTCCCGAGACGATTGCCGGCGAAGTGGACCGATACATCGGCATGCCTGGTCAGGCGTTGGCGTACAAGATGGGCCAGCGCGAGATCATGCGTCTGCGGACGAAAGCCCAGCAGGCGATGGGAGATGGGTTCTCGTACGCCGACTTCCACGATGTGGTGCTCACCAACGGGTCGGTCCCGCTCGCGGTTCTCGGCCGGCTCGTCGACAGGTGGATCGGCCGCTCGTGAGGACAGAACGTCCGGCACTGCAGCTCGGTCCATACAATGACCTCGTGAGTCCCGAAGCACAATCGCCGGCCTGGCTCGTCGAACCGTCCGGTCCGCTCCGCGGCGAGGTGAAGGTGGCCGGCTCCAAGAACGCGGTGACCAAACACATGGTCGCCGCCGTGATGGGTTCGACACCGTCGGTCATCGAAAACATCCCTGACATCGGCGACGTCAACATCACCGGGGCGATCCTGCGCTCGCTCGGGGTCGGAGTGGAGCAGACGGCGGATCGCATCGAGATCCATCCGTCGGGCGAAGTCGGTTCCGAGGTCTCGGTGGAATACACCGGGCTCAACCGCATTCCCATCTTGCTGCTCGGCCCGCTCCTCCATCTGCGCCATGAAGTGTTCGTGCCGCTCCCCGGTGGGGACCGCATCGGGAGGCGTCCGGTGGACTTCCACGTCGAGGCCCTTCGTGCCATGGGTGCCGAGATCGATGAGACCGACGACGGGATCCATGCCCGCGCCCAACGCCTGCAAGGGGCGAGGATCGAGCTCCCCTATCCGTCGGTGATGGCCACCGAGACCGTACTCCTGGCCGCCGCCATGGCCGAGGGCCGAACGGTGCTCTCGAACGCCGCAACCGAGCCTGAGATCGTCGAACTCGCGCTTTTCCTGCAACGTATGGGCGCCCGTTTGGAGGAACGCCCCGGACGCCAATTCGTCATCGAGGGCGTTTCGGAGCTGCGCGGAGCCCACACCCGCTTGCAGGGCGACCGCCTGGAAGCTTTCTCGTATCTGACAGCAGGACTGATCACCGGCGGCAACGTTCGGGTCGCAGGGTGCCGTCAGGAACGTCTCGTCACGGCAATCACCACGCTCAGTCGCATGGGAGCGAGCTTCGAGATCAACGACGACTGGATCATGGCGTCGTCGAACGGACTCGACCCGGTGGCGGTGCACACCGACACCCATCCGGGATTCATGACCGACTGGCAGTCTCCGCTCCTGGTGCTCATGACACAGGCCGACGGGATGTCGGTGCTGCACGAAACCGTCTTCGAAGACCGGGTCCGTTACCCGGCGTCGGTCGTCCGGGCAATGGGCGGAGAAGTCGAACTGTTCGACACCTGTCTCGGTGGTCCGGCCTGCCGGTTTCACGACACGAACGCCGTACATTCCGCCGTCGTCCGTGGCGTTTCGAAGCTCCGCGGCGCCGAAGTCGAGATCCCCGACGTCCGGGCCGGGTTCTCGGGCGTGATCGCGGCGGCCGTCGCCGAAGGCCCCTCCCGGATCGGGGGCGTGAACCATCTCGAACGCGGGTACAACCAACCCCTCGAGACGTTCCAATCGCTCGGACTCCGCCTGGAACGGGCGAAGGGCTGACAACGCTTCGAGCGGCATCACGGGTGCCCCCGAACCGAACACCACCCCTCCGACGTATCGGTGGTGGGACCGAACGGTCCCGTGACACAGTCGAAGGGAATCCACGAATGCGATCACGATTCGCGGTCGTTCTCGTCCTGCTCGTCGCCGCCTGCGGCGGGGGCGACGACGGAGCGGCCGAAAACGCGACCACCACGACCACACCGGACACCACCACCACCGAACCTGCCGCGGCCGTGGGCCTGGCCGACACGTCGTTGGGCGAGGTCCTGGTCGGCCCGGAGGGCATGACCCTCTACGGGTTCACCGTGGACGACCCCGGGGTCAGCAACTGCTACGACGATTGTGTGCAGGTATGGCCGCCGCTCGACAGTGACACACCGGTCGGCAGCGGACTCGATGCAAACCTCTTTTCGACCACCGAACGAGACGACGGCACCACCCAACTCGTGATTGGCGACTGGCCGCTCTACTACTTCGCCGGCGACACCGCCCCCGGCGATGTCAACGGCCACGACGTGGAGGGTGTGTGGTTCGTGGTCACCGCCGAAGGTGAACTCGTCGGCGCCGAAGAGGCGACGGCGAGCGACGACGCCGAGGAAGCCGCCCCGAGCCCCGCCGGAGATCGCGGCTACGACTACGGCACCGAGGAACCGAAAGGCGTCGACGTCGCCGAGACTGAACTTGGACCGACACTCGTCGATGCCAATGGGCTCACGCTGTACGGGTTCACCCAGGACTCGGCCACCACATCGGCGTGCAGTGGGTCGTGCGCCGAGAACTGGCCACCCGTTCCGGGAGATGCGACGGTTTCGGCCGGCCTCGATGCGGGGTTGGTGAGCACGATCATCCGCGACGACGGCACCACCCAACTCGTGTTCGGCGACTGGCCGCTCTACCGATTCGCCGGAGATGCCTCCCCCGGTGATGTCAACGGCCAAGGCATCAACGAGGTCTGGTATGTGATCGGACCGGACGCGACGCTGTATCGGTGACGACGGTCACGCCCGCCCGGTCATGACCACCTGGTCGGACCGGGCGGGCCCGGCCGTCTCCGCCTGACGGGTGATGATCAACTCCGGATAGTCGGACGTATCCACTCCCGACCAGAAGGCCACCGATCCGTCGCCTCCCCGCATGTGGAAGGTGCCGACGCTCACGGCGGCGTCGTCGGAGACCACCCACCCCTGGTAGTAGCTGCCCGACGCCGCAGGCTCGAGGCCGGCGATTTCGAGCCGGAGCACCACCCCTGCCGGTGTTTCCACGACCCGCACATCTGCCGCCGCGGCGGGAGCGAGTTCGGTGCCGGCGAGGGTGAAATCGGGTGGCTCCGTCCGGTCGACGAGGACACTCCCCACTCCGAGGACGGCAACGATGGCCGCGGCAGCCGCGATCCACCGCCGGCGGGGCATGTCGCGCCGAGGCGGCTCGATCGCCGCCAGTACGTCGTCGAGCACGTCGGGCGTCGCAGCCCATACGGCGTCGTCGGCCAGGGTCTCGCGGGTGCGTCGGCTGCGGTCGTCGTGGGAACTCACTGGTGTCCCTCCATACGTCGAGGCCCTTCATCCGGTTCGGCGACGAGGTGTCCGAGTGCGTCCCCCAGACGGCCGTGGGCGCGGTGCGATCGGGACTTCACGGTGCCGACGGGGATATCGAGGATCCGGGCGATCTCGACATGGGTCCTCCCCTCGAAGTAGTGCAGTCGGAGCACCTCCCGCTCGTCCGGGGGTAGCCCGTCGAGCGCCGCCCGCACCTCGTAGGTCTCCCACACGTCCGACAGTTCTGCGGGTAGCACGGCGAGGTCGGCTTCGGTCGGCTCGGGTCCCTGCCGGCGACGCTCCCGGCGAACGATGTCGATGGCGACCCGCCGCGCGATCGCGTACAGCCACGGAGCAAGTGGCCGGTCCGGGTCGAAGTCGGCCCGGGCGCCCCACGCTTTCACGAAAGTCTGCTGCACCGCATCCGCCACGAGGTCGTCGCTCCACAGTGCGCTGCGAGCGACGGTGGTCACGGCGCCCGCATACCGGTGGTACAGCTCGGTCATCGCCGAGGTGTCACCCGCCCGGAACCGTGCACCGAGATCATCCATCCCCCCATTGTGACGCACCTCCCCGCCTTCCACCCCAGGAACGGGGACGCGTTCTTAGCGAATGACCGCGTCAGAAATGACGCGTTTCGCGTGGCAGAACCAGGGTGGAGTTTTTTGGTACGCGAATCGCACTGTTCTTGACGCGCTGGTTCGCTAAGAACGCGAAGCAGCGCGCTTCGTGAGGTGGAAGTTGGGTCTCGGGGCGCGAACTTGGGGTGGGTGTTGCAGATGTAGCCTCCGACCACATGCCAGGAGACGCCGCGCCGGGCCCCGAGCGCACGATTCGTTCCCTCTGGTTCACCGTCTACCTGCCTGCCTTCTTGTTCGCGACCGGCCAGGGTGCGATCGTCCCGCAGGTCGCCCTCACCGCCCGCAGCCTGGGAGCCACCGTCGGAATCGCCGGTCTCGCCGTGGCGATGCGCGGGGTCGGAACCATGGTCTTCGACATTCCCTCCGGGGTGCTCGTCGCGCGGTTCGGCGAACGCCGGGCGATGTTCGGGGCGACCGCGCTCCTCGTCGTGTCACTGATCGGGTCTGTGACTGCCACCTCGACATGGATGTTCCTGCTGTGGATGTTCGTGCTCGGGTGCGGCTGGTCGATCTGGCTCCTCACGCGACTCACCTATGTCAGCGATGCCATGGCACCCCACCTGCGGGGCAGGGCGTTGTCGACGATGGGTGGCGTCCAGCGCATCGGGACATTCTTCGGCCCGTTCCTGGGGGCGGGGGCGGTGGCGCTTCTCGGCTTCGACGGGGCCTACTACATCCACCTCATCATGGCCATCGCCGGTGGGGTGGTGCTCTTCTTCGTCCCCGATCTCGACTCCGCCGAACGCAAACCCGGCCACACCAAGCTCGACATCGTCGGGATCGGCCGTCGCCATTCCAAAGCGTTCGTGACAGGCGGCGTCGGAGTGCTCGCACTCGGAGTTCTCCGAGCGTCCAAGCAGGTGGTGCTCCCGCTGTGGGCGGAACACATCGGCCTCGACGCTGCGGCCGTGGGGGTGATCTTCGGAATCTCCGGCGCCATCGACATGCTGCTCTTCTATCCCGCCGGAAGCATCTCGGACCGGTTCGGCCGCAAGACCGTGGCGGTGCCATGCATGACCCTCATGTCCCTGGGCATCTTTCTGATTCCGCTGTCGTACGACTTCCTCACGCTCACCCTCGTCGCCCTGCTCCTCGGATTCGGCAACGGCCTCGGCAGCGGGATCATCATGACCCTCGGAGCAGATTTCTCACCCGCGCAGGGGCGAGCCGAGTTCCTCGGGGTCTGGCGGTTCGTCGGCGATGTCGGCACTGCGGGCGGGCCGCTGGTGGCATCGGCGATCGCGGCCGCGTCGCTGGTGGGGGCGGCGGTGGCAGTCGGCGCCATCGGACTCGCCGGAGCCGGGTTGATCCTGTTCAAGATGCCGGAACCGCATCGACCAACACGGCAGGCCACGCCGCCCTGAGCGGAGCCCCGTCGCAATGTGAGCGGAGAGGGAGGGATTTGAACCCTCGAGGAGACTTGAGATCCCCTACTCGCTTAGCAGGCGAGCGCCTTCGACCACTCGGCCACCTCTCCAAAACAACCCCCCGGGAACACCGGGGGATGCCCAGGCTACAGACGGGCTCACTCTCCCGCCAGAACGATGGCCGTAACGACGCACAGGATTCCCAGGAGTTCGACCGGCGACGGCCGCTGGGCGAGGGCAACCAACCCCACGATCGTCGCCACTACCGGCAGCAGTGATTGGAGAAAGGCGAAGCGGCTCCGGTCCACTGTCGTGAGCACGACCTGATCGATCCCGTAGGGAATGGCATTGGACAGCAGCCCGGTTGCCAGGGCCAGCAACATGAGGAGAGGGACGGCGGCGAGACCGGCGAGTCCGCCTGCGGTGAGGGGCGAGATGATCAACGCTCCGATCAGCATCCCGACACCGAGACCGTCCACCCCCGACCCGGTGGTCGCCATTCGGGCTCCCAGGATGATGTAGCCGGCCCACAACGTCGCGGCGAGCAGTGCGAAACCGACCCCGGGCAGCGAGCCCTCCGGGGACACCCCCGCGAGAAGGACAACCCCCGCCACGGCGAGCGCCAGCGCTCCCCTCTTTCGCGGACTGTGCGCTCCGAGAGCGGCCACCGCCACCGGGCCGATGAACTCGATTGCAACCGCGTTGCCGAGTGGGAGCCGATCGATCGCCAGATAGAAGGTGAGGTTCATCCCCGCCAGGACCGAGCCGAACACCCCGGCCCGAATGAGCGTGTCCCGGTTCCAGTCCCGCCGCCAGGACCGGCGGACCAGCACGATGATCGAGCCGGCGGCCACCACACGCAGGAGTGCGACAGTCCCCGCGGGGATCGTGGCGAACAGCGTCACCGCGATGGCCGCGCCCAGGTATTGGCTGATCGCCCCGAGCGCGAAGAACGGCTCCGGTCGCCAGTTGTCGGGGAGTCGCCACGCGGCAGGAACGGGGCGCGGCTCTGCGGATTCGGTCATGGGTTGCGGAGGGGGTGGGATTTGAACCCACGGGACCCGAAAAGGGCCCAACGGTTTTCAAGACCGTCACCTTCGACCGCTCGGTCACCCCTCCTCGGCGGATCGCCGCCGGGGTGACATGCTACGACGCATCGGTACGCCGGCACGCCGCCTTCACTTGTCGACGAGCTCCTCCAACGCGGTCGAAGACGCGAGTGCGAATACGCCAAGGCTCTCCTCCGCCAGCTCGGTGACCTCGGGCCCGGTACTGTTGGCCGCACGCACAGGAGGCTTGCGGGTGGATCCTTCCGATCCTGCCTACAAAGGCCAATCCGAGTACACGCCGTTCATGCTCGGGATCTACGACCGGTTCGTGATCGGGTTCATGGCAGGCGCGGTTCTGCGGTGTCCCATTCCTCCGCTCCTCGACCAATACGAACGGTTCGTGGGGCGCCGCCACCTCGACGTCGGACCGGGAACGGCATACTTCCTCGACCGGTCGAACATCGCGGACGACACCGAGGTCACTCTCCTCGATCCCAACCCGAATGTCCTGGCACATTCGTCGCGCGTACTGGAACGGATGCAGCCACGGACCGTGGAGGCCGATGTCCTCAAGCCGCTGCCATTGAGCGACAGATTTGACTCTGCGGCACTCAACATGGTGATGCACTGTCTCCCCGGACCTCAGACGGACAAGGCGCGTGCCGTGAGAAACGTCGCTGCGGTGCTCGAGCCGGAAGGCGTGCTCTTCGGCGCCACGGTGCTCGGACGTTCAGGGCGTCACACCCCGCCGGCGAGGGCCTTCCTTGCGATCGCCAACCGCGCGGGAGGTTTCGACAACCTGGGAGACAGCCTCGAGGGCCTGGCTGAGATCCTGACCGGCTCGTTCGAGGATGTATCGATCGAAGAGGTGGGATCTGCCGCCCGGTTCGTGGCTCGTCGACCGAGACCACAAGACGAGAAGTGACCACCGGTTTCGCGGTCCCGAGATGATGTCGCACGGATGGAGCGGAGGGGGAGGGATTCGAACCCTCGAAGAGCGTGAGCCCTTACGGCATTTCGAGTGCCGCGCACTAGACCGGACTATGCGACCCCTCCAGGGTTGGGCAGCGTACCGCCTCCGTTTCCGGGTCGGCCAACCCGGAGCGTTCCGATGTTCACTGCTTGGCGGAGGGGGAGGGATTTGAACCCTCGAAGAGCGTGAACCCTTACAGCATTTCCAATGCTGCGCACTAGACCAGACTATGCGACCCCTCCGGGGAGCGGTCAGGATACCGACGGCACGAGACCACCACGCAAATCAGGAGCGACATGACAGATCGGTGGCACCAGGCGATGGGCACCGCCCTCGCCCAGGCAACACGAGCGACCGAGCATGGGGACGTGCCCGTCGGCGCGGTGGTGGTCGATCCGGAGGGCGTGATCGTGGCCCAGGATCACAACCGGCGCGAGCAGGCGGCCGATCCCACCGCCCACGCCGAGATCCTGGCGTTGCGCTCTGCGGCCGTCGACGGCTGGCGCCTCGACGGTCACACGCTGGTCGTCACCCTGGAACCGTGCGCCATGTGTGCGGGGGCCGCCGTCGCCGCCCGCCTGGAACGGATCGTGTACGGGGCGGCCGACCTGCGGGCCGGGGCGTGCTGGAGCCTGTACAACATTCCCCAGGATGAACGCCTCAACCACACGATGGAACTCGTCGTCGGGGTGCGCGAAGACGAATGCGCGACGCTGCTCGACGGCTTCTTCGCCGGTCGTCGCCTTGAGAACCGGACCGACAGCCCGTAGCGTCACGTCTCCGCCCCTCGAGGGTGGGCGTTCGTCGGGTGCGGGTCCCGCACAGCGAGACACGGTGAATCTGGTCAGGTCCGGAAGGAAGCAGCCATAAGCCGGCGGATCGGGTGTTGCGGGGGCGCCTGGCCCAATGACGGCGTCCACCCTCGAGGGGCGGGGTTATTCGAAGTAGGAGGCCGCGGTCTGTGCCTCCGACCCGTCGTCGCCACCCAGTCCCCGCACCGCCAGTTCGATCGTGGCCAGCGAATCGAGTCCTCTTTCGGCACCCCAGGCCAGCAGATCCGCGAGACGAGTCCGATCGTCGTCGTCCCAATCGGCGTGGAGAAGGTTCCCTCCGGGTCCGAAGGTGATGATCGACCCGGCCAGCACCCGGCCACCCGGCGTGCGGTCGATGAGCGGGTTGATGACGGCGATCACCCGCTCGGCGTCGTCCAGGAGCGGAACGATGGATCCCGCCGACAGGGGATCGCGCACGAACTCGAAGGGTTCGGGTACCGGGGTGTTCGGGTGAATCGGGACGATGGTCATGTCTCCTCCCGGACGGAGGACGTCGAGACGGTCCTCGGTTCCGGAATTCACCAAACGATCTCGACCGACGATCTCGACGTCGTCGGCACCCACCTCCACCAGAAATGTGGCCGCCGACAGCTCACCCTGTGCCGCTCCCGAACCTCCACACGCCGCGACCAACAGGAGGACCGTCAGGGGCGCCAGTCGCCTCATGTCCGCTCCAGCACGACCCCGTGCACGAATCCCAGCGGGCCCATCCGCCAGGACTCCACCACGGTCAGCGACGGGGCAACGTACAGCAACTCGGGTGGACCGAGCTTGTCCAGTGATCGGTGCAGGTACCAGTAGTCGGCGGGAGCCCGCGCCAACAGCCCGGCCAACGGCAGGAATATGGCTGATCCGAGCCGGTGGAGCGCCGCCGCCCATCGGTTGCGGGGACGCCCCAGGTCGACGATCGCAACACGACCGCCCGGTCGCAGCACTCTGGCAATCTCCGCGAGCGTGTCCCGGACCGACGTCAGATTGCGAAACACGTATGCGCTGAAGACGGCGTCGAGCGCCCCATCAGCGAAAGGGAGGGCTTCGCCGACGGCCACCACCTTCTCGTCGATGGGGGAGAGGGCGAGCATCTCGTGGACGGGGTCGAGCGCGATGACCGTGCGGTCCCCGAAGATGGGCTCGGCGGCACCGGTGCCGCTGCCCAGATCGAGCACGATCCCATCGGGAAGGTGACGCACCGCCCGACGTCTCCAGTTCTGGTCCTGGCCAAATGACAGGATCCGGTTGATCAGGTCGTAGCGGCGGGCGATCCGGGCAAAGATCGGATCGGACTCGGCGCTCACGGAGCTTCGATGACGTCGAAGCCCGTGTACGGGCGCAGTGCTTCGGGAATGACAACCGAACCGTCCGCCTGCTGGTGATTCTCGATGATCGCCAGGATCGACCGACCCACCGCCACCGCCGTGCCGTTGAGGGTGTGGACCAGCTCGTTCCCCTTCTCACCGCGATATCGGATCTTGAGGCGACGCGACTGAAAGTCGGTCGTGTTCGAACACGAGGTCACCTCTCGGAAGGCCTCCTGAGTGGGGAACCATGCCTCGATGTCGTACTTCTTGGCGGCGGAGGAACCGAGATCGCCGGCCGCCACGTTGACGATGCGATACGGGACCTCGTAGGCGTCGACGATCTGTTGTTCGATCTCGAGCAGCCGTTCGTGTTCGTCCTTCGATACCTCGGGGAGGACGAAGGTGAACATCTCCACCTTGTCGAACTGATGGACTCGGAAGATGCCCGCGGTGTCCTTGCCGTACGTCCCGGCCTCACGACGGAAGCAGGTCGAAAACCCCGCATACCGAATCGGGAGGTCTTCAGGTTCGAGGATCTCGTCGGTGTGGTACGCCGCCATTGGAACCTCGGACGTTCCCACCAGGTACAGGTCATCGGCGGGCACTTCGTAGACCTGGTCACGGTCGCCCGGGAAGAACCCCGTGCCGAAGAGCGCCTGCTCACGGACGAGCACCGGCGGCGCCATCGGTGTGAACCCGGCTTCGAGCAGCGTGTCCAGGGCGAAGCGCACGAGGGCCAATTCGAGGAGGACCGCCTTGCCCTTCAGATACCCGAAACGGCTCCCCGACACCTTCGCTCCCCGATCGGTGTCGATGATGTCGAGCGACTCACCGAGGGCGGCGTGATCCTGAGGGTCGAAGTCGAACTCCTTCATGTCGCCGTGCCGGGCAATCTCGACGTTGTCGGCATCGGTGAGTCCGTCCGCGGCGGAGGTGTCGACGAGGTTCGGAAGAGTCACCCAACGAGCATCGAAGTCGGCCTGCAGTTCGTCGGCGCGGGTCGAAAGCTCCTTGAAGCGGTCCGACACCCTGCCCATCTCTGCGATGGCGGACTCCTTCTCCTCGCCGGACAGCTGGGCGATCCGCTTGCCCGCCTCGCGTTGTTCGGACCGCAGCGTCTCGGACTCGTGCCGAACCCGGCGCACTTCGGCGTCCATCTCCGCCAGCTCCGACACGTCGATGTCGATCCCGCGACGGGCCAGGGAGGCCTCGAGGGTTTCGGGATCGTTGCGGAGGACGTTGATGTCGATCATGGGTGCGGTCGATGGTACCGACCCCGTCGAGAGCCTCGTCAGCCGCTTGCGGCCGTGGTCGTCGTGGTCACCGTTCCTTCGTTCACACGGAACAGCAGCGTCCGGCTGTTGTCTGCGGTTTCGCCCTCACCCGGGGAGAGCGCCAACTGCACGACGAGCGAGTACGACCGTCCCGGTGTGACGACGAGTGGATCGAAGGTGACCGTCGTCTTGGCGCCCGCTTCCAATGCGGGGACCTCGACGGTGGCCGCCTGGGCGGACCCGTCCCCCCCTGCGACCTCGACCGAGACTGCGGAAAGCTCGGAAAGCGCGTTGCCGGCATTGGTCACCACCACCCGCACGACGAGTTGTTCGGTGGCGTCGAGAACCAGGGTGCCCGACGTGTCCAACACCCATTCGGGGACAGTCGTCACCTGCTCCACCGCCAGCGCAGCTTCGAGGGAGAGGGGCGAACCGTCGACCCGAGCCTGCGCGAGAAGTGTCTGGGCGCCAGGCCCGACCGGATAGCCCTCCGGCAGAAATCGGACGTCGGGCAACGGGGACACCGGTTGGGTCACGTCTGCCTCGGCGAGGGCAGCCACCAGTTCTCGGTACAGCCGATCCCCCGCCCGCAGTTCGAGCAGGTCATCGGTCACCTGGTCGGTCAATCCCAGTCCCTCGTCGCCATCGGCCGCCGCCAGCAGGTGCTCCGTGAGCCCTGCCGTTCCGTCACCCCACGACTCCAGCGCGAGGTCGAAGAGGGCGAGAACTGCCGCGAATTCGGGCGGAGGATTCTCCAACTCGTCGATGAAACTGCGGGCGTCGGTGATCCTGACGAGCGCCTCGTCGGTCACCGTCTGCAACTCGACGCGGTTGACCGAACCCATGCGGGCGAGCAACTCCCGAAAGACATCCGCCCGACGAGAGACTTCGATCGCACGGGACCTGACGTCCTCGGCGAGGAGGGGCGACGACGGCGTGGCGACTTGGCTGAGACCGATGGCTGCGGCGAGCAGCGTGACCAGAATCAGCGGAAGAAGCCAACGACGACGTTGCCTGGGGCGACCAAACGCATCGCTGATCAAGTGGGCGCAGCGAGATTCGACGACGGTGAAACGGACATTTGTCCATCGTATGCGTCATGAGGCAATGCGACGACTGCACGGGGGCGGAGGGGCCGGCTGATGCCGAGGCGGGCGCCGCAGTGTCGAGGGTCCAACTCCGTTCCGTGCGTCGGCGCCAAACCTCGGCCCCCACATGGCGTCGCGTTGCGTCATCGGCGATGGAGTGCATTAATGCACTTCATGTTGCATCATTTGGGAACCCGTGCTGTTGCCGCCGGACGCTCCGATCAGGTGGGCTCACCTCTGAACGCACCGCTGGTTCCGGCCTCGACGTTCATCATTGGTGGCGAGCGGCACTACTCCCGGGACGACGGCACGCCGACTTGGGCCTCCCTCGAGTCAGCAGTTGCCGCCCTCGAGGATGCAGAGGCTGTGGCGTTCAGTTCGGGGATGGCAGCCATCGCCGCCGTGTTCGACCTGCTTGCAGTCGGATCCCACATCGTCTGGCCGGACGACTGCTACCAGGGTGTTGCAGGCATGATCGCCGACGGAGAGCGCCTGGGCCGATGGACGTCGCGGCGGCTCCCTGGCGACGATGTCGACGCTTGGTGCGAAGCGGCCGGGACCGCCGATCTCATTTGGATCGAGTCCCCGTCCAACCCTCTCCTGCAAGTCACCGATCTCCGACGGATCGCCTCGGCACCCCGGCGCCCCGACGCGATCCTCGCCGTCGACAACACCCTCGCCGGACCGTTCGGTCAGCAGCCGCTGGAACTCGCCGTCGACATCGCAGTTCAGTCAGCCACCAAGCAGTTGGGCGGCCACTCCGACCTTCTGTGCGGGGTGGCCACCACCCGCCGCCCCGAACTCGTCCAACGATTGCGCACGCACCGCACGCTTCGAGGAGCCACCCCGGGCACGCTCGAGTCCTACCTCGCCACCAGGGGCATCCGCACCTACCCCCTCCGGGCCGCCGCGGCAGCAGCATCCGCTCTCGAAATCGCGAACCGGCTCGAGGCCCACGACCACGTTCAGATCGTCCGCTATCCGGGCCTGGCTTCCCATCCGACCCACGACGCCGCAAAAAGCAACCTCACGAGTTTCGGCAGCGTCATGTCATTCGATGTCGTCGGCGACGCCGAGACGGCCGACGACATCTGCCGCCGACTGCGCGTCATACGCCACGCGACGAGCTTCGGCGCCGTCGAGTCGACGATCGAGCGCCGGGCCGCCATTCCCGGGCAAGACCATCTCCCGCCAAGTCTCCTGCGTCTGAGCGTTGGCATCGAAGAGGTCGAAGACCTCTGGAACGACCTCAGCCAAGCCCTTTGAGCGCGAATCGGCAGGACAAGCGTTCGGGCGAGTCGGTCGCGGCGGGTCATCGCCCTCGACACCGGAACCATCACCGCCTTGAAGGAGGCACCGCCGCCGGCAGAACGAGGAGCGCTGATGGCAGGAGACGCATGGTCCAAGTTCGATCTCGTGTTCACAAACGCGATCGGCGATCCGATCAACCGGCCACCTTCACCCGGTGGATGAAACAGCAAGCTACGCAGGCCGGGGTACCGCGGTTGACGCCGCGCGCCACGGCTGGGCGATGCTGGCATTGACCGCTGGTGTTCCTCCGAAGGTGGTGCAGGAGCGGCTCGGCCACTCCTCGATCTCGATCACGATGGACCGATACAGCCACATGATCGAAGCGATGGACCGCGCCGCAGCGGAGGCTGTGGCCGCGCTTATCGAGCAGTCGTCCAGTTGAGGCATGACAACGCACTCCTTACTTCCAGGCCTTGATCCGCAACCCGAACAACTAGAATCGGGTGAGATCGTGAAATATCAGGACCGCATTACGACCGAACCGGGCAAGCGGGGAGGCAAGCCCATCATTCGAGGGCTGCGCATCACTGTCTATGACGTCCTCGACTACCTCGCGTCCGGGATGAGCGAAGAGGAGATCCTCAGCGACTTCCCCGAGCTCGAGCAGGAGGACATCCGGGCATGTCTGGCGTTCGCTGCTGATCGCGAACGCAAGCTTGTCTCCGGCGCGTGAAGCTGCTCCTCGATGCGAACATCTCGTGTCGGCTGATACCTCGAATCGCTGGAACCTTCCCCGACTCGTCTCATGTCGCCTTGCTCGGTCTTGGCGATGCGACCGACGACGAAATTTGGAGCCATGCGTCTCGATCACGGATTCGCCATCGTGTCGAAGGACGAAGATTTCCACCAGCGGGCATTGGTGTCCGGGCCCCCGCCAAAAGTGATCTGGGTCCGGTTGGGCAACTGCACGACGAGCGACATCGAGCAGGCGATCCAAGACGGCCACGACACGATCACGGCATTCATCGAGGACGCGACAGCGTCCTTCCTCACGCTCGACTGAGGGGTACAGACGGCGCTGATCGAACGCTTGTTGCGGTTGAGATGGTTGCAATCGGGGGCTTCTCGCCGCCGAGCAGAAACTCTGTAGCGGCCGAAACCCCTGGTGGGCGAAGAGGGACTTGAACCCTCACGTCCTTTCGGACACAGGAACCTGAATCCTGCGCGTCTGCCAATTCCGCCACTCGCCCGAGTGTCACTGAATGGTAACGCAGCCTGGGCAGTCCTCCTCCAGCGCACCGGGTCTGACTCCGGCACACCGCTACCTTGTGCACGGTGGATGCCATGCGTCGTCTCGAACGCAGACTCGAAACCGTGCTCGAGCGGACCGCCGGTCAACTCTTCCGGGGAGCACCGCATGTGTCGGAGCTCGCGGGATCGCTCGTACGCGTCCTGGATTTGTCGACCGACGGCGACGGGCTCGTCCCCAATCGGATCCTCGTACCGAAGACCGTTCCCGCCGCATCTGTTCCCGAACTCGAAGAGATCATCACCGAAGCCACGATCGAGCGGGGGTGGCGAATCGAAGGTCCGGTGCGGGTCGTGCCTGCAGACGTACGCAACGTGACGGTCACCGTCGAACGCGGCGACCTCCCCGTGTGGGCGGTACTCGTCGGTGTCAAGAGCTACGAGTTGCGGGTCAACCGTTCGGTGATCGGACGTTCGTCACGCGCCGATGTCGTGATCGAAGACGCCTCGGTGTCGCGTATGCACACACGAGTTTGGCGCCAGGACGACCGGATGCTGTGTGCCGACCTGAACAGCTCCAATGGGACCCGCATCGACGGAGTCGGGATCGGCAGCAATCCGGCCGTCGTCAGTGACGGTGCCTCCGTTGCCATCGGCGCCCTCGAGTTCGTGGTCAGGAGATCCCCCGATGCCTGACTTCCTCCTGACCCTCCTCCGACTGATTTTTCTCAGTCTCGTCTACCTGTTCGTGTGGCAGGTGGCACGCTCGATGGCGGGCCATGTCGGCGTGCGGCCCACGCGAAGGCATCGCAGGAAGGGGACCCGCGTCGTCGTGGTGCGGTCCGACACGAATCCCGGTCTCCAGTTCAGCGTCGAAGACTCGATCGTGATCGGTCGAAGCGATCAGGCCGACGTGATCATCTCGGACCCCTACGCTTCAGACTTCCACCTACGGATGACGTCGAAGGACGGTCGCATCGTGCTGAGCGACCTCGGGAGCACCAACGGAACCTACGTGAACGGTCGGCGGGTCACCGCGCCCACCGATCTCGGGCGTGGCGACGCAGTGCAGGTGGGAAAGACCGTCATGGAGGTGCGATGAAATACCGTTGGGCAGTGGCATCACACCCGGGCAACGTCCGTCCCGGCAACGAAGATTCCGCCTGGCCCCGCGCCAGCGGAGCAGACGACGGTCCTCTCGTCGTGATCGTGGCCGACGGCATGGGCGGGGCTGTTGCAGGGGAGGTCGCCTCGAGCCTCGCCGTTGAGGCGGCCCGCTCTTCTGATGACGACATCGCCGACCGGGTGCACGCCGCGAATCAGGCCATCCTCGACGAGGTGGCCCGCCGTCCCGAACTGCGCGGCATGGGAACGACGATGACGTTGTTCGAACTCGGAACAGACGACGCCGGCTTGGCCCGATTCGCCCACGTCGGAGACAGCCGCGCCTACCTGCTCCGTGGCGGCGACCTCACCCAACTCACCGAGGATCACACGGTCGTGAACATGTACCTGCGCACGGGTGCGATCGCTCCCGAGGAGGCTGCGAATCATCCGCAGCGCAGCCTCATCACCCGTGCCGTCGGATTGACACCTGATCTCGACGTGGACACGGGGAACCTCACGCTCGAAGTGGGCGATCGACTGCTCCTGTGCTCCGATGGCGTCAATTCGATGATCGACGACGCCGCGATCACCGACGCGCTGGCCGTCGACAGCGCCGAGGAGGCGGCGTGGCTTCTCGTCGAGAAGGCAAACCTCGCGGGCGGCCACGACAACATCACCGCCCTCGTCGTCGACGTCGTCGAGTGACGACGCGCGCATGACGCGCAATGTCGAAGCCGGCTTGATCGTCGGAGCGGCCGCCCTGGCCGCGTTCGGAACGACCCTCGTGAACTTCTCGAGCGACGGTGCGGTCGACGCCCAGGTGAGTCTCACGTTCCTCATCGTGGCGATCGCCTTCGGCGGCTTCCACTTTGCGGTGCGGCGTTTCGCGCCTGACGCCTCCACCGTCCTGATCCCTCCGGCGGCTCTGGTCACGATGTTCGGTCTCGTCGAGATCTACCGCATCAATCCGGTGCGCGCAGGGCTCCAGCGCTGGTGGCTGCTCATCGCGGCGGCAGGTGGGGTCCTCACCCTCGCCTGGTTGCATCGCTCGGGCACCGACGCCCTGCGCCGCTACCGGAACATCACTCTGGCGGGGGCCGTCGTTCTCATGCTCACTCCCCTGCTCCCTTCGAACTGGTCCTTCCCGGTGCGCGGTCTGACGGTGAACGGATCCCGGCTGTGGATCGAAATCGATCTCGGTGTCACCACTCTGAACTTCCAACCGGGTGAGTTGGCGAAGGTGGCATTCGTCGTATTCCTCGCCGGATACCTCGCCGACCGGCGCGTGGCACTCATCGAAGCAAGGCGGCGAATCGGTCCGCTGGCGATTCCCGAGCCCCGCCAGCTCATTCCTCTGATTGCGGTCTGGGGAGCGACGCTGGGCGTCATGGTCGGCCAGCGCGACCTGGGAGCCTCCTTGTTGTTGTTCGCCGTCTTCGTGGCGATGCTCTACGCCGCGACAGGACAGTCGGGCTACCTCACCGGCGGAATCGTGCTCACCATCGTCGGAGCTGTGGGGGCGTGGCGGACGTTCGACCATGTCCAGCGGCGTGTCACGGCCTGGATCAATCCGCTGAGCGACTTCGAGGATGCAGGGTTCCAGGTGGCACAGGGCATGTTCGGCCTGGGGACCGGTTCATTGTCGGGTTCGGGGCCCGGTCTCGGCCGCCCCGACCTCATCCCCAACGCCATCACCGACTTCATCTTCGCTGCGGTCGGCGAGGAATTCGGCTTCGCCGGCACAGTGGCCGTCCTCGCGGCGTATGCGCTGATGGTGGCCGCCGGATTCGGGATCTCGCTTCGGGCACGAGACCGATTCCGCAAGCTCCTCGCGGTCGGCCTCACCCTGACCTTTGGAATCCAGACCTTCCTGATCATCGGAGGCGTCCTCCGGGTGGTGCCACTCACCGGCATCACACTGCCCTTCATGTCCTACGGGGGCTCGTCGCTGGTCGGCAACTTCGTGCTCCTCGCCCTCCTGCTTCGCGTCTCCCATGAGGAGGCGGAGACATGAACGGGCCCACACGGAGACTGGCGCTGGTGATCTTCGGGGGATTCGGACTCCTCCTCATCGCGTCATCGTGGTTCCAGGTGCTCGGCGCTGATCGCTACCGCGCCGACCCACGCAACGTCCGCAACACGATCACCCTCATCGAGAAGGAACGAGGCCTGATCGTCGCGGCGGACGGCACCGTGCTCGCCCGGTCCGACCCGGTCCCCGACACTCCGCAGACCTACGCCCGCACGTACCCGGAGGGACCACTCTTCGCCCACACCGTGGGGTACTCGACGTTCCTCGTCGGTGACTCGGGTATCGAGGCGGCGTTCGGGGACGACCTGAGGAGCCGTCAGGACCTCACGATCAGCGACCTCCTCTCCGCACTGTTCGGCCGAGATCTCCGTCCACAGAACGTCCAGACCACCTTGCAGCCGAGGATCCAGGCCGCCGCATTCGAGGCTCTCGGCAACCAGCGTGGTGCCATCGTCGCGCTCGATCCGCGCAGTGGAGCCGTACTCGGTTATGTCACGACTCCGTCGTTCGATCCGAACTCCCTGCTCGGCGACGACGCCGTCGCGGTCCGTCAGGGTCTCCTCGACGACCCCGATCAGCCGCTCCTGGACCGGGCGGGCCAAGCCCTCTACGCCCCGGGCTCCACCTTCAAGACCATCGTGGCGGCAGCCGCAGTGGAGACCGGTGTTGCCGGACCGGAAACGGCCTTCGATGACGTGCTGGCATTCGACCTACCCGGCTCGGATGCGGACATCGCCAACTCCAACAACGGGTTCTGCGGGAACGGCACCACTGTCACGCTGCAACTCGCATTCGTGCGCAGTTGCAACACGGTGTTCGCCGACCTCGCCATCCGCGTGGGGGCGCGGCCGATCGAAGCCATCGCGGAACCACTCGGTTTCAATCGAGAACTTGCTTTCCCATGGTCACTGGCCATCTCCGCGTTTCCCACCGACGAACTCGCAGAGGACCCGGCCGCGCTGGGTCAGAGCGGGTTGGGGGAGAGAGACGTACGGGCAACTCCGCTCGTGATGGCGATGGTGGCCGCGGCGGTGGCCAACGAGGGCGAGGTGATGCGTCCCCGAATCATCGATCAGGTCTTCGACGCCAACGGCTCCACGGTGGAGACGTTCACACCCGAGCGCACCGGTATGGCCATGTCGAGCGCCACCGCCGCTGTCATCGCTCAGATGATGGAACGCACCGTGACCGAAGGAACCGCCACCAGGGCCGCCGTGCCGGGCGTGCGAGTGGCCGGCAAGACCGGGACCGCCCAAGGACCGGACGGTCCCGAAGCCTGGTTCATCGGCTTCGCACCTGTCGACAACCCCGTCATCGCTATTGCGGTGCTGGTCGAGGACGGCGGTGCGGCCGGTGAGTCCGGCACGGGCGGATCCGTCGCCGCGCCCATCGCGGCGGAGGTCATCGCAACGTGGCTCGCAGGCCTGTGACGCCCCTATGACGGATGGCAACGGTCCTACGCCAGGATCCCCGTAGACTTCCCCCAGGTTTTCCATGGAACTTCCCCACGACCTCACCGATCGCTATCAACTCGTCGCGCACCTCGCTCGCGGTGGGATGGCCGACGTGTATCAGGGATACGACCGCCTCCTGAACCGCAAGGTGGCCGTCAAGATCCTGCACGCCCAACTGTCGGGCGACGATGCGTTCGTGAAACGCTTCCGCAAGGAGGCCCAAGCAGCAGCCAATCTCACCCACCCGAACATCGTGGGGATCTACGACTGGGGACAGCTCGACACCACCTACTTCATCGTGATGGAACTCGTCGAAGGTCGTTCGCTGCGGGAAGTGCTGAAGTCGGAGGGCACCCTCCTCCCCCGTCGGGCGGTCGAGATCGCCGCCGACGTCTCGGCGGCACTGTCCGTCGCCCACAGGGCAGGACTCGTTCACCGGGACATCAAGCCGGGCAACATCCTCCTCGCGCCCGACGGCACCGTGAAAGTGACCGACTTCGGCATCGCCCGGGCATGGGATGACAGTCAGGAACTCACCAAGACCGGAGCGGTGATGGGGACCGCCACCTACTTCTCCCCCGAACAGGCCCAAGGCTCGACCGCAGACGAGCGCAGTGACGTCTACTCCGTCGGCGTGGTGCTCTACGAGATGCTCGCGGGGGCGCCGCCATTCCGGGGCGACAATCCGATGGCGGTGGCCTATCAGCATGTTTCCCAGGCGGCCGCCGCCCCATCGACCCTCAACCCCGACGTGCCCGAGTCGCTCGACGGGATCGTGCTGACCGCCATGGCCAAGTCACCCGATGACCGCTACCAGACCGCCGAGGCGATGCGCCAGGACCTGTGGGCGGCGCTGCAGGGACGAACGCCGGTGGCATCGACGCCCGCCGCGGCGGGATTCGCGCAGGCCGGCGACGACGAGGCGGCCACCCGGGTCATGACTCGCGCCGTGCCGCCTGCGACCGCCCCGCCCGACCAGGGCTATCGCGTGCTGGAAGAGCCCCCCTCGTCGAACCTGGCGTTCGTCATCGGCACCTTCGTGCTGCTGATCACTCTTGGCGTCCTGGTCTACCTCGTCTTCGATCTCCTCAATGGCACAACCGACACGCCGGTCGAACAGACGGTCGAAGTGCCCGAGGTCGTGGGACTCTCCGCGGCCGACGCGATCCGCCTTCTCGGACAGAACGATCTGATCGGGATTCCGGAATCCGTCAACGATGACAGCGTGGAACCAGGGATCGTCGTACGCAGCGACCCAGCCGAGGGTGACACGGTCGATCCCAACTCCGAGGTGATCATCTACGTTTCCGAAGGCGCGGCTCTCGAAGATGTCCCGTTCCTGGAGGGACTGGAGCGAAGCGCGGCCGAGGAAGAGATCATCAACCGAGGGTTCGTGGTCGGTGACGTCCAAGAAGAGCCGTCCGATGACGTCGAAGAGGGAATCGTCATCCGACAGAGTCCCAGCGCCAACACCGCCCAGCCCCCCGGCACCGTGATCGACCTCGTTGTGTCGACCGGTCCGGATTCGGTGACACTCGATGACCTGTCCGGTCTCACGCAGCGCGATGCGTCCGCCCGACTCGACACGCTCGGGCTGACTTATGTGTTCGAAACCGAGTTCAGCGACACCGTCGAACGCGGACGGGTGATCCGGACCGACCCGGGGCCCGACAGCGAACTGCCCCCGGAGTTCGAGGTGTTGGTGGTCCTCTCCGATGGCGTGGAGCCGATCCCGGTCCCGCCACTGGTGGGACTCGACGAGGACACCGCCCGGTTCCGGGTCGAACAGGCAGGCTTGGTGCTCGAGGTGAACAACTCGACGATCGAGGTCGCCGACCCGACCCAGGTGGGTCTCGTGCAGGAACAGAGCCCGACGGAGCCCGCCACATTGTTCCCGGGCGACATCGTGCGAGTCACACTCGGGGCGGCACCACCCGAGACGACCACCACGACGCAGCCGCCGGAAGAGACCACGACCACTACTGCCCCACCCCCCTGACGTCCGCGCCCGGAACCGGGCACTGCTGGAGTGGTACGACCGCACCGGTCGCAACCTTCCGTGGCGGAACACCAAGAACCGATGGGCGATCCTGGTCTCGGAAGTGATGCTCCAGCAGACACAGGTGACACGCGTCGAACCGGTGTTCCGGCGTTTCGTCGAGATGTTTCCCACACCCGCGGAACTGGCGGAAGCCCCGTTCGCCGAGGTCGTAGTCGCCTGGGGGGATCTCGGCTACCTACGACGGGCCCGCAACCTGCAGGCGGCCGCTCGACAGATCGTGGACGCCGGATGGCCGACTGATCTCACCGACCTGGCGGGAGTCGGCCCCTACACGGCGGCCGCGGTGTCCGCGTTTGCCGACGACGCCCCTGTCGCGGCGGTCGACGTGAACGTGCGGCGAATCCTGTCGCGGTGGACAGGCACAGTCCTGTCGACCGCAGACGCCGGGGTTGTCGGCAGAACCACACTCTCCCCGGGGCGTGCGGGAGACTGGAACCAGGCGATGATGGACCTCGGCGCCCGGCTCTGTCGTCCTCGCATTCCTCGGTGCAGCGAATGCCCGGTCCGCTCGTGGTGCACCGCCCCGTCCCTCGACCTGCCCGTGCGCCGGCAGACAGCCTTGGACGGGTCGATCCGCCAGGCGCGCGCCGCCGTCCTCAAGCGCCTCGCCGTGAATGACGACGCGGTCGACGGCCTGATTCGTGCCACGGGACTCGCCCCGGACACCGTTCAGCAGGCGGTGGAGGCTCTCGTTTCCGAGGGCACGGTCGTCGAGGATCGTGACCGGCTCAGCCTCGGTTGATCCCTACGTGACGGGCTCGTGGCCGCGAGCGAGGAAGTTGGCGAGAAGCGCCTTGCCCTCGGTGGTCATGATCGACTCCGGATGGAACTGGACTCCGACAATCGGCAGTTCGGTGTGGCGAATCCCCTGTACGACCCCGTCTTCTTCGCTCCACGCGCACGGCTCCAGCACCGGAGGGAGGTCGACGGTGGAGAGGGAGTGATAGCGAGTGGCGATGAACGGATTGCTGAGGCCCGCAAACAGTCCCTTGCCGTCATGGCGGATGGTGGAGGTCTTGCCGTGCTTCGGCTCGGGAGCGAGGTCGACCCTCCCGCCGAATACCCGACCGATGGCCTGATGGCCGAGACACACGCCCAGGGTGGGCACCCGCTCGCCGAACCGGCGGATGTATTCCTCGGAAAACCCGGCGTTCTCGGGACGTCCCGGGCCCGGGGAGATCACCAACCGCTCGAAGGACAGCGATTCGGCATCCGCCGGGTCGAGTTCGTCGTTGCGGACCACATGGGGTTCCGCACCCAACTCTCCGAGGTATTGGACGAGGTTGAACGTGAACGAGTCGTAGTTGTCGATGACGAGGACCTGCATCACGCCTCCGAGATGGCTCGTGAGCATACCGGTCCGGCGAAGTCCACTAGATTGGCCGTACGCGACCCGAACTCGAACGTGCCTGAATCGAAACGACGGAAACCCAAGCAGACCTCTGCCACCCGGCCGACCAACCCGGCCACTGCCGCCCACCAGGGCGACCCATCGCCCACGTGGTACGTGGCAACGATGGCGGGGCTGATGATCGCCGGCGTGCTGGTGGTGCTCGCCCGGTTCATTTTCAGCATGGATCAGTTGGTCCTCGTGGGAGGCCTGGCGCTCATCGCAGCCGGCTTCCTCATGACGACGAACTACCGCTGAACTACACGGATGTGATTCTCCCCAGCTGTGGGGAAATCCGTGGACAAACCGCGTTCGTAGAATCCCACGATGGACTTCTCGGGCATCGGCCTCCTCAATGTCGTGATCGCCGTCGTGCTCGCCGTGGTCATCTGGCGGATGCTGATGTGGTTCGTGCGTCTTCTGTCGTGGGAACCTCCCGAGGTCGACCCAGACGACGTGATCGAAGTCGACGAGGCCTACAAGTGCACGGTGTGCGGCGCGGAACTCGTGATGACAGCCGTCAACGTCCTGGAGGACGCCGCCCCCCGGCACTGCCGCGAGGACATGGTCCCCGTCTGGCGCCCGTGACGTCCATTCGTACCCAGGGTTAGATCGGACGCCGGCGTCCGATCCATGTCAAAGAAGCGGCGGGTCTTGCTGGCGGGTCAGCTTCTTTGATCGGAAGTGGACGTATACGTCCGAACAAACCCTGGGTTGCAATGGACGTCAGAGGAGTTCGAGGAGGGTGCCGTTGGCCATGCCGCCGCCCTCGCACATGGTCTGGAGACCCCGGCGGGCGCCGCGACGGACCATCTCGTGGACCAGGGTGGTCATCAGCCGCGCACCGGATGCGCCCAGCGGGTGGCCGAGTGCGACTGCGCCGCCGTTGACGTTCGTGCGATCCCACAGCGCCATCGGATCCGAGCCGCCAAGTTCGATGCGCCAGGCGGCCGTAACCGAGGCGAACGCCTCGTTGACCTCGAAGAGATCGATGTCGTCGATCGAGAGCCCTGACCGGTCGAGGATCTTCGAGGTGGCGGGGATCGGGCCGGTGAGCATCATCACCGGGTCGACCCCGGCGAGCGAGAAGTGCGTGAAGCGGACAAGCGGCTTCAGCCCGAGTTCCTCCGCCTTGTCCTCGGACATCACGAGCAACGCAGCCGCACCGTCGGAGATCTGCGACGAATTGCCAGCAGTCACCACACCGTCCGGCTTGAACGCCGGCTGTAGTCCTGCCAGCTTCCCCATCGAGGTGTCGAAACGGATGCCCTCGTCACGGGACATCACCGACCCGTCCGGAAGCGTCACAGGCACGATCTGGGTGTCGAAGCGACCTTCCTCCGTCGCCTGGGCGGCTCGCCGATGGGACTCGAGCGCCAGCGTGTCGAGTTCTTCACGGCTGAGTCCCCACTTGTCGGCGATCATCTCCGCCGAGATGCCCTGGGGGACGAGGCCGTTGGCATAACGCTCCATCACGAGCGGCCCGAAAGGCATTCCGGGCCCTTGCTGGGCGGTGATCCCCATCGGGACCCGAGTCATCGACTCGACGCCGGCGGCGATCACGACGTCGTACGCACCCGCCATCACGCCCTGGGCGGCGAAGTGCGCCGACTGCTGAGACGAACCGCACTGGCGGTCGATGGTGGTTCCCACGACGTCCTCGGGAAAGCCTGCCGCCAGCGCGGCGTTGCGACCGACGTTGAGTCCCTGCTCCCCCGTCTGCATGACCGTTCCCATGATCACGTCTTCAACGAGGCCAGGGTCGAGGTCGTTTCGTTCGGAGAGCGCTTTCAGCGGGATCGACGCGAGATCCACCGGATGGATGTCCTTGAGGGAGCCGTTGCGCCGACCCGTAGGGGTGCGGACTGCATCGACGATGACTGCGCTGCGCATGATGTGACTCCTCCGATGGTGTGAAACCAGGGAAACAGACCGTCCGGTCGGTTTCTTCCCGCAGCCTACCTATTCACGAGAAGTGACGAGCGAGCGAGCGGAGCTGATCCCGCAGGATCCGCTTTGCGAGCAACGGATAGGCCCACCGGGCGATTCCAGGTGGTCGCTTGAAGGCGGCTCTGGTGATCTGGGTGACGGTGGAGCCGTCCCGATGCGCTTCGACGGTCATGCTGATGTCGCGTTCCTGGAAACGGTCCGTTGCCCGCCAGGTGATCGAATCGTCGGTACGGGCGACAATCGTCGTCTCGCCGTCGAACTGCGTGCGCTTCGTGCCGGGAGTGTCGAGATGCTGGTGATAACGGAAGACCGAACCCGCCGACGTGCCGTCCTGCGACCAATTCCGCGGACTCGACGTTCGGGCACCAGAGCGGGTCGTTACGGGTATCGGCGATGAAGTCCAGCACCACCCTGGGCTCGGCGGGAATGATCGCCTTCCCGATGACGGGTCGTACGGGATAGCTCACCCTGCGAGGCTAGGCCAGAAACGCCCGCTCGGTCCGGGTCAACGGTATTTGAGTCCGGTACCCGTGTTGAAACCCACGACGCGATCGTCCACGCCGATCCAACCGCTGGACCGCAGTTGTGTGATCGCCGCCCACACGGCGCCGCCCTCCGGGCAGATATCGATACCGGTGGCTCCCGCCAGCACACGTGTCTGGGCGTGGATGTCGTCCTCGGCGATCGCCACGGCGGTTCCATGGGTCTCGCGTATCGCACGAAGACACAGAAAACCGCCGATCGGGTTGGGGACACGCAGTCCGTACGCAGTCGTGACCGGGTTCAACCAGGCAGACGTGCTCTCCATCCCGTGGTCCAGCGCCTCGACGAGGGGCGCGCATCCTGCAGCCTGGACCGACACGAGGCGGGGTCTCTCGGTTCCGATCCAGCCCATCCGCTCCATCTCGTTCCACGCCTTCCACATGCCCACCAGGCCGGTTCCGCCACCGGTCGGATACACGACGACGTCAGGAAGTGAGCCCCCGAACTGCTCGAAGAGTTCGTATCCCATCGTCTTCTTGCCTTCGACCCGGTACGGCTCTTTCAGTGTGGACACGTCGAAGTCAGGCGCTTCACGGTGATGCGAGAGCCACTTGCCGGCATCGCCGATCGTGCCGGGAACGAGCACGACTTCCGCCCCGAAATGCCGGCATTCTTCGATGAAGTGAGTTGGGGTGTCGTCGGGCATCGCGACGAGTACGGGAGTTCGGCTGGCCGCGCCGTAGGCGCTCAAAGCGCTCGCCGCGTTCCCCGCGGAAGGTGCCACGAGTCGCTTCGCGCCGAGCGCGATCGCCGCGGACACGGCCATCGACATGCCGCGCGCCTTGAACGATCCCGTGGGGTTCCGGGACTCATCCTTGATCCATGTCCCGTCCCCCACCGAAACGAGCGGCGTCCAGCCTTCTGTCAGCGAGACCCCGTCCTCGACGTCGACGGGCAGTACGGAGGCATAACGCCACAGCGACGGGACCTCGCGTCGGATGACATCGGCTGCGAGGCCCACCGGAAGCTCCAGATCGACACGCAGAGGCAGGGCACAGTCCACGCATGTGGTCGCCAGTTCCCTTGCGTCGTGTGCGCGACCACACGAGAAGCAGGTGAGGCCCGTGACACGAGACGAAATCGGCATCGAGCGGACGCTAACGCGCAGCGGGTTCGCAACGCGCCTGAGATCGATCCACGAGTTCGCTTCCACCCCTGCCCTGCCGAGGGGAACCAACAGGTGATCTCGTCGGAGGCTTCCAACAACTCGGCGCACGAACTTCACCCACCGCGGTCCCCACCGGCGAGCAACCCACCGTCATGGGCCATCGGGTGACACCGCACGTGATCCGTCGAGCGGCAGCCGCGCCATGCGGGGGGCGCAGGGGGGTCGTCCCCCCGCACAATCACACAACCCGTCCCAGACCCCCGCAACAGCGTCTCGTCATGAGCCATCGGGTTACACCGCACGTGATCCGTCGAGCGGCAGCCGCGCCATGCGGGGGGCGCAGGGGGG
>JBBDHV010000058.1:41065-65052 GCA_040880725.1 Acidimicrobiia bacterium
TCGTCCCCCCGCACAATCACACAGTGGAGCTGAGGGGATTTGAACCCCTGACCCCCTGGTTGCAAACCAGGTGCTCTGCCAACTGAGCTACAGCCCCGGGTGGAGCCGGACATGATATCGGCTTCGTGGGGCACTCAACCAGACGGATCCGTCTGGCGGACAACCTCCGGGCGTCGCTATCGTCTCCCACTCCCACACGGGCCTGTAGCTCAGCTCGGTTAGAGCGCTGCCCTGATAAGGCAGAGGTCCCTGGTTCAAATCCAGGCAGGCCCACCCAATCACGGATCTGTTCGATTGGTCGTTCCTCGAGGTGGTAGATCCTGCGTCTCGCCACCGGCGCCACTGCGACGATGCGGGTCCCGCTCAGGACCGCCAGGTGTTTGGACACCTGTGGCTGGCGGATGCCGAGGGCCTCGACGATTTCCCCAACCGACCGCGGCCCCTTGCGCAACATCTCGACGTTCTGGAGCCGGCTCGGTTGGGCGAGAGTGCTGAAAATTCCCGCATGCATCTGTGCCAACCCACGGGCCTCAACATATTCCCGTCAGGGAATACACAGGCCTCCCCCTCCCCGAACCGGCTCCGCCTGGCCCGACCTCAGCGGAGCGCCGGCAGCGTGGTGGCGAGGTTCTCCGCCCGATCCGTCCCGGCCGTGGCCCGCGGCCACAGCCAGGCAGACCTGACGATGAGCACCAGCAGCGCGACCTCGAGCATCGCCCCCACCCAGAAATGCGCCCAGGTCTCGTCGATGAGATTGAAAAGCGAGACGGGGATGTAGAGCGCGCCGATCACGAGGTTGGCCCACCGGGCCGCTCTCGCCGGCAGCGCCACGGACAAGAACACCATCAGCGACGGGACTGCCATGAGCGCCAATGCGCCGACCACCCAGCCTTGGGTGATGTCCAACTCCCACACCCGTCCCACCAGGATGTCCTCGATCGTCCCCGGCAGGTAGAAGCCGAAGATGTCCACGTACACGTACAGGAACATCACGGTGATCCACAGCAGCGACAACTTGGTGCGGACCGGCACTGGCCGGTCTTCCAGGTGGCCCCGCTCGTTTCGGTTCGCTCGCGTTTTGGTCGTCATTTCTCGCTCTCCCGTAGCTTACTTAGTAACCTTGCCTGGCAACGCTATCGTCTACTTAGTAAGCTTGCAAGCAGAATGTCGGAAAGACATCGCAGAAACCAGCTCCCAGCCGCGCATCCCTCTCAATAAGGAGCGCGTCCTACACGCCGCCGTCGCCACCGCCGACGAGGGTAAGGAAGAGGTGCTCGACGGGATCGTCGACCTGGTCTGCGAGATCGAGTTGCCTCCGGCAGGCACCCGACTGGCGCACGACCAACGCTGCGGCCAGTGCCGCCGGTGATTTGGTCCGCTGACACGTGGTGCTGTCGTGCTGCGTTCCGCAGACGGTGTCACTCACGCCGATTGTCGTTTCGTCTCCGATCGGCCACTATGACCTCATGGCTGAGACCGTCACCCAGGAAACCGTCGAGCCGGTGCTCCGTGAGACCGACACCGGTGACCACGAGCGCTTCGCTCACTACGTGGTCGGCCGCAATGCGTCGGCGCTCGTCACCCAGGCGATGGTGATGGGAACGCCCGTCGAAGCCTTGTGCGGGAAGCGATGGGTGCCGAGCCGGGACGCGTCCCGCTTTCCGATCTGTCCGGAGTGCAAGGAACGCAAGCGCCAGCTCACGGGCGGCTGAGCGGGCAGCCGGCCTGAAGCGCCCTGGCTCTAGGGTGGCGCGATGCACGAAGACCTCCGCGGAATGCTGCGGCGTTGTGGTTCGGACGTCTCGATTCATCCCAGCGTGATCATCGAGCATCCCGAACTCGTCGAACTCGGTGACCGTGTTCGGCTCGAAGCCGGTGTCCAGATACTCGGCACGCCCCAAGAGATCTTCCTGGGAAACGACGTGACCTTCCGGTCGAACTGCACCATCGACGGTGGAACTGGAAGCCTTCGGGTGGACGATCGCGTCCTGTTCTTTCCCGGGAACTTCCTCGCACTCGGACGGTCGGACGTAGGACCGGCTTTCGTGAGCGTCGGGTCCGACACCCACTTCGCCCCGAACGGAGTCCAGTACGGCTGGGGTGGACTGACGATCCGAACCTGCGTCAACGTGGCGGCCGGCGTCGTGTTCGCCACCGTCAGCCACCACCATCGCGACCTGAGCCGGCCGATGGCGTTCAGCGGCCAGCGGTGCGAGCCGATCACCGTCGAGCACGACGTCTGGATCGGTGCCAATGCGACACTGACAGGCGACGTTTGGATGGCATCCGGGAGCGTGCTCGGAGCGAATGCGGTCCTCACGTCGGACACCGAAGCCTTCGGCATCTACGGCGGAGTACCGGCCCGCAAGATCGGCGACCGTCGGGCCACCCCGGCCGGGGTGGATTGCATCTCTGTCAGCCGTGCTGCGGGAAACCCAGGTCGACACCACGGTGGCTCGGGTCCGGCCAGCGGGTGATGACGGTTTTCGGTCGGGTGTAGAACCGGATCCCCTCGGGTCCATAGATCGCCGACTGGCCGAAGAGCGAGTCCTTCCAGCCCCCGAAGCTGTAGAACGACAAGGGGACCGGGATCGGCACGTTGATTCCCACCATCCCCACCTGGATCTCGTTCTGGAATTTGCGGGCAGCGCCTCCGTCGTTGGTGAACACCGCGGTTCCGTTTCCGTACGGGTTCCGATTGACCAGGTCGATCGCGTCGGAGTAGTGGTCGAGGCGGACAACCGACAGCACCGGCCCGAAGATCTCGTCGGTGTAGATCGACATGGCGGGCGTAACCTCGTCGAAGAGGGTCGGTCCGAAGAAGTATCCATCCTCATGTCCCTCGACAACGAGGCCCCGACCGTCCTCGACGAGGGTCGCGCCTTCCTCCTCGCCGGCGTCGACATAGCCCTTGACCCGGTCGCGGTGAGCGCTGGTCACGAGCGGTCCCATCTCCGCACCATCCATGTCGCCGGGACCGACGACGAGATCGGCCATCCGTTCCCGGACCTTGGGGATCAGTCGATCGGCGGCATCGCCCACGGTCACGACCACCGAAATCGCCATGCACCGCTCACCCGCGGAACCGAACCCGGCGGAAACCGCGGCATCGGCGGCGAGGTCCATGTCGGCATCGGGAAGCACGACCATGTGGTTCTTCGCCCCGCCCAGGGCCTGCACACGCTTGCCGGAGGCGGTCCCCCGCTCCCAGATCGCCCGGGCAACCGGAGTCGAGCCCACGAAGCTCACCGCCGCCACATCGGGATGATCCAAGAGGGCGTCCACCGCCACCTTGTCGCCGTGCACGACGTTGAACACCCCGTCGGGAAGCCCCGCCTCGGCGAACAGCTCAGCGGCGAGCTGGCTCACGCCGGGAACCTTCTCCGAAGGCTTCAACACGAAAGTGTTCCCGCAGGCGATGGCCACCGGGTACATCCACATCGGGACCATCACCGGGAAGTTGAACGGCGTGATCCCCGCCACCACGCCGAGCGGTTGGCGGAGGTTGAACGTGTCGACCCCGGTCGAGACCTGCTCGGAGTACTCGCCTTTCAGCAGGTGAGCGATGTTGGTGACGAACTCGATGACCTCGAGGCCCCGCTGAACTTCGCCCAGTGCGTCATCCAGCGTCTTGCCGTGTTCGGCACTGACGGCCTTGGCCAGATCCAGGCGGTGGGATGCGACGAGCTCACGGAACCCGAACATGATGTTCTGCCTGCGAGTGAGCGGGCTGTCCTTCCATGTCTCGTAGGCAGCCAGGGCGGCACGCACGGCGTCATCGACGGTCGACTGGTCGGCGAAGGAAACCTCGCCGGTCTGCCGGCCGGTCGCCGGATCGAACACCGGGCCGGTACGGGCGCCGTCGACATGGACGTTCTTGCCGTTGATCCAATGGGTGAGTGGTTGCATGTCGTCTCCTCTGGTCTGAAAGCTACCTGCGGTCACACCGCATCGCGCCCAGGCGGTTCTGCCACGCGATCCGTCGTGTTTTTGCGGCCCTGGTTCGCTAAGAAAACCGTGGGATCACCTCGGTGCCGTAGGCCTCGAGGGTTCCCTCCCTGTCGTCGTGCATGAGATAGATGGCGAACTGGTCGACGCCGAGCGATCGGAGTTCTTCGAGGCGGGCGATGTGGGCTTCGGGGGGGCCGAGAAGACAGAAGCGGTCCACGATCTCGTCGGGGACGAAGTCCGTCGACGTGTTCGACGCCTTGCCGTGGTGGACGTAGTCGTATCCCTCTCGAGCCTCGATGTAATCAGCCAAGACCTTCGGAACCTTTGACTCATCCCCCGTGCCATAACGCTTGACCATGTCGTGGACGTGGTTGCCCACCATCCCCCCGAACCAACGGACCTGGTCGCGCTGATGGGCGATGTCGTCACCCACGTAGGCCGGCGCGGCCACACAGATGGTGAGGGAGTCGGGATCGCGCCCGGCGTCCTCGGCCGCCCGGCGGACCGCCCCGATCGTCCACGCCGCCACCTGCGGGTCGGCGAGTTGGAGGATGTATCCGTCGTAGTGGGTGCCGGTCGACGCCAGCGCCTTCGGACCGTACGCGGCCATCCACACAGGCAGCTCCCATCCCGACTCGATCCAGGGGATCGAGAGCGTCTTGCCGTTGTACTCCACCTCGCGGCCGGCCACCAGGTCCTTGATGATCCTCGTCGCCTCGGCGGTGGTCGCCAGGGTCTCCGGTGTGCGGCCGATGTAGCGGAGGGCGGAGTCGCCTCGTCCCATGCCGCACACCGTGCGACCACCAGACATCTCGTTGAGGGTGGCGAAGTGCGATGCCAGCACCGTCCAATCCCGCGTCCCTGGGTTGGTCACCATCGGTCCGACGATCATCCGCTCGGTATTGGCGAGCATCTGGGAGAAGATGACGAACGGCTCCTGCCACAGCACATGGGAGTCGAAGGTCCAGCCGTAGGTGAACCCCAGTCGTTCGGCACGTGTCGCCAGTTCGACGACGCGACTCGCTGGTGGATCCGTCTGGAGAACAACGCCGAAGTCCACCTCAGATCAGGTACTGGTTCGTGCCACGCGGGAGGAACTCGCCGTCCCCCGGAGTCCCGTGATAGGCATCGTCGTCGATCAGGACCCGCCCCCGGGACATGACAAGTTCGATCTTCCCTGCCACCTCTCTCCCCTCATACGCCGAATAGTCGACCCGCATGTGGTTGGTGTCAACCGTCATCGTCGACTCGGCCTCCGGGTCCCAGACGATGATGTCGGCGTCTGATCCGACGGCGATGGTGCCCTTCTTCGGGTAGAGCCCGAACATCTTGGCCGGCGTCGCCGCACAGACCTCGACGAAACGTTCCAGGCTCATTCGATTCTCCGAAACGGCCGCGTCGTAGATCAAACGCAGCCGTTCCTCGACCCCCGGCAGCCCGTTGGGGATCTTGGTGAAGTCCCCTTCCCCGAGCCGCTTCTGGGTGCCGAGGGTCGGATGATCGTTCATGCAGAAGGGACAGTGGTCGGTCGAGATGACCTGGAGATCGTTGGTCGCCAGGTACTTCCACAGCGACTCCTGGTGGTCATCTTCCCAGTTCCTCACCGGCGTCGAACAGACGTACTTGGCGCCGTCGAATCCCGGCTCGGCCAGGTTGTTCCAGCCGAGGAACAGGTACTGCGGGCAGGTCTCCCCGAACACATTGGCGCCTCGATCCCGTGCCGCGGCCACCTCGGCAACGGCCTCTTTGGCGGACATGTGAACGACGTACAGCGGACAGCCGGCCAGTTCGGCATAGGAGATCGCCCGGTGGGTGGCTTCGGCCTCGGTGATGGGGGGCCGGGTGATGGAGTGATGAATCGGGTCCGTTTCTCCGCGCTGCACGGCCTGTTCGCGCAGGACGTCGATGACGATGCCGTTCTCGGCGTGCATCATGATCGTTCCGCCGTTCTCGGCAGCCTTCTGCATCGCCCGGAAGATCTGCCCGTCGTCGGAGTAGAGGACTCCCGGATACGCCATGAACAGCTTGAAGCTGGTGACTCCCTCCCCCATCAGGATGTCCATCTCTTTCAGCGTCTGGTCGTTCACATCCGAGATGATCATGTGGAAGCCGTAGTCCACCGCGCATCGACCGTCCGCCTTGGCCCGCCAGGCCTCGTAGCCGTCCATGACCGGCTCACCGATCGACTGCACCGCGAAGTCGATGATCGTCGTGGTCCCGCCCCATGCTGCCGCCCGCGACCCGGTCTCGAAGTCGTCGGAGGCAAAGGTGCCGCCGAAGGGAAGCTCCATGTGGGTGTGGACGTCGACGCCCCCAGGGAAGAGGTACTTCCCGGTGGCGTCGATGGTGCGATCTGCTGTCCATTGATGGGCACCAGGAGCGGCGATCCCGACAACCGCCTCGCCGGCGATCAGGACATCGGCGGACATGCGTCCGGCGTGGGTGACGACGGTGCCGTTCGTGATCAGTGTGCTCATGTCTCCTCCTCTGCGAGGGTGATTGCCGTCTCGAGCATGGTGTATCCCTCGTCGGCCTCGGCTTCCGTCAGCGTCAGTGGTGGAGCGATCCGCAGCACGTTGCCGTAGATCCCGCCCTTCCCTATCAGCAGGCCCTGGCGCCTGGCTGCTTCCATCACCGACGCCGCCGCGGCAGGATTCGGATCCCTGGATCCTGCCCGGACGAGCTCGATGCCCACCATCAGGCCCTTGCCTCTGACCTCGCCGACCATCTCGGACCGTTCCGCCAGCCCGTCGATGCGGTTCCTCAGGTGGCGTCCCACCTTCGACGCATTGGTCTGCAGGTCGTGTTCGAGGACGTAATCGAGGTTTGCCAGCGCCCCGGCCGTCGAGAGCGGGTTGCCGCCGAAGGTCGAAATGGAGTTCGCAGGAAGACTGTCCATGAGCTCGGCGGAGGCGACCACTCCCGCCATCGCCAGCCCGTTCCCCAGGCCCTTGGCGAAAGTGAGGATGTCCGGGGTGATGCCATGCGCCTGATATCCCCAAAAATGCTCGCCGGTCCTCCCCCAGCCGGTCTGGACCTCGTCGGTGATGAAGAGAATGTCGTGTTCATCCAACACCTCTTTCATCGCCCCGAAGAACCCGTCGGGCGGCGTGACAAAGCCACCCACTCCCTGAATGGGCTCGACGATCATCGCCGCCACCGGACCGGCTGTTGCGACTTCGAGGATGTTGCGGAGGTCATCGACACACGCCGCGACGAACTCGTCCTCGGGGAGGTGCCCGAACGGTGATCGGTAGGTGTAGCCACCGTGGACGTAGTGGACGTTGAACGGCGACAGGGTCGTCGCCGACCACGAACGGATGCCTGTGACCGCGACTGCCGAGTGCGACTTCCCGTGATAACTGCCCCGCAATGCCAGGACCTGGTTCGACTTGCGCCACTGGGTGGCCAGCATCAGCGCCGCATCGTTCGCCTCGGTCCCCGAATTCGTGAAGAAGACCTTGGCGTCGGGGATGCCGGACAGTCCGGCGACCTTCTCGGCGAGGGCGATCTGGGACTCGATGAGGTACAGGGTCGACGTGTGCAGCATCCGGTCGGCCTGCGCCTTGATCGCTGCCACGATCTCCGGAACGTTGTATCCCGACATCGTCGTCAGGATCCCCCCGAAGAAGTCGAGGTACCGGTTGCCTTCGGCGTCGGTGACGTACCTGCCGTCGCCATCGACGATCGAGATCGGTTCGTCGTAGTACAACGCCATCCAGGAAGGCAGTACCTGGCGATGTCTCGCCAACAGATCCGAGTGGATTCCCATGGCTCCTCCTCAGGGGGCGACCAGGTCGCCGTACTGGTCGGGACGGCGGTCACGGAAGAACGCCCATTGTTTGCGGACGTCGTCGATCATGTCCATCTCCAGATCCCGAACGACCAGTTCCTCGTCGGTGTCGGATGCGACATCGCCGACGTACTGCCCGCGCGGGTCGACGAAGTAGCTCGATCCGTAGAAGTCGTTGTCGCCATACGGCTCCTTGCCAACCCGATTGATGGCCCCGATGAAGTACTCGTTGGCGACGGCAGAAGCAGGCTGTTCGAGTCCCCACAGGTACATCGACAGGCCGCGACTGGTGGCAGACGGGTTGAAGACGATCTTGGCCCCATTGAGTCCGAGCGCGCGCCAACCCTCCGGGAAATGGCGGTCGTAACAGATGTACACGCCGATGCGTCCCACCGACGTGTCGAACGTCGGATAGCCCATGTTGCCGGGGCGGAAGTAGTACTTCTCCCAGAATCCGCCGACGTGAGGGATGTGCGTCTTGCGGTATTTGCCCAGGTACGTGCCGTCACGTTCGATGACTGCGGCGGTGTTGTAGAGGAATCCGTCATCCTCCTTCTCGTAGATGGGCACGATGAGCACCATCTCCGTGTCCCTCGCCAGCTTCTTCATCCTGGTCATCGTCGGCCCGTCGGGGATGCGCTCGGCGCCGTCCATGTGCTCGGGCTCCTGCACCTGGCAGAAGTAGGCATCGTTGAACAGCTCCTGGAAGCACATGACCTGCGTTCCTTGTTCCGCTGCCTGGTGGACGTACTCGACGTGCTTTTCGATCATCGATTCTCTGTCGCCGGTCCATTCGGTTTGGCAGATCGCAGCTCTGACGACATTCGCCATGCGGGCTCCTCTCGCGTGTGCGTGGCATCAACGGAGAGCCACGTGGGCCGATCGTACGAGCTGTGGCTCTGCGATGGCGTCCTGCACTCTTGTTTCTGCCCACCGGAAACGGATCCCCGGACGGTCGATACCCTGCTCCCGGTGTCAGGAACCCGAGTTGCAATCGACGGAGCAGACAGGATCGGTATGCGTGTGGCGTCGGCTCTGCTCGCCGACCACCGAGTCGATCAGGTGGGTCTGATAGGAAGAACGCCCCCCGCGGTCTGGGGTGACAGAGCGGTGGCGATCGACGCCGCCGACGGCTGGAATGTGGTGGTGGGTATGACGCAGCCGGGCGTCGCCGAAGTATCTGTCGCCGCGGGCGGAGCAGTCTCCTGGGCGGGACCCAGCGGTTTGGCTCGCTGCCTGGGCGCTCGTCTCGGGGACACGCCTCGACTGGCCGGAACCGTGAAAGGCGAGCCGATCCGGGGATCCGCGCGTTTCGGATTCCCTCCCCCAATCGGCTGGTTGGGGGGTGAACTCGTCGACGGGATTCACCACTGTCCCGTACAGGGGTCGCTGGCTGCCGTGATGGCAGTGGCGGACGGCGGACGGGCGCTCGTGGTCCTCGACGAACGGGAGTTCCTCGACGCCGGTCTGTTGGCGGCCGGCGTGATCCTCGCGGCCGACGGCCATCGGGGCCCGGTGTGGGAGGCGGCGGGCCGCTACCTCGAAGTGATCGAGGACTTCGGCCTCGTCATTGCCGACGCCTCCGCCTGAACGGTCAGCCCCGGTGCGGGGTCGTGATCGGCGTTTCCTCGGTGGGAACGTCCGCCCCGGTCAGGGCGGGACGGCGGGCGGGCTGGGAAGGAGTCGAGTTCGCCGGGGCGACGGGTGCCAGGGTCTCTTCGAGAACCACGATTTCGATGCCTCCGACGACGTCGGAGATGAGGTTGTACATGACGGCTCCCAGGGTCGTGAGTCCACAGCCGAGTACCGCCCAGGCGATCGAGCCGAAGATGGCCAAGCGCAGGAAGGAGTCGTTGTCGGCGAAGGGATCACTGCCTTCGCCGAGCAGCGTGATCTCGATCAGGAAATCCGTGAGCCGATCAGGGATCTCTGCGGCCGAAAGCACCGACCAGAACATGACGAGTCCGAGGACCGTCGCCAGGGCGACGACGGCCCACAGCACCGCAGACACTTTGAACACCGTCCAGGCATCGATCTTGCGGATGATGCGGCGGACTCGACGCACGTTGGCCACGACGGCCTCCTCTCAGCGTACGTGGGAAGTGTAGAGACTCACTCGACTTCCACTTCCTGGACGATGGTGAACGTGGCGAGGTGCCCGCGGCCGACATCGATGACCTTCACACCTGTCGCCACCCGCTGCTGGCGGGAGATGCGCTTGACAGCGGTACGGATGCCCGTTCCCTTCGAGGAGATCAAGAAGATCTCGTCGTCGGGTTCCACCGCCTTGGCGCCGACGAGGGCGCCTCGCACCTTGGTGAGCTTGAACGCCTTCACACCGATCCCCCCGCGACCCTGGCGGGGGAACTGGTCGGTGGCGGTGCGCTTGCCGTAACCACCGGACGTCACCAGCAGCACTTCCTCGCCGTCGATGTTCGAGGTGGCGGCGACCACTTCGTCGCCCTCGCGGAGTTTGATTCCCCGCACACCCTGGGTGGCCCGTCCCATCGGACGGAGATCGACTTCGGAGAAGCGGATGCCCTGGCCGTTGCGCGTGAACAACAGCATGTCGTTCTGGCCGCTCGTCGTACGGACCGCAACCAACTCGTCGCCCTCGTTCAGATTGATCGCCACCAGTGTGGCGTTGCGGGAGTCGTACTCCTTGAACTCGGTCTTCTTCGTCTGACCCTTCTTGGTGACCATGACGAGGTAACGATTCGTCTCGTAGTCCCGGGTGTCGATGACCGCTTCGATCCGCTCCTCGGGCTCCAGGGGCATGATCGCCTGGGCGAGCACACCCTTGGAGGTGCGCTGTTGCCGCGGGATCTGGTGGGTCTTGATGCGATGCACCTTCCCCGTGTTCGTGAAGAACAACAGGTAGGCGTGAGCCGTCGTATAGATGAGATGGGTGACCACATCCTCGGCCCCGACCTCCGCGGCCTTGATTCCACGCCCGCCGCGTCCCTGCGACCGGTAGGTGTCCGCCGAGACCGACTTGACGTATCCGGAGCGCGAGACCGACACGATCAGCTCGTCGTCGGCGATGAGATCCTCCAAGGAGAGGTCGCCCTCATCCGGCACGATCTGGCTGCGACGCGGTTCACCGAACTTGTCCCGGATGTCGATCAGATCGGACTTGATGATCTCCCGGCGCTTGGCCGGATCGGCCAGGATGGATTCCAGTTCTGCGATGAGCGCACGGAGGCCCTCCAACTCGTCACGCAGCTCGTTGATGGACAGAGCGGTGAGCTGACGGAGCCGCATCTCGAGAATGGCATTCGCTTGCTCCTCGGACAGCTCGAAACGCTCCATCAACCCGGCGCGGGCCGTGGCGGTGTCGGCGGACTCGCGGATGAGGGCGATGACCGCGTCGAGGTTGTCGACGGCGATCATGAGTCCTTCGAGGATGTGGGCCCGTCGCTGGGCCTTGTCGAGACGGAACCCGGTCCGACGCTCGATGACCTCCATCTGATGGTCGAGGTAGTGCCCGACCATGTTCGCGACGTTCAGCGTCCGAGGCACGCCGTCGACCAGCGCGACCACGTTGTACGAGAACGAGTCCTGCAGCGGGGTGTTCTTGTATAGCTGGTTCAACACCACCTGGGGAATCGCTTCCCGTTTGAGCACGATGACGAGGCGCATTCCCCGGCGCTCGTTGGATTCGTTCCGCACATCGGCGATGCCGGTGATCCGCTTGGAGTCCACCAGGACTTTGATCTTGGCGATCACCCGCTCGATGGAGACCTGATACGGCAACTCGGAGACGATGATCGCCGTACGGGTCGACTTGCCGTCCTTGATCTCTTCGACATCGGCGACCGCGCGCAACTTCACCGAACCGCGCCCCGTCGCCAGAGCTTCCTTGGAGCCGGCGGTGCCGACGATGAACCCGCCCGTGGGGAAGTCGGGTCCCTTCACGAACTGCATCAGCTCCTCGGCGTCTGCGTCCGGGTTCTCCAACATGTGGAGGCAGGCGTCGGTCACCTCCCGCAGGTTGTGCGGAGGGATGTTCGTGGCCATCCCGACCGCGATTCCCTGCGACCCGTTCACCAGGAGGTTGGGATATCGAGCCGGCAGGACGGTGGGCTGCTGATACTCCCCCGAGTAGTTCTCCTCGAAGTCGACCGTGTCCTCCCCGATTCCCTCCAACAGGCGCATCGAGAGTTCGCTGAGGCGACACTCGGTGTAGCGGGCGGCACCGGGTGGGTCGTCGGTCGTCCCGAAATTTCCTTGGGGATCGATGAGCAAATGCCGCATGGAGAAGTCCTGACCCATGCGGACCAGCGCGTCGTAGATGGCCTGATCGCCGTGCGGGTGGTAGTTCCCCATGACGTCACCGACGACCTTGGAGCACTTGCGGTGGGCGGTGCCCGGTCCGATGTTCGACTCGGACATCGACCAGATGATGCGCCGTTGCACCGGCTTGAGTCCATCCCGGACGTCAGGCAGGGCGCGGGAGACGATGACCGACATGGCGTAGTCGATGAACGACTGCTCCATCTCGGCGTTGATGTCGATGTCGGTGCGGGGCGGGGGAATGAATTCGTCTGTCATGACAAGTCTCCGTTGGTGTTCAGATGTCGAGGAAACGGACGTCGGATGCGCGGCGCTGGATGAACGCCTTGCGATCCGCCACGTCGTCGCCCATCAGGGTCGAAAACACTTCCTCGGCACGTGCAGCGTCCTCGAGGTCGACCCGGAGGAGGGTGCGGGTCTCCGGATTCATCGTGGTGTCCCACAGTTCCTTCGGGTTCATCTCACCGAGACCCTTGAAACGGGTGGGCTTCACTTTCGGGCTGGTCGTTCGAAGCTCCTCGAGCGCCCGATCGTCGTGCAGGTAGAGGATCTTGTTCGATCCGATCTTCACCCGGTACAGCGGCGGCTGGGCGATGTAGACGTATCCCGCCTCGATCAGACCCCGCAGATGACGGAAGAGCAGCGTCAGCAGCAGCGTGCGGATGTGGGCCCCGTCGACGTCGGCGTCGGCGAGCAGGACCACCTTGTGATAGCGGGCCTTCGTGATGTCGAACTCGTCGCCGATGCTCGTGCCCATGGCGGTGATGATGTCCTGGACCTCGGCGTTCTCGAGCGCCTTGGCGAGCCGCGCCTTCTCGACGTTGAGGATCTTTCCCCTGATGGGAAGCACGGCCTGGAATTCGGACATGCGTGCCTGCTTGGCAGGTCCGGCAGCCGAGTTTCCCTCGACGATGAAGAGCTCGCTCTCTGCGGGGTCACGCGAAGAGCAGTCGGCGAGTTTGTCGGGGAGTCCGCCGGACTCCAAACCGGACTTGCGCCGGGTGAGGTCGCGTGCTCGTCGGGCGGCCTCTCGAGCCTTCGCGGCGGTGATCGCCTTGTCGATGATGCGACGGGCATCGGCCGAGTACCGCTCCAGCCACTCGGGGAGACGCTGGTTGAGAGCGCGCTCGACGTAGGACCGCACCTCGGTGTTCCCCAACTTGGTCTTCGTCTGTCCTTCGAACTGCGGCTCGCGCACTTTGACGCTGACGACGGCGGTGAGACCCTCCCGAATGTCCTCGCCGGTGAGGTTCGGGTCCTTCTCCTTCAGCATTCCCTTGCTGCGAGCAAAGTCGTTGACGGCCTTGGTGAGCGCCTTGCGGAACCCCTCTTCGTGGGTGCCGCCTTCGTGAGTGTTGATGTTGTTGGCGAAGCTCAGGACGGTCTCGTTGTATGCAAGAGTCCACTGCATCGCCAGTTCGAGTTCCATGCTCTCGCTGGTGTCGACGAATTCGACGACACGGCCGTGCAGTGGTTCCTTCTTCTGATTCAGGTAACCGATGTAGTCGACGAGCCCACCCTTGTAGAGGAAGGAGTCGGATCGGCCCTCGCTGCGTTCGTCGGTGAGGGTGATCTCGATCCCCCGGTTGAGGAACGCCATCTCCCGCAGGCGGGTTTGGATGATCTCGTATTCGAACTCGACCGTGTCGGTGAAGATCTCCTCGTCGGGCCAGAACGTGATGGTCGTCCCGGTCTTCTTCGCCTCCTTGCCCTTGCTCACAGGCCCGATCATCCCGCCGCGCGTGAACTCCTGGGTCCAGACGGCCCCGTCGCGACGGATCTCGGCTTCCAGTTTCGACGACAGGGCGTTGACCACGGAGATACCGACTCCGTGCAGCCCACCGGACACCGTGTAGGCGCCGGCCTCGAACTTTCCGCCGGCGTGCAGCTTTGTCAGGACGGTGGTGAGAGCGGACTCCTTCGTCTCGCTGTGGCGGGCAACCGGGATGCCACGACCGTTGTCGACGACCCGAACGCCTCCCGATTCGAGGATCGTGACATCGATCCTCGAGCAGTATCCCGCCATCGCCTCGTCGATCGAGTTGTCGACGACTTCCCATACGAGATGATGGAGTCCCCGCGAGCCGGTGGACCCGATGTACATACCCGGTCGCTTGCGAACCGGCTCGAGGTCCTTGAGGACGGTGATCTGTGAGGCGTCATACGCGCTGTTCGACTTGGTGGTCATCGTGGGACTCCGACTGGGACGGCGACTGGGAGCGAGGGCGCGCGACACGAAGTGCGCAAGGGGAAACTCATGAATGTAATTCTAGTGGAACCTGGCGGCTGGACCAAGCCCCTCGCCATCCGGAAGTGCCGATGTTGCTTACGTTTTTTGAGGTGTCACGCTCGGCGTGGGGCGACGACGCGAACCGAGGTGACCACCCCGGGGCCGTACTCCTCGGCGAGACGTTCGACCAGGGACACGATGCCGTAGCGCAGCATCGACACCGCGCCGGGATTCACCGCTTCGACGACCAATTCGTGGTTCTGCAACGACACCGGAACCGAGCGTCCCGACCAGGGAGGGCCGACGACCGTATCCCACTCGGTGCGGATCCTCGTCCACGTGTCGGGGTCTGCCAGCCGATAACGCTTCATCAGCAACTCGAGGAGTTCGCCGATCGGCTTGGGATCTCTCATCGCTCGATTCCCCCGTCCGTCACCTTCCAGCCGGCGCCCTCCACCGGCACGTGCGACGGATCTGCAGTCGTGATCAAGGTCTGGGCGACGGGAAGGGCGCGGGTGAGGGCGCGAGCGCGGGTCGGATCCAACTCCGAGAAGACGTCATCGAGCAACAGAATCGGCAGCGTGTCCGTCACGTCGCTGATCGCCCGATGGGTGGCAAGGCGGACGGCCAGGGCCAGTGTCCGCTGTTCGCCCTGGCTGGCATGATGCCGGGCATCGTGTCCGTCGAGGAGGAATCTCGGTTCGTCGCGATGCGGACCGACGGTTGTCACTCTCCGGTCCCGGTCCGGCTTGCGCGAGCCTTCCAGCGCGGCCGCCATCTCCGCTGCGAACGCCGATGCCGGCCGAGCGGCATCAAAGGATGCTGCCCACGTGGAGCCGTAATCCACTCGGACTGCACTCTCTCCGCCGGCGATCTCGCGATACGCCTCGGACAGGTGTTCCTCGATTGCGTCGATCGCTTTGACCCGCCGGCTCATCACACGGCCCGTTGCCTGGGCGAGGCGTTCGTCCCACACGGACAACGTCACAGGATCATTGTCTCCCTGCTTGAGAAACGCGTTCCGTTGTCGGAGGGCGCGTTCGAACTCCATCCGGTCCGAATACGTGGCGGGCCACAGTTGGACCGCAGCGTCGTCGAGAACATCGCGGCGGTAGCCCGGACCACGCTTGATGATGTCGAGATCTTCAGGAAGGAACGCAACCATGCGCACGTGTCCTATCAGCTCGGCGACGCGGGCCAGCCGTTGCCGATTCACCTGAACGCGTCTCGGTCCTCGCCGCCGCACCTCGATCTCGATGAGCGTGGTGGCATCACCGTCGTCACGGACTACCGACCCTCGCAGAATCGCCGAGTCGGCCTCATAGGCCACAAGAGCGTCCTCCGGACTGCTGCGAAAGGAACGCAGCGTCGCCAGATAGGAAACAGCCTCGAGCAGGTTCGACTTCCCCGCACCGTTGTCGCCGACCAGGATGTTCGTCCCGCGGTCAGGACGCCATTCCACGCCGGAATAGCTGCGGAATCCCGCCAGTGTCACCCACTCGAGATGCACCTCTGCCCAATCACACCCTGACGGGCATGAGGAGGTAGACGAAGGCGTCGTCCCCCAACGACGAGATCACACTCGGCTTCAGCCCGTCGATCACCCGGATGCGAATCATGTCGCCTTCAACGGCACTGACGCCGTCGGCGAGGTATCGCGGGTTGAAAGCGATCTGCACCGCCTCATCCGCCCCCTGGAACTCCCCGGGGAGGTGCTCGGACTCACCACCGACGTCCTGTCGTGAGACCGTGATCTCCACACCGCCGCCGGTCAGATTGAGACGCACCGGGATGTGATCTTCGGCGACGAGCGACACCCGCCCCAGCGCCTCGAGAAGACCTTCTTTGGACACGACCATCTCGTTCGGGTACGACTCGGGCAGCAGCGACTGGTACTTCGGGAAGGTCCCCTCGATCATCCGCAACCGCAGCGACCCTCGGTCCGAAGCGAAGACACCCTCCCGGCCTTCCAGGCTGACGGTGACCTTCGACGAACCGATCGTTCGGGGCAGCTCTCGTAGACCCCGGGCGGGAATCAAGCCCGTTCCCTCGATGCCGACACCTGGAAGATCCCGAACTGCCAGCCGGTACGAGTCCGTCGCAACCAGCCGCACCCCTTCGTCCCGCGATTCGAACAACACGCCGGTGAGGATGGGCCGTGCCGCGTCACCCGAGGCGGCAACCGTCACCTGTCCCGTCGCCAGCGCAAGAGCCTCTCCGTCGACTTCGGTACCGCCCACCATGGAATCGTCGACCGTCGGGAAGTCGTCGAGGGCCAACTGGCGAAGAGTGAAACGCGGTCCCTTGCCGAGAATCTCGACGTCGCCCTCTCCGGTCGTGATGGTCACCGGACCCGTCGGCATGCGCCGGACAGCCTGCTCGAGCAGCTTGCCGGGGATCACCGCCCGACCCTCCTCCATGACCTCGACGTCAGCGTGGGTCTGGACGGTCATCTCGAGATCGGTTCCTGTGACACGAAGCGTCGAACCGGTGATGTCGCACAGCAGACCTTGCAGCACAGGCAGGGCAGAGCGTGCACCAACCGCACGGTTCGCTCGACCGAAGACGTCCCCGAGGTCGTCGCGCTCAGCTCGGAATTTCACAGCTCACAGTCCCTTTCTTTGCTTCTTGTTCTCTTGATATACAACCCAGTAGTAGTAGTAGGGGCTGTGGAATGTGGAGAGATGATCAGAACGGTAGGAGTCATCAGGGTCTTTCGGATCTTTCGCGATGTGGGGGAATTGCACGATATGCACATCGCGAATCCCATCTCGCCGGAGCCTGTGGATGAGTGGTCATCTTTTCCTCAGGTTGGAGGACAACTCCTGGACACGGTCATAGACCTCGCGTTCGGTCTCCATGATCTTCTTGACGCGGTCGATCGCGTACATGACGGTCGTGTGATCCCGTCCGCCGAAGACTTCCCCGATCCTCGGAAGGGAGAGGCTGGTCAGGTCGCGGCACAGGTACATCGCCACCTGCCTGCACTGGGCCAGCGGTTGTTTGCGGCTGGAGCTCACCAAGTCCGCCACGGTGAGTCCGTATGCCTCGGCTGTCGCCTGGAGGATCATCGGTGGGTCGATCGCTTTTGCCTCGTGGCCCGGGAGGAGATCCTGCAACACCCGTTCGGCCATCGACAGGCTGATCGTTTCGTCCGTGAGCTTGGCGAGCGCGCTGACCCGTGTGAGGGCGCCTTCGAGTTCTCGGATGTTGTCCGAGACCAGTGTGGCGATGAATCCCAAGACGTCTTCGGGCACGGTGAGCCGGGCCATCTCGACGTTGCGGTGAAGGATGGCGAGGCGCGTCTCCACATCAGGAGGCTGGACATCGGTCAGCAGTCCCCACTCGAAACGGCTCCGGAGGCGATCCTCGAGGGTCGAGAGGTTCTTGGGGGGTCGATCAGACGTGATGACGATCTGCTTGCCCGACTCGTACAACGTGTTGAAGGTGTGGAAGAACTCCTCCAGGATCTGTTCCTTGCCTTCGAAGAACTGGATGTCGTCGAGCAGTAGAATGTCCGTTGTGCGGTACCGGGCCTTGAACGCATCCATCTGTTTGCGGCGAATACCGGAGATGAAGTCGGAGAAGAAGGTCTCGGAGGAGACGTAACGGACTTCCAGACCGGGGTAGAGCTCGATGGCATGGTGACCGATGGCGTTCAGGAGGTGCGTCTTCCCCAATCCGGCCGCGCCGTAGATGAACAGCGGGTTGTAGGTGCTGCCGGGCTGCTCTGCCACTGCCATCGCAGCAGCGAACGGGAAACGGTTGGACGCCCCGACCACGAAGTTCTCGAACTGGTACTTCCGAACGAGTCGGGCGGCCACTTCGGGGCTGGGCAGCCTGCGCGGCTCCTGGACATCCGGTGTTGTGTGGAGAAGCGCCGGCGAGACGTTCTCGGCGGTCTGTTCTTCGGAGAACAGGGTGTCCCCGAGGGTGTCGGTGTCGCCGGTCATGAATACGAGATCCATCTCGGTTCCGAACGCGGTGTGAAAGGCCTGTTCGACGGCCTCACCATGTTTTTCGACGACCCAGCGAAGATGAAAGTCGCTCGGGGCGACCAAGGTGACCGACCCATCCGCCACCTCGGTGTCGAGCCGGGCCAGCCATGTCTGCCACGCACCAGGGGTCACGCGATCCCTCAACACCGTCCGAAAACGGGCCACCCGCTCGTCATGTTGTGGTACGTGCACCACTTCTCCCTCCTTCGCCGGCGTGTGGCCCGGTGCGTTCGGGCACCCTTCCGGGCGAGCGAACACAACAACGCCCCGGTTGTCCCCCGACTTCTCCACAGCTGTGGAGAATTGAGGGACACGGGACGCTTCGGGGCCGAGCCGACGTGTCATCGTGTTGTCCTGCAATTCTTCGTCAGACCGCGCGCGACCGACCGAGGGATGAGGTTGTCTCCCAGGACCGGCAGTCACCGCTGGGCCTGCGCTGGGCGAGCATACGCGCGGCTGGGACGTCGGTTCAAGAGCGCGGAAATCGCCACTGGCAGCCAGCTGAACGGATGGTGAACCGGCCTAAAACCCTTGTGTTGGTTGAAGCTCGGGAGTTTGGGTTTCGCGACTTCAGCCGGATTCGCCGGAAATCGGACGGCAGTGATTTTTCGCGTCCTAGAAATGTTGTTCGCGTACCGGTCTGGCTTTGACATACGCGCACGGTTCTCCGTAGCCTATTGCAGTCCATCACTCCTCGACTCTCCAGAGTTTTCATCATGAAGCGCACCTATCAGCCCAAAGTCCGCCGCCGGAAACGCCGTCACGGATTTCGCCACCGCATGCAGACCCGAGCCGGTCGCGCGGTCCTCAAGTCGCGCCGTGACAAGGGCCGCAAGCGACTCGCCGCCTGACCGGCCGTTCGACTCGCTCCGTTCCCCTGTACGGTTTCGTGAAGTCTTACGACGGGGAGAACGGCGCACGGTGGGAGGTCTCACCGTCGTCAGTCTCAATGTCAGCGAACCGGGCGTCCGGATCGGCCTCGTGGCCGGGCGGCGCTTGGGTTCGGCAGTCACCAGGAACCGAATCAAGCGCAGAATCCGCCATGCCTGTCGACAAGTCGACCTTCCCCACGGTTGGGACCACGTCGTGATTCCCACGAGGTCGGTCGCCAATATCCCCTTTCCCACTCTCGTCGAGTGGCTTGCCGGCGCGGTGCCCAGTGATCGATGAGCGGTGCTCGCCTCTCGCACGGGTCGCAGTGGGACTCATCCGCGTGTACCAGCGGCTTCTCAGCCCGACACTGGGGCGCAACTGCCGTTTCGCCCCGTCGTGTTCGACGTACGCGGCGGAAGCCATCACACGCCACGGCGCCGTACGTGGAACGGGCTTGGCATTTCGACGACTCGGCCGATGTCAACCGCTGACCGAGGGCGGATACGACCCGGTACCTGAGAGGATTTGAGATATGGGCGCGTTGTTCGACGGCCTTCAACGTTTGTTGGGCGAAACCCTCGCCTTCTTCTTCGGGATCAACGGCGGGTCGTTCGGATTGGCGATCGTCATGCTCACGATCGCCATCAACATCGTGCTGTTCCCGCTCACGTTGCGGCAGACGCGGGCGACTCGTGCTTTCCAGGAGATCCAACCGGAGATCAAGCGTCTGCAGAAGGAGCACAAGGACGACTCCAAGAAGATGCAAGAGGAGCTCATGAAGGTCCAGAAGGAGGCGGGCGCCACACCGGGCGGCTGTCTCCTTCCTCTCATTGTGCAAGCCCCGATCTGGTTTGCGCTTTTCCGGGTGCTGCAAGACATCTCGATGTTCTCGAACGGCGAGGACGTGGTCCCGCCGGTGCCGGAGACCTCCACGCTCTATGATGCGTTGCAGGTCCACGACATCTCGTTCTTGGGAATGGATCTCGGCGCCAACATGTCGACCGGAATTCTCGCCGGCATTCCCACGGCACTCCCCTATGTCCTGATGCTCATGCTCATGGTCGCCTCCCAATACTTCCAGCAATGGCATGCCCAGCGTGGGAACACCCCTAAAGCAGACCTGACCGCACAGCAGCGCCAGCAGCAGCAGACCCAGCAGGTCATCACCCGGATCATGCCGCTGTTCATCGGGTTCATCTCCTGGAACTTCCCAGCGGGCCTGGTGGTGTATTGGACCACCTCCAACGTGTTTCGCCTCGGACAACAGTTTGCGATCTTCGCCATCGATGGTCGGCCACCGCAGCCGGGATCGAACGGCGGTGGCGCCTCCAAGGATCCGACCCCAAATGGGCCGGAGGCGGATGGCGACAGCGACCAGGCGGCTGCGAAGCGACCCCACCCGCGGGCCGCGAAGAACCAGCGCCGAAGGAGGAAATGACCGGTGGAATACGTTGAGGTTCGAGGCAAGACGGTCGATGTGGCCGTGGAGGCTGCGCTCGAGGAGTTGGGGATCGATCGAGAGCGCGCCGAGATCGAAGTCATTCAGGAGCCCGAGAAGGGGTTCCTGGGTATGGGCGGCAAGGACGCGGTGGTGCGTGTCAAGGCTCGTGCGGCGCAGAAGCGCCGCAGGCGGCGCAAGCGCGGCGAGCGGAGCGACGGTGATCGCAATTCCCAGGAGCAGGCTCGCCCACAATCGGGCGGCGGGCGCAGTCGGGAGAAGTCCGGCCAATCCCAGAGCAGGGACAGGGACCGTCCGCGTGAGCGGCGTCCGGCAGATGCCAAATCGGACTCGCGGCGCGACAATGACCGCAAGGGCAACGACGAGAAGTCCACAAAGGAGGCAACCGAGGTGTCAATAGAAGAACAAACCCCGGTGGTGGAGTCGTTCTTGAAGGGCCTGGTGGATGCATTCGGCTTGGAGGGCACGGTTTCGGTGACCACGGACGAGGATGTGATCGTCGCCGACGTCTCCGGTCCACAAACCGAGGCGATGGTCGGCCCGCGTGGGTCGACGATCGAGGCGATTCACGAACTGACGAAAACCGTGCTGCAGCGGCAAACCCAGGCTTCGGCTCGGGTCCGGCTCGATATCGCCGGTTACGCCGAGCGCAGACGCCAGGCGCTCGCCATCTACGCCGACCAACTGATCGACCAGGTTCTGGCAGAGGGCGGCGAGGTGATGCTCGAGCCGATGTCCGCCGGCGACCGCAAGACCATCCACGACGGAGTGGCCGCCCGCGAGGGGGTTCGCAGCTACTCGGAGGGGGAAGCACCCCAGCGTTTCGTGGTGATCGCGGCAGACGGAGACGACTCCGAAGAGGAGTGACTCGCACGGTTGCGTCTCGCAAAGGGTTCCGGCGATGGCCGGAACCCTTTTCTGTTTGCGACATCACCGGGTCAGCGAGGTTTCACGTGAAACCTCGAGCTGAGGAGTAGGTTCCATGTGAAACATGAGCAACTCTGTCACACGCGCACTCGTATGGATCGGTGGGGACGCCAATGACGTCCTTCTCAGAAAACTCGACACCTACAGAGATTGGCTCACGACCGAGGCCCTGCGCGCGGGGGGAATCGGCCCTGACGAGGTCGGACGCATCGACTCCCGCCATTTGGCGGATTCTCTCCTCTTCGCGGGGGTGTGGGACAGGCAGTCCACCCGTCCGGTCCTCGACGTCGGCACCGGCGTCGGACTACCCGGCATTCCGCTGGCTTTGGCCGCACCCGACCGCCCTTTCGTGCTACTCGATCGGTCAGGGCGACGGATTCAGCTGCTCCGACGAGCGACTCGGGTGCTCGGGTTGGAGAATGTCGACGTCGTGCAGGGGGATCTGGGCGAATTCGACTGGGCGGGTCATACCGTTGTCGCTCGGGCGTCGCTCTCCCCCGCCCGACTTCTCGAGTGGGCCGAAGCCACGGGTCGTCCCGAAGAATTGCTGGTTGGCGGGTCACATCGGCAGCGACCCGACGTGCCGGGTTTTGTGACGGTGGAGATTCCGTCGGAAATCCTTGCTTGGCCCGTGTGGATCCTTAGGATGGCGCAGTGACTGCAACCATCGTCGCCCTCGCGAACCAAAAGGGTGGAGTGGGGAAATCCACTACCGCCATCAACCTCTCCGCCGGATTGGCGCTTCAGGGGGAGCGCGTCCTCCTCGTCGATCTCGACCCGCAAGGCAATGCTTCGAGCGGGCTGGGGATCGACCGGGGCCGCATTTCCCACTCCACGTACGACGTGCTCTTGAAGGAGACTCCCATCGAGGATGCCCTCGAGCCGACCAGCGTACGGAATTTCATCGTGGTGCCGGCCACGATCGAACTGGCGGGGGCAGAGATCGAACTCGTGTCATCGTTCAGTCGGGAACTGAAGCTTCGAAACGCTCTCAAGTCCGTCGTCGAGGACTTCGACTTCGTCCTGATTGACTGTCCTCCGTCCCTTGGACTCTTGACCGTGAATGGACTGGCGGCAGCGGACGAGGTGCTGATCCCGATTCAGTGTGAGTACTACGCATTGGAGGGGCTCTCTCAGCTGCTCCGGAACGTCGATCTCGTCTCGTCGAACCTGAACCCGAACCTCGAGATCGGGGGAGTCGTCCTTACAATGTACGACGGGCGGACGAAGCTCGCGAAGGACGTCGTCGATCAGGTGCGGGCCCACTTTGGGGATCGGGCATACCGGACGGTGATTCCGCGGTCGGTGCGTCTCAGTGAAGCCCCGTCGTACGGCGAGCCGATCGAGACGTTCGACCCGATGAGTCGGGGAGGCATCGCCTATCGGGAACTCTCGAGAGAGTTTCGGCGGCGACACGGAAGAGAGGAAGCGCGATGACCAGTCGACGAGGTGGACTCGGGCGGGGACTCGAAGCGTTGATCCCGGTAGGGACGACGGAGAGCAGCGTTTTTCAGAATCTGCCAGTCGATTCGATCGTCCCGAACCCCCAACAGCCGCGCACGCGCTTCGATGACGAGGCGTTGGCCGCCCTGGCGGAGTCGATTGCCGAGATCGGCCTGCTGCAACCAATCGTGGTACGTGAATCCGACACGGGGTACGTGCTCGTGGCGGGGGAGCGTCGGCTGCGGGCCGCCAAGCGGGCCGGGCTCACGGAGATCCCTGCGGTCATCCGGGCGGTCGATGACGATGCCGGCTCTCTGGTCCAGGCGCTGGTGGAGAACGTGCAGCGCGAAGACCTCACTCCACTCGAGGAGGCCGCCGCCTACCAGCAGATGCTGGACGACTTCGGTATGACTCACGCTGCGATCGCCGAGCGGGTGGGCAAGTCACGATCGGCGATCAGCAATGCACTCCGGCTGCTTGGATTGCCCGCCGGTATCCAGGTGCTCGTCGAACGAGGCGACCTGAGCGCCGGCCACGCCAGAGCGCTGCTCGGAACCGATGACCGGGCCTACGCCGAACATGTCGGACGGCGGGCAGCCGAGGAAGGGTGGAGTGTCCGTCAGGTCGAAGATGCCATCCGGTCCCGGGAGAAGGGTCAGGAGGCGCCGAACTCGCCCAGGGTGCGGGAGCTGCGGCCGGTCGAGATCATCGAACTCGAGCAGCGACTGACCGAGCAGTTGGGAACGAAAGTGGCCATCGACTACCGGTCGAAGAAAGGCAAGGTCCAGATCTCCTTCGCCAGCCTCGACGAACTCGAACGCCTCTACCGCCGCTTCTTCGCTGTTTGATTGTGCGGGGGGGCGACCCCCCTGCACCCCCCCGACTGGCGCGGCCGCCACGGACGGGTTGACCCGGGGCGTACCTGAGGGCCCATGACGGGGCGCGGTCGCGGAGGTCTGGGACGCTGTTTGATTGTGCGGGGGGGCGACCCCCCTGCACCCCCCCGACTGGCGCGGC
>JBBDHV010000059.1:0-64728 GCA_040880725.1 Acidimicrobiia bacterium
ACCACCGCGGAGATGATGAGCAGCTTGCGGATGTTCGAGGTGTAGAGCTTGAAGGCGACGTCGAGGATCTCACCGACGGTCCTTGGTCGCAGCTCCATGGATTGCATCGGCGAAAACCTAGCGGATCGCAGCGACGACGCCGTAGACGGCTGCCGTGTCTGCGAGTTGTCCAAGGAGCATCGGCGACTCGATTCGGAAATCGGCTCGTGGCCGGCTCGGGTCTCAGGCGATACTGGTGGCATGGGTGTGACCGAGATGCGGCGCCGGGCCGAGGTGTTGACGATTGCTGATCGGAGGCGTGTCGAGGCACGCCTGCGCGGCGCGTCTCGGATTGGCGTGCGCTCCAAGCGCGAGGCGGTGCTGGCGACGATCGAGCACGACCTCGCCGTCTCGGAAGCTCGGATTGCGGCTCGTCGAGCCTCGATGCCGGGCCGGATCCGGTATCCCGACGACCTCCCGATCACCGCCCAGCGCGAGCAGTTGCTGGAGACGATTCGCGACCATCAGGTCGTGATCGTCGCCGGGGAGACCGGCTCCGGAAAGAGCACTCAACTGCCCAAGCTCTGTCTGGAGTTGGGGCGAGGCGTCGCAGGATTCGTCGGCCAGACCCAACCTCGCCGGATCGCCGCCCGCACGATCGCCGAGCGGGTGGCATCGGAGTTGGACACATTGGTCGGGGGCGCCGTGGGCTACGCCATGCGTTTCACCGACACCGTCGCCGAGAACACGCTCGTGAAGGTGATGACCGATGGCTTGCTGCTGGCGGAGATCCAGGGAGATCGGCGTTTGTCCGCCTACGACACGATCATCGTCGACGAGGCTCACGAGCGGAGCCTCAACATCGACTTCTTGCTGGGGTACCTCAAACAGCTCTGCCAGGAGCGGGACGACCTGAAGGTGATCGTGACCTCGGCGACCATCGACACCGCCCGCTTCGCCAGACACTTCGGGGATGCCCCGGTCGTCGAGGTCTCCGGTCGCACCTACCCGGTCGAGATCCGATATCGCGAGCCGGTCGACGACGACGGTCAGCCGATGGAACAGCCCGACGCGATCTGTCGTGCGGTACGTGAGCTGACGACCCTCGGCACCGGCGACATTCTCGTGTTCTGCTCCGGCGAACGCGAGATCCGCGACGCCGCGGACGCCCTCGGCGAGATACGCCTGCCGAACACCGAGATCGTGCCGTTGTACGCCCGGCTGTCCTCCGCCGAGCAGCACCGCGTCTTCGCTCCACACACCGGTCGACGGATCGTGCTGGCGACCAACGTGGCAGAGACCTCGTTGACCGTTCCCGGGGTGCGGTATGTCGTCGATCCCGGCACGGCACGTGTCTCTCGGTACAGCCGCCGCACCAAGGTCCAGCGTCTCCCGATCGAACCGATCAGCCAAGCCTCGGCCGACCAGCGAGCAGGCCGATGCGGTCGTATCGGTCCCGGTGTCTGCATTCGGCTGTACACCGAGGACGACTATCTGGCCCGCCCGCGGTTCACCGAGCCCGAGATCCTCCGGACGAACCTGGCGTCGGTGATGCTGCAGATGGCGGCAGCGGGGCTGGGCGACATCGCCGGCTTTCCGTTTCTCGACCCGCCTGATTCCCGATCAGTGCGTGACGGCCTGGACCTCCTCGACGAATTGGGAGCCGTAGAGTCGGGGACAGAGCCGGTGCGACTCACCTCGACCGGACGAACGCTCGCGAAGATCCCTGCGGACCCTCGGGTGGCGCGGATGCTGGTCGCCGCCGCCGAGGCCGATTGTCTCGCGGACGTCCTCGTGATCGCAGCCGGTCTCTCGATCATCGACCCTCGCGAGCGGCCGACCGGACTGGAGGCGAAGTCCGATGCCCTCCATGCTCGGTTTCACGCCCCGGGATCCGACCTTCTCGGCTGGCTGCTGGTCTGGAAGTACGTGAACGAGAAGCGTCGGGAACTCTCGTCGAGTCAGTTCCGGAAACTGTGCCGCGACGAGTTCCTCAACCATCGGCGTGTTCGGGAGTGGCAGGACATCCACAGCCAGCTGCGGCGAGTGTGTTCCGAAGCAGGCGTGCGCGGTTCCGGGAGAAATGCCGACCCCGACGTCGTCCACCGCGCGCTGCTCGCGGGACTTCTCTCCCATGTCGGACGCAAAGTTCCCGACGGCTACGAGTATCGGGGTTCGCGGGGGGCCCGTTTTGCGATCGCCCCCGGATCGGTCCTGTTCAAGCAGGCACCCGAGTGGGTCATGGCGACCGACCTCATCGAGACATCGCGGCTGTGGGCGAGAGGAGTCGCGAGGATCGACCCGGCCTGGATCGAATCGGTCGGCGCACACCTCGTCACCCGGACCTTTTCGGACCCCTGGTGGGACGAGTCCAGGGGAGCGGCAATGGCGTATGAGACGGTCAGTCTCTACGGGGTCCCGGTCGTGACGGGCAGGCAGCTGCAATACGGTCGGATCGACCCGCCGGTCGCCCGTGCGCTCCTCATCCGCCATGCGCTCGTCGCGGGCGACTGGGACAGCCATCACGCCTTCGCCGCGCACAACTCACGTGTGCTCGGCGACGTCGAAGACCTCGAAGCACGCTTTCGATCCGATCTCAGGGTGGACGACGACACGCTCGTCGCGTTCTTCGACCAACGCATTCCCGACGACGTGGTATCCGTTCGGCACTTCGACGCCTGGTGGCGGAAAGTGGTCGGCCACGACCCGCACCGCCTCGACCTCTCGCTCGAAGATGTCATCGTTCCCGAGGCGGATCGACTCGACACCGGGGATTTCCCCGACGAATGGCATCACGGGGACGTCGTTGCCCCGATCCACTACACATACGAGCCCGGCAGTGACGTCGACGGCGTGATCATCGACGTCCCCGCGGCAGGACTGGACCGTCTCGACCCGTCGGTGTTCGAGTGGCATGTCCCCGGACACCGCGAGGAACTGGTGACGTCGCTGATTCGATCGCTGCCGAAGCAAATACGCAAAGAGTTCCTCCCCGTCAAGGAGACGGCCGCGCGGGTGCTGGCGTCGCCACCGGCAGGAGGGCTGCTCGATCACGTCAGGCGCGAACTCTCCCGGTTCAGTGGGCTGTCCATCGTGGCGGACGACTTCGACCTGGACCGACTGCCGCCACACCTGAAGCCGACCTTCCGGGTGATCGACGACGGGGGCGGTGTCCTGGCGGTCGGGGACGATCTGGCGGAGTTGCGGTCCGCCCTCCGGTCGGAGGCTCGCGACGCCGTCACTGGGGAATCCCACCCGATCGAACAGTCCGGGCTGAGGAAGTGGCAGTTCGGGGATCTGCCCCGAACGATCCGTGTGCGTGGCCCTCACAGCGCGGTCACCGCCTACCCGTCGTTGGTGGACGACGGCGAGTCCGTGGCGATTCGGGTGTTGGCGACAGCCGACGAACAAGCCGAGTCGATGTGGTTCGGGACGCGGCGTCTGCTGACGCTGCGGGCCCGAAACGCCGCCTCGGTCGTGAACCCGTTGCTGACCCCGCAAGCCAAGGCGGACCTCCAACTGGGCCCGCATGCGGCGACGGTCGACTGGATCGCCGATTGTGTCGAGTGTGCCGCCGACGCCGTGCTCTCCGACCTCGGCGGGCCGGTGTGGACGGAAGAGGAGTTCGCCCGCCTGGGACGGCAGGCGGACGGGCGGATGGCACAACGCGTCTCGGAAATCGCGGCGGCATCACTGGACGTGTTCGCGGCCCTCCGCGACCTGCAGATCGAGGTGAACGCCTCCGACGCGCCCCTCTTCGCCGAGGCGGTTGCCGACATCCGAGCCCAGGTCGTCCGTCTGGTGTATCCAGGGTTCCTCGCCGCGATCGGACCGAGCCGCATCCGTGACGTGGAACGCTATCTGCGGGGGATGATCTGGAGATTGCAGCGACTTGCGGAGCGGCCAGAACGCGACACCGAGCACCTGGGGATCATCGACACGCTGGAACGGGAGCACGCTCGGCTCATGGAGTCGATTCGGGTCGGTCCGGAACTGATCGAAGTCGGATGGATGCTCCAGGAACTCCGGATCTCGTACTTCGCGCAGCCGCTGGGGACGAAAGGACGGGTGAGCGCCAAGCGCATCGGGGCCGCATTGCGGGCGGCGGAGTTGGCCGTCTGACATCACGGATCGCCGTTGTCGCGGCGGCGTGTCATGCTGGCGGCAGTGCCTGAACTTCCCGAAGTCGAGACCACCCGCCGTTCGATCGCCCCCGCCCTGGAGGGCCGTCGGCTCACCCGCGTCGAAGTGCGCCGCGACCGGATGGCCCGCCGCCACGAGCGGCCCACCGACGTCTCGGAGCGGCTCACCGGACGCACCGTGGGGAAGGTGGGCCGTGTCGGGAAATTCATCGTTGCCGACGTCGAAGACGACCTGCGCTGGGTGATACACCTCGGGATGTCCGGAAAGATGCAACTCACCGTGCCGGAAACGCCGGCGGACCCCCACACGAACTTCGTGGCGACCACCGACTCCGGAGTGGAACTGCGGTTCGTCGATCCCAGAACGTTCGGCTTCGTTGCCGCCTTCACTCCCGACGAATGGGATCGCTCACCCATGAAGGGCCTCGGTCGCGACGCCCTGGACGACCTTCCGACCGGTCCCGAGCTGGCAGCGTGGCTCCGCGGCCGCGTCCCGCCGATCAAGACGATGCTCCTCGACCAGCGATTCCTTGCCGGAATCGGCAACATCTACGCCGACGAGATCCTCCATCGTGCCCGCATCGACCCGCGCCGCCCAGCCGGGTCGCTGACACCCCCGGAGGTCGCGGCACTGCGCCGGGCAGTTCGTCCGATACTCGAGGACGGCCTGCGGCACGGGGGTACCAGCCTGGCTGATCTGCGATATCTCCTCCCGGACGGGCGGGCGGGAACATATGTCGAGCGCCTCGCCGCGTACGGCCGGACGGGCGAGCCGTGTCGTCGCTGTGGTACCCCCATCGAGAAGGTGACCATCACCCAGCGGTCGTCGCATTTCTGTCCGGAGTGTCAGAGATGAACGCCGTCCATGCGTTCGTGTCCGGGCGCGTCCAAGGCGTCTACTACCGACAGATGACCCGCCAGGAGGCCCGGCGTGTCGGCCTGTGGGGTTGGGTCCGCAATCTGTCGGACGGTCGCGTCGAGGTGTGGGCGCAGGGCGACGAAGCCGCACTCGAAGGTTTCATCGACTGGCTGTGGCAGGGCCCGCCGCGAGCTTCGGTCAGTGGCGTGGAGTCGGTGGCGGTACCGCCTGACCCGTCGGTGCAGGACTTTCTCGTCATCAACTCCTGACACCGGCGGATAACGTGTCCTGATGCCGACTCGAACTCGCCTGCGATGGACCCTGTTCGCCGCGGTCGGAGCAATGAGCACCGGGTATCTCGCAGGCGTCGTCGTGTCGACGCTCGCCGCACGCCAGATCACTGGTTCCGCGTTGCTGGCCGGCGTGCCGGCGGCCGTGGGGACGATCTCCACCGCGGTCGGAACCAATCTCCTCGGCAGGCGCGTCGTCACCAAGGGGAGACGCTGGTCGCTTCTCGTCGGCATGTCCGCTGCGACGGCAGGCGGAGCGGTGGCCTTCACCGGGGTTCTCTTCGAATCGTTCACGCTGCTCGTCGCCGGCATGGGAGTGATCGGTTTCGGGAACGCCGCCGCCCATCTCGCCAGGTACACCGCAGCCGAACTCGTCGAACCGCATCGGCGGGGGAGCGCGGTGAGCATGATCGTCTGGGCGAGCACGATCGGTGCGGTCCTCGGGCCGCGTCTCCTCGACCCCAGCGGGGCGATTGCGGTCGAACTGGGGGCCGTCGAGTACGCCGGGGGCTACCTCGCCACCGTCGTCTTCATGGGCACCGCGACGCTGCTCTGCCTGGCAGCCCTTCGGCCCGACCCTTCCTCCCTCGCCATCGTCGACGAGGCCGTGGTGGCGTCACTCGACGAAGCGGTTGCGCCTTTCGGCAGGCCGCGGGTGCAGATGGCGGTGGCGGCGATGGTCATCGGACACTTCGTGATGGTGCTGATCATGACGGCGACTCCGATCCACGTCGAGAACAGTGGCTTCGGCCTTGGCACCGTGGGCAACATCATCAGTGTCCACACGTTGGGAATGTTCGCATTCGCTCCCCTGGTGGGTCGGGTCACGGACCGAGTCGGCGCGATCCCGATGATGTGGTCCGGTGTCGGGATCCTCGTCACGGCGGGCGTCATCGCCGCCGTCGCTCCCCACGACGCCACCATGCTGTTGGGCTGGGGCCTCTTCCTGCTCGGCCTCGGATGGAACCTCGGGTTCGTCGCCGGAAGCACCCTGCTCACCGTTGCGGTCGAGCCGGAGTTGCGGCCGGTGATCCAGGGCAAGGTGGACTCGATGGTGTGGGGCGTCGGTGCGGTGGCGACCCTCAGCTCCGGAGCGCTGCTCGACGGACCCGGGTATGCCTCGACCGCCTGGATCGGGATCGCCCTGGTGGGAGGTCTCGTGTGGGTGCTCATCACTCGCCGGTCGCGGCTCGCACCCCTGCCCACGCACTGAACGGCCATGACCGGTGTTCGTACTCGGTGCTGACCCGAGCGTCGGCTAACCTCGAACGAATCACACAGGTGTAAGTCCACCAGCCGGGCCGGAGTTTCCGGGCGATCGGGCGAGGGTTTTCGAATGTATCTCAAGTCGTTGAAGCTCACGGGGTTCAAATCCTTCGCGGATCGGACGCGTCTCGAGTTCCGTCCCGGAGTCACCGTGGTCGTCGGACCCAACGGGTCAGGCAAGTCGAACGTGGTGGACGCCATTGCCTGGGTGATGGGAACGCAGTCCCCGAAGGCATTGCGCACCGCCAAGATGGATGACGTCATCTTCGCCGGCACCGCTACCCGTCCTGGTCTCGGACGCGCCGAAGTCACTCTCGTCTTCGACAACAGCTCGCGGATGCTTCCGCTCGACCTGCCCGAGGTGAGCGTGACCCGCCGTCTGTACCGCGACGGCTCGAGTGACTACGAGATCAACGGGGTGGGCTGTCGCCTGCTCGACATCCAGGAGTTGCTCAGCGACTCGGGTGTCGGGCGACACCAACACGTGATTATCGGACAGGGTCAGATCACGTCGATTCTCAACGCCACCTCCGATCAGCATCGGGCAGTCGTCGAAGAGGCGGCGGGGATCCTCAAGCACCGTGTGCGCAAGGACAAAGCCCTGCGGCGTCTCGAGCGCACCGATGCCGATGTGATCCGTCTCCGGGACCTGCTCGGCGAGATCGGCAAGCGCATGCGGCCGCTCAAGCGTCAAGCATCCGCTGCCATCCGACACTCCGAGGTGGCAGACGCGGTGCACGCGCTCAGGCTGGCGGTCGGTGCCGAGGACTTGCGTGCCATCGATCGCCGACTCGGTGAGATCACCGCAGCAGCTGCAGGTGACGAGACGACAGTTGCCGAGTCAGAAGACGCGCGCCTGGAAGTGGCAGCGAGGCTGGCCACCCTGCGCTCGGAAGCGGGTGAACTGGGCGAAGCACTCGACCGCGATTCCGCGGCCGCCGCCAAGGCCGAGACCGTGCGCGAGCGGCTGCGGCGGATCGGTCAGGTCGCCCAGGAGCGTCACCGTTCGGGCGCGGCCCGCCTCGAAGGCGCCGATGAGCGTCGCCGCGACCTGCAGGCCGAGGTGGACGAACTCCACCGTCGCATCGCCGAGGCAGAAGCCAACGTCGCGCAGGTGGATCGCTTGGCGGCCGACGCCGAGCGGAGCTTCCGGCAGCTCGAAGACGAAGAGCGGTCGCTCACCGAGCAAGAAGAGATGTCCACCGAGGGAGCGATCGCCGTCGTCCGCGGCGACCTGCGATCGCTCGACATGGCCGACGACAGGGATCGTCGGGAACTCGAAGCGGTCGAGAGCCGGGCCGCGACGGTGCAGTCACGCATCGCCGATGAACGGGCCACCGCAGCGCGCATCAATGACGAAATCCGGGATCTCGACGCGGTCGCGACGCCGGCCCAGGAACGCTACGACGGCGCCCATACGCAACGCGCAGTCGCCCAGGAGCGGTGGGAGCAGGCAGAGACCGCGCATGCCGATGCCCGGGTCGAGGTGGTCGGAGCCACCGCCAAACGCGACGCCCTCGTCGCAGCTGCGGAGGGCCTCGCAGATGAGCACGCTCGGGCGATCGTCGAGAAGTCGGCCGGCATCGTGGGTTCGGTGGCTGCGGCCCTCGACGTCCCCGCCGAACTTGCTGCTGCAGTCGATGCCGCGCTCGGACCGTGGGCGGCCGGGGTGGTGTTCGGGGACGAAGAGAGCGTGCGCGCGGCAGTGACGTCGCTCAAGGCCGAGGGTCGGGGCGGTGTGCCGATACTCGGTCCCGGTCGGGAGACGCCCGACCGCACCGACGTTCCGGGAGCCGATCGGCTCGTCTCGCTGCTCGGACCACGCGCCGACCGCCGCCTGGCCAAGGCGTTGCTCGGTGATGTCTACGTGGTCGAAGGGTGGCAGTCAGGTCATCGGATCGCAGTCGAGCAGCCCGGGATCAGGGTGGTCACGCCCGAAGGCGACCTCATCACATTCGACGGCGTCCGGGTTGCTCAGCCGGACGGTGCGTCTCCCGCGATGATCGAGGCGGCCGAAGTCGCCCTCGAGCGAGCGGAGGTCGAACTCGCCCGCGCCGAGAGCCTGCGGGCACAGGCGAAGAGGGCCTTCGACGATGCCCGGCAGACCGAACGCGACGCGCTCGAGACCCTCGAATCGCTCGAAGCGCGGATGGCAGGATCCACTGAGGCACTCGCCAGGCTCGAACGCGAAGTCCAGTCGGGACTGGAAGACGCTGCGCGGCTCGCGGTCCGATCGGCGTCGTTGCGGTCCGCGATCGAAGAGCGCGTGGATCTGGCCGCCGGTCTCCGGACCAGGCTCGACGCACTCGAAGGCGAGGAGGCCGAGCGCCAGGCTGCTTGGGAGTCGCTCGTCGAGCGACGCCGTGCGATCGGGCAGGAACGGGAGGCCGCTCGGAGTGCGTGGCAGGAACACTCGTCAGCCCTGCGTGCGGCGCAGGAACAACTCGCCATGGCGAAGCGCCGCCGAACCGAGGTCGAGCGGCTGCTGGCGGCCGATTCCGAGGTCACGGTCGATCCCGGAAGTCTCCGCCGCCTGGAGTCCATTGCAAATGCCGCACGGCAGGCGACCGATGCGCTGGGTGTCCACCTCGAAACGCTGCGGACCCGTCAGGCGGAACTGCGGTCCCAGGCCGGGGATGCAGGCGCTCGACTCGCCGACGCCCAGCAGAGCCATGACTTGCACGCACTCCAGCTCTCAGAGGCAAAGGAGCGCCTGGGTGCGATGGCCGTCGAACGCGCCGAATTGCGGGTGCGACGCGAGCAGGTCGCCGAGCGTCTCCGACGTGATGCCGACGCCGACGAGGAGACCGCGCTGGCTGCCGCTGTCCCGGAGATGGAAGGTGACATTCGAGACGAGCTCGCAACCAGGGAAGCCGAGCTCCGCCGGATGGGTCCGGTGAATCCGCTGGCGGCGGCCGAGTACGCAGAGCTCGAGGAACGCCACGGCTTCCTCAGCGGTCAATTGGACGACCTGGAAGCGTCCCGCAACGAACTGCGCAAGGTCATCGACGCCCTCGACACGGAGATTCAGACCCAGTTCCTCGCGGCGTTCGAAGAGATCGCCGAGGCGTACGAGCGCCACTTCACGGTGCTGTTCCCGGGCGGCCGCGGCCGGCTCCGACTGACCGATCCCGAAGACCTGGCGGTGACAGGTGTTGAGATCGAGGCGCAGCCGCTCGGAAAGAAAGTCACCGCGATGTCTCTTCTCTCCGGCGGGGAGCGGTCCCTGGCGGCGTTGGCGTTCCTGTTCGCGGTCTTCGACGCTCGACCGAGTCCGTTCTACGTCCTCGATGAGGTGGAGGCTGCCCTGGACGACGCCAATCTCCATCGATTCGTGCGCCTGCTCGACGAGTTCCGCCCGAAGGCCCAGCTCGTCATCATCACCCATCAGCAGCAGACGATGGAGGCGGGGGACGTTCTCTATGGCGTCACGATGGAACCGGGCGGTTCCTCCAAGGTCGTTGCCAAGTCGATGTCCGAGGCAGCGGCGGAATTGGAAGGGGTCGGCGGTCGGTAACCTCGGTCGCCCATGGATTCCCTGACGATCGTTCTCCTCGTCGCGGCGATCGTCGTCGTGGCAGGCGCCGGCTACTTCGTACTCGCCCGGCGTCGAACACCGGATTTCGAAGACCTTCCTGAGCCGCGGGCAGACGCCGTCCCCCTCGCGTCCCGACTGGGTCGAACCCGCCAGACGCTGGGAGGGTCGCTGCGGTCGGTGTTCTCGAGGGGAGACCTGGACCAGGGCTTCTGGGACGAGATGGAAGAGGCGCTCGTCGCCGCCGACGTCGGAATTGCGGCATCCCAGATCATCGTGGGGCGGATACGTGACTCCGATCCTGAGCACGCCGAGGAGGCTCGGAACCGCCTCGCGGTGGAGCTGCGGCGGATCCTCGCAGGACGCGATCGGGACCTGCATCTGTCCGGGACGCCCGCCGTCGTTCTCGTCGTCGGAGTGAACGGGACAGGCAAGACCACATCGATCGCGAAGATCGCCGCCCGCCTTCGCGAACGAGACCTGACGCCGATTCTCGGGGCCGCCGACACGTTCCGGGCTGCGGCCGACACCCAACTCCGCATGTGGGCGGATCGTGTAGGCGTCGAAGTCGTCGGCGGTCAGTCTGGCTCGGATCCTGCGTCGGTTGCCTTCGACACGCTTGCCGCGGCTCGGGCCCGGGGACGTGACGTGGTGGTCATCGACACCGCGGGCAGGCTGCAGAACAAGAAGAACCTCATGGCCGAACTCGGAAAGATCCGGCGTGTCCTCGAGCGCGATGCCGGACGGATCGGTGAGGTGCTGTTGGTACTGGACGCCACGGCCGGCCAGAACGGACTTGCCCAGGCCAGGGTCTTCACCGAGATCGCGGGTGTGACGGGGATCGTCCTCACGAAGCTCGATGGGACCGCTCGGGGTGGCATCGTGATCGCAGTCGAACAGGAACTCGGGATTCCCGTGAAGTTCATCGGCGTGGGGGAGGGGATCGACGACCTGATCCCGTTCGACCCCGACGAGTTCGTCGACGCGTTGCTGGCGGAATGATCGGCACCGACGACCTCGTGGCACGGGCCAGGACGGCAGCCGAAGGCGCCTACTCGCCGTATTCGAACTTCCGTGTGGGTGCCGCGGTGCTCGCGGCCGACGGGACGGTCTTCAGCAGTGCCAACATCGAGAACGCGTCGTTTCCGGTCAGCCAGTGCGCCGAGGCCAACGCCGTGAACTACGCCGTGTCCCAGGGTCATCGCCGCATCCCGGTCGTGGCGGTGGCGTGCATCGACGCCCCGACGGTCGACGACGCCTACCCGTGCGGACGCTGTCGCCAGATCATGTCGGAGTTCGGCGTGGAGACGATCCACGTGACCACCGCTTCCGGCGAGGTCCGCACCCACACCCTCGACGACCTCCTCCCGCACCGCTTCACCCTCTGACCGCCTGCCGTCGCCCCGCGTACCCTGGGTTCGCCAGGCCCTCTGGGTGCCCTGAGAGCCCACGGTTCGGATAATTCGGGCTCGGTGCCGGCACTTCTCCGCAAAACATCTCGTCGATCGCATTCCATCGTGCTCAGGGCTTCGACGTCGAGCAAAGTCCGGATTCAGATGCCGACCCGTCCGTGTTCCCCAATCACGACGGCCCGGGTCAGGCGCGAGTGTGCTTTGTGTGCGCGGCCTTTGAGGCTGGCTCCACCACCTCGTGGTCCGTTTCAGTGTGATTTCGAACGAACCGTGGGCTCTCGGGGCCCTCTGGGTGCCCCGGGAACCCAGGGTACGCGGGGCGGTTACGCGTTTTTGAGGGCTTCGGCGAGTTTGGGGAGGACGTTGTTGATGTCGCCGACGATTCCGAGGTCGGCGACCGAGAAGATCGGTGCCTCGGGGTCTTTGTTGATGGCGATGATCGTCTTGGAGTCCTTCATCCCCACGAGGTGCTGCATCGCACCGGAGATGCCGGCGGCGATGTAGACATCCGGCTTGACCGTCTTGCCGGTCTGGCCGACCTGCTTGGCGTACGGCACCCAGCCGGCGTCGACGATCGCTCGGGTGGCACCGGTGGCCGCCTTCAGCGGCTTGGCGACGGCTTCGACGAGCGAGTAGTTCTCGGCCGAGCCGAGTCCGCGACCACCGGAGACGATGATGGCCGCGTCTTCGAGCTGCGGACCTTCCTTCTCCTCGACGTGGGTGCCTGTGACTTTCGCGGAAGACGATCCGACATCCGGAAGGTCGACTGCGGTCACCGACGGGGTCGGCCCGCCCGCGGAGGCAGCTTCGAAAGACTTGGGTCGGGCGATCACCATGTACGGGCGTTCCCCGGTGATGGTGGAGGTGGCGAGTTGGGTGCCACCGAAGATCTCGTGGGTGACGCTCAGTCCATCCCCCAGGCTGACATCGATGGCGTTCGAGAGGACGGTGCGGCCGATTCTGGCGGCCAGTCGGCCGGCGACGTCACGATCGTCGTATGCCTGACCGAACAGGATGAGATCGGGCCCGTGCTCGGTGACCAGTGCGGCGACGGCAGCCGACACCGGACTCGAGACGAGGGCGTCGCCAGGGGAGAAGTGGAAGATGGCCGAAGCGCCGTACTCGCCGACAGTGGCGAAGGCTTCGTCGGATCCGTCGCCCACGTAGAGCGCGGTCACGTCTCCGAGGTCGCGTGCTTTCGTGAGGAGTTCGAGGCCGAGCGTGGACGGCGTCCCGTCCTGTTCTTGGATGAAGACCCAGACGTTCGCCATTCAGATCACCTTCAATTCGCGCAGTTTGGCGACGATTGCGAGATGGGCCTCGCCGTCGTCTTCGATCACCGTTCCGGCAGAACGCTCGGGGGCGGGTGTGATCTCGGTGACCTTCTGGTCGATGGAGGCATCGACCCCGAGGTCTGCAACCGTGACCGTGTCGACCTGCTTCTTCTTGGCGTCCATGATTCCCTTGAACGTCGGATACCGCGGTTCGACGACTCCGGCAGTCACAGACACCACCGCGGGCAGCGCCGTTTCGACGGTGTCGTATCCGGATGCTGTCTGGCGGTGGATGGTGACGCCGTCGCCGATCTCGACGGATGTGGCGTAGGTCAAGGCGGGGACGTCGAGGAGTTCGGCGACCATTTGTGGAACGACGCCCGAGTACCCGTCGGTGGATTCGGTTCCGGCGATGACGAGGTCGAAGCCTTCGCGCCGGATGGCAGCAGCAAGCACCCGGGCGGTCGTCAGGGCGTCGGAGCCGCGTAGGGCGGTGTCGTCGACGACGACTGCCTTGTCCGCTCCCATCGCCAGCGCCTGGCGAATGCCCTGCATGTTGCCTGTCGGGCCCATGCTGACGAGGGTCACCGTGCTGTCGTCGCTCTGCTGAGCGAGTTGCAGACCCATTTCGACCCCGTAGCGGTCCGTGTCGTCGAGTACCTGCTCGGCGGGCCGAACCAGCCAATGGCTGTCCGGCTCCAGGGTGTACTCGCTCGCCGGATCGGGGATCTGCTTGACGCAGACGACCACCTTCATCGGCTGTCTCCTTGATCGTGAATGCGGACGTCGGACGATACCGACCGTGCGTTCGGTATTCCGAATCGTCAGTCTTCGGGCGTGATCCGGCCGAGGAGAAGCGGTGCCGGGTCGGCGGCATCGCCGACCTCGAAAGCCCCCTCCAACACCCTGAGCGCCTCTTGCAGTCGGGCAGGGTGGCGGTAGTGGAGCGTGGCGAGGGGTTCGCCCGCTTCGACGCGGTCACCGGGCTTCGCTTCGATCGTGATCCCGACGCCGGGGTCGATCGTGTCCTCCGTGCGCTCCCGGCCTGCACCGAGGCGCATCGCCGCGATCCCGATCCTGCGGGCATGGCACAGTATGACGACTCCGTCTCTCGACGCATCGACGGTGGCCTTCCGGTCTGCCGTGGGAAGGAGCGAGCGGTCTTCGACCACGCGAGGATTGCCGTCCTGGGCTGCGATCACGTCGGCGAAACGCTCCATGGCTGCTCCCGAGCTGATCGCGCGGGTCATCTGATCGCGAGCGTCCGCATCGTCGCCGGCGACGCCGGCGGCCCGCAGCATCTCGCTGCCGAGGGCCATGGTCACTTCCACGAGGTCCGCAGGGCCCTCGCCTGCGAGCACATCGAGAGATTCACGTATCTCCGAGGCGTTCCCGACCTCCCGGCCGAGCGGCGCGTCCATCGCGGTGAGCACGGCGATGGTTCGTACGCCGTGGCGAGTGCCGATTCCGACCATGGTCGCCGCCAGGCGGCGGGCATTCGCGAGATCCTCCATGAAGGCGCCGACCCCCACCTTGACGTCGAGGACCAACGCGTCGAGGCCCTCGGCGAGCTTCTTCGACATGATCGAGCTCGAAATGAGCGGGATGGAGGGCACGGTTCCACTGGCATCCCGCAGGGCGTAGAGCTTGCGATCGGCCGGCACGAGAGTGTCGGACTGCCCCGCCAGGACAAGGCCATGATGTTCGAGTACGTCGGTGAACTCCGACGGTGACAGTTGGGTGCGGAAGCCGGGGATCGACTCGAGCTTGTCGAGGGTGCCGCCGGTGTGGCCGAGCCCTCGGCCGGACATCATCGGAATCGCCACCCCGCAAGCTGCGACGATTGGCGCAAGCGGTATCGAGACCTTGTCGCCCACGCCTCCCGTCGAGTGTTTGTCCACCTTGGGCGCTGCGATGTGGGAGAAGTCGAGGATTTCGCCTGAATGCATCATTGCGGAGGTCCACGCCGCCAGTTCGGCTGCTTCGAGGCCACGAATGAATACCGCCATCGCCATCGCAGCCATCTGGTAGTCGGTCACGCTCCCGGACGTGTACGCCTTGATCAGCCACGAGATTTGTTCGTCGGAGAGCGTTCCGCCGTCGCGCTTGGTCTCGATGAGCTCGACGACGTTCATGTGATCTCATCCAGGAACGAGACTCCACGTGCCGGAGCGGCGAGCGACATGCCCTCGGCGATGGTGGCGGCGACGTCGCAGTACTGGTCGCGGTCCCCGAGGGCCACCCCTGCAGCCTGCATGCCGGCGACCAGCAGCGGAACGTACTCGCGGGTGTGGTCGGTGGAGCCGTCGGTGGGGTCGTTGCCGTGGTCGGCAGTGATGAACATGAGGTCGTCGTCGCCGAGTCCGGCGACGAGCGCGGGGACGAAGGAATCGATCAGCCTGAGCCCCGTGTGATACCCCTCCGGGTTCTCACGGTGACCGTAGGTCATGTCGAGGTCGACCAGATTCGTGAAGATGATTCCGGGTTCGGTGCGCTCGCGTACGGCCTGAACGGTGTGTTCGAGGCCGTCGCGGTCGCCCTCGGTATGCACCGCGGCGGTGAGTCCGACGCCTGCGAACAGATCCTGGATCTTTCCGATGCCGAACACCTGGCGGCCCGAGTCCTTGACGTGATCGAGAATCGTGGGGGAGTGGGGAGGCATCGCGAAGTCCTGGCGGTCGTACGTCCGTTGGAACGCGCCCGGCTCGCCCACGAAGGGACGGGCGATGACGCGGCCGATCTGCCACTCGTCGCAGTGAGCGCGGGCGATCCGGCAGATCTCGTAGAGGCGCTCGATCCCGATCACGTCATCGTGTGCTGCGATCTGGAAGACCGAGTCGGCGCTGGTGTAGAGAATCGGCTTGCCGGTCTCGAGATGCTCGGGTCCGAGCCGCTCGATGATCTCGGTGCCCGACGCGGCGACGTTGCCGATGAACTCCACACCGGCGTCGGCTTCCACCGCCGCTACCAACTCGTCGGGAAATCCGGTATCGGTGAAGGTGCGGTGGCCTGTCTCGGTGACGATGCCGGCGATCTCCCAGTGGCCGGTCGTCGAGTCCTTGCCTTCCGAAGCTTCGGCGAGTCGTCCGTAGGCCATGGTCGGCGACGACACGACAGGAACGCCGAGCAGGGACCCGTGCAGATTCCCGAGGCCGGCTGCAGTGAGATTCGGCAGGTCGAGACCACCGACCGCAGTGGCGGTATGGCCGAGGGTGTCGGATCCCTCGTCTCCGTATTCGGCTGCGTCCGGTGCCTCCCCGGCCCCACACGAGTCCATCACCACGATGATTGCCCTGCGAATGTTCATGATCCGAGTATGGCCCGTCCATGGCGAATGGAGACACCCTCGGTGGCCAGGAGCTGTCCCTGGCGCGTCGTGTCTGGTGCCCGGAGGCGGCCATCCCATCCCACCACGCGCCACCACGGGCAGTCTTCTGCGGTGGTTGCGAGGAGTGTCCCGACCGCCCGCGCGGCCCGGGGAAAGCCGGCTTCGTCTGCCACCTCGCCGTAGGACAGGAAACGGCCGGGTGGGATCGAGCGGATCACTTCGAGGACGGCATCCTCGAAGTCTGCCATCACGTTCCGAACAGCCGGTCGCCCATGTCGCCGAGACCGGGACGGATGTAGAACTGCTCGCTCAGGTCCCGGTCGAGTGCAGCAGCGACGATCCGCACATCGGGATGGGCGTCTCCCATGTGGGCGACGCCCTCAGGTGCGGCGACGACACAGACCGCGGTGATGTCGGTGGCGCCATGTTCCTTCACCTTGTTCACGGCCCATGCGAGCGACCCGCCCGTCGCAAGCATCGGCTCCAGTATCAGCACTCGCGCATCGTCCATGGGCGGGAACTTGGCGTAGTACTCCATCGGCTGCGCGGTCTCTTCGTTGCGCTGCACGCCGGCATAGCCGATGAGCGCTTCCGGCAGCATGTCGAGAGCGGCATCGAGGAGGCCCAAACCGGCTCGGAAGACCGCGACACAGACCACCGGGCGCGCGAGGCGCCCGCTCGTCGTTCTCTCGAGCGGCGTGTCGACCTCGACGTCGACGAGTCCGAGGTCGGCGGTCGCTTCGGCGACGAGCAGATACGCCAGCCTCCGGGCTGATGCACGGAAGCGAGGCGTATCGGTGTCGACCGAACGCAGATCCGTCAGATAGTGCTGGGCGAGGGGGTGGGAGACGGCCGTGAACACGTCGGCGAGGCTAGCGAAGACACGCCGGCGCTGGGTTCGGTTCGCATCACAGGATCGCGCCCGTCAGGAAACCGAGTGCGGTGGCGCCCACGAGTCCGACGGCCAGGTAGTAGACGAACACGTCTCGGCGCACGAGGGAGCGGACGGCGAGCATCGCCGGGATGGTGGTCACCGGCCCTGCGAGGAGGAAAGCGATGGCCGCGCCCGCGCTCATCCCCTGGCCGAGCAGACCCGAAACGATCGGGAGGGCGGTGAAGTTTGAGACGTAGAGGGGCACGCCGATCACGGCCGCCAGCGGCACCGACCACGCGTTCGCGCCGCCGAGTGTTGCGGCGATCGCCTCTTGGGGGACGGTTTCGAGGATCACGCCCTCGAGCGCGAATGCAACGAGGAGCCAGCGCCCCAGCATCCAGGACTCCCGTCCGATCTCGCGGACCAATGACCTGATGTCGAGACTCGCCACCCGGGTGCGAATCGTCGCTCGCGGTGGGGTGATGACGGCGACACCGCCACGCTCGGGGTTGGTAGACGGGCACGCGCCCTCGTCCGAGCCGCAGGCCGCGTCTGGTTGCCGCAGAAGCGGGTTCTGGAAGCTTCCCCGGCGGCTCAGCACGTGTACGCCCACTCCTGCTGCGGTGCTGAGCACCAGGGTCGCGACGAGGCGGACGGTCGCCAGTTCCCAACCGAGCATCGAGACGGTGAACGTGAAGATCTCGGGATCCATCGTGGGCGATGCCACCCAGAACGACATCACCGGTGCGAGCGGAATTCCCGCGGTGAGCAGGCCGGCAACGACCGGGACCACCGTGCACGAACAGAACGGAGCGAAGGCTCCGATCGCCACGGCGAGGAGGATCGCGGGGATCGGTCGACGTCGAAACGCCGCCCGCATCCCGTCGGCGAGTCGGAGGGTCCGGACCACGACACCGAGTCCGATGCTCAAGAAGAACCACGGCGCGATCGCCAGGGCGTTGAACGCCACGAACTCCAGCAATTCCAATGGCACGGTGTGCTCCCAACACATATCGAGGAGGATCACATATCGAGGATGATCGATACATCGAAGCATATCAATAGATAGACGCGTGTCAATGCGTGGACGCGATTCGTGTGTGGGCGATCCCGTGGACCTGACGACGGGGTCGTTGTCTGCGTTCAGCTCGACCAGAGCAGCGTCGCCGGATGGAACTGGCTCCAGGCGAACCAGAACGCCTGGTGAGATGGCAACACCTCACCGCCCGACCGGGCTCGGAGACCGCCCCCGTCGGCCACGATCGTGACTCCGGCCAGGGTGACTGCCTCGCCGGCGGCGATTGCCGCTTTGGCGGTCTCGACAGGGAATGCCACTGCGGTTCCGTCCGAGAGAACGACTCCCAAGATTTGGGACTGGGTGGGAAGCCGGAGGTCGCGATCGCCGATCGGGAAAATCGGGCCGTTGTCATCGCGGCCACCCAGCGGGACGAGATCGTAGGAGCGGCCGATCCCGCCGTCGGCCGCCACGATCGTCGTCTCGGGATGGGCAGCCTTCCACTCACCCCACGACGATGTGACGACCCCCGCCTGTTCGAGGACGACGCCGGCAGTGAACATCGGGCCCGACACAGCAGCTCCGGTGAAGGTGTCGAAGACCGACAGGCTCGCAAGGTCGTACATCACCTTGTTCGACCGTGACAGGAGCCCCGAGGTGCGCAGCACCGGGGCGGGAAAGCCCGCGACATTGTCAGTGAAGAACACCTGGGCCGAGGCACAGAGCGTGCAATAGGGCATCCCGAAGCGACGTTCGCCGAGCGTGTCGTTGACCATCTCGTGGACTTCCATGATGTGCTTCGGGTACGCCCGGGCCTCGCCACTGATCGTGACCCCGAACACGATGCCGTCGTCGGGATACCAGGCACCGGCGGCGGCGTTGGTCACCTCCGGGTCATCGAGCGCGGGGATACAGCCACGAGGGCACGGGTCGGGGTCACCGGCAGGCCGGTCGTCGATGAGCACACCGCCCCAGGACAAATATCTGAGCTCGAGGTCGTTCGGTTCGGCAAACACGAAGTCCCAGCGTTCGTCGACCGCAGTGAAGAGACGCCGCTTGTAGTCGAGGTAGCCGGGAGGTGCCGGGGTGTCCCAGGCGATCAGATGGTCGGTGACCGAGACCCACATGCCGAAACTCGAGAACTCGACTCCGGTCAGGGAGAGGAGTGCCTCCTGAGCTGCGTCGAGGAGATCGCCCGCACCGGCGAAGCGAAGGAGATCGGCGATGAGCCAGGAAATCCGTGCGTCGTCGGATTCGCCGAGGGCGCGAACGCCATCCGCGGTCACCGCATCGGGCAGCCCTGACCATATGTCGTCGAGGAGTGCGGTGGTGGCATCATCGAGCGGTCCCTCCGGTGACACCGGAGCGGGGGGAAACGGGAGCGTGGGCGGGGGAGTGGCCGACGTCGTCGTCTCCGCGTTCCGTGGCGCACAGGCCACCACCACGATGCCGATGGCGATGAGAATGGGGAGCCGACTCATTCGTAGGATCCTGGCGGACCGCTGCGGTGCTGTCAGCGTCTGGCCGGTCGAGTTCAGCCGGTGTTTCGCATTCCCGCCGCGATGCCGTTCACCGTGAGAAGCAGGGCGCGTTCGAGCGCCTCGTCCTGTTCCCCCGCACGACTGCGCTCCAACAGCGAGACCTGCAGGTAGTTCAGAGGATCGAGGTAGTAGTCCCGAACGGCCAGGGTTCTCTGCAGGATCGGGAGCCGGTCCAAGAGGGCATTTCCGGTGATCCGGGCGATCTCCTCAGACGTGCGGACGTACTCCTCGGTGATCGTGTCGAAGAGGTGGTGGTGGATGGGGTCGACGAGTTGGCGCACATACCGTGAGGCGATCGCGAGGTCCGTCTTCGTGAGCGTCATCTCCACGTTCGAGACAAATGTCTGCATGAAAAGCCACTTGTCCTGCATCTCCTCAATCACATCCCACGCGCCGGCCTCGCGGGCCGCGGCGAGACCCGTCCCCACGCCGAACCATCCCGGGACGATCTGGCGCGACTGGGTCCAGCCGAAGACCCAGGGAATCGCCCGCAGGTCGTCGAGGCCCGCGGTGCCGCCGGGTCGTCTGGACGGACGCGAGCCGATGTTCATCTCACCGAGTTCCTCCACCGGAGTCGAGGAGAGGAAGTAGTCGACCAGGCCCTCGGTGTCCACCAGGGATCGGTAGGCACCGAAGGCAGCCTGGGAGACGAGTTCCATCGTTTCGGTCCAGCGGTCGAGCACGTCCTTGGGCTGACGGGACACCCGGTGCAGCAGGGACGCTTCGAGCACCGACGCCAGCGCCAGCTCGAGATTGCGGGTGGCGAGTCCGGGCAAGCCGTACTTGTCCGAAATCACCTCGCCCTGTTCGGTGACCTTGATCCCACCATGGATCGTGCCGAACGGCTGGGCCAGGATCGCCTGATGGGTGGGACCACCCCCCCGGCCGATCGTCCCGCCCCGGCCGTGGAACAGCAGGAGCGTGACTCCATGGGCCTGGGCAGCGTTGCGAAGCAGCCGCTGGGCTTTGTAGATCTCCCACTGGGAGGTGGTGATGCCCCCGAACTTGTTCGAATCGGAGTATCCGAGCATCACCTCCTGGGTGTTTCCTCGCAACTCCACGATCCTGCGATATGCGGGTTCGGACAGCATCGCGTCGAGGAGTTCCCCCGCCCGTCGCAGTTCCTCGATCGTCTCGAAGAGCGGCACGATGTCGATCGCCGCCTTCCCGGCGTGCAGATCGACGAGGCCGGCGTCCCGTGCGAGCACGGCTGCGGCGAGGACGTCGTCGACGCCTTGGGTCATCGAGATGACGTAGGACTCGATCACGCCGGGATCGAAACGCTCGTGGGCGCGTCGAATCGCGTTGAACGCCTCGAACGTGACTGCGGCGCGACCTTCGAGCGGCGTGACCGGGGATGCGAGCGGTCGCCGGTTCTCCAGCTCTTCGGAGAGCAGACGACGACGCTCCTCCCGATCGAGGCCGGCGTAGTCCGCCCCCAACCGCTCGTAGAGCTGGATGAGGACCTCGTGATGCTGTTCGGCGTGCTCACGAACGTCCATCGTCGCCAGGTGAAACCCGAACGTCTCGGCATTGCGGATCACCCTCATCAGCGCGCCGTCGGCGATGAGCCGGCCCGAGTTCTCCCGGAGCGACTGCGCCATCAAGTGGAGATCCGACAGCAACTCGTCGGGTCGCAGATAATCCTTGCCGGGAACATGGCGGGCGTCTCCGGCGATGCGCTCTTGGGTATTGCGCAAACGTTGGTGGATGTACGCGCACTTCAGGCGGTAGGGCTCGTCCGCATTGAGGATCTTGAACCGTTCCCATACCGCAGGCAGGACAGCGCGATCTGCCGCGAGGCTGGTTGCGAGCTCGTCGGTGATTCCGTGGATCCTCGCCGACATCGAGAGCTCCTCGGCAACCGCCTCCACGTGTTCGATGAGTGCCCGCAGACCGTGCTCGTGCTGCATCTCAAGGACCTGCATCGTCAACTCGGGAGTCACGTTCGGGTTGCCGTCACGGTCGCCACCCACCCACGTGCCGAATCGGATCACCGGGCCGCGCGCCGCCGTTTCGTCGGTGAGCCTCCCCAGTTGGACGGCGATCTCGTCTCCGAGATCCGGCAGCACGTCGGATGCCAGCTGGTCGAGGTAGAAGACTGCCGAACGCGCTTCGTCCATGGGTGTCGGACGGTTGGCGCGCAACTCGTCGGTCTGCCAGATCTGATCGATCAGCTCGGCAACCCGCCGGTCGATCCGCACCCGCTCGCTGTCGGTGCTGCGGGGGTCGGACCGTTCACCGAGGAGTTCGGCAACGCGCCGCAGCTTCGTCAAGAGCGTACGGCGCGCAGCCTCTGTCGGGTGTGCGGTGAATACGGGCCGCAATTCGAGCCGTCCGATCACCGCGGAGACGAGTTCGGGGTCGAGATCTGCTTCGAGAATGCGGTCGACGGTGGCAGCGATCGTGCGGTTCTCGTCGGTCATCGTCAGATCACCGACACGGTGGCTCTGTTCGGCGACGTTCGCCAGGTAGAAGTACGCAGAGAACGCACGTACGAGGTTGATCGCATCGGGGATCGACATCGAGCCGAGTACCTGTTCGAGTTCCTTTCCCGCTTCCTCGTTGCCGGTGAGGCGGACGGACTTCGTCAGAGCTCGCACGCGTTCGACGAGGTCGAGCAACTCCGACCCGTGCTGGCGTGTGAGCGCATTGCCGAGTTCGGCACCCAGACGCCGGATGTCGGCGCGCAGCTCCTCGTCGCGTGGGTCGTCGATGGCGTCGGAGAGATCCATGGAAGTCACGCCACCGAGACTACCCACGCGGTCTGGAGTCTTTTCCATGCACGCCGCCAAGGCAGTTACCGTTCAGCTCCGATGTTCGATGCACTCACAGACCGGTTCGAAGGCGTCTTCTCGCGGTTGCGCGGAAAGGGACGCCTCGACGAAGCCGATGTCGACAGCGCGTTGCGCGACGTCCGGCTCGCGCTGCTCGAAGCCGACGTCAACGTCACCGTGGTCCGGTCTCTCCTCGATCGCATCAAGGAGCGCGCGCTGGGCGCGGATGTCCAAAAGAGCCTGACGCCGGGCCAGCAGGTCATCAAGATCGTCCATGAGGAACTGATCACCACGCTGGGATCTGAGGCGGTTCCGCTCAAGAAGGGTGCGCCTCCTCTGACGATCCTCATGGTGGGACTGCAGGGCTCCGGCAAGACCACCAGCGCCGCCAAGCTGGCGTTGCGGTTGAAGAACGACGGGCGGCGTCCCATGCTCGTGGCCGCCGACCTGCAGCGTCCGGCAGCCATCGATCAATTGGAGACCCTCGGGTCGAAGATCGACGTCCCCGTCTATGCCGATCGGAACTCCAAGCCGAGGCGCCTGGTGAAGGCCGCGATGAAAGAGGCCGCCAAGCTCGGTCGTGACACGGTCATCATCGACACTGCCGGCCGGCTTCAGATCGACCAGGAACTGATGCGCGAGCTGTCCGACGTCGCCAAGGAAGCGGATCCGGACGAAGTGCTCCTCGTCGTGGATGCAATGACGGGTCAGGACGCAGTGAACGTGGCGAAGGGGTTCGCCGAGCAGACCCAGGTCACCGGAGTCGTTCTCTCCAAACTCGACGGTGACGCCCGGGGTGGAGCGGCGATCTCGGTCCGAGAGGTGACGGGTGTGCCGATCAAGTTCGCCGGCTTGGGGGAAGCCCTGGAGGCGTTCGAGCCCTTCTTCCCGGACCGGATGGCCGGCCGAATACTCGGCATGGGTGATGTCCTCGGTCTGATCGAGAAGGCAGAGCAGAACTTCGACGAAGCCGACGCCGAAAAGGCCGCCCGCAAGATGGAAAAGGGCCAGTTCACGCTCGAAGACTTTCTCGAACAGTTCCAGATGTTGAAGCGGATGGGGCCGCTCAAGGACATCCTTGCTATGCTTCCGGGCGCCGGTTCCGCCTTGCGGGACGTCAACGTCGACGACCGCGATCTGGCACGTGTCGAAGCGATCATCCGCTCGATGACCCCCGAGGAGCGGCAAAAACCCAAGATCATCGGCGGGAGCCGACGGAAACGGATCGCGGTCGGGTCGGGTACCACCCCCCAGGACGTGAACCGACTCCTGAAGCAGTTCGCAGATGCACAGAAGATGATGAAGCAGCTGGCCGGTGGCCGGGGACTTCCGGGTATGCCCGGCCTCGCCGCCGCAGGCAAGAAACGCAAGAGGTGAAGTAGATGGCCGTCAAGATGCGCCTGATGCGCATGGGGAAGAAGCACTCCCCGTTCTATCGCGTGGTCGTCATCGACGGCCGTGCGCCGCGTGATGGCCGATACATCGACCTGTTGGGCCGGTACGACCCTCGCCAGGAGCCTTCGGTGATCGAGATCGACACCGAGAAGGCGATCGACTGGTTGAAGAAGGGCGCACAACCCACCGAGGCGGTGCGCAAGCTTCTCGAAATTTCCGGGGCGATGTCTCGCTACAAGGTCGCGGCAGGCAAGATTCACACCGTGCGGGCCGCGACGCCGGCGGCACCCGTCGAGGAGCCCGCTGAGGCTCCTGCCGACGAGGCCGATGCCGTCGCAGAGGCGACGGAAGAGCCAAGCGCAGAAGAGTCGGAGGCCGATGCCGAAGCCGAAGACGAGACAGGCTCGGAGGAAGAGTGACTGACACGAAGGGTGAAATCGTCGAGAACGTCGTCACGTTCCTCGTCAAAGAGATCGTGTCGAAGCCGGAAGAAGTGTCGGTGACCCTGGTCGAACAGGGTCCCGACGACGTCGTGGCGGAGGTTCGCACGGCCAAGGGCGACCTCGGTCGGGTCATTGGCCGCCGCGGGAGGGTCGCACGTGCAATCCGCACTGTCGCACAAGCTGCGGCTGACGAGGAGGGCCTGTCTGCCGGCGTCGAGTTCATCGACTGACGGTGTGCTGGTCGGCCGAATCGGCCGCCCGCACGGATTGCACGGGTATGTGACCGTCCATCCCGAAACCGACAACCCCGATCGGTTCGCGCCCGGGAGTCCGGTGCTGACCGACTCCGGGGACACGCTGACCGTTCAGAAATCCCAGGAGCGGGGCAACAAACTGCTGGTGCGCTTCGAAGAAGTCGGCGACCGCACTGCGGCCGAGGCCCTGACAGGCACGCAGCTCTTCATCGACGAAGCGGAACGCCGTCCGCTCGCGGACAACGAGTACTGGCCCGATGATCTGGTGGGTCTCGCGGCGGTCTCGAACGCCGGCGTCGCGCTCGGGCGGGTCGAGTCGGTGATCGAAGGCGCCGCCCAGTTTCGACTCGTGATTCGCGGTTCGGAGGGCCAGTTCGAAGTGCCGTTCGTCGCCGAACTGGTGCCCGAGGTCGATCTGGCGAGCGGCACGATCGTGATCGCCGATCTTCCCGGTCTCGTGCCCTGGGACTGAGTGGTCAGGAGAGTTCGAGCGAGATCGGGATCTGGCTGCCCACGACCATGGTGGCCGATCCGTCTGGCCCGTTCGGAACCAGCACGGTGAACGCCCCCCAGGCGTCGGAGCGTTCACCGATCTCGCCATCCACGATCTGCTCGGTGCCGCCCGCTTCGATGGCGACGGACATGGTCTCCGCATTTCCGCGCACATATCCGTTGACCGTGAAGGGGTAGCTCGCGGAATCGCCGACAGGGTCGATCACGACGAGATCCTCTGTGACCATCGCCGGCAACTGGTACGGGTCCCCACCGGAGAGGATGTCCACGACGATCCGGGCAGGTCCGGACGCCACACTCACCCGGACCAGGGCCGGCTCGCCGAGGTGGAGGTCGACGAAGAGGTCCCCCGTGGTGCGCCGCACGACGTAGGCGGTGTCGACCAGACCGGTGTCGACGACCTGCTCGATGATCGATGAGCGCGTGACGGCGGGATCGAGTTGCAGCCGCAGCACGCCTGCGGGCCGAATGAACAGGGGGCCCACGCCGGGTGGCAGCACTGCGGGCGCGCCACTCGTCGCAGCGAACTCGATCACCACGCGCACACATGTCGGGTAACTCACCCAGCGCACACCCGAGACGATGGTCGAATCGGTGTCACCGCGTTCGATCAACCCGGCGCCGCCACTCTCCACGAACGGCTCCGAGCCGGCTTCACACGGTGGCGCCGTCCCTGCGGTCGGCGCGGAGGCGCCGGTGGGCGTCGTTGACGTGGGCGAACTCGACTGGGTGTCGGAAGGAGTCGTGGGGGTCGTGGTCGTGGTTCCGGAGTCAGGGCCGGGTGCGCACGCAGCGAGGACCAGCACGGCGATGAGAATCGGGAGCCGGTCCCACCCCCGGCGGGAAATGGGCCGCATCCCAAAGAGGCTAACTCGGCCCCGGGGCCCGTAGCCTGCAGATATGACCGCGCCGGCTCACGACGACCTCGAACCGATTCTCCTGCGGATCGCCGCCGGGGCCCGGGTCGTGGGCGCGGCGTGGGTTGGCATCCTCGTCATCTCGGCGTACCTGGTGGCCGGCGACTCGATGGAACGGCCGTGGCTGCCGATCACCGTGGCGACGGTCGTCGCCGGCTGGTCGATGCTGTCGGTGGGATGGTCCGGGTCCCGACCCGGGCGACTGGTGTCGACTTCGACGCTGGTCGTCGACATCGGACTCGGTGCTGCGGCGCTGATCGCGACCGCATTCACCGGCGACGGCGTTCCCACGTATTCGGGTGGGCTTCCCCTCATCGTGGTTGCGGTGGCTTCCATCCGCGGTCGGGGACATGCATGGATCGCGGCCGTCGTCATGGCGACAATCACCCTCGTGGTGCGTCCGGGCGGCGTCGGTGAGGCGGTTGGCTCCATCGTCCTCTACGCGGCGGGAGCGGCGATCTTCACCTGGATCGTCCGGATACTGAGAATCTCCGATGGAAGGCGCCGCGACGCGGACGACCTCAGACGAACGGCCGAGGCGGCAGCTGCGAGAGCCGAGGAACGAGTCGAGATCTCGCGCCACCTACACGATTCGGTCCTGCAGACGCTCGCGCTCATTCAGCGCCGGGCGGAATCCGCCGCCGCGGTGACGGTGCTGGCGCGACAGCAGGAGCGGGAACTGCGAGAATGGCTGTTCGGGGCATCCCCGGTGGAAGGTTCCTTCTCGTCGGCGTTGGGCGCCGTCGCGTCCGAAGCCGAGGTGCGGTACTCGATACCTGTCGAAGTCGTCATGTCGGGCGACGAGCCTCTGTCCGAGGGCGGCCTCGCTCTCGTGGCCGCCGCGGGCGAGGCGATCACCAACGCCGCAGCACACTCGGGTGCAGAGGTGGTGTCGGTGTTCGGGGAAGTCACCGGCGACGTGATCCGCGTTTTCGTACGGGACCGGGGACGGGGATTCGATCCCGAACAGCTTCCGGAGGACCGGTTGGGTGTACGGGAGTCGATTCTCGGCCGGGTGCACGGTCGCAAGGGTCAGGCGACCGTACGATCCGAGCCTGGATGGGGAACCGAATGGAGACTGGAGGTCCCGCGATGACGATCCGAGTCTTCATCGTCGACGATCATGACCTGTTCCGGGCCGGCGTGCGCGCGGAACTTCCGGACGATCTCGAAGTGGTCGGCGAGGCGTCGGAGGTGGGACCGGCCATCGAACTCATCGTCGAGCGAGCTCCCGATGTGGTGTTGCTCGACGTGCACCTTCCCGGCGGCGGGGGAGCGGCCGTCGTCGCCGGAGTGCGCAAGCAGATCGACGACCAGGTGTTTCTCGCCCTCTCCGCCTCCGATGCGGCCGAGGACGTCGTCTCGGTCGTGCGCGCCGGCGCCCGGGGATACATCACCAAGACGGCCTCCCCGGCCGAAGTCGCCGCCGCCATCCGCACCGTGGCGTCTGGTGAGGCGGTGTTCTCGTCCCGACTCGCAGGCTTCGTGCTCGACGCCTTCAGCTCCGTGCCCGTGGGCCAAGTCGACTCCGAGTTCGACCTGCTCACCGATCGGGAGCGCGAGGTGCTCCGACTCATCGCCCGCGGATACACCTACCGCGAGACAGGCGAGGAGCTCTTCATCTCCATCAAGACCGTCGAAACCCACGTGTCGAACGTCCTGCGCAAACTCCAGCTCTCCAACCGCAACGAACTCGCCCGCTGGGCCGCCGAAAGAAGAATCATCTGATTACGCAGGGGGGTCGCCCCCCCGCACAATCAAGCAGACCATTGACAGGATGACATCAATCTGACATCATGGTGACATCACAGCAGCGGATTGCGAGGAGAGCGCACCATGACCGCCCACAGCTTCTACATGGCACACCACGACCATTACCTTCGGCGCCACCGGGCGACCCCGCGTCTCCCGCGGATCCGTCAGGATCTCGTTGAGAGGGAAACCCGCTGATGCATCTCGCACCTGTCCTCACGACATTCGAGGCTGCGATCAGCACCCAGCTCGCGGTGGCGGGAGCGGACGCCACGATGGAGGCGGCGGCTTCCCAGCTGCTGGCGGCCCTCGAGCCGGCGCTGCGTCAGGTGGGGATGGAACTCGCCCAGCAGGCCGCGGAAGAAGTCAGCGCCCAGTTGGGCGACCGGACGGTGGAAGTAGTCATCGCGGACGGGGAGCCACAGCTGCGGGTGAGCCCGCCATCCGAAGTCGATTCTCCGACGCTCGAAGAAGAATTCGACGCCCGGATCACCCTGCGACTCCCACCGACGCTGAAAGGACTCGTGGAGTCCGCGGCCGACGAGACGGGCGACTCGGTGAACACCTGGGTGGTGAAGACCCTGACCAGCGGTGCTCGTAGGTCGACGAGGGTCAGCAGGTCGGTGCGCGGGAGCTTCGACCTGTGAGCACCGTCAACCGGGAATTCACCGTGGGGGCGGGTCCCTCGCTCAACATCAGGATCCAAGCGGGCCGCGTCGACGTCGGCGAGGGACCTCCCGGCACGATCACCGTCGAGGTCCACACCCGCGACCCCGATTCCGTCGAGATCAGTCAGACGGGAGACACGATCCATGTGTCGGACAACCGGAGCGGATGGGTCGTGCGGGGAACTGTTCGGGTCACCGCCACGGTTCCCGCCGGCACCGATCTCGAGGTTGGTTCCGCCTCTGCAGACGTGCACACCGACGCGGAACTGGGAGCCTTCATCTGTCGCACCGCGTCGGGCGACGTGGCATTCCGTGTCACCGATTCCCTCGAGGTGAAAACGGCGTCCGGATCGATCCGGGGTGACCAAGTCGGCGGGGACGTCCGTGTCAACTCTGCGTCCGGAGACGTGTGGATTCAGCGGATCGGCGGGCGATTGACTGCTGCCTTGGCATCCGGCGATGTGCGGACCGAAGAAGTGGGTGGCGATCTGCGCGCCAACAGTGCGTCGGGAGACCTGCGGATCGACCGATTCCGTGGTGACGAGGTCACGCTCAAATCCGTTTCGGGCGATCTCGTGATCGGATTCCCCAAAGGCATCAGGCTCGAGGCCGAAGTCAACACCCTCTCGGGTCACGTCCACTTGCCGACGCCGGCTTCGCCAGAGCCGCCCGCTCCACCGACTCAGCGGTCCGGCCCGGACCCGATGGCGCCCCTCGACCCGATCGACTCGCCGAAGCGCCGGGTTCGGTTGAACGCCAAGACGGTGTCCGGCGACATCCGGATCTCGTCGTTCAGCGACTGAACGACACGGCCGTACCCCACGCGGTCACCACGACCTTCGACTTGCGCCCGGAGACGGACAGGGTCAGGTTGGTCACGGCGTTCGCCCCCAGTTCGGCGGCGCGCTCGGTCACTGCCGCCACCGCCTTCACCGATGCCGCCTCTGCCGCCTCAGCAGGGTCGTCCTTGTCGCTCTTCGCATGACCGGTCACCAGGCCGTGGACCGTGTCCACGATCCATTTCGGCGGAAGGTCTCCGGATGTGACCAGGACCGGACGTTCCACGGAGATCTCGATGGGTTCGCCGTCGACGGCAACCTCGCTGCCTGCGGCATCGTCCGCGTCGTCGGGGACGGTTGGTTCCGGGGGAGCGCCCTCGGTGCCCCAATCGGGAAGGGTGAACTCGGGTACCAGTGGTTCGTCGGCCATGGCGTCGAGGATACGCTCGGAATATGCGCATCTCGATCGTGACGATCTTCCCCGACTATTTCGAAGGCCCGCTCGAGGTCGGAATGGTTGCCCGGGCGATCGAGCGCGACGCCCTCGCGGTGGATCCGATCGATCTGCGCCGGTGGGGGACCGGGGTGCATCGGGCGGTCGACGATGCCCCCTTCGGTGGGGGTCCCGGCATGGTGATGAGCCCAGGGCCCCTCGCCGAGGCCCTCGACACCGTCCCGGATTCCCATCGGGTGTATCTCACTCCCGGTGGCACGCCACTCACCCAGCGCCTGTTGGACGAGTGGGCACAACTCGACCACCTCACGCTCGTGTGCGGTCGCTACGAGGGAATCGATGAGCGCATCGTGGAACACATGATCGACCAGGAGGTTTCGCTGGGAGATTTCGTGCTCGCCGGGGGGGAGGCGGCCGCCCTGGCGGTGGTGGAAGGGGTGGCGCGGCTGCTCCCCGAGGTGCTGGGCAACCCGGAGTCGGTGGTGACCGAATCGTTCCGTGACGGTCAGCTCGAAGAGCCCGTGTACACGAGACCGGCGGAGTTCCGGGGATGGCCCGTCCCCGAAGTGCTGCTGTCGGGAGACCACGGTCGAATCGACGAGTGGCGCAGCCGGCAGCGAGCCGAACGGACGAAGAAACGACGGCCGGATCTTCTGACCGATTGAGCCCGCGGCACGATTTCTGCCGGGCGGGGGCGATGGTATGCTTCCACCTCTGCCCGGGTGAGTTCGCGCCCGTTCCGAACGGGTTTGGAACGGTCTCCAACCGTCTTGCGCCCGGCACCTGTGTTCCAAGGAGTCCGCCATGAACAATCTCGACACGCTCGAAGGCGCGTACCTGCGCGACGACGTGCCCGACTTCCGAGCCGGGGACACCGTGAAGGTGCATGTCCGTGTCGTCGAGGGGGGCCGGGAGCGGGTCCAGGTGTTCGAGGGAGTCGTCATCGCCCGCAACGGCACCGGCATCAAGGCTTCTGCCACCGTTCGCAAGATCTCTTTCGGCGTTGGCGTGGAGCGTGTCTTCCCGGTCCACGCCCCGATCATCCAGAAGATCGAAGTCACCCGCAAAGGTGACGTCCGCAGGTCGAAGCTCTACTACCTGCGGGAGCGGTCCGGGAAGTCGGCCCGCATCAAGGAAAAGCGCGACTGAGTTTCCGGTGAGTACGCCGGTCGACGAAACCGAGCAAACTCCTGCGGAGGAACCAAGGCGCTCGTTCGTCTCGGAGCTCCCGTTCTTGCTGCTGGCCGCCTTGATCGTCGCCGTTCTGATCAAGACGTTCGTCGTGCAGCCCTTCTACATCCCGTCGGGTTCGATGATCCCGACGCTGCTCGTCGACGACCGCGTGATGGTCTCCAAGGTCAGCTACCTGTTGGGAGAACCGGAGCGGGGCGACGTCATCGTGTTCGAGAACCCCTACGCGCCGGAGATCGAAGAGTCGTTCCCGGAAGCAGTGGTCCGATCCACACTCGAGGCGCTCGGCATCCGCACCTCCGTGAACGATGACCTGATCAAGCGCGTCGTGGGCCTGGGCAGCGAGACGATCGAGATCCGGAACAATCAGCTGTTCATCGACGGTGTCGTGCTCGACGAGGCATACTTGCAGACGGGCGTGGCGATGGCTGACTTCGGTCCCCGCGCGATCGCCGAGGACGAACTGTTCATGATGGGAGACAACCGCAACGAGTCTTCCGACGGGCGGGTGTTCGGTCCCATCCCCAGCGATGACGTGATCGGCAAAGCGGTCTTCCGGATCTGGCCGGTCGACCGCCTCGGCGCTGTCGACGGCTGAACAGCCGCCGACAGCCCAAAGACGTCAGCTGCGGGGCTTCGCCTCCCGGACGGTCAGTACCCGCCCGGCGACCTCGGCACCGTTCATTTCTTCGATCGCCCGATCGGCGTCACGGGGTATCGCCACGAACCCGAAGCCGCGGGATCGGGTGGTCTTCGGGTGCGTCACGATGGCCGCTTGGGACACCGGACCATACGGAGCGAAGAGCTCGGCGAGTTCCGTCGACGTCATCGAGTACGGCAGGTTGGCGACATAGATGTTGCCTTCGACATCATCGGACCCTCGGGGGCGCCCCTCGGAACGATCTGCGGTCTCGTGTCTCGGAGCGGGATTGGAGTTCTCGTGCCGTTCACGACGGGGGCTCTCCGCCTGGGGGCGGGCGGGAGTGGTCTCCCGGCGGACGATCGACGATGCGTCGGGTGCGCCGAGCTCGGTCGGCAGATCGAGATCGCGGATCATCCGATTGGCGTCCCGTGTCTGGGACCGGTCGATGAACGAATAGACCGCGCCGGTCGCGCCCGCCCGTGCCGTACGGCCCGAACGGTGCACATATGCCTTGGCATCCTCCGGCGGATCGAAGTGGATCACGCTTGCCACGTCATCGACGTGAATTCCGCGGGCCGCCACATCGGTCGCGATCAGCGCCTTGGCGCGGCCGCGGGTGAAGGCAGCAAGCGCTTTCGTGCGCTGCGGCTGGGACTTCCCGCCGTGGAGCGCCACGCTCTCGATGCCCTCACGGGCGAGCTGCTTCACGAGACGATCGGCGCCATGCCGGGTGCGAGTGAAGACGATGGTCGAAGCCGACCGGTCCACGATCGAAGCCGCCTGCCGAAGCCGATCGTCGCGCTCGACGCGCCAGAAGTGGTGGGCGACATCGGACTGCAGCGTGTCGACCGGTGCCGCCTCATGGCGACGTGCGTCACGCTGGTAGCGGTCGGTGATGATCTTGACGTCTCCGTCGAGGGTGGCTGAGAAGAGCAGCGTCTGACGATCGCGGGGGGCGAGGTCGAGGATCCTGCGGACGGCGGGGAGAAACCCCATGTCTGCCATCCTGTCCGCCTCGTCGATCGCGACCACGTCGAGGTCGTCCAGCTTGATGTCGCCGGTGCCGATGAGGTCTTCGAGACGACCGGGGCAGGCGATCACCATGTCGGCTCCCCGCCGGAGCGCGGATCGCTGGGGGCCGTAGCCGACCCCGCCGTAGATGACGGCGATCGAGCGCCCCATCGCCTTGGCGAACGGGGCGAGCTCGGATCGGATCTGGTCGGCGAGTTCCCGGGTGGGGACGAGCACCAGTGCCCGAGGGCGACTGGCACGTGCTCGCTCGAGGCCGACCAGCATGGGGAGGCCGAAGGCGAAGGTCTTGCCCGAACCTGTCGGGGCGCGGCCGCACACATCGCGGCCTGCGAGTGCGTCGGGAATTGCCGCTGATTGGATGGGGAACGGGGTGGTGATCCCATCCCGTTCGAGAATGCTCGTGATCGCGGCCGGAAGGCCGAGGTCGGCGAAGGTGGTCATGGGTTGTCTCCTGGCCCGCGCGGGCGGGCATCGTTGGCTGGATGTGCGATCTCGCTCGAAGCAATGGATCCGAGATCGGCGGAAAGAGGCGGTCCAGCCGGATGAGACGAAAGCCGTGTTCATCGAGGGAATGCCTGGCGAGGCGATGCCTCCCACTCGATGGGCTGACGCCATCATACCACCGCTGTGACGCTCTCCTGTCACACCGCTCGTGTACCTGTTCCTCCATGTCGGATCACCGAAGGGAACTGGGGAACCGGGGCGAAACCCTGGCCGCCACGATCCTGGCGAGCCGCGGCCTCGAGATCCTGGACCGCAACGTCGTCGTGGGTGGGGGCGAGGTGGACCTCGTCGTCAGGAGCGGGCGTCAGCGGGTCGTCGTCGAGGTCCGGTCGGTGCGGGGGAGGCTCCGGATCGACGAACGTCTCCCCGCAGCCAAGCTCCGGCAGGTCAGCAGCCTGGCAGCCTTCCTCGGGATCCACCGAGTGGATTTCGTCGGTGTGGCATTCGGCCCCCGCGGCATCGACGTGCATTGGCTACGTGACGTCGCGACCGGCTGAACGTCCGTGTCTGCGTCGCATCTCCCGGTGCCAGCACCCCCGGTGCCAATGACGGCGCAGGTCAGGGGTCAGCTCGGGCACCACGACAAGGTGATAGGTGCCCGGTGGGATCGAGAGGTCACAGCCGGGGCAGACATAGCCCTTGCGGGCGGCATACGGCTGGACGGGCACGACGACGACCTCGTCGTCCACGGTCATCCACCCGTGACGGCCCACACCACCGCGCCGAGTGTGAGGACGAGTGCGCCCACCATCAGCGCGACGTCGAGCGCGGTCTGTGTGTGCTCGCGAAACGGGTTGAGTCCCACGCTCCCCACGGTACCGGCCGGACGACACCCACCCTCGCGCTCGGTAGCCTGCGCCCCGATGTCCTGGCTCGATGTTTCCGATCGCGACGCTGTTCGCACCCTCACCATTTCCCGGCCCGAACGTCTGAATGCCATCCCGACGGACGGGTGGACGACGCTGACGGATGCCTTCGAGGCGTTCGAGGCGTCTGATGCCCGGGTGCTGGTGCTGCGGGGCGAGGGGGGAGACTTCTGCGCGGGAGCCGACGTCGGGGACCAGGTCGAGCCGGGCGGCGTCGCCGATGCCAAGCGCAGAATGAAGGTCACGAGCGGCGCTGCCATGGCACTGCACCGGATCACCAAGCCGACCATCGCGGTGGTGGACGGGGTGGCAGCGGGCGCCGGACTCAACATGGCTCTCGGCTGCGATGTCGTCCTCGCCTCCGCCCGGGCCCGGTTCTCCGAGATCTTCGTCCGCCGTGGCCTGACCCTCGACTTCGGTGGCTCATGGCTGCTCCCCAGGGTCGTCGGCCTGCAGCGAGCCAAGGATCTGGCGCTGTCCGGTCGGGTGGTCGATGCCGACGAGGCCCTGCGTCTGGGTCTGTGCCTCGATGTCGTCGATCCCGCCGACATCGAGGCGCGAGTCACCGAACAGATCCACCGCTTTCTCGCCGGCGCACCGGTCGCCCAGATGTTCGCCAAACAGGGCATCCATCACGCCTGGGACGTGTCCTTTGCCGATGCGCTGGATTGGGAAGGACAAAGCCAGGCCATCTGCTTCGGCACGTCGGACTTCGTCGAAGGCGTGGTGTCCTTCCGCCAGAAGCGTCCCCCCGAGTTCCAGGGCCGCTGACCGGTCAAGGCCGTGACGGCATCCGGGTCGGGGCGTCAGGACGGATCAAGGTCTCGATCTCCGCGGCGGCGTCGGGGTAGTCCGAAGCCAGCGCGGCCCTGCCGCCTTCGTAGTCCCCGGACGTGAAACCGGGCGCCATCGTGCATCCGAACAGGCCGTAGCCCCCGCAGGGTGCAAGGCGCGCTCCCATCCACGTGCCGGGAGTCACCACGACTTGGACGTGCTGACCGGCCAAGACATCTGGTCCGAGAACCGGGCGTTCCACGGTTCCGTCGGGGCGGAGCAGGAGCATCTGGATCGGGTCGCCGAGATAGAAGTGCCAGACCTCGGTGGTGGGAAGCCGGTGCACCGCCGAGAACGAATCGGGCTCGTCGGTGAGCAGGGCGATGGCCGCGGTACCGGCGCGTTTGTCTCCGGCATCGACGTCATCGGTGCCGACCACCTCGTCCGAACGCCACGTTTGCACCAGCAGCCCGCCCTCCACGGGAAGCGGTTCGAGCCCGAAAATGTCGATGAGTTCGGCGCTCGTCGGACGCCGCTGTGGTGGATGACCGGATGCCATGGCGGGAAGCGTAATTGGGACTGGGTCGAGCCCTGAGTGCCGATCGGGCCCGAGTTCTGTCACCCCCCGTTCGTACGTTCCAGGCCATGTTCTCCACTACTGCTTCCGCCGCCCAGATCGGAGTCGACGCCCGTGCGGTCCACGTCGAGACCCATGTCGCTTCCGGCCCGAAACGTTTTGGCATCGTGGGTTTGCCCGACGCCGCCGTTCGCGAGGCCATCCACCGGGTGGTCTCGGCGTTCGCCACTTCCGGCTACGCCTTCCCCAACGGGCGGAGTGTCACCGTCAACCTGGCGCCTGCCGCCCTCCCGAAGTCGGGCCCGGCATTCGACCTCCCCATCGCATTGGGAATCCTCGCCGCCGAGCGACTCGTGCCACCCGGGGTGACCCAGGTTGTCTCGGTCGGCGAGCTCGCGCTGGATGGCAAGGTGCGGCCGGGTCGCAACATCCTCGCCGCCGCCCGGGTCGCCCGACGCCTCGGCCGGCCGCTGCTCGTGCCATTCGGCGGGGAGGAGGAGGCCGGCCTGGTGGAGGGCGTCGAGGTTCGGCCGGTGCACTCGTTGTGCGACGCCGTCGAGGCGGCACTGGACGTCGGTCGTACAGTGTCCGTTCCTCCACCTGTCGACGGTCCGCCCAGCGATGCGGATCTGGGAGAGGTGAAGGGACAGCCGATCGCCCGACGTGCCCTGGAGATTGCCGCCGCGGGTGGTCATCACATCCTCTTCATCGGTCCCCCGGGAGCCGGGAAGTCGATGCTGGCGAAACGTCTTCCCTCGCTGCTCCCCCCGATGACATCCGAGGAGCGCCTCGAGTCCGCATCCGTATGGGCGGCATCATCCCGCCCGCCCCGCTCGCCTGGCCGCCCGTTTCGATCGCCGCATCACTCGGCGTCGGTGGCGGCTCTGCTGGGAGGAGGTTCGGGGCTTCCAGAGCCCGGGGAAGTGAGTCTCGCCAGTTGTGGAGTGTTGTTCCTGGACGAATTGGGGGAGTTCCCGGCGCATGTGCTCGACGGCCTCCGGCAACCGTTGGAGGACGGCTTCATCACGATCGCCCGCCGCGGGGCGACGGTGCGGTACCCCTCGACGGGCCAGGTGGTGGCGGCGACCAATCCTTGCCCGTGCGGGTATCGCGGCGATCGGATCAAGCCCTGCGTCTGCGCCGACACCGAAGTCCGGAAATATCGGAGGAAGCTCTCCGGTCCGCTGCTCGACCGATTCGATGTGTCGGTGGCCGTCGGTCGCCCCGAGTCGTTCCAAGGCGGGCCGGAGGAGACGTCGGCCGAGGTGCGAGAGCGAGTCATCGCAGCCCGGCGGTTCGCCGAGATGCGCGGACTCCAGGACGCCTGGTCCGAGGAGGCCTCGTCGGTGTTGGCAAAGGCCCTTGCAGACGGGGTTCTCACAGGACGCGGGCACGACAAGGTACGGAGAGTTGCTCGCACGATCGCCGATCTGGACGCATCCGAGGTCGTCTCCCTGGAGCACGTGTTCGAAGCAATGACGCTGAGGGCAGCATGAGGGCGCTACGCAGAGACGACTTCGAATACCCCGAAAGACTGCGCCGCCTGCCGGAGCCACCCGATCCGCTGTACGTGCGGGGAAGCATTCCTGACGCACCTGCGGTGGCGGTGGTGGGATCGCGGCGGTGCACCCGGTACGGCTCGGCAATGGCGCGCACCTTGGCGAAGTCAATCGCCTCGGCAGGCTGGACCGTGGTGAGCGGGTTGGCGCGAGGCATCGACACCGCTGGACACCTCGGAGCCCTCGACGGTGGCGGACCTACGGTGGCGGTGCTCGGATCGGGAATCGACGTCTGGTACCCGGCATCCAATCGACTCCTCGGCGAACGGATCCTCGAAGCGGGCGCGGTTGTGTCCGAATACCCGTCCGGCACGACCCCCGCTCCGTGGCGGTTCCCGGCGCGAAACCGCATCATCGTGGGGTTGTCCGATGCGGTGGTGGTCGTGGAAGCGGCGGAGCGTTCGGGTGCGCTGATCACTGCTCGTCTCGCGATGGAACAGGGGGTCGAGGTTTTCGCCGTGCCGGGCGATCTCGATCGGGAGACATCGCGAGGGACAAACCGTCTGATCGCAGATGGTGCCCACCCCCTCGTCGCTCCCGGCGAGATCGTCGAGGGTCTGGAGCGAATCCTCGGACCGGCTCCGCAGACGGGTTCCCAGCCCGCAGCTGCCCTCGACGGGCCGATGTTCGTCCATGAGATCGCCGCGTCCCTCGGCGTGAGTATCGGGGAGGCGTCGAAGCGGGTCAGCCAGTGGGAACTGGCCGGCCTGGTGCGTCTCCGAGAGGGAATGGTGGAACCGGTGGTGTGAGCCATCGACCAGTTGCATATCCCACGCCGGACAGGTCTCAAACCCAGGGTTCCAGACCACACTGGGCGTAGTCCCCAGCCCGTGATTCGGCGGGCGCGAGCGACGGTTGGCCCGAGACCCTGATCCGCGGGCTCAGGACCACACTGGGTGTAGTCACGAACCCCGGGTTCGGGACGACAACCCGCCGGTTTTCGCGTTCTGCACGTAGCATCGGCGAGGTGTCACCGATTCCTGAACCGCCGGAGTGGGCTCGAGGAGCTCTCGAGGAATACCTGGGACGGTGTCGGTCCCAGCGGGGGATGTCGCCGCACACGGTGGACGCCTATCGGCGTGATCTCGCCCAGTTCTTCGATTTCACCGCCCGGGCCGGGTGCGACTCGATCCGCTCGGTCGATCGACGGCTGATCCGACGGTGGCTCGCACAACTCGACACCCGGGGCTACGCCCGCACCTCGGTGGCGCGGAAGTCGTCATCGGTCCGTGCGTTCTACGAAGACGCCTTGCGCCGCGGTCTGGTGGCGGCGAATCCTGCCGGGGGGCTCCATCGGCCCAAGACCCCGGCGCGGCTGCCGCAAGCGCTGCGGCCGGCTGCCGTTGCGTCGGTCCTCGATGCGCTCACGGGCGAGAGTCCCGTCGAACTCCGCGATCGGGCGCTCCTCGAGGTGCTGTATGCAACGGGGATGAGGGTGTCGGAGGTTGCGCACCTCACCGTACGGGAGGCCGAAGGACGTGAGACGCTGCGAACCCGGGGCAAGGGGGGACGAGATCGGATCGTTCCGCTCGGTGTTCCCGCACAGCGGGCAGTGGCGGAGTGGATCGCACGTGGTCGACCGCATCTCATGGCAGTACCCACCGACGATCTGTGGATCGGACAACGAGGGGGTAGCCTGGACGAACGAGGAATCCGGCGAGTGGTGGGGCGCCGTCTCGGAACCCACCCACACGCAATCCGGCATTCCTTTGCAACGCACCTGTTGGAAGGTGGCGCCGACCTCAGAGTGGTCCAGGAACTCCTGGGTCACGTTGATCTGGCAACCACCCAAATTTACACTCACATCACCAACGATCACCTTCGAAGGACGTATGAGCGAAGCCACCCGCGGGCCTGATCCGGCGGTCAACGACATCTCGGTCCTCTGGACCGAGTACAAGGCCTCCGGAGAACCGGAAGCCCGGGATCGACTGATCGTCCACTACTCGCCGCTCGTCAAGTTCGTGGCGGGTCGCGTCGGCGTGGGACTGCCCCGCAATGTCGATCAGGGTGATCTCGTCTCCAACGGAATCTTCGGACTCATCGATGCCATCGAGAAGTTCGAACCCGAACGCGGCTTCAAGTTCGAGACGTACGCCATCAACCGCATCAAGGGTGCGATCCTCGACGAGCTGCGGGCCATGGACTGGGTACCGAGGTCCGTGCGCTCCCGAGCTCGCGAGATCGAACGATCGGTCGTCGAACTCGAGCACCGCCTCCAACGCACGCCGTCGGACGAGGAACTCGCCACCCACATGAACGTCCGAGTCGACGACCTCCAGGACAACCTGGCGGAGATCTCGACCCTCGGACTGATCGCCCTGGACGAGGTTCTCGGGCCGGACACCGGCAGTTCCCTCGGGGACATGGTCGCCGATGCGTCGGGGTTGAGCCCCGAGCAGGCGTTCCAGAAGGAAGAGACCCGGCGCATCCTGGCCGATGCCATCAACCGTCTGCCTGATCGAGAACGTCTCGTGCTCACGCTGTACTACTTCGAGGGTCTCACGCTCGCCGAGGTCGGAGATGTGCTCGGTGTCACCGAGTCGAGGGTCTGTCAGATTCACGCCAAGAGCGTGATGTCGCTCCGTAACCGGATGACCGAACCCTCGTTCCGGTAGTCGCACCGCCGCCGGCCCGGATTCGGCCTTTGGAGGCGAGGACGCACCCCGGCTAGCATTTCACCCAACCAAGCACGCTGCGTGCATCCCTCTGGTCCGGGTTCGCCCGGTTGGGATGGTCTCCACACGGACTCACCACCGACTCACATTCGGCTGGCGCGCGGAGCGGACGACAACCAGGAAGGAACACATCCATGGCTGTGACCATGAAGCAGCTGCTCGAAGCCGGCGTACATTTCGGGCATCAGACCCGCCGCTGGAACCCGAAGATGGCTCCGTTCATCTACGGCGAGCGCAACGGCATCCACATCATCGACCTGCGCCAGACCCTCGACCAGGTCCACAAGGCCGCCGACTATGTGAAGGATCTCGCCGCCAACGGCGGAACCATCCTCTTCGTCGGCACCAAGAAGCAGGCGCAGTCCCCGGTCGAGATGGCCGCCAACGACTCCTCGATGCCCTACGTGAACTATCGCTGGCTCGGAGGCATGCTCACGAACTTCCAGACGATCCAGAAGCGGATCTATTACATGCGCGAACTCGAGCGCATGGAGGAGTCTGGTGAGATGCAGCTGCGTCCGAAGAAGGAGCGACTCAAGCTGCGTCGCGAGCTCGAGAAGCTGCAGGCGAACCTCGGTGGAGTCCGCGATCTCAATCGCGTGCCGAATGCCGTGTTCGTCGTTGACGTCAACGCCGAGCACACCGCGGTCAAGGAAGCCCAGCGCCTTGGTCTCAAGGTGATCGCACTCGTCGATTCGAACTGTGATCCCGACGCCGTGGACATCGTGATCCCCGGCAACGATGACGCGATCCGCTCTGCCGAGTTGATCGCCATGGCACTGGCAGAAGCAGCCAAGGAAGGCCGCCAGGTGGCCACCGCCAAGCAGCAGAAGTCCGACGAAGAGTCCTGAGAGAGATCGAAAGTGGCCGAATACACCGCCAAAGACGTACAGAAGCTCCGCCAGTCCGCCGGAGTGGGAATGATGGATGCCAAGACGGCACTGGACGACGCATCCGGAGACTTCGAAAAGGCATCCGAGCTCCTGCGCGAGCGCGGCCTCGCCAAGGCGGCGAAGCGGGCCGACCGCGACGCCAACGAAGGGACCATCGGGGTCTATCTGCATCACCAGAACGACCACCCGGTGATGGGTGTGGTCGTGGAACTCGCATGCGAGACGGATTTCGTCGCCAAGAGCCCTGACTTCAACGACATCGCGAACGATCTCGCGCTTCACATCTCCTGGGCGAATCCCCACTGGGTACGACGTGAAGATGTCGATGCCGCCGACGTCGCCAAGGAGTCCGAGCTCATCGAGCGCGAGGCGAAGGCGTCGGGCAAGCCGGAACAGGCGATCGCCAAGATCGTCGAAGGCCGACTCGAGAAGTGGCACGAAGATCATGTCCTCTACGAGCAGACCTTTGTGAACAAAGAGAAGTTCGACGGCACCATCGCCGAGCTCATCACCCAACTGGGAATGAAGATGGGCGAGAACATCTCGGTTCGTCGCTTCCACCGTGTCGAGGTCGGAGCGTCGGTCTGAGCTCCACGGCTCCCGAGGCGAGTACGATCGACGACCGCATGCCAGACCGACACAAACGCGTCCTCCTCAAGCTCTCGGGTGAGGCGTTTGCTGCGACAGATGTTGGGTACGGCATCGACCCCAACACCGTCGCCCGCGTGGCCGAGGAGATTGCCGAAGCCCATCGAACCGGCGTCCAGATCGCGATCGTCGTCGGCGGCGGGAACATCTTCCGCGGCGTATCCCAGGCTGCCAAGGGGATGGATCCGGCGAACGCCGACTACATGGGGATGCTGGCGACCGTCATCAACGCGCTCGCGGTACGCGATGCTCTCGAAAAGGCCGGCGTGCCCACCAGGGTGCAGTCCGCGATCACGATGCAGCAGCTCGCCGAGCCCTACATTCGGCTTCGTGCGATCCGGCACCTCGAGAAAGGGCGAATCGTCGTCTTTGCCGCCGGGACCGGCAATCCCTTCTTCACCACGGACACCACCGCGGCGCTGCGGGCCGTCGAGATCGGGGCGGAAGTGTTGTTGAAGGCATCCAAGGTGGACGGGATCTACGACCGCGACCCCGTCGGCGACCCCACGGCCACCCGCATCGACGAGATCTCCTACATGGACTTCCTCAACATGGGTCTCCGAGTCATGGACTCCACCGCCATTACGATGTGCCGCGAACACGGCATACCCATTGTCGTCTTCGACATGACCGATCCGGGCACCATTCTGCAAGCAGTGAGTGGCGAGCCCATCGGCACTGTCGTTCACTAGGAGGAGCGATGCTCGACGATCTTCTCGCAGAGGCGCGCACCGGAATGGATTCGGCCATTGACCACGTCGCCTCCGAATTCGGCACCGTCCGGACCGGCCGGGCGAACCCGCAGATTCTCCACCGCATCCATGCCGAGTATTACGGCACCCTCACTCCACTCCAGCAGCTCGCCTCGATGAGCGTGCCGGAACCTCGCCTGCTCGTCGTCCAGCCCTTCGACAAGGGAGCGCTCCCGAACATCGAGCGTGCCATTCGTGAATCGGACCTCGGCCTCAATCCATCCAACGACGGCTCGGTCATTCGCATCGCGTTCCCCACCCTCACCGAGGAGCGGCGCAAGGAGCTGATTCGGATGGTCCGACACATGGCGGAAGAGGGCCGGATTGCCGTGCGGAACGTGCGTCGTCACGCCAAGTCCGACATGGAGGCGCTCGCAGGTGAAATCTCCGACGACGAGATCCACCGCTCCGAGAACGATCTGCAGGACCTCACCGACGAAATGGTCTCCAAGATCGATGATCTGCTCTCCCGCAAGGAGAGCGAACTGCTCGAGGTGTGACCCATGTCCGACGACATCCCCACGAAGTTCACGCGGCCCTGGGAGGATCCTGACCTCGAGCAGTCCACCGCGTCCGACGCGGACAGTTCCGACTCGCCGGACGTGTCGACCGATGAGGGCGAGGGGAGTGCCCACCTCGACGATTACACCCACGACGACTACCTCGCAGCCACGACCCGGGAATACCAGGGTCTCGCCGAGGACATCGCGGCTGCCGAAGGTCTCGAATACGAGCGGCAGGCTGTCGCTGCCTCCATGCCGGGCGTCGGCTCGGGACTGGTCGGTTTCGAAGATGTCACCGGTCGCAGAGGGATCTCCGAAGAAGATGTCGAAGCCGCAGAGCAGGCACGGACTTCGGATATGACCCTGCGGTTCAGCTCCGGCCTCGTGCTGGTCGGGCTCTTCCTCGGATGTCTGTTTCTCGGTGGGGTCTGGTTCACCGCCATGGTGACGGTCGCCATGGTGCTGTCGGTCGGAGAGGTGTACGCCACGCTCCGCACCCGCGACTACCGGCCGATTGCGTTGTTTGGTTTCCTCGGCGTCATCGGTGGCGGAGTGGCCGCTCATGTCGGGGGGCCCGAGGCCCTGGCGTCGACACTGATTGCGGGCGTCACCGCGGTCGCGCTGTTCTATTCCGTCGTCGTGCGTCGCGACCCGCTCGAGAATGCTGCGGTCACGGTGATGGGCATGGTCTGGGTGTCGCTGCTCTCGTTTGCGATCATCGTGGGGCGGTCGGAGAACGCAGTCGAGTTGATCCTGCTGCTCGTCGTGCTGACAGCGTTCTTCGACATCGCCGCCTATTTCGTGGGTCGAGCCTTCGGCCGCCGTCCGATCGCCCCGGTGGTCTCGCCGCGGAAGACCGTGGAAGGCTTGATCGGCGGAATCGTGGTGACGGCTGCCCTCGCCTCGGTGCTCGCCACGATTCCCGCGTACGACTTCATGACCATCAGCGGGGCGATACTGGTGGCGTTGGTCGTCTCGATCTTCGCTCCGCTCGGAGACGCCGCGGAGTCGGTGGTGAAGCGTGCCCTCGGCACCAAGGACATGGGGTCCATCCTCCCGGGACATGGCGGGATGATCGACCGAATCGATGCCCTGCTGTTCGTCGTGCCTGCCGGCTACTTCTTGTTCCTCGTTCTCGACTACCTGTGACCACCCGGCCGCTCGTCGTGCTCGGCGCGACCGGGTCGATCGGCCGCCAGACACTCGAGGTCGCAGCGGAGCGGGGACTCGAAGTCGCGGCGGTGGCTGCCAGACGACCCGGACCGGAATTGGCGGAGATCGCGGCAAAGCTGCCCGATGCGGTGGTGGTCGCCACCGGAGGATCCCGCGACGAACGAACGTGGTTCCGCTCCCAGGTGGCGAACGATGTCCGGTGGGGGACCGACGCCCTGCTCGAAGTCTCGGGCCGTGCCGACTCGGTCGTCGTCAACGGCCTGGTCGGGTCCGCGGGGCTCCGGCCGACGATGGCAGCTCTCGAAGCCGGTAATCGAGTGGCACTCGCGAACAAGGAGAGTCTCGTCGCCGCCGGGCCGCTCGTGACGGCCACCGCCGCGAGGACCGGCGGCGAGATCATTCCCGTGGATTCCGAGCATTCTGCGCTGTTTCAGCTCGTCGCGGGCGCGTCGCCAGCCGAGGTCGAGTCGCTGGTCCTCACGGCCAGCGGCGGACCGTTTCGCGGCTGGAAGGCCGAACAGTTGGCGGACGTCACCCCCGCGCAGGCGCTCGCGCACCCCACATGGGACATGGGGCGGCGAATCTCCGTCGACTCGGCCACGCTTGCGAACAAGGGCCTGGAGGTGATCGAAGCCCACGTGCTCTTCGGGATTGCATACGAGCGGATCGACGTCGTGGTCCATCCCCAAAGTCTCGTCCATTCACTCATCCGCCTCACCGACGGCTCCTTCATCGCGCACGTCGGTGCGGCAGACATGCGCATCCCCATCGCATACGCCATCACGCACCCGGAGCGGGTCGCGTCGTCGGTGGGTTTCGACCTCGCAGGAACCAACCTCGAGTTTCACCCAGTCGACCGGGCGACGTTCCGGGCGCTCGATCTGGCATACGAATCCGGCTCGCGCGGCGGCCTCGCACCGTGCGTGTTCAACGCTGCGGACGAAATCGCCGTGCAGGCGTTTCTGGACGGGCGGCTCGGATTCATGGGAATCGCCGAACTCATCGAACGGACGATCGAGGCCACGCCCGCGGGCCAACCCGAGTCCATCGACCACGTGCTCGAGGTCGATGCCGAAGCCAGGGCGACGGCGGCGGCGCTGGTTGCGGGAGCCTGCTGAGACCGTCGATTAGCTGCCTGTGGCGGGTAGCCTGAGCATCTCCATGTCACCTGTCTGCCCATGATCGGCGGTATCGCCGCGCTCGTCGCCCTCGTCGGCTTCATCGTCGCGCACGAAGCCGGTCACTATTTCGCCGCCAAGGCGACAGGCATGAAGGTGACGGAGTTCTTCATTGGCTTCGGCCCCCGCATCTGGTCCTTCCGCCGTGGAGAGACCGAGTACGGCATCAAGCCGATTCCGTTCGGGGCGTACGTCAAGATCGTCGGGATGAACGCCCTCGAGGATGTCCCCCCCGAGGAGGAGCACAGGACGTATCGGTCCAAGCCGTTCTGGGCGAAGTCTTTTGCCGTGCTCTCCGGCGTGGCCGCCAACTTCCTGATCGCCCTCCTCATCTTCGCCACCGTCGCGATGATCGAGGGCAAGCCGGTGATCGTCGACGGTGAACCCGTCGTGTCCACCGAGGTCTCCACCGTGGTGGAGAGCGACGACGCGGGTGCGCCGACGGCAGCAGCCCAAGCGGGCCTGGTGTCCGGCGATGTCATCGTCGGAGTCGGCGGCGAGCGAGTCGACGACTGGGAGGAACTGCGGACCATCATCGAAGGCATCGCCGGCGAGACGGTGACGCTCGACGTGCTTCGAGACGGCGCGGAGGTCCAGCTCACCACCACGATGGGCTCCCGCGTCGATCCGGAGACCGGCGAGACGGCGGGATTCCTCGGTTTCTCCCCCGCGGTCGCCACCGAGGACATTTCGGTGTTCGAGGCGGGCTGGATCGGGGCGCGGCAGATCGGGGTCGCAGTCGATTTCACGTTCGAGTCGTTCGGCCGGATCCTTCGCTTCGACTCTCTCGGTCAGCTCTTCGGGGGGATCACCGGTGGCGAGATCGATCCGGAGATCCGACCGGTGAGTCCCATTGGCATCGTTCAGATCGGGAGCCAGAGCGCCGAGTTCGGGGTCATGAACCTCGTCCTGCTCATGGCGTTCGTAAATGTGATCCTGGGCACGCTCAATGCGTTGCCGCTCTATCCCCTCGACGGTGGGCACTTCGCGGTTGCCCTCTACGAGAAGCTCACCGGGAGGACAGCCGACATTCGCAAGCTCGTTCCCGTCGCGCTGACTGTGATCGGCGTCATCGGCGTGATCGGTCTGCTTGCCATCGTGCTCGACATCGTCAACCCGATCGATCTCTGATCGGCGTGGCGAGGATTTAGTGTGGCACCCGTGATCGAACGCAGAGACACTCGACAGTTGCACGTGGGCGCGGTCGCCGTGGGTGGTGGCGCCCCGGTGTCGGTGCAGTCCATGACCACGACGAAGACCGCCGATGTCGACGGCACCCTGCAGCAGGTCTACGCCCTCGCTGCCAACGGGGCGGACATCGTCCGGATCACGTGTAACGACGTCGATGCCGCCATCGCGCTCGCCGAGATCGTGCCACGGTCACCCGTTCCCATCATCGCCGACATCCATTTCCAGTACCGCCTGGCTCTCGCCGCACTGGAAGCCGGCGTCGACGGACTGCGTCTCAATCCGGGAAACATCCGCAAGGAAGACCAGATCAAGGTCGTTGCCAGGGAAGCCAAGGATCGCGGCAAGCCGATCCGCGTCGGAGTCAACGCAGGGTCGCTCGACAGGGACATCGAGGAGCAGTACGGGGGAGCGACCCCAGAAGCGCTGGTCGCGTCGGCACAGCGGGAGATCCGGTTCCTCGAGGATGTGGATTTCTACGACATCAAGATCTCGGTGAAGCATTCCAACGTGCCAACGATGGTCGCGTCGTATCGCCTCCTCGCCGACACGGTGGACTATCCGCTCCATCTGGGGGTCACCGAGGCCGGTCCGCTGCCGGGCGGGCTCATCAAGTCCGTGGCAGGAATCGGCACGCTGCTGAACGAGGGCATCGGCGACACGATCCGATTCTCACTCACCGCAGATCCGGTGGAGGAGGCCAAGGCCGGCCGCCAGCTCCTCGAGTATCTCGGCTTGCGGGAACGCAAGGGTGTCGATCTGATCGCCTGCCCGTCCTGCGGCCGGGCGGAGGTCGATGTGATCGAGGTCGCCACCAGGGCCCAGGCTGCGCTGGAAGAGGCGAACCTCCCGATCCAGGTGGCCGTGATGGGCTGTGTCGTGAACGGTCCTGGTGAGGCCAGTTCGGCGGATATCGGGATTGCCGCCGGTCGGGGCCGGGGCCATCTCTTCATCCGCGGGCAGGTGGTGCGGGTGGTTCCGGAAGCCGAGATGGTCGATGCCCTGTTGGACGAGGCGCGCAAGCTCGTTGCGGAGGGCGTCGACGCCCGGCTGGCCGCCGCGGACGCCAATGCCGCCGCGATCACCGAAGCCGAGCGCACCCAACTGGTCGAGATCCAGGGCGACGCCAACCGCACCGAAGATCGCAAGCGCCGAGTCACCGAAGTCGCCGACCGCTCCTGAACCGTGGGCCCGAGACGACACTGGGTGTAGTCCCGAACCCAGGGTTCGTGACGACACTGGGTGTAGTTCCGAGCCCTCGGTTCCGGCGATCAGGTGGTGGAGAGCTGATCGATCTCGTCGAGGAGCGACTGTTTCCGGGATGCCGGCAGGAATGACGCCTCGATCGAGTTGCGGGCGAGGCCGACCAACTCCTCGGGGCCGAACCCGAGACCTTCGACGAGAGCCCGGTAGTTGTCGGCGATGTAGCCGCCGAAGTACGCCGGGTCGTCGGAGTTGACGCAGACCAGCAGACCTTCGTCCATCAGAGTCCGCATCGGGTGCTCGCCCATCGAACCGACCACCCGCAACCGCAGGTTGCTCAGCGGGCACACCGTCAGCGGGATTCGCTCTGCTCTGAGCCGCTCGACGAGTGCGGGATCCGCCAGGCATCGCACACCGTGGTCGATGCGTTCGGCTCCCAGCACGTCGAGGGCGCTCCGGATGTACGCGGCGGGTCCTTCCTCCCCGGCATGCGCGACCGCCCGCAGCCCGTGTTCCCGGGCGATCCGGTACGCCTCGGCGTACGGCTCGGGCGGGCGGTCCCGCTCGCTCGAATCGAGCCCCACCGCGATCACATCCTCGAGGTGATCGACAGCTGCGGCCATCGTGGCGACCGCATCGTCACCGGAGAGGTGGCGGACGAAACACATGATCAGTGCCGCAGTGAGGCCGAGTTCTCGTTCGCTCCGGCGAATGGCCCGGCGGAAACCCTCCATGAAGACCTCGAAGCCGACGCCGCGGTGCGTGTGGGTCTGCGGATCGAAGAAGACCTCGGCGTGACGAACTCCGTCTGCGGCTGCTCGCTGCAGGTACGCCCACATGAGGTCGTCGAAGTCCTCGGAAGTCACGAGTGCGGCCGCGCCCATGTAGTACACGTCGAGGAACGACTGGAGGTCGGTGAACTGGTAGGCGGCTGTCACCTGGTCCAGCGTCGACCAAGGAAGCACCACGCCGTTTCGCTTCGCCAGATCGAACATCATCTCCGGCTCCAGAGTCCCTTCGATGTGGACATGCAGCTCAGCTTTGGGGAGATCGAGAATCAGTCGGTCGAGGGTGGGATCGATCGGCATGAGCGGGGACGCTACCTGCTGTCCTGGATCACCTGCTCCCAAAGGCGGTGAACACGTTCGGCGACCTGGTCGCGCGTACCGCTGGTCGAAATGACCCAGCGACCCCGAGCCCGCCAGCCGTCACGGCTCGGCTGGGATGCCATCCGCCGATCGACGTCCTCGGGTTCCATCCCGCGGTCGATCAGGCGTTGCCTGCGCTCGTCGGTCGGGAGGTCCGCCACGACCGTCTGGAGCCACCCGGCACCGACGAGATCCTTGGGCACCGAGATCTCGACGACCACCACGCGGTCGCCGGCGTCATCGATCCGTCGACCGATCCCGGCACCGATGGCCGGATGGGTGATCGCCTCGAGCTCGTGGAGTTCGTCCGGATCGGCAAACACGATCCCGCCCAATGCAGCCCGGTCGATGAGGCCGTCGTCGGTGACAACCTGGGGCCACCGCTCGGCGACAGCGTCGAAGGTGGTACCGCCGGGTTCGAGCACGGCGTGGCCGATGCGATCGGCGTCGATCGTCACGGCTCCCAGTTCCTCGAGGGTTCTGCGAATCGTGCTCTTGCCCGATCCGATGCCCCCTGTGACCACCCACACGACTGCCATGGGGAGAAACGGTACCTGGCCGGCATGGCGGCCCGTCTACCCTCCGAGGCCTCATGCGTTGGTCCCAGGCACACATTCCCACCCTCAGAGACGATCCGGCCGAAGCCGAAGCCGTGAGCCACAAACTGCTGGTGCGGGGTGGCTTCATCCGGCAGCTGTCCTCGGGGCACTACTCGATGCTTCCGATCGGCCAGCGGGTCCGAGCGAACATCGACCGGGTCATTCGTGAGGAGATGGATGCAATCGGTGGCCAACAGTTCCACCTCCCCGCCCTGCATCCGGCCGAGATCTGGAAGAAGTCCGGCCGCTGGGAGCAGATGGGCGACGAGATGTTCCGCCTGGTCGACCGCAAAGGCGCGGACAACGCCCTCGGGATGACGCACGAAGAGGTCTTCGCCATGCTTGCCTCCGAGCTCACCTCGTACCGGCAGCTACCGCAGATCTGGTACCAGATCCAGACGAAGTTCCGTGATGAGCCCCGTCCCAAGTCAGGTGTGCTGCGGGTCCGGGAATTCACGATGAAGGACTCGTATTCGTTGGACATCGACGCGGCCGGACTGGATGCGTCGTTCGCCCGGCATCGGGACGCCTACGTCCGGATATTCGCGCGGTTCGGCATGAACGCGGTGGCCGTGGAAGCGTCGTCGGGGATCATGGGCGGGTCCGAGTCCACCGAGTTCATGGTGGCCAGCCCGGCGGGGGAGGACTGGATCGTCACCTGCGACAGCTGTGACTACGCCGCCAACGTCGAGCGAGCGCGCTCGAGGGTGACGGACGTATCCGACCCTGACGCAGTGGCCGAGCCAAGCCGGTTCGCCACCCCTGGCATCCGCACGATTCGAGCCCTCGCCGACGGTTTCGCCGACATTGCTCCGCCGGAGCGTCAGATCAAAACGCTGGTGTACTCGCTCGACGGGGTGCTCACGCTGGTGCTCATGCGAGGCGACCACGATCTGCAAGAACAGAAGTTGGTCGACGTCACGAAGACCGTCGACATCCGACCCGCGACACCCGAAGAAATCGTGTCCCTGCTGGGAGCACACCCGGGCAGTCTCGGTTCGGTGGGTGTGACCGGAACCGAGATCATCGCCGATGAGTCGCTCCGAGGGCGGAGAGGACTCGTCACGGGAGCGAACGAAGACGACTGGCATCTTCGGGATGTCGATGTCGAACGAGATATCGCTGTCACCCGATGGGAGGACCTCAGAGCCGTCCGCTCCGGTGAGCCATGCGAGGTCGACGGCGGTCGTCTCGACCTGTGGAAGGGTGTCGAGGTGGGACACATCTTCAAGCTCGGAACCAAGTACTCCGAGGCGATGGACGCCTACGTCCAGGACGAGGACGGCAATTCCCATCCGATCATCATGGGTTCGTACGGCATTGGGGTGGAACGTTCGATGGCGACGATCGTCGAAGGTTCCCACGACGAGCGGGGAATCATCTGGCCTCCTGGGATCGGGCCGTGGGATGTGGTGATCACCACCCTCAGGGCCGACGACCCGGCCGTGCAGCAGGCGGCAGAGGAGCTCTACGGCGAGTTGAGGGACGCCGGTGTTGCCGTGATCTACGACGACCGGGCGGAGCGTCCCGGTGTGAAGTTCGCGGACGCCGAACTCGTCGGGATGCCGTTTCGGATCACGATCGGACCGCGGGGAGTCGAGTCGCAGACTGCGGAGTTCACGCCCCGGGCAACCATGGAGACCGAAGAGGTCGCCTTCGGCGATTGTCTCACGGTGGTCCGTGATCGACTCGGGATCAGTCGCTGAGGCGTTGGCGTCCCGCGTAGACCACGAACGAATCACCGCGCACGAAGCCCGCGAGCGTCAGCCCGACATCCTCCGCGAGTTCGATGGCCAGCGACGAGGCTGCGGACACACCGACGACGAACGGGATGCCCGCCACTGCCGCCTTCTGGGCGATCTCGAAGCTGATGCGGCCCGAGACGACGAGGATCACCTCGCCGAGCGGCCATGTCTCCCGCGCCAGCATGCCGATCGCCTTGTCGGTCGCGTTGTGCCGGCCGACGTCTTCGGCTGACGACAGGATGTTGCCGTTCGCGTCGAGAATCGCCACGCCGTGCAGCCCTCCCGTTGCATCGAAGAGCTGCTGGGTTCCTCGCAGACGATCGATCATCGGCGGGAGCGAACTCCGAGCGAGCACGGGCCCGGCGGGGAGGGGGCGAGATGCGATGCGGACCGCATCGATCGACGCCTTGCCGCACACTCCGCACGACGAAGTGGTGTAGGTGTTCCGGCGAAACTGCTCGGGGTCGACGGTGACACCATCTGCGAGTTCGACGACGTAGCGGTCGCCATCGAGGCGGGTGATCCCCTGCAACTCTCGGGGGTCCACCAGGATGCCCTCGGTGAGGCAGAAGCCGGTCGCCAATTCCAGCTCCAAGCCCGGGGTCCGCATGAGGACCGCGATCGGGGTCCTCCCGAGCCGCATCTCGAACGGAGACTCGGCGGCCACCCGATCTCGGGTGACTTCCTGAATCGCTCCCTCGTATCGCACCACCTCGACTTCGGTGAATCCGTCCATGAGGCCAAGGCTACGGGCTCGGACGATCCTCCTACGATTCGACCAACCCCGACAGGAGAACCGATGCGCGCCCACAACTTCGGTGCAGGCCCCTGCACCCTCCCGGAAGACGTGCTCGCCGAAGCACGAGACGAGTTCCTCGACTTCGCCGGCACCGGCATGTCGGTGGTGGAACTCAGCCATCGCTCCGCGGAGTATGAGCAACTTCACCAGCGCACCCTCGAACTCACCCGTTCAGTTTCGGGCGCACCGGATTCCTTTGACATCCTCTTCATCCAGGGTGGGGCAACCCTGCAGTTCTCGATGATTCCGATGAACCTCCTTGCGGAGGGCGAGCGGGCGGGGTACGTCGTATCCGGCACATGGGGGACGAAGGCGCTCGCCAACGCTCGTCCGTTCGGAGCGGTCTACGCCGCGTGGGACGGCAAGGACGTCGACTACGCCGAGATGCCGGGTGCCGACGATGTGCAAGTCGAGGCGGATTCCCGCTATCTGCACATCACCACCAACGAGACGATCGGCGGGATTCGGATGGTCGAGTTCCCGAAAACCGATGTGCCGCTCGTCGGCGACATGTCCTCGGAGTATCTGGCGCGCCCGATCGACTGGGAGCGCTACGACCTGGTGTACGGGGGCGTCCAGAAGAATCTCGCCCCGGCGGGCATGGCGGTGGTGTTCGTGCGCAAGACCGCGCTCGGGTCCGGCGGCCGGGACCTCGGCGACTACCTGAGCTACGGCTTTCACGCCGAGTCCGACTCGCTGGGCAACACCCCTCCGATGTTTCCGATCTACATCATGGAGAAGGTGCTCTCCAGGATCGACGCACGCGGCGGCGTCGACACGCTCGAACGGGAGTCGGCGGACAAGGCGGCGGTGCTCTACGAGGCGATCGACGGTTCCGAGGGCTTCTACCGAAATCCGGTGAATGTCCGGGATCGCAGCCACATGAATGTTGTCTTCCGGCTCCCGTCGATCGAGCTCGAGTCGCGGTTCGTGGCCGAGGCGACCGCGGCAGGTCTGATCGGCCTGAAGGGCCATCGCAGCGTGGGCGGTCTGCGGGCGAGCCTCTATGCCGCGTTGTCGCTCGACAGCGTTCACACTCTCGTCGAATTCATGCGCGATTTCCGCTCCAGCGCCTGAACCCTGGGCTCCCGGGCACCCTATGTGTCCCCGGGAACCCTGGGTTCGCCAGGCGCCTGCGGCGTCCTGCGGGCCCAGGGTGCGCCCCAAAACCCAGGGTTTGCGGCGCGCTATGATGGTGGGTCGACATCCGAGTTTCACTTGAGGTGGGCGTGGCGCCCGCCTCTTTTGTTGAGATATCGCGACAGGAGACCGTGAACGAGACGGCGACAAGGGCGAAGAATTCAATGGCACTCACCGATGACGTGCGAGCGTTGATCGAACCGTGGCTCGCAGCCGAACGGCTCGAACTCGACGACCTGGAGCTGAAAGGCTCCGGTCCCGGGCGGACGTTGCGCGTCGTCATCGACAGCGACGAGCCCATCGATCTCGACCGCATCGCCGAGGTCAGCAACGGCGTCAGTCGCCTCCTCGACGCCGAGGCGGGCATCGACGACCCGTACCAACTCGAAGTGACATCGCCTGGACTCGAGCGGGCCTTGAAGACCCCTCGCCACTTCCAGAAGTCGGTCGGGCGCGAGGTCACCATGAAGCTGCGCCGGGACGACGAGACCACCCTCCTCAAAGGGCGCCTCGATGCCGCCGGCGACGCCGGGGCAACCGTCACCACCGAGGACGGGGCGGTCATCGAGTTCGCATATGACGAGGTCGCCAAGGCACGGACCGTGTTTCGTTGGCAAGCCGCGCCCAAACCGGGCAAGAAGTGAGGAGACGCGCATGAAGATCGACTTTCAGGTGATGGAGGCTCTCGAGCTGCTCGAACGTGAGCGCGGCGTGCCCGTCGACACCATTCTCGATGCCCTCGCCAACGCCCTGGTCAGCGCCTACAAGCGCAGCCCCGGGGCAGCCGAGGAGGCTCGCGTCACCATCGACCCCGACGGGGGGGACATCCGCGTCTACGCCCAGGAACTCGACGAGGACGGCAACGTCACACGCGAGTGGGAGGACACTCCGGACGACTTCGGACGGATCGCCGCCCAAACCGCCAAGCAGGTCATCGCCCAGCGACTGCGCGAGGCCAAGCGCGAGCAGGTTTTCGACGTCTACCAGGGCCGTGAGGGCGACCTCGTGACGGGAATCGTTCAGCAGGTCGACAACCGGTACGCCATTCTCGACCTGGGGGACGCGGAGGCGATCGTTCCGGGATCCGAGCGCATTCCGTACGAGCGTCTCGAGCGCGGAAACAGGGTCAAAGGTGTGATCATCGAGGTGCGCGAAGAGGGTAAGGGTCCTCAGATCGTCGTCTCCCGCAGCCATCCGGATCTCGTTCGGCGTCTGCTCGAGTTGGAAGTGCCCGAATTGGTCGACGGCACGATCGAAATCGTGGCCATCGCTCGGGAGCCGGGACACCGGACGAAGATCGCCGTGGTCAGCCACGACCCCAATGTCGACCCGAAAGGGGCCTGTGTGGGAGCGCGCGGATCGCGTGTGCGCCAGGTGGTCAACGAGTTGCGGGGCGAGAAGGTCGATGTGGTCCAATACCGCGAGGACACGCGGCAGTTCATCGCCGAAGCGCTCGGCCCGGCCAAGATCAAAGATGTGCTGATCGACGAGGAGGAGAAGGTCGCCGAGGTCATTGTCGGCCAGCACCAGCTCTCCTTGGCGATCGGTAAAGAAGGGCAAAATGCCCGCCTTGCGGCCCGGCTGTCGGGCTACAAGATCGACATTCGGTCAGACGAGCCCGAGCCTGCTCCCGAGCCGGCCGCTCCCGTCGACGATGAGGTGCCCGCCGGTGACGCGGTTGTCGCGGTCGACCCGGACGGGGAGTCGGCGGTGCCGGCCGACGCGGATGCGGAAACGCCCGTTGACGTGGTCGCCGAGACGAGTGCTGCGGCCGAGGTCGCGGCAGCCTCCGAGTCTGATGCCGATCCGGCCGTCTCAGCCGGGGCCGATGATGAAGATGCTGCCGGCGAAGAAGAGTGACGTGAGGTGGAGTGAGAGTGGCGAAAGTACGTATCTATGAGATTGCGCGGGACCTCGACCTCGAATCGAAGGAAGTCCTCGAGAAGGCCCTGGAGCTTGGTTTTGATGTGAAGACCGCCTCCTCGAGCGTCGAGGAGGGCGATGTCGACCTCATCAAGCTGGCATTCGACGACACCGAGACTGCGACCCCGGCCCCTGAACCCGAGCCGGCGGCGACACCCGAGACACAGCCGGAACCCGAGCCCGTCACGTTGTCTGCGGATGAACCGGCTGTTGAACCGGACGAACCGCCTGTCGAACCGGCTGGCGAACCGGACGACGATTCCGAGACCCCGACCCCCGAGCCGGCTGAAGGTTCCGACGACATCGGTCTCGCAACGGTCCACGAGGGTATGACGGTCTCGGAGTTCGCCGACGCGATCGGCGCCGGCGCAGGTGACGTCGTCAAGGCGCTGATGCTGCGCGGACGACCTGCGGGCGCTGCCGCGCAGATGCCTTCGGACATGTTCGAGGAGATCGCCGAGACGTTCGACGTCATCGTCGACATCGCCGACAAACCCGCGCCCGAAGAGGCCGGCCCGGCAACGGCCGAGATGCCGGTGTTCGAGGACTCCGAAGAAGACCTGGTGGCGCGTCCCCCGGTGATCACCGTGATGGGCCACGTCGACCACGGCAAGACGTCGTTGCTGGACAAGATCCGCAAGGCGAATGTGGTTCAGGGCGAGGCCGGTGGGATCACCCAGCACATCGGGGCATACCAGGTGGAGGTCGGAGAGAACCGTCTGACGTTCATCGACACACCTGGTCATGAGGCATTCACGACGATGCGTGCCCGCGGCGCCGACGTCACGGACATCGTCGTCCTCGTCGTCGCCGCCGACGACGGCGTCATGCCTCAGACCATCGAGGCCATCAGTCATGCGAGGGCCGCCGGTGTGGAGCTGGTCGTGGCCATCAACAAGATGGACCTTCCTGCTGCGGATCCGATGCGAGTACGTACCGAACTCACCCAGCACGGCGTGATCGTGGAAGAACTCGGTGGAGACGTCACTTCGGTCGAGGTGTCCGCTGAAACCGGGAACGGCATCGACAACTTGCTCGAAGTGCTCGATCTCATCGCGCAACTGCAGGAATACAAGGCGAACCCGGAACCCTCCGCCACAGGTGTGGTCGTCGAATCTCAGCTCGATCCCGGAATGGGAGCGACCGCCACAGTCATCGTCAAACGTGGCACGTTGCGGCAGGGTGACTCGTTCGTGGCGGGCGCAGTTGCCGGACGAGCCCGGGCGCTCATGGACCACGAAGGAACCCGCCTGAAGTCGGTGGGGCCGAGTGCTCCGGTGCTCATCATGGGCTGGTCGGACGTTCCGACCGCAGGAGACATCCTCGAGGTCGTCAAGAACGACAAGGAAGCCAGAGCGATCGCGGCGGACCGCGAACAGGCGATCAAGGACGAAGTTCAGGGGGTCGTGACCGGCCGCGAGCGGCTGCAGGGTCTGCTCGAGCAGCTCCGCTCCGAAGACACCGAGCTGCGTGTCATTCTCAAGACCGACGCCCACGGTTCCCTCGAGGCCTTGAAGGAGGCCATCGCCAAGATCACGCGCGAGGACGGGCGCATCGATGTCCTGCATGGCGCCGTTGGCGGCATCAACGAGAACGATGTCACATTGGCCGAGGTCACCGGGGCCATCATCGTCGGCTTCAACGTCCGTCCCGATCCCAAGGCTCGGCGGTCTGCCGAGGAGACGGGTATCGAGATCCGGACGTACGGCATCATCTACGAACTGCTCGATGAACTCGAAGCGATGCTGGTCGGACGTCTCTCGCCGGACCACGAAGAAGTCGTGCTCGGATCGGCCGAGGTGCGGGCGCTGTTCAAGGTCCCGCGTGCCGGGACGATCGCCGGTTGCTACGTCACCGAAGGCGTCGTCCAACGGAGCGCCAAGGCCCGCTTGCTGCGGGGCGGAGTGGTCGTCTTCGACGGCCGCATCGACTCGCTGCGTCGATTCAAAGACGACGTCCGCGAAGTCGCGTCGGGCTTCGAGTGCGGTATCGGCCTCGAGAACTTCAACGACGTCAAGGAAGGCGACATCATCGAGGTGTACGAGATCCGTGAGGTCGCCCGGACCTGATGCATGCCGCCGCGATGCGGATCGAGGTGCACATTCCGCACAGTCTGTCGCTCAAGGACAAGCGGAAGGTGGTTCGTCCGTTCGTCGAGGGGCTGCGTCGCCTGGCGTCGTTGAGCGTCGCCGAGGTGGGAATGCACGACACCTGGCAACGTGCGACCTTCGGCGTGGCGATCGTTGCTCCCGATGCACCCGAATTGGAGCGGCTGATCGATCGTGTGCGACGCTACGTTGATGAGCAGCTGGAACTCGCCGTGACTGACGTCAAGCTCACATATCTGGAGGCACCCGATGGGTGATCCCTCGTTCTCCCGGATGCGCCGGGTCAATTCCATCGTCCGTCAGGTGCTCGCCGAACAGGTGGAACTCCTGAAGGACCCCCGGCTGGGGATCGTCTCGATCACCGGGGTCGAGACGTCGCCCAACCTGCGCCACGCCACGGTCTACTTCTCGACCCTCGATCCGTCTGGGACCGTGGACACCCAGGCGGCGCTCGACGCCGCCGCGCCGCGGCTGCGCCGGGTGCTGGGGAGTGAGGTCCGCATGAAATACACACCTGCGCTCGAGTTCCGGCCCGACCACGGGATCTCCGAAGGCGAGCGCATCGACGCGGCCCTGCGTCGCATTCAGGAGCCCACCGATGACTGATCCCTTCGACCAGGCCGTGACCATTCTCTCGGACGCCGAGAGCCTGGTACTCGCCTGTCATGTCGGGCCGGACGGAGACGCGCTCGGCTCGATGCTCGGTCTGGGCATGGCCGCCAAGGCTGCGGGCAAGTCGGTGGTCGCCTCCTTCGGCACGCCATTCGTGATCCCGGAGTCGCTTCGCTTCCTCAACACCGACCTGCTGGTGCCGCCTTCGCAGGTACCGGAGGCCCCTGCGGTGATGGTCACCTTCGACGCCGGGTCGGCTGATCGGTTGGGGGAATTGGGAGGTGTCGCGTCCAAGGCCGGAACAGTCGTGGTGATCGATCACCACGTCACCAACGTCGGTTTCGGGGATGTCAACCTCATCGATGCAGAGGCTGCCGCGACGGCCGAAATCGTGGTGGCGCTCCTCGACCGGCTCGGGTGGCCGGTGGATCAAGACATCGCGGCAGCATTGCTGACAGGGCTGGTCACCGACACCGGGCGCTTTCAGTACTCGAACACGACGCCGCGAACCCTGGAGGCGGCCACCCGCATGGTCGAGGCAGGGGCACATCCCGAAGTCATCGGCCGGCACGTCTACGAGGAGACACCGTTCGGGTATCTGCACGCGGCTGGTGCGGTGCTCAGCAGGGCGCAGCTCGACGCCGACCGCCGCTTCGTCTGGTCGGTCCTCACCATCGAGGACCTCAAGGAATCGGGGATCAGGGCGACCGATACCGATCCGCTCATCGACGTGATCCGTACTGCCGTCGAGTCCGACGTCGCGCTCCTCGTCAAGGAAGTCGACGACGGCAAGGTCAAAGGGAGCCTCCGTTCCCGAGGCCGGGTCGACGTCGGGGCCATTGCCGTCGAACTCGGCGGGGGAGGCCACCACAATGCGGCCGGGTTCACGTTCACCGGCTCGTCGGAGGGTGCCGTCGAAGCGGTGCGGTCACGGTTGGAACCTGCGGAGTGACGGTCGGGTTCCTCGCCGTCGACAAGCCACGGGGCATCACATCCCACGATGTCGTCGACCGGGTGCGCCGAGCCACGGGGATTCGAAAGGTCGGCCATACCGGGACTCTCGATCCAATGGCGACCGGTGTGGTGGTGGTCGCAGTTGGACCCGCGACCCGACTGATCCGGTTCCTGGCAGACCTCGACAAAGAGTATGTGGCAACGGCTTGCTTCGGGGTCGTGACGGACAGCCTCGACGCAGACGGGCAGGTCATCGATGACCGTCCCATGTCTGTGACCCGGGAGGACCTGGAGGCACTCAGGCCGCAGTTCTCGGGGGAGATCCAGCAGGTCCCTCCGATGGTCTCGGCGTTGCAGAAGGACGGCCGGCGCCTGTACGACCTGGCACGCCAAGGGGTCGAGGTCGAACGGGAGGCCCGCACCGTGGTCATCCACCAGCTGGAGTTCCTCGACATCGAACCGGCGAAGCATCCGCTGGTCAGTTTCCGGGTCGTGTGCGGCAAAGGGACGTATGTCCGATCTCTGGCCGACGACATGGCACGTGCGCTGGGCGGAATCGGCGGGCACCTCCGCGCCCTGCGACGCACTCGCAACGGCGCTTTCGGTCAGGATCGGGCGGTGGCGCTCGAGGACTTGGAGGGATGGCGCGACCATCTCCTGGATCCTGCAGAGGCGTTGGCGTTCATGCCGGCCGTCCGGGTCGACGAAGGCGGCGCCCGCCGCGTCGGGAATGGGAGGCCGCTCGAAGAATCGACATCTCCCGGGATGTTGCGGGTGCTGGGGGAGTCGGGCAGTCTGCTGGCGGTCTATCGCAGCGACGGCGAGGTCGCTCGCCCCGAGGTGGTGTTGGGATGATCTTGCGTGGCGACCCTTTCGGGTGGCAGGTCGACGCCGCCGGCACGGCGGTCGCCATCGGCGTGTTCGACGGTGTGCACCGGGGTCACCAGCGGGTGATGCGGGATCTCACCGTCATGGCGCGTGACAGGGATCTCGTGCCCGCGGCGTTGACCTTTGATCCCCACCCTCTCGAGTTCCTCGCACCCGACCGTGCGCCCGACCTTCTGACCACGGTGGAACAACGCGCCGAGTTGCTCGCCGAATGCGGCGTGGAGATCCTGGGGGTGCTGCCGTTCCTGGACATCCGTGACCTCGACCCCCGCGCCTTCGTCACCGAGATTCTCTGTCTGCGCCTCAGAGTCGGGGCAATCGCGGTCGGCGAGAACTTTCGGTTCGGGCGTGACCGCGGCGGTGACCCCGGGCTCCTCAGAACATTGGGCGAGGCGCACGGGTTCACCGTCGATGTCGCAGAGATGGTCGTGCACGCGGGACCGGACGGCGTGATCTCGTCGACCCGCATCCGGGAATTGCTCGCCGCTGGCGACGTGCGGCAGGCCGCCGTGCTGCTGGGCAGACCGTTCGCGTTGACCGGGCCGGTCATTCACGGCGACGCACGGGGTCACACGATCGGATTCCCCACCGCCAACCTTCACATCCCCGATCGCATGGCCATCCCGGCCAACGGGGTCTATGCGTGTTGGGTGGAGCGAAACGGCGCTCGGCACGCCGCGGTGGTCAACATCGGCGTGCGGCCCACTTTCGGGGTGAGTGCCAGAACCATCGAAGCTCACCTCCTGAACTTCGACGGCAACTTGTATGGTGAGTCGATCGCGTTGCACTTCGTCGACCGAATCCGGGAGGAACGTCGCTTTGACGGCGTCGACGCGCTGGTCGCCCAGATCGCCGCGGATCGCGATCGTGCCGCAACGATTCTCGAGGTGGGGGAGTGAGCGATCGAGGCGTCGGTTCCGTTCGGATTCGCCTCGTGTCGGCAAGATGGTATCGTTGCGGTGTCCGGCTACGCCGACAACCTCCCTTCCGAGGAACCACAGGACTTTTTTCGCGCATATGAAGACCACTCAAGAAATCATCACCGAGTTCGGAACCCACGACTCGGACACCGGCTCGCCGGAAGTGCAGGTGGCGCTGCTCACTGAGCGCATCAACCACCTCACTGACCACCTCCGCGAGCACAAGCACGACCACCACAGCCGTCGCGGCCTGTTGATGATGGTCGGGAAGCGTCGTCGCCTCCTGAACTATCTCCGTCGCCAGGATGTCGAGCGCTATCGCTCACTCATCTCGGCGCTGGGTCTGCGTCGCTGACAAATTCGGAGGGAGCAGCCGACTGGCTGCTCCTTCTGCGTTCCGGCCCCAGGCCGGGATCACCTCCCGGGCATCGTCCGGGAACCAACACGATGGAGCCAGCCGGTTGCTAGTTGTGACCTTTCGCAACATTCCGAAATGTCACAACTGGTAACGGGTCGGGCTCCCTGAACAGAGGAGAAACCGTGTCCGAAATCACGGTATCCGGCGAGGTCGGCGGCAAGACGCTGTCCTTCACGACCGGAAAACTCGCGGGACAGGCCGACGGCGCCGTCGTCGCCCGTCTCGACGAAACCGAAATACTCGTCACCGCAACCGCGAACAAGCGGCTTCGCGAAGGTGTCGACTTCTTCCCGCTCACTGTGGACTTCGAGGAGCGGATGTACGCCGCGGGACGCATCCCCGGATCGTTCTTCCGCCGCGAAGGCCGTCCCAGTGAGCAGGGCATCCTGGCGTGTCGCCTCGTCGACCGTCCCCTGCGCCCGTCGTTCAAGGACGACTACCGCTGTGAGACCCATGTCGTGATGACGACGCTGTCGGTGGACGACGAGAACCCGTTCGACGTGATCGCTCTCAACGGCGCCTCCGCCGCCTTGAGCGTGAGCGCGATCCCCTTCGAGGGTCCTGTCGCAGGTGTCCGGCTCGCCCTCAAGGACGGCGAGTGGATTCCCTTCCCGACCTATGACGAACTGGACGAGTCGGTCTTCGATCTCGTGGTGGCCGGTGGCCGCAACGCCGAAGGCGGGATCGACATCATCATGGTCGAGGCAGGATCGACGCCCGACGGCCTGCGTCTGATCGGAGACGGCGCACCCGCCTCCGACGAAGACACCGTCGCTCGCGGTCTCGAAGAGTCCAAGCAGTACATCGGCCAACTCGTCGATCTGCAGAACGAACTCGCGTCCAAGGTGACCAAGCCGGTCGTCGATTGGCCCGTGGCTCTCGACTACACCGACGACGTCAAGGATCGCGTCGATCAGATCGCCCGTCCCAAGCTCCGCGAGGCAGTGCGCACCGCGGACAAGGCCGAGCGCAAGGCAGCCGAGAATGCCGCCTGGGAAGCCACGCAGGCAGAACTGGCATTCGGCGAGGATGACAAGGACGCGGCCGGCATGGCCAAGAGAGCGTTTCAGGCCGTCCTGAAGGACATGATGCGTGAGCGTGTGGTCGAGGACGACGTCCGCCTCGACGGGCGCAGTGCGACAGACATCCGGCCGCTCTCGGCAGAGATCGGTGTCGTGGCACGAGCGCACGGCTCCGGCCTGTTCCAGCGTGGCGAGACCCAGGTGCTGAACATCACCACTCTCGGCATGCTGAAGATGGAGCAGATGCTGGACGACCTCGGTCGCGAAGACGGCAAGCGGTACATGCATCACTACAACTTCCCGCCGTTCTCGACGGGCGAAGCCGGTTTCATGCGCGGTCCCAAGCGGCGTGAGATCGGTCACGGTGTCCTCGCCGAGAAGGCAGTGCACCCGGTCGTTCCGACCGAGGAAGACTTCCCCTACGCGGTGCGTTTGGTCTCCGAGGTCCTGTCGTCGAATGGTTCGACCTCGATGGCCTCGGTGTGCGCATCGACGCTGTCGCTGATGGACGCCGGAGTCCCGATTCTGGCCCCTGTGGCGGGAATCGCCATGGGGCTCATCTACCGGGGCGGCAAGTACGTCACCCTGACTGACATCCTGGGCGCCGAAGACGCGCTCGGCGACATGGACTTCAAGGTGGCGGGAACGGCTGACGTCATCACGGCACTCCAGCTGGACACCAAGCTCCAGGGACTTCCCAGCGAAATCCTCACCGGTGCGTTGGCACAGGCGAAGGATGCCCGACTGAAGATCCTCGACGTCATGACGGCGACCATTGCCGAGCCGCGGACCGAGTTGAACAAGAACGCGCCGCGTATCGAGTCGATCGAAATCCCCAAGGAGAAGATCGGAGAGGTCATCGGCCCGAAGGGCAAGGTCATCCGCGAACTCGAGGAGTCCACCGGGGCGACCATCGAGATCGAGGAGGAGGGGAACATCGGAATCGTCCGCATCGCCTCCACCGACAAGGACGTTCTGGCGGCAGCCAAGGACCGCGTCATGCAGATCGCCTTCCCGCCGGAGCCCGAGTTGGGCGCCGAGTACGAAGGCGAAGTGGTGAACATCACCAAGTTCGGTGCGTTCATCAACATCTTCCCAGGGCGGGACGGCCTGCTCCACATCTCGCGAATCGATGAGGACCGGCGTGTCGACCGGGTGGAGGATTACCTCTCCCAGGGTCAGAAGCTGAAGGTCCGCCTACGTGAGATCGACGACAAGGGCAAGCTGAGCCTCGAGCTGGTCGACAAGATCGAGCCGTCGGACGAGGTCAAGAACCGTCCGTCCGGCAACGACCGGGGCGGTGACCGGGGCAACGATCGCGGTGGTGACCGCGGGAACGATCGCGGTGACCGTGGCAACGATCGCGGTGGTGACCGCGGGAACGATCGCGGTGGTGACCGCGGCAACGATCGCGGCAATGACCGCGGTGGTCGCGGAGACCGTGACCGGGGGGGCCGAGGAGGAGAATCCCGAGATCAGGGGAACCGCTCCGGCAACTCCGGCGGAGCCGCACGGCCCGCCGACTCGTCGTCGAGTGATCGACGTCGACCGGCCCGTTCCTTCGACGAGGCCTTCGAGGAGATCGATCCCAAGTAGACGCTTGGATCCAACAAGAAGGGCTCGGGCATCAACGCCCGAGCCCTTCGTCGTTCAGGACTGTGTCGTGGTCAACGGACCAGCGGCTTGTATTTGAGGCGGGTCGGACGCAAGGCATCGACACCGAACTCGTTCCGCATCCATTCCTCGTACTCGCTGTAGTTGCCGGGAAAGAACCGCACAGACGAGTCGCCCTCGAACGCCAGGATGTGGGTGGCGACACGGTCGAGAAACCAGCGATCGTGGCTGATGACCACCACACACCCCGGGAAGCGCTCGATCGCCCCTTCCAGCGCACGCAGCGTGTCCACGTCCAGGTCGTTCGAAGGCTCGTCCAAGAGCACGACGTTGCCGCCGGTGCGGAGCATCTTCCCCAGATGCACGCGATTCCTCTCGCCGCCTGAGAGCTCGCCGACACGCTTCTGCTGGTCGGCGCCCTTGAAGTTGAGCGATGCGACGTATGCCCGGGAGTTGATCTCCCGATTGCCGATCTTCAGGAGATCCGAGCCGCCACTGATCTCCTGGTACACCGTCTTGTCGGGTTCGAGCGCGTCGCGGGTCTGGTCGACATAGGCGAGATCGACGGTGGCGCCGATGTCGATGGTCCCGGAATCCGGCTGCTCCTGGCCGGTGATCATCCGGAAGAGCGTGGTCTTGCCCGCCCCGTTGGCTCCGATGATGCCGACGACGCCCGCAGGGGGCACGGAGAACCCCAGATCCTCGATCAGCAGATTCTCGCCATATCCCTTCGACACGGAGTCGACCTCGATCACCTTGTCCCCGAGACGCTGCGTGAACGGAATCGTGAGGCGCAGTGCGTCCTCCCGGCCGTCGACGGAGGCAGCCTCGGCGACCAACTGTTCGTAGGCGGCGAGCCGCGCCTTGCCCTTGGCCTGGCGGGCCTTGGGTGACATTCTGACCCACTCCAGTTCCCGACTGATCGTTCGCTGTCGGGCGGAAGCTTCCTTCTCTTCCTGCTGCAGGCGAGCTTCCTTCTGTTCGAGCCAAGACGAATAGTTTCCCTCGAACGGGTAGCCCCGACCCTGATCCAGCTCGAGGATCCAACCGGCGACATTGTCGAGGAAGTACCGATCGTGGGTGATGGCGATCACCGAGCCGGGATACTCCTTGAGAAACCGTTCGAGCCAGGCGACCGACTCTGCATCGAGGTGGTTGGTGGGCTCGTCGAGCAGCAGCAGGTCCGGGGAACTGAGGAGGAGACGACAAAGGGCGACGCGTCTCCGCTCGCCTCCTGAGAGGTTCGCCACCTCGGCGTCGCCCGGAGGAACCCGGAGGGCGTCCATGGCGATGGCGACCTTGCGATCGAGTTCCCACGCCCCGGCCGCTTCGATCTTCTTTTCGAGCGTTGCCTGTTCCTCGCCGAGCTTGTCGTAGTCGACGTCCGGATCGGCCCACGCCGCCAGCACCTCGTTGTAGCGATCGATCAGTGTCTGGGTCTGGGCGACTCCGTCCATGATGTTTCCCAGGACGTCCTTGGAATCGTCGAGCTGCGGTTCCTGGTCGAGCATCCCGACCGTGTATCCGTCACCGAGGCGCGCTTCGCCGGTGAACTCGGTGTCGTTGCCCGCCATGATGCGCAGCAGGGAGGACTTCCCGGCGCCGTTCGGTCCGATGACGCCGATCTTGGCTCCGTAGTAGAACGAGAGAGAGATGTCCCGGAGCACGTCACGATTGGGCGGGACGTGCTTCGAGCACTTGTACATCGAAAAGATGAATTCAGGCACTCGGCGAGGGTAGTGGTGGTCCCGGGGGAGCCCGTCAGGCTGTTTGATTGTGCGGGGGGACGACCCCCCTGCACCCCCCGATTGGCGCGGCTGCCGCGGTTGGGTTTGCCCTCGGTCTCACCCGATGGCCCATGACGGGGAGTGGTCGCGGAGGTCTGGGAGGCTGTTTGATTGTGCGGGGGGCGACCCCCCTGCACCCCCCCGGACTGTTTGATTGTGCGGGGGGACGACCCCCCTGCACCCCCCGGATGGCGCGGTTGCCGGGGTCGGGTTTGCCTGCGG
>JBBDHV010000060.1:0-61111 GCA_040880725.1 Acidimicrobiia bacterium
AATCAAACAGCGTCCCAAGCCTTCGCGAGTCTCTCCCGTCATGGGCCACAGGGTGGACCCTCGGCTGCAGCCGCCAAGGCAGCCGCGCCGTCCGGGGGGTGCAGGGGGGTTCGTCCCCCCGCACAATCAAACAGCGTCCCAAGCCTTCGCGAGTCTCTCCCGTCATGGGCCACAGGGTGAGACCCCACCGAACCCGAAGAGGCAACCGCGCCAGTCGGGGGGTGCAGGGGGGTTCGTCCCCCCGCAAAATCAAGCAGTACCCCTGCAAGAAAAATCAGTCCCCTTCGAGCACGCCCACGTAGGCCAGATTGCGATACTTGCCGGCGTAGTCGAGGCCGTACCCCACGACGAACTCCGGCCCGATCGTGAAGCCGGGGTATTTGACGTCGAGTTCCGCCCGCTGGACTCCGCTCTTGACGAGCAGCGACGCCACCTCGAGCGAGGCCGGCTTCCTCACGCTCAGACTCTTCATCAAGTAGCTCAGCGTGAGGCCCGAATCGATGATGTCTTCGACGATCAACACATGGCGACCGGCGATCTCCTGGTCGAGATCCTTCAGGATTCGCACGACACCGGACGACTGGGTGGAGGCGCCGTAGGACGACACTGCCATGAAGTCGAACTCCACCGGGATCTCGATGTGCCTGGCGAGATCGGCCATCACCATGAAGGCGCCTTTGAGGACGCCGACGACGATCAGGTCCTTCCCGCGGTAGTCCGCCGAGATGGCCCGGCCGATCCCGCCGAGTTTCTCGTCGATCTGCTCGGCGGTGATCAGAGTTCGAATGTCTGCCATTTGGGCTCCCGGACTGCGACGAGGCAAAGGTAGCGACCGGGACGGTGGGTGGGCCAAACCCGGGCACGCACCCATGGGAGCCAAACCGGATGGTCTCCCCGGGTCACGATCGGCCAGGTGCGGCGTCGGTCGGCGGCGACTCCGGCGTCTGCGAGGGCGGCGTGTGCCTGTCGTCCGGTGACCCTGTCCCCCGGCCGCACCGCTCTCACTTCCAACGCCTCATCGTCGACCGGAACCACGAACCGCGCCGCGGAGAGCGGCTGGACGAGCGGACCTTCCATCCTCTCGCTCCGGAACCGCCAGCCGGACCACGCGGTGGCGCCTTCGCCCAGCCGCGTCGGCGGATCGTCCTCGATGACGTCCCCCGGTCCCGTGAGCACGAGATGCGGGCCTGACACTTCCGCTCGCAAGCCCGGTTCGATCTCTGTGGCGGAGGAGCGCCCGTGCACCACGTCGAGGATTCGATCCACGGCCGCCCGGTCCGGCGGGTATCCGTTCCCCACATGCGCCACCGCGGCTCGAATCGCCCGTGCGGCGGCAACGTCGCCCGCCGCGACGAGCGACCCCGTCGGGAACCGAACAGCGCCATTCCGGCTCTGGGCGGGAATTGAGGCTGCGACGCTTTCCAGCACCGTCGACTCCCGGGCAGCCTGGTCCGCCAGTCGAACGAGGGCCTCACGGGGAGGACGGCCGATGGCGCGTTCCATGGCAGGAAGCAGATCCAACCGGACGCGGTTCCGGAGGATCGTCTCATCCTCGTTCGCCGGATCGTCACGAAAGGGGAGTCCCGCCAGACCGGCCAGCTCACGGGCCTCGGCGCGAGTCACCTGCAACATCGGATGGTGCAGCTGTCCCCGTCGCGGAGCGATCCCTGCGAGCCCCTCAGGGCCGGTTCCGCGGAGGATCCGCATGAGAACCGTCTCTGCCTGGTCGTCTGCGGTGTGACCGAGGAGAATCGGGTTGGCACCCGAGTGGGCCACCAATGCCGCGAGACGGACGTCACGGAGGTGATGTTCGGAACTGCCTTCCGGTTGGACGAAGGCCATTTGCAGGCGCACCCCGCAGAACGCGGCGATCTGGCCTGCCGCCGTCGACATCAGCGACGACGCCGGGAGCCCGTGGAACACGTGCACCGCAGTGACGTCCAGCCCGCGTCGCACCGCCAGCCACAGCAACGCCGCGCTGTCCGCGCCGCCGGAGACAGCCACGACAACGGGACCTTCCGGGAGGTCGAGCCGGTGGTCGAGCGCCCCGGCCAGTTCGGTCAGGCGGTCCGTGCCAGCCACAGCAGCGGGGATTCAATCTCGGCTGCGGTCGGGAGGTTCCCCGGGCCCTGCCACGCCCGATCCAGTGCGGACCAGCCGGCCTCGCGTTCGACCGTGAGGACGAAGCGCTCGCCCTGTTCGTACTGTTTCACCTTCATCTCCAGTCCCGTCAGACGGAAGAAGGCGGCGGTGCGCGGGTCGGAGCGTCGCGCCTTGAGCAACGATGCCATCCGCGCCTGGGAGGTCAGAAGTCGGGCCCCGATGCGGTCCATCACCACATGACCGTGGCCTTCGAGAAGCGACATCATCCCTTGGATCTCGTCGAGCACTTCGCTCTGCTCGGGTGAGGCGAACAGCCCCATCAGGCCGCGGTCATCGATGAAGCTCGTGCCGTCCCGCCGGGAATCCAACGCACGGTTCACCAACGATCTTGCCCGTCCGATCCGGGAGGGCTGGGCAGCAGAGACCATCCGCTCGACCAGGCCGAGGAAGTGCTCGCGCATCCACGGCACCCCGAGGAACTGGGCGCGATGGGCTGCCTCGTGAAGGGCGATCCACATGCGGAACTCGGCCGGTCGCAACTGATGGGTGCGTTCCATGGCGAGGATGTTGGACGCGACGAAGGCGATCGAGTCACCGTCGTTGCCCGTCGGCAGCACCAGCTCGTATTGGCCGAGGACCCGTCGAGAGAGGAATCCGAGCAGCGCACCGGTCTCGGCCGCCACGAGTCGGCGACCGACCGCCGCCGAGATCTCATTCGACTCGATCAGCTTCTGTTCCGCCGGGGCGAGGATGTGCTGAAACGAGGCGATGTTGCGCTCCACCCACTCTTTACGGCTGACGAGCACCACATCGGGATCACCGGGAAGGCCGAGTCCCGTTTCGGCAGTGACGAGTGCGTTGGCACGGGCGACGATCGTCTGCAGTTCGGCCGCGAGGTGATCGTGGTGGTAGGTGTGCGAGAGCGGGTGGCTCCCGGCAATCAGCCCAGCGACTCTGCCCGCGAACGGCCACGGGACGGCGTCGCTCACTCGACGACTTTGTACCTCGAACGCACGACACGAACGAAGTACTGGACGACCGTGACGAACACGGCGACGGTGGCCAGTGCCAGCCCGGTCGGGACGAGGAACTTGGTGGTCCAGGGTTGCTCAGCCGGATCCGGCGGAGCTGGCTCGACGACTGTGGCAGGCAGATACTCGAAGTCGACGGCCTCGGTGGTGGCGGTCGTCTCGCCCTCGTTCTCGTCGATGACTGCAGGCGGGATCTCGGAGTCCGTGCCCGATTCGGCGGCCATTGCCGGAACGGCCATCAGCGATACCAAAAGGGCCAAGAGGCTGAGAGCGGCAAAGCGCGTGGTGTGTGCCATGACGGCGTTCAGACTACCGAAGCGAAGGTGACGCGGCGAAACACCAATCCCCACAGGTTCTTCGCGTGGCCAGGCAAGGCCCCCCTTCCCCGGCTGGCGCCGGGACTCCCCCCAACGTCGCTGGAGCTCCTGGGGGGAGAGATATCAGCGAATCTCGGTCCGGAAGGCGGTACGGATTCGTTCGATCACGACCTCCGGGACATCTTCGCGCAGCCCTGATCGGATGGCCACGAGGAGACGCTCTTCGAAACCGTACGCCCGGCCACACGGCGGGCAATCGTCGAGATGCAGGCGGATCACGTCGACAGACACGTCGTCGAGTTCGCGGTCGAGGTAGGCGTACAATTTGTCGAGCGCTTCTCTGCAGTGATCGCTCATGCCCGCTCATTCATCTTCGGGTTCCCCGTCGGGAAGCAATCCCCGACCTCTTGCAAACTCTGCCAACGACGCTTGCAACGCTTTTCTTCCCCGATGCAGTCGCGACATCACGGTGCCGATGGGTATGTCGAGGATCTCAGCGATCTCCTTGTAGGCGAAACCTTCGAGATCGGCGAGGAGCACAGGCACCCGGAAATTCTCGGGAAGTGACTCCACCGCCGCCTTGATATCGCTCTCGACGAGACCGTCCAGCACCCGATCCTCCGCGCTTCGGGACAAGTCTGCCGTCTCCTCGGACCCGATGCGCTTGTAGAGGTAGAGATCTTCGACGTCGCCCAGCTCGGACTCCGAAGGGCGTCTCTTGTCCTTGCGGTACTTGTTGATGTAGGTGTTCGTGAGAATCCGGTACAACCACGCCTTCAGGTTGGTGCCGGCCGCGAACGAACCGTACGCCCGATACGCCTTGAGGAACGTCTCTTGGACGAGGTCCTCGGCATCAGAGGGGTTGCGCGCCATCCGCATGGCGGCGCTGTACAGCTGCGGGGCGTACTGCATCGCGTCGGCTTCGAAGTCGGCCTGGTCTGCCACTGGCGGGAACGGTAGTCCGACCTGACGGGCGCCCGGACAGCGGTGAAGAGCGCTGCGGTATGCTTCTCCGCCGCATCCCGCCGGAGTAGCTCAGGGGTAGAGCAACGCACTCGTAATGCGTAGGTCCGGGGTTCAAATCCCCGCTCCGGCTCCCAACAAGACATCGCCGTTCCGTTCCCAGTGGAGGCCGCCGATGGTTTCATCGCAGCCTCCGTGCGACGCTTAGAAGCCGACGGATTGGGCGAGCTCGCGAGCCCCATCCGTCGGCTTCCCGTCCGAAAGCGAAGCTTTTTCGGGCGGAACAGAGAAACAGTCGGCGAAGCCGGCCTGCCTATCCGCTGACCCTGTTAGATACGGCCATGCCGAAACCCGGGACGACCGCGCGAGCGATTCACCCAGGTCCGTCCGACCTCACGTGCACGACCGGGAGTGTTGAGTGAGGAGTCGAGCGGCTTCCGGGAGTGACGGCGTCGCCGCCAGCCGTTGGGGAACGGTCGGTCTCCTGACCGGCGCGCACCTTCTGCACGATGCCTCACTGGGGACCCTCGGAGTCTTCCTTCCGTTCCTGCGGGAGCGGCTGGGCTTCTCGCTGTTCCTCGCCGGCCTGCTCGTGCCGGCTCAACAGGCCGGTTCGCTGCTCCAACCCGCCATGGGATACCTGGCGGACACATACGGGAAGAAGCGATTCGTCGTGACCTTCCTCACGGTGACATCGGTGTCGATGAGCCTGCTGGGTTTGAGCTTCAGCTACGTCGCGCTCCTCGTCATCGTCATGCTCGGCGGACTCAGCAGCGCGGCCTACCACCCTGCAGGAAGCGCCCTCGTGACCAGCTTCGCGGGACGACGTTGGGGAACGGGCCTTGCCATCTACCACTTCGGCGGGAACATCGGCCTGGCGGCGGGTCCGCTGGGCGCAGCTTGGGTCGTTGAAGTCCACGGCCTCTCCGGGAACTGGATGCTGATGTTGCCCGCGTTGCTGTGGGCTCCGCTCGTGCTCGCCAAGGTGCCGACGGACTCCCGGGGTCGAACGGACTCGGAGCAACTCCGCTCCGTACTCGGGTGGGTTCGACAGCACTGGACCCCATTTGCGGCGCTCGCCGCCATCGTGCTCGGTCGGTCGATCGGCGCGGGCGGCCTGGGGCTCTTCCTGCCCACGCTCCTCCTGCAGCGGGACTACTCGATCGGCGTCGTGGCCCTCATCACTTCGTCCTACTTCGCGATCGGGGGCGCTGGCGGGCTACTGATGGGCTCGCTTTCGGATCGCTTTGGCAGACACAGGATCATCCGAGTGATGCTCGTCGCAGGACCTGCGATGCTACTTCTGTTCCTCGGATCCGCCGGCGCTCCTGCGATCGTCTTCCTCCTCGGAGCTTCGATATCCCTCAAAGGCGAGCAACCCGTGATCATGGCCCTGATACAGGAGTGGGCTCCGACACGCCGCGGCACAATCGTTGGTCTCGTCCTCGGCCTGCAATTCGTCCTCGGCGGCCTCGGAACCGCCCTGATCGGGTACCTGGCCGATTCCATGGGCCTCGTCCGGGCGTTCCAACTCGTCGCGCTCTTTCCCCTGATCGGCCTCCCATTCGTGAGGCGACTACCCGAAGGACTCCTCGGCAGCGACGCCGATGCTGTGACCTGATCCGCCAGGACCGTCACGTGGGCCCGTTGGCGCTGACGGGGCGGGGGTCTCAGTCTGCGGCCAGTGCGATGAAGAGGTTGGCCAGCACCAACTGCGGCCGCAGGTTCGCCCCGAGGTCGAGCACCGCGTCGAGGGCGTGGTCGGCGTTACGGATCGCCCTTCCGGCGGAAACCGTCGTCAACTCGGCCACATCGAGGTCGGTGTTGCGCACCGGGCCACCGAATTGCAGGGTGGCCGCATCGGCGTACCACGAGGCGAGGATCTCGAGTCCGCTGGCGAGCAGCGCCTGACGGGATCGCCTTCGGTCCCGTTCGGCCTGATCCTTCGAGAGGTCCTCCGCGGGATCCGGGAGCATCTCTTCGGTGAGGTCGAGCATCTCGCCGGCCAGCACGAACGCCTCGCCTGTGCGATCCGAGACACGCCCCGGGGCGTCCAGCCACGCCCGGCGATACTGTCCGACCTCGGGGCGCTCCAACAGTCCCAGGGCCAGGCCGGGGCGGCCTGCTGCCACCCGTGCGAGATCGGCGGCCACCAGAGGGTCGGTGCCCGGACGCGCCGCCAGGGCCTCGCGCAGTGTCTCCTCCGGCACCCTTCCGAAGTGCACGGTGCGACACCGACTCGCCACGGTCGACGGGAGGTCGTCTTCGGATTCGACGACGAGGATGAACACCGTCGTTGCGGTGGGTTCCTCCAACGTCTTCAACAGGGCGTTGGCAGCCTGGTCTGTCATCGCATCGGCTTCCGGAAAGATGAACACCTTCCGTACCGACTCGACCGGGGTCATCACCGCCTGGGCGATGGTCGAGCGGGCCTGTTCCACACCCAGGCTCTGGCGCCCTTCCGGGACGACGGCGACGATGTCGGGATGGTTGCCCGTCGCGACACGCCGACACGACCGACATGGCTCGGCATGGTCGAAGCTCTCCGGACAGACGAGTCCGGCGGCGAAGGCACGACCGACGGTGGCCTTGCCCACACCTGCCGCCCCGACGAAGAGATACGCACCGGCGGGGCGGGCGATCTCGCGGCGAAGCAACGCGACGGGGCCTTCATGACCGATGATCGCCGCGAACCCGGTCACGGAGCCTCGAGCAATGTCACGACGTCCGCAACGACGGACGCCTGCGGGCGGGCGGCGTCCACGACGCGAACGGCCGGGTCGGTGGCGGCGATCTCCCGATAGGCCTGGGCGACACGACGCTGGAAGGCCAGACCTTCGGATCCGATCCGGTCCCGGTCGGTCTCCCTGGCGAAACCCACATCCGGTTCCACTTCCAACAGGATGACGATGTCGGGGAGGACCCCGCCCAGCACCGTTTCGTTCAGAGCCCGCACCGCCGACACCCCAAGACCGCGGGCGCCGCCCTGATAGGCGAGAGAGGAGTAGAGGGTGCGGTCGGACAGGACGAACGCCCCCCGCTCCAGCGCAGGCGTCACCACTCGTCGGACGAGTTCGGCTCGTGCCGCCGCGAACAGCGCGGCCTCGGTCCAGCCGGTGACGTCGTCCGAATGCAGAAGTAGGCGGCGAATCTCCTCCCCGACCGGTGTGCCACCGGGCTCCCGCACGACGACGACCTCGTCGCCGGCGGCTTCGAGACAGGCTGCGACCTGGGCGACGATCGTCGACTTGCCCGCACCTTCGACACCTTCGAACCCGATGTAGCGGGCAGTCACTTGTCCTCCGACCGGCGGGAACCGCGCATCCAGGTGATGGCATCGCCCGCATCCCGCAGCGCCCGGTAGTCACTCTCGTCGAGCGGCTCACCTCGCAGTTGGGCTCTGACGGACCACAGCGTCATGACTCCCGAGGCAGTCACGGTCAGACCCGCCAAGACGATGATCGCCCGGATCGAGTTGCTCATCGGACCGGGAATCAGGTCGTTCAGCGTGGCGGCACCCACCGCGGCGAGTCCGAACGAGGTCAGCAGCGCCAACCGTGCGGATGCGTACAGCGCGGCGAATGTCCGCCCGCGAATGTCGTCGGTGATCACGAGATGAAGATGCGTGAACCCTGTGACATATGCGACCCCCGTCCCCAAGCCGGCAACGAACACCCAGCCGGACACTCCGATCACGCTGCCGCTCACACCGGCAAGAGCGATGGCCACGCCCGCCAGGGTCAACGACACCGCAAACAGGGCCTCCCGGCGCTCGACCTTCTTGCCGAGCGCGGTCATGGTTCCCATGCCGAACGCCACTCCGACACCAAGGGCGGTGACGATGATCCCGTATCCGGTGTCACCGGCCAAGAGGACCTGTTTCGAGAACGGCTGACCCAGCACGAACAGCGCACCGCCGCCGAACAGTCCGAGCGCCATTCCGACCACCATTCGCCTGACGGCCGGATACACGACAACGAACTTGAAACCTTCGACCATGTCCCGCAGCGGCTCCCGATAGTCGAAGCGGCCCGCCTTCTTGCGGTCCTTGGAGAGTTGCACGGGCCTGATCGGGATGGTGAGGGTGATGATCCCGGACGTGACGAAGGTGATCGTGTCGAACGCAAACGCCGATGCGACCGCCGCCGCCGAAGTGAACACCTGAAAGAACTCCTCGCCCACCTCTGCAAACAAGGCGAAGACGGCCGCGCCGATCGGAGCGGTGCCGTAGGCGCCGAGGAGGTTGAGGCCGTTCGCCGCCATGAGATGGTGGGACGACACGAGCTGGGGAACGACCGCCTCGCGGGCGGGTTGGCGGAGCAACGAGAGGATCTCGATCGCGAACGTGATCAGGAAGAGATCTCGGTAGTTGCCGACGAACACCAGGACCAAAACCAGCACCGCCCGACCGAAGTCCGAGATGATCATCGCCGTCTTGCGGTTCCAGCGGTCGGCGAGCACCCCTCCGACCACACCGATGATCACCCCCGGCAGAAACCGGGCGACGAGAGGCACCAGGATCGCCAGCGAGGCGTTCTCGTCGTTGCCGGCGATGCTCGCCGCCAGAGAGAAAGTGGCGAACAACGTGACCCAATCCCCGAGGCTGGAAATGGTCGAAGCCCACCAAAGGCGCGCGAATGGCCCCCGTCGTATCAGCTCGGAACCCCGGATCGGGGCGATCGATTCATCCACGTCGATTGTGAGGCTACAGATCCCACAATCCTGCGGTGCCGGCCGGGTCGAAGGTTGACATTTCGCGAGGGGTCCCCGTACCTTCCGGCGCCGTGACCCGTTCTCTCGTAATCGTCGAATCCCCGACCAAGGCCAGATCCATTGGTCAGTTTCTGCGCGGGCTGACCGACGACGAGGTCGTGGTCGAGGCGTCGATGGGCCACATCCGCGACCTTCCCGGATCGGCCAAGGACCTCCCGGAGAAGTACCGCAAGGAACCGTGGGCCTATCTGGCGGTCAACGTCGAGGACGACTTCGACCCGGTGTACGTCGTGTCCGGTCGGTCCCGCGATCAGGTCAAGAAGCTGAAACAGGCCATGAAGGGTGTCGACGAGATCTACCTCGCCACCGACGAAGACCGCGAGGGCGAAGCGATCGCCTGGCACCTGGCCGAAGTCCTGAAACCGAAGGTCCCGGTCAAACGGATGGTCTTCCACGAGATCACCGAATCGGCGATCCGGGAGGCTTTCGCGAATCCCCGCGACATCGACACCCAACTCGTCGACGCCCAGGAGGCACGACGGATCCTCGACCGACTCGTCGGATACGACGTGTCCCGTGTCCTGTGGATGAAGGTCGCCCGCGGTCTCAGCGCGGGCCGAGTCCAATCGGTGGCAGTGCGGATCGTGGTCGAGCGCGAACGTGAACGGATGGCCTTCCGGGCTGCCCAGTACTGGGATTTGGAGGGCACCTTCGAAAAGGAGGGCGACTCCACTCAGTTCACCGGTTCGCTGGTCGCAATCGACGGCAGCAGGGTCGCATCCGGGAGGGATTTCAACTCGGTCGGCGAAGCGCAGGGCGATGTCGTCGTCCTCGACGGCACCGCCGCCGCAGAACTCGCCACCGGGCTGGAGTCGGCCGACTTCGCGGTCCGCTCCACGGAGACCAAGCCGTACACCCGCCGTCCGTACGCCCCGTTCCGGACCTCGACTCTGCAGCAGGAAGCCGCCCGGAAGATGCGATTCGCGTCGGTCCGGACGATGGCCGTCGCGCAGCGACTCTACGAAAACGGTTACATCACCTACATGCGGACCGACTCGGTCTCCCTCGCGGAGTCGGCGGTGGCGACGGCCCGCGAGGAGATCCTCAAACAGTTCGGCACCGACTATGTGCCCGACGCCCCCCGGACCTACGCATCAAAAGCCAAGAACGCGCAAGAGGCCCACGAGGCGATCCGTCCCGCCGGCGATTCCTGGAGGACGCCCGCCCAGGTGCAGGCCGAACTCGGCGGAGACGAAGCACGACTGTACGAGCTGATCTGGAAGCGCACGATCGCCTCGCAGATGCCCGACGCCAAAGGCGAGTCCCTCTCGATCCGGTTCGGAGCCACCGCCACCGACGGGCGCGATGCCGAGTTTTCGGCGTCTGGCCGTGTCATCCACTTCCCGGGGTTCTTGAAGGTGTACGTGGAGTCCGTGGACACCGGCGACGCCGACGACAGCGAGTCACCGCTGCCGGCGGTCGACGAGGGCGACCCGCTCACCGTGGTGGCCCTGGAACCGGCGGGCCACGAAACCCAGCCGCCTCGCCGCTACAACGAGGCGTCGCTGGTGCAGCGACTCGAAGAGTTGGGTGTCGGCCGTCCATCCACCTACTCGTCGATCATGTCCCGCATTCAGGACGCGGGATACGTGTTCAAGCGGGGACAGACGCTCATCCCCACCTTCACCGCGTTCGCGGTGGTCACGCTGCTCGAACAGAGTTTTCCCAACCTCGTCGACTACGCCTTCACCGCCAGGATGGAAGACGACCTCGACTCGATCGCCGCAGGCGAAGAGGAACGTGTCCCCTGGCTGACCCGCTTCTACCTCGGCGACGAGGGTCTGAAAGCCACCATCGAACAGCGGCTCGGCGAAATCGACGCCCGGGCGGTGAACTCGATTCCGATCGGAACCGACGCCCAGGGCAGGGACATCATCGCCCGGGTCGGCCGATATGGGCCGTATGTCGAGCGTGGCGAGGACCGGGGTTCCATTCCCGATGACCTCGCGCCAGACGAGGTCACAGTCGACAAGGCCTCCGAACTCATCGACGAGCAATCCAAGGGCGACAAGATCCTCGGCACCGACCCCGATTCCGGCCTCGTGGTGCTGGGCAAGACGGGCCGCTTCGGTGCCTACGTGCAGCTCGGCGAGATCGAGGAAGGTTCCAAGGAGAAGCCCAAGAGGGCGAGCCTTCTCAAGTCGATGGAGTTGGACGCGATCTCCCTGGACGACGCGCTGGCACTTCTGTCGCTGCCTCGAACCGTCGGCCAGGATGCAGACGGCGTGGACATCCTGGCGCTCAACGGACGGTACGGCCCCTACATCCAGCGCGGCGACGACCGCCGGTCACTCGAATCCGAAGACCAACTCTTCACCGTCACCACCGAAGAGGCGCTCAAGCTGCTCGCCGAACCGCCCAGGCGGCGCGGCCAGCAGTCGGCGGGATCCCTCCGCGAGTTGGGCGACGATCCGGCCTCCAAGAAGACCGTGACGGTTCGCAACGGTCGCTACGGGCCGTACGTCACCGATGGGGATGTGAACGCGTCCCTCCGCAAGGGCGACACCCCGGAGTCGATCACCCTCGAGCGGGCAGCAGAACTCCTCCAGGCGAGACGAGACCGTCTCGGGAAGTGACTCCGGGCTCAGGCTTTTGGCAGTGTGAGGGCGAACACCGAGCGTGACCCGTCATGGGTATAGGTCACGTCCCCGTCCATCAGCCTGCTCAACCGGCGGCACACTGTGAGTCCCAGCCCGACCGAGTCTGGCCGGCCCGGATGGTGGTGGACCCGTTCGTAGGCCTGGAACATCCGCTCCCGCTCTTGTTCCGGCACGGCAGGTCCGTCGTCTTTCACGAAGACCGTTCCGGCGGCGAGCTCCATTTCGATCGTCGGGCCACCGTGGCGACCCGCATTCGTGAGTAGATTCCGAATGATCTGTCGAACCCTGACGGGGTCGGCGATGACCTCGACCGCACCGATGTCGTCGCCTCGCCACGTCACCCGCTGTCTCACCTCGGCGGGCAGACCGGCCAGGACGTCTCGAGCCGCAGTGACCAGATCCATCGGCTCCGGGGAGATCGACAGCACACCGGCCTCCGCTCGAGCCATCGTCAACAGGTCCTCGACGAGTGCGGCCACTTCGGCCGCCTGACCGGCGATGAGCGACGAGAACTCCACGATCTCCTCCGGCAGCAGCCGCGCGGGGTCCGTCGCCATCTCCGACGCGAGCCCAACCACCACCGTCAGCGGAGTCCGCAACTCGTGGCTCACCGATGCGATGAACTGGTCTTTGCTCGCCACCAGCTCTTCGAGACCCCGGCGGGCGCGTGCCACTTCGGTCAGGTCGCGCACCGACATGGAGCGCAACCAGCTTCCGTCGATCGGATCCTGAAGGTCCAATACCGAAATCGATGCCAGGAACGGGCCTTGGGGCGTGGCGACTTCTCGCTCGTAGGTCCGTTCCGACGACACCCTCCCCATGTCGAGGAACGGTCGTGCCTGTTCTCCGACGATGTCGACGATCGGCCGGCCGACCGCAGACTCGCCAACATTCCACATCTCACGGAAGGCACGGTTGCCGATCACGATCTCACCGTTGGAGTCCCACACGATCATGTGGGTCTCGCTGTTCTCGACCAGGGTACGGAGACGGGCGATGTGCCGATGGGCGTCGCGCTGTGGTGTGAGATCGCGCAAAGTCGTCACCGTCGTGTACCCGCCGTCCTGATGGATGTGACGGCCCCGCAGTTCGATGACTCGACCGGCCACCGTCTGATGCTCGATCTGGAAAGGCTTGCCCGCCTCCCGGGCAGCCACGATTTCGGACTCGACGGCCGTTCGGGTCGCAGGCGCCATGGCGGCGACGGCGCCCTCGGAACGCAGTTCGGAGAGCGACAGACCCATCATCTCGAGTGCCGGGCCGTTGGCGTATTCGATGGCCCCGTCGACCTTCTGCAACATGAGCCCGATGGGCGCCTCTTCGAACACCGCCCGCAGACGGGATGCTTCGGTGCGGACGCGATGTTCTGCCTCGTCGCGCTCGGCGATCGCCTCTTCGACCGCCGAGTCGCGGCGACTCACCGAGCCACCAACCGACAGGGCGTACACGAGCGAACTCAGAAGCCACATGAAGAGCGTCGCCCCGAGATACACCCGCAGGACGCCGGCATCGAACAGGCGGTCGGAGAACCCGCTCATCCCCACGAAGAAGACAAAGACGAGGGGAATCATCGCGGCCAACTGCTTCACCGCGGCCACCGTGGGAACGTAGATCAGGTTCGCGAACACGATGAGCGGGAACCAGGCGAGAAGCGTCGTCGGATCGCCCATGATGAGCGCCATCACCGTCATCGCCACCAGGTCGACCCAGGTCGCCAGGCTCGTGTCGAGTTCTGCCACCCGCATGGAGAGGGGGATGACAGCAACGATGTAGATGGCGGCGAGGATGGCCACCCAGAGAAATCCCATCAGACCCGTGTAGAAGAACATGCCGGCGTGAATGACGACGCCGGCGGAGGCGACGGTGAGTTGGACGATCACCGGTCCGCGCGGGTCCGCCGAAGCCTCCACCGCAGGCTGGCCGATCCCGAACGCCTCGGGCGCGATCGACACCAGACGTTCGACGATCGAATCGCGCGGCAATTTCACCCCGATTGGCATCCACATGTCATCGGCACGCGTGCGGGGGGAATTCAGCGAAACGACGAGGGATTTCGCCGAGTGAATCACCTCGACACACTGGCCGCAGACAACCCGGCACGAGGCGTGATGCCTATCGTCGAATTTCTTCGCCGAACCGGGAGCAATGTCGATGTACACGAGCCCGTTGCCCTCCGTCGAGATCCCGACGGAACCGGTCACGCCCTTCGTCCTGAGACGGGCCGACAGCCTCGCTGACCATCCGGCGATCGTCGACGGCCCGACCGGCCGGTCGTACACCTACTCCCAGCTCGCGGATGGCACCAAGCGGGTGGCGGGCTGGCTCGCCGGGCGCGGTTTCGGTCACGGCGACGTGCTCGGCATCCTCCTGCCGAACCTCCCCGAATACTTCATGCTGTTCCACGGGGCGGCCACCGTGGGAGGCACCGTCACGACGATCAACCCCACCTACGGTCCCGCGGAGGTCGAGTTCCAACTCGAGGACTCCGCAGCGTCGCTCCTCGCCACGCTCCCGATGTTCGTCGAGACCGCGATGCAGGCCGCCGCAGGCACCGCGGTCTCCGACATCATCGTGTTGGGCGAGACCGACGAACACATCCCGTTCGCCGACCTCATGGCCGGCGATCCGCTCGTCGGCCACGCCGACATCGACGTCGCCAACGATGTCGTGGTGTTGCCGTACTCCTCGGGCACCACGGGATACCCGAAGGGCGTGATGCTGACCCATCGCAACCTGACGGCGAACATGGCCCAGATCGAACACATCCAGCGCATCGAGCCGGGTGTCGAGCGTGTCATCGCCGTCCTCCCGTTCTTTCACATCTACGGGATGCAGGTGCTGATGAACAACGTGATCTACCGCGGCGGCACCGTGGTCACGATGCCGAGATTCGATCTCGGAGAGTTCCTGCGCATCCTGCAGGACCACGCCATCACGATCGCGTACCTCGTCCCTCCCGTCGTGCTGGCCCTCGCCAAGCATCCCATGGTGGCCGACTACGACCTTTCGTCTCTGCGGCTCATCTTCTCCGGTGCCGCACCGCTCTCCGGCGAACTCGCCGGAGAGGTCACACAACGGCTCGGTGTGCCCGTCGTCCAGGGCTACGGCATGACCGAACTCAGCCCCGTGACGCACTCGACTCCGGAGGGAAGCTCCAGCCCGTCGTCGGTGGGCGTGACGATCTCGAACACCGAGACGCGGATCGTCGATCCGGCCACCGGCGACGACGTGGACGCCGGAACGGACGGGGAAGTCTGGATCAGGGGACCACAGGTGATGAAGGGTTATCTGAACAACCCGGGAGCCACGGCCGCCACGATCGACACCGACGGCTGGCTCCACACGGGCGACATCGGCCACTTCGACACCGAGGGCTTCCTGTACATCGTCGACCGTCTCAAAGAACTCATAAAGTACAAGGGCTTCCAGGTCCCACCCGCCGAACTCGAAGGGATCCTTCTCTCCCATCCGGCGATCACCGACGCGGCGGTGATCGGAGTGCCGGACGACGAGGCCGGCGAGATCCCGAAGGCTTTCGTGGTGTCAGCTGCGGGTGTCGAACTGACAGCTGAGGAAGTCATGGAGTACGTCGCGTGTCACGTTGCGTCCTACAAGAAGGTTCGCCAGGTGGAGTTCATCGACGCCATACCGAAGTCCGCTTCGGGAAAGATCCTCCGCAAGGAGCTCCGATCGGGTTGACCAACAACTGGAGCTCGCGGGCGGCAGCCACGACGTTCGCCACCCTCGCCACCGTCACACCCGACGGCAATCCACACCTCGTGCCGATCGTCCATGCGGTGATCGGAGATGTGGTCGTGTTCGCCGTGGACCACAAGCCGAAGTCCGGCAGGCGGCTCGCCCGACTGCGCCACATCGAATCCGAGCCGAGGGTGGCGGTGCTGTTCGACGAACGACCCGATGACTGGGCGGCGCTGTGGTGGGTGCGCGCGGATGGCGTCGCCACGATCCACGCCCAACGACCAGCCCAGGCGGACGTGCTGGAAGACCGGCATCGCCAGTACCGCCAGAACCCACCTGGCGGCCCCTGGGTGACGATCGCCGTCGAACGATGGAGCGGCTGGTCGGCCGAGCCGGACCCTCGACAGGTATGAGACCCTCCGTCCCCGGGTAGGACGGGATCATCACCACGAAGTCCGACTCCGCGGTCGGCGCCGAAGCTGCGCCGCGCGGGGGACCGGACCCGAGAGAAGGAGACGTCGTGAGCGTCGCAATCGTATTGATCATCCTCGCCCTGATTCTGGGTGGCGTCGGCCTCTTCGTGGAGGCTCTCCGCTGGGTGTTGATCATCGCCCTCATCCTGTTCGTCTGGGGAGCCATCAGCAGCCGCGGCGCTCGCACCTGAGGCTCGAACACCGACCATGCAGCGAACTGGGAAACGAGGTGGCGTCATCACGACGCCACCTCGTTTTCTTTCGCCGGAGCGCTGACGCGTAGGCTCACCCCGGTGACCACTCCCTCGGACCCGATCGCCTATCTCCGCCGGCTGAAAGCGGCCGGAAACCACAACGACGTGGTCCAGATGATTCGGGACCGCGACACTGCCATTGCCGAGTGGGGCTCGGTGTTCTCGCGTCCTGATCGTCTCACCGAGGAGGAGTTCGCAGCGTTCCTCCTCTTCGAACACAACAGGCATTGGTGGGGACTGCAGCGGAGGACCGAGATCCTGACCCGATGGTTCGATTCGGTGCGTTCGATGATCGTCGACCTACTCGATGAAGCCCGACGTATCGAAGCGCGCATCGACTCGCTGGGCGAACCGCGGGAGTTCGATCACGAAGTGTGGTCGCCCATTCTCCTCGTCACTCACCCGGAGACCTACGGAGTATGGAATTCGATCTCCGAGTCCGCCATGCGTCGCCTCGGTTTGTGGCCGGACGAAGCCGAAGGCACGAGTACGGGGGTGACGTACCGCCACGTGAACGAAACACTGCTTCTCGTGAGCGACGATGTCAGGACGGACCTGTGGACCCTCGACGCCTTGTGGTGGGCTGTCGAGAAGGAGCACGACCCGACGCGCCACTTCGTCGCCCGCCGCAAGGTGGCTCCCACACGCACGACGAGAACCGCCACGCCGCGCGCCCGTACCGCGACGAAGCCACGGCCCAGCGGGGAGGACACATTCGTCTGTCAATCCTGCTGGACCACCAAGCCCGTCCGGCTCGGCTCGGACACCGCCGGGATCTGCATCGACTGCGCCTGATGAACGGTTCGCTTCACATCACCGGTGACGACGACGCAGACCGCCTTCTCAACACCGACGGTCTGGCCGTCGTCATCGGGATGTTGTTGGACCAGCAAGTCCCGATGGCGTGGGCATTCCGCGGGCCGGCCACGATTCGTGAGCGACTCGGCCACCTGGACGCCGCCGCCATCGCGGCGATGGATCCCGAGTCACTGGTGGACATCTGCTGCGGCCCTCCTGGCATCCATCGTTTCCCTGCGGTGATGGCCCGGCGGATTCACGAGCTGTGCCGCCATGTGGTCGAACATCACGACGGCAATGCGGCTGACATCTGGGAGGGAGCCGCCGACGGTTCCGACCTTCGTCGGCGGCTTCTCGCCCTCCCTGGCTTCGGCGACGAGAAAGCGAAGATCTTCATCGCCCTACTCGCCAAACGCTTCGACATTCGACCCGACGGGTGGGAGGCGGCGTCCCGGCCCTTCTCCGACGACGTCCCCCGCTCCGCCGCGGACGTCAGCGGACCGGCGGCGCTCGCCGAGGTTCGGGAGTGGAAACGCACGCAACGCGGCCTCGGCAAGACAAAACAGGATTGACGGGCCGTCTCATCGGCGAGGTTGGAGCCACTGCACCAGCAACAGCGTTGCATCGTCATGCAGATGCGTCTTCTGATGCCCCAGGACGTCACCCATCAGGGCACGGGTCACCTCCGCCAGGGGAAGGTCCTTCTTCATCAACTCGGTGAACCGTCGCGCGAGACGTTCGGGTCCGAAGAACTCTCCGTCTGGCGACCGCGCCTCGGTGACACCGTCGCTGTAGAAGAGCACAGAGTCGCCAGGCTCGAGAGTGACATCGAGCTCCTCGCCCGTAGACGGTGCCCCGCGTCCCAGACCTGCCGGGAGGTACGGCGCACACTCCAACTCACGCGCCTCGGAGCCGTGGCGGAGGTGCAGCGGGAACGGGTGACCTGCGCTCACCAACCGGAGTCGTCCCGTCGTCAGGTTGAGGCTGCCGAGCTGCGCGGTCACGAAGCGGCTGTCCCCGAACTGGTCCGCAACGACCTCGTCCAACGCCAGCACCGACGCGCTGAGCCCCAGTTTCTCGCGACGACTGTGGCGATACGAGGTCGCCGCGACGCTGGCCATTCGGCTCGCCTCGAGACCGTGTCCCACCGCATCCAGAATCCCGAATTCGAGGAACTTGCCGTTGAGCGCGTAATCGAAGGCGTCCCCGGCGATGTCATAGGCGGGCTCGAGCGCACCGGAAAGGGAGACCGAATCCGACAGGAACCTCGTCGGTGGGAGCAGTGCCCATCGCATCTCGGCGGCCAGACTGGTGTGCTTCGAGCGCCGGGTGAGCGCGATGCCGTCCCCATAGGCACCCCTCGTGGCAATAAGCTCACCCGTGAGGGCCGCGATCTCCTGCAGCGCTTCCAGGGTGTCGTGGTCGACGGACTCAGCGGTGACGGCGAGCACTCCGACCCGCATCGTGTCGGCCACCGGGAGGAAGATCCGAAGCCGGTCGCCGTCCTGGGAGACGACCGGTTGTTCGGTTCGGAATGCCTCCCCTGCGGGAGAGTCGTCGACGTCGTGAACGGTATCCCGGCCACCGAATCCCCGGAGCTCCCGCTGGTTGAGATCGATGAGCAGAATCTCGACATCGCGAGCGCCCACCTGCTCGAGTGCACTTGCGACGGCCTCCGGAAGGTCGTCGGGATGCATTCGGCGGGCAGACCGCAGAAGGGTTCCCAGCGCGTTGCGGCCAGACGTCGCCTCGTGGGTATCAGTCATCTCGGCTCACCCTTTCGCGTCCTCGCCGTCGGAGGCCGGGACACCGGGTAGGCCCAAACATCCGCCGCGAGCGGAAGCAGTCACCGCCGCGGCGCGTGGCGTCCGCGGTGTAGATTCCGCCGGGATGAAACGTGTCGTCATTCTCGTGCTTCTGTTGGTGTCCTCGGCGTGCTCAGAACCGGAACAAGCGCCCGAGCCCGAGACCACGACCACTGCCGATCAGACTTCCCCGACCACAGCTGTCACGACTACCGTACCAAGCGAGGAAGAGTCGACTCCGGCGCTTGCGATCACCATCGCCGCGTTTCGATTCTCCGGCGACGAGACGGGGACGGTGGGCGACACGGTCCAGATCACGAACTCCGACAGCGTCAGCCACACCTGGACGTCGACTGATGGTGCGTTCCACTCGGGGGTCATTGGTGCAGGCGAGACGTTCACCCACACCTTCGACGACGCCGGGACGTACCCCTACTTCTGTCAGATCCACACGGAGATGAGCGGCAGCATCACGATCGAAGGCTGAACACTCAATCGAGGTCGAGGAGCAGGGGCGCATGATCGGACGGTTTCGTGCCCGGCACCTTCGACGGCTTGCGGTAGTCCCGGTCGATCCGGGCCGATCGCAGTCCCGCGCCAAGTCCGGACGAGACCAACAGCAGGTCGATGCGGAGTCCGAAGCCCTTGTGGAAATGCCCCGCCCGGTAATCCCACCAGCTGAACCCGGGATCATCGGGATGCAGCATGCGAAACGCATCCACAAACCCCGCGTCGAGGACCCGCTGCAGGCGTGATCGCTCGTCGTCGGTGATGTGCGTCGCACCATGGATCTGCGCGGGGTTCCACACGTCGAGGTCGGTGGGACACACATTCATGTCACCGCCGATGATCGTCGGCGGCCCCAATTGGTCGGCCCGCGCCGCCATCGCCTCGAGAAACACCAACTTCTCGACGAAGGGCTCCGTACCGACCGCACGGCCATTCGGCACATACACGCTCACGAATGTGGTGCCCCCGACGGACGCCTCGACCCATCTCGCCTGGCCGGCGTCGGGCTCTCCGGGAAGACCGGGCGTCACGTTCGCGATGTCGAGTCCGTGCCGGGCGAGGACAGCGACACCCTCCCAACGCCCGCCCGAGTGATCCGCCGCCGAATAACCGGCAGCCTCGATGGCGAGATGCGGGAACGTCTCGGGCGCCACCTTCGTCTCTTGGACGAGCAGCACATCGGGTTCGTGCTCGGTCAGAAACGCCACGACCCGATCAAGACGGGCGCTGAGCGAGTTGACGTTCCAGGTGGCGACACGCACGACTCAGCGGTACCGATCCGCCGCCCGCTGCCGCGCCTTGGCCGCCTCGTCTTCCCGGTTCTTCGGTGGCGCCGCCGTCACGAGCGAATCAACGAGAGTCCGCGTTGCAACCGCGATCGTCTGCAGGGCAGCCTCGAACGCCTCCGTGTTGGCGCGCGAAGGATCTCGCGTCCCTGAGATCTTTCGTACGTACTGCAGCGCCGCCGCTTCGACTTCGTCGTCGGTGGCGGACGGTTCGAAATTGTGGAGTGTGCGAATGGAACGACACATGAGTGCTCCTTGGTTGATGCCTGCCGGCGAAAGTCAGACTTCGAGGCCGAGCGACGCCTGGAGTTTGCGCATTCCCGCCAGCCACCGGTCGTAGTCCGTGGCTTTGCGTTGGAAGAACGACTCCACCTCAGGATGAGGCAGGATCAGGAAGCGCTCGGCGGCCAGACCCTGGACCACCGCCTCGGCGACGTCCCCCGTGCTGATCGTCGAGCCTTTCACCCATTGCGCCACCGCAGGATCCCCGGCGAGATCGGCCAGCAGATCCGTCTGGACGAACTGTGGGCACAGCGCCGAGACCTTGATCCCGCGATCGCCGTAACTCACCGAAAGCCACTCGGCGAGGCCCAAGGCAGCGTGCTTGGTCACCGAGTACGCCGCCGCGCCGAGGTTCGTCAGAAGCCCGGCAGCCGAGACGGTCTGCAGGAAATATCCCTCGCCGCGAGCGAGCATCCCCGGGAGACATGCGCGGGCCGCATACACGTGGGACATCGTGTTGATCTCCCAGATCTTCTGCCAGGTCTCGTCGGCCATGTCCACGCCGCCGGACGGGCCGATGCCGGCGTTCGAACAGAACAGGTCGATCGGACCCAACTCGGACTCGGCGCGATCGACCACTCGCCGGATGTCGGCCTCCACTGACACATCCGCTCCGACGTGCAGACATCCGACGTCGTCAGCAACGTCACGTACCGCGTCCGCATCGAGGTCGGCGGCGAGCACCCTGGCGCCTTCGGCGACGAACCGGCGCACCAGTGCCTCGCCGATCCCGTTCCCACCGCCCGTGACGACGGCCACTTTTCCGTTCAGTTCCACGTGTCCTCCTCAGACCGCTTCGAGGGCCACGGCGATCCCCTGACCGACACCGATGCACATGGTGGCGACCGCCCGACGCCCGTCCCGAACCCGGAGTTCGAGGGCGGCCGTGCCGGTGATGCGCGCCCCGGACATCCCGGTCGGGTGTCCGAGCGCGATCGCTCCGCCGTTCGGATTCACATGGTCTGCGTCGTCGGGGAACCCGAACTCGCGGAGACAGGCGAGGGCCTGGCTTGCGAACGCCTCATTGAGTTCGATGACGTCGAGTTCTCCGATCGTCCAGCCCAGGCGATCGAGCAGTTTGCGTGTGGCAGGAATCGGTCCGATTCCCATGATGCGGGGCGGAACACCCGCCACCGCACTCCCCACGATGCGGGCAATCGGCTCGAGTCCGTGACGTTCGATACCGGCCTCGGAGGCGATCAAGAGTGCCGCCGCCCCGTCGTTGATGCCCGAAGAGTTCCCGGCGGTGACGGTGCCGTCCGCCCGAAAGGCGGGCTTCAGTCCACGGAGCGTTTCGATGGTCGTCCCAGGTCGGGGATGCTCGTCGACTTCGACGATGTCAGCGGCACCTTTCGGACGGGGAACGTGGACGGGCGTGATCTCGGTCGCGAACCGGCCGTTCTTCATCGCATCCGCGGCCCGCTCCTGGGATCGAACCGCGAAGGCATCCTGGTCTGCTCGGGAGATCCCGAACTCGTCGGCGACGTTCTCAGCCGTCACGCCGAGAGGATCGGTGTGACCCAACTCCTCCATTTTCGGATTCACGAGGCGCCATCCGAGGGTCGTCGAGACGATCTCGGCAGTGGCGGCAAACGGCGTCTCGGCCTTCGGGATGACGAACGGGGCACGCGACATCGACTCCACTCCACCGGCGATGACGACATCGGCCTCGCCGACCGCGATCAGCCGCGCGGCGGAGGCAGCGGCGTCCATTCCCGAACCGCACAGCCGGTTGATGGTGCTTGCAGGAACGGAGACCGGAAGGCCCGCGAGCAGCGCTGCCATCCGACCCACGTTGCGATTGTCCTCACCGGCCTGGTTGGTCGCACCCAGAATCACATCGTCGACATCGAGACCCGGCCGGCCGGCGAGGAGTGCGGTGATGGGACCTGCGGCGAGGTCGTCGGTCCGCATCGTGGCAAGGGCGCCCCCGTAACGCCCGATCGGCGTGCGGGTGTAGGCAGCGATGTAGGCAGGTCGCACTGATCCTCCTTCGTCATGACGAGCCTAGAGATCGCGGAGATCGACCACGGCTCCACCGGCCAGCGTCCCGACCACCGCCCAGATCCGCTGCGCCACTTGGTCCGGATCACCGAGTTCACCCGCTGCGTGCAGGTCGCGGAATTTGGCGACGCGGGGAAAGTCGTCCTCGTCGGTTGCGCGGATCTCCTGGTTCATCGGCGTGTCGACCACGCCCGGGGCGATCGCCACGACCTTCACGCCCAACCGTTGATCCTGTTCTGCTGCGACGGTTCGCACCCAATGATCGACGCCGGCCTTGGCTGCGCAGTACGACGACCAACCGGGGTAGACGCTGCGCGCCGCGCCGGACGTGAGCATCACCAACGTGGCATCCACATCGTGACGACGCACGACCTCGAGAAAGGCGTTGCCGACGATCTGCGGCGCCGCCGCGTTCAAGATGACGTTGCGACGATATGCGGCGTCGTCGACCTCGCCGGCGAAGCCGATCGGGGTGATCGTCCCGGCGCAGTGAAAGAGACGCACGGTGGTGACATCGCCGGCGGCGAGCCTCTCCTCGAGGCCCGACCGAAACCGGTCCCATCCGGCAGGCTCGGTCAGGTCGGCAGCGAGATGCGCACCAACGTCACCGGGCGTGCGGGATACGACGACGACATCGGAACCGGTACGGTCGGCGTGGGATGCGATCGCCGCGCCGATCCCACTCGACCCACCGGTGACGACCGTCAGATCCGCGCCATTGGACCCCATCAAACGAACCGGAACCGGGAGACGTCGTTGGGGAAGTCGAACCACGCCAGCGCCTTCTCCGGGCGGAACACCACCAGACCCCCGGCATCGGGCCCGGACCAGGCATCGGCTTGCGGTTCGTAGCCACGAGGTCCGTACTTGATCCCGAAATTCCCGGACAGGGTGCGCCCGAAATCGGCGGCCGGCGGCTCGCTGTGCCGTGCCGTCCCCTCCAGGACCACGGCGTGTTCACCCGACTCGAGATGGAGCGCCATCCGTGGGTCGGCCTGCAAGTTACGGACGTGGACCGTCTCCGGCGCGCCGTCGTACCAGAACGCGTTGGCGGTCCACACCCCCCAACGTGGGACCACGTGCGGACGTCCGTCCGGGCGGGTCGTGACCACCCAGTAGTGCAGCGACTCGACGAGTTCGCGTTCGACACGCTCCCATGCCAGCACGCCATCGGTCGACTCGGGCACTCCGTACCCGTCGGGCATGACCGGGCGGTCGGCACTTGGATCGGGCATCGCGTACTCCTTTTTGAACCAGCCCGAAACGTAGCCGGGCAAGCGGATGAAGCGGGACGGTGGCACACTCCCCTGATGTCGTCAGCCATCCGCATCGGCAACATCTCGGGGCTCTTCGGCGACCGACCGACGGCCATGCGCGAGATGCTGGCGGACCCCGGCGTCGAGGTTCTGACCGGCGACTGGCTGGCCGAACTCACGATGGTGATCCTGGCGCGCACCCGGATGAAGCACTCCGACGGCGGGTACGGACGCACCTTCGTGACTCAGGTGACCGAGGTCCTCGACGAGATCCTGCAACGTGACATCAGGGTCGTGGTGAACGCCGGCGGGCTCGACCCCCTCGGTTGCGCGGCTGCGGTCGAAGACGCCGCGCGAACTCTGGGATTGTCCCCGAAGGTCGCGGCGATCACCGGGGACGACCTGTCGACCCGTCTCGGGGAGTTACAGGGGGTGGGACACGAGTTTCGCAACCTCGACACCAACGAGGTGCTCGGTGATCGCCCTGTGATGGTCGCCAACGCCTACCTGGGCGGCTGGGGCATCGCGGACGCCCTGGATCGGGGGGCGAACATCGTGGTGACGGGCAGAGTCACCGATGCCGCGTTGGCCGTGGGGCCGTCCATCTGGAGGCACGGCTGGGGTCGGGACGACTGGGATCAGCTGGCAGGGGCCGTCGTGGCCGGCCATGTCATCGAATGCGGATCACAGGCCACCGGAGGCAACTACTCGTTCTTCACCGAGATCGAAGACATGGTGCTGCCAGGTTTTCCCTGGGCAGAGGTCGCCGAGGACGGGTCGTCGGTGATCGGCAAACCTCCCGGGAGCGGAGGCGAAGTCTCCGTGGGGACCATCACCAGTCAGTTGCTGTACGAGATCGGAGGGCCGCGATATCACAACCCCGACGTCACGGTCCGACTCGACTCGGTCTCCATCGAGCAGCTCGACGCCGACCGGGTGCGACTGTCCGGGACCCGTGGCGAACCGCCTCCCGACACGCTGAAAGTCTCAGCGGCGTATCCGGGAGGTTTCCGAAACTCGCTGATGATCGGGCTGACCGGGACCGACGACCTCGTGAAGATGCGCCTGCTCGAACGACAGGTCTGGGCGGTGTCGCCGGTTCCACCCGAGGAGATCGCCGAGACGCGAACCACTCTCATCGGTGGTGGCGTTCCCGATCCCGATTCGAATGCTGCGGCGATCTCCTATGTCGAGTTCGCAGTCGCCGATCCGGACGAGTCGAAGGTGGGCAGGGACTGGTCGAACGCCCTGGCTTCGATCGCACTCGCCTCGATCCCCGGATTGTTCGGCGTGTGGCCGCCGGGGCCGGCCAAGCCCTACGCCGTGTTCTGGCCCACCACCATCCCGCGCGACGAGGTCACACCGGTGGTGCATCTGGGAGACGAGGAGTGGGAGGTGCCGGAGACCCGCCCGGGGGAATGGCACGAGGCCGCAGTCCCCCGCGTCGACCCGCCTCCTGCGCCGACCGGCGAGACGACCACGCTGGTGGCGTTGGGAATGGTGCTCGGAGCGCGGTCGGGCGACAAGGGCGGGAACGCCAACCTCGGCGTGTTCGCTCGCACCGACGCCGCGCACGGCTGGATGCACGACTATCTCACGGTGGAGCGACTCAAGCGGCTGCTCCCGGATCTGGAACCCTATGAGGTGGAGCGTTTCGACTTTCCCCGGCTGCGGGCGGTGAATTTCCTGATCCACCGACTGCTGGACGACGGCGTCGCCAGCACCCTGCGGGTGGACCCGCAGGCAAAAGGTCTCGCCGAGTACCTCCGAGCCAAGCTCATCGAAGTCCCGGTGACCCTTCTCGCTTTTTAGCGGGGCAGCGCTCCATAGACGTTGCGCAACGCAGACCAGAACGAGTTCAGGTGCGGTTGCGCTTCTTTGCGAAGAAGAAACCGATGGCACTGAGCGCGGCGCTCAACATCGAGGCCTTGAGGATCGGGCGGCCACGACCTTCGTCGTCGTTCTCTGCCAACCGCTCGGCCGCGTAGAGGCCGGCTTCGGCATTCTCGAGCGTTTCGCGTGCTTGCTCGACGGTCTTCTCGGCTTGTCGAACTCTCTTGGCGGTGCTGCTCATCGAAACACTCCTGTAGAAGGTGATGGGAACTCATTACCCGCCCTCGTCACAGCCGAAACCTCGTCGTGACGACTTCTGGTCTGCGTTCCGCTCTATTCGTGTGGCGCTGCCCCGCTAAAAACGAGGTCCGCCACGGCGCGCAGCAGCTCCGGAGGGCCCTGGATGGCCATCGTGGTCACGACAGTCTCCTCCCAGCGCGGGAGTTCCCGGGCAATCTTCTCCGGAGGGCCGACCAGGGCCACGTCCTCGATCATCTCGAGGGGAATCGCCGCCTGTGCTTCGTCCTTCCGTCCGTCCAGATACAACTCCTGGATGCGTTCGCACACCTCCCGCCACCCGATGCGCGCGAACACCTCGTAATGGAAGTTCACATCCTTCGAACCCATGCCGCCGACGTACAAGGCCAGCATCGGTCGCACGATCGAGGCCGCCACTTCCGGGTCGGGGTGGATGATGATGGGCATCGGGTTGACGACCTCGAAAGTCTCCAGCGTCTGCCGCGCCCCCGCCCGTGCGAACCCCTCCGCCAGTGCCTCCCGATAAAACGCATCGGCCTTGGGAGAGAACCAGAAGGGAAGCCATCCGTCCGCGATCTCTGCGGCCAACGCCACATTCTTCGGTCCTTCGGCAGCCAGATAGATCGGGATGTCGGAACGACGCGGATGCAAGGTCGACTTGAGCGGCTTTCCGAGTCCGGTCCCGCCCGGATACGGCAACGTGTACTGCTCTCCGTCGTAGGTCACCCGGTCATCGCGGGCGACGACCTGCCGAACGATCTCGACATACTCACGGGTGCGCGCCAGCGGCTTCGGGTAAGGCTGGCCGTACCAGCCTTCAACGACCTGAGGTCCTGACACTCCGAGCCCGAGGATGAACCGTCCGCCGCACAGGTGATCGAGGGTCATCGCCGCCATGGCCGTCGCTGCGGGTGTGCGGGCGGACAGCTGGACGATGCCGGTGCCGAGCTTGATCCGAGACGTCTTCGCACCCCACCAGGCGAGAGGAGTGAGTGCGTCAGACCCGTAGGCCTCAGCTGTCCACACCGAATCGAAGCCGAGTTCCTCCGCAACCTGGATCTGGTTTTCGATGCCTCCCGGTGGCCCCGATCCCCAGTACCCCGCACTCAGTCCGAGCTTCACCCGACGCCTCCTTCGATGCGAGCCGCGCACCCTACCGGGATCCCCTTTCCCACGACCCCCGTGGGGATGTGCTCAAATGCTGCGAGTCGTCGTGAGGGAGCGTCAGCTGTGCGAACCGTGGTGCGAGGTGGACAGATCTTCGACGGGACGGGTGCGCCGTTCTCGAGCGGCGAGCTGGCCATCGAGGATGGCCGGATCGTCGCAGTCGGCACCGACCTCGACGGCGACGACCAGATCGACGTGTCGGGCAAGTCCATAACACCCGGCTTCATCGACTGCCACGTGCACATCGGCTTCCGGGACGTCGACTTCTTCGAGGCGTTGAAGCGACCTTTCGCCCTCAAGTACTTCGAGGCGGCACACCACCTCGCCACCACTCTGGACACCGGCATCACCACGGCTCGTGACGCCGGCGGAGCGAGTCTCGGCATCAAGACCGCCGTCGAACAGGGACTGATCCGCGGGCCGAGGCTTCGGATCTCCCTCACGATGATCACCCAGTCCGGCGGGCACGGGGACGGATGGCTGCCGAGTGGTTTCGAATCCAAGCTGTTCGCACTCGACCCAGGGATTCCGAACAGCATCGTCGACTCTCCCGACGACATGCGCCGGGTCGTCCGCGAGATCATCAGGGCAGGTGCGGACAACATCAAGGTGGCGACCTCGGGTGGGGTGATGTCGCCCCGATCTGATCCGACCCGGGCGCATCTCAGCCCGGAGGAACTCCGGGTACTGGTGGAGGAGGCCACGGCGGCCGGGGTCCATGTGCTGGCACACGCCCAGGCGACCAAAGGCATTCGCAACGCGGTCGAGGCGGGTATCGATTCGATCGAGCACGGGATCTTCCTCGACGACGAGACGATCGACGCCATGAAGCGGAAAGGCACGTGGCTCGTGCCGACGCTGATGGCGCCCCGCGGCGTGCTCAACGCCGCTGACCGGGGCATCAACCTTCCCGAGTGGGCGCTCCGCAAGGCGGCCGAGGTCGTGGAAACGCACAAGGTGTCGGTGCGGATGGCGATCGAGGCGGGCGTGAAGATCGCCTACGGGACCGACTCTCCGGTCTCACCGCACGGGACCAACCTCGGTGAGTTCGCCCTGATGCATGATCTCGGAATGTCGCCGCTCGACGTGTTGAAGTCGGCGACATCCGGGGCGGCGACCCTGGTCAGGGTCATCGACGACGTCGGGACTCTCGAGGTGGGCAAACGGGCGGACTTCGTCGTGATCGACGGCGACCCACTCGACTTCACCGACTACCGATCGAAGATCGCCGCCGTCTACCAGGACGGATGCCACGTCGGCGGCCCCGACTTCCACGGCCGCCTCACCGCGGTGTAGCCCGCGTTCTCGACGCTATATCCCGCGCATACGCGGGATACAACCCTGGGTACGCGTCCTACAGGACCCGGGCGGCCATTTCGGCGAGGGGGCTGCGGATGGAGCGGTCGAGGATGACGTGGCCGAAGAGGGGGGAACCTCGGAACTTCTCGATGAGGGCGGCCATCCCGCCGTACGGGGAGATGTACGGATTGTCGACCTGGCTGAGGTCACCGCAGAAGACGACCTTCGAGTCCTTGCCCATCCTCGTCATGATCACCTTGAGGGTGGACAGCTCGAGGTTCTGGGCCTCGTCGATGATCACGAACTCGCCGGTGATCGACCGGCCCCGCAGATACGTCACCGCCGCCAACTCCAACTCGCCCCGTGCGAGGAGCTCTTCGATGGCGTGCTTGGCGCCATCGACGCCGGCATCGGAGAACAAGGCATGCAGGTTGTCGTGGACCGCCGCCATCCACGGCGACAGCTTCTCGTCGAGGTCGCCCGGCAGATATCCCATCTCCTGACGACCCACCGCGATCATCGGCCGGTACACCGACACCCGGCGATACCTGCCCTGTTCGAGCACCTGTTCCAAGGCTGCCGCCAGCGCCAGGAACGTCTTGCCCGATCCGGCCATCCCCATCAGCGACACCGCAGGGACATCGGGGTCGAGCAGATGATTGAGCGCCACAGTCTGTGCCAGGTTCTTGGGTTCGACCCCAAACGCCCGAGGGTTGAGCGACGCCCGTTCCACCACGACCTGCGGATCGGATTCGATCACCCTGGTGATCGCCGACCGCGACATCCCCGAGCGCAACACCACATGCTCGTTGGTGACGGCGTGACTGTCCTCGAGCACGAGCTTTCCCTCTGCGAACAGCCTGTCGATCATCTCGCCGCTGGTGGCCACCTCATGGATGCCCCGCGCCAACTCCTCCACCTGGACGGTGTCCCCGCGGTAGTCCTCCACCTCCACCCCGAGCTGGGCGCCTTTGATCCGCAGCGCGGCGTCTTTGGTGACCAGCACGGTCTCGGGTTCGGACTCGGCGAGATTCAGGCAGGTGGCGAGGATGCGATGGTCCGGCGTCGTCGGATCCAGCACGACGGGGAGCCGATCGGAGAGAACCCCGTTCAACTCGATACGCAGCCGACCGCCCGACGGAAGTGGTGCAGGTTCGGCGAGACCTCCCGGTTCGGAAGCACCCAGTTGTTCGAGCAGGCGGATGGCCATCCGGGCGTTGGCGCCGACCTCGTCGACCCGGGTCTTCTTCCGGTCGAGTTCTTCGACGACGACGAGAGGCAGCACCACGTCGTGTTCGTCGAATCGGAGAGGCGAGTGAGGGTCTGCGAGCAGAACACAGGTGTCCAGGACGTAGGTGCGAGCCACCGTTTTCAACTCCCCTTGTTGTCGGCCACGTCCATCGTGGCCACTCAACGCGCGAAAACAAAGGACCCCCGCCCGCCGACGCGGTAACCTCTCGACGTCGACTGAAGGGTGGCTAGGGTTCCGCCGCTCGATACCTCGAGCGGGACCGGTCCGAGCGCCACAGAACGCCCGGTCGCCCGGGTCCGCACCTCATCGGACAAAAGCCTCGAGGGGAGATGTCGGCGCTGATTGCACGCGCCGATACGAGGAGTCTGATGTCCGACGACCACACCACCACGCGAGCCGCCCTGACCGCGGTGTTCGTGACGATCCTCTGGGCGAGTTCCTGGGTGCTCATCCGCGTGGGACTCGAAACCGTCGAACTGGACCCCCTCGGGTTCGCCGGCATGCGCTACGGCCTTGCTGCCGCCGTCCTCTGGTTGGCCGTGGCGAGAAGGAAAAGGCCAACCGGGCTGGGGACACTCGGACGCAGCCGACTCGTCGAACTCGTCGGGCTCGGAGTCGTGTTCTACGCCCTGACGCAGGGATCCCAGTTCGTCGCCATCGCCAACCAACCTGCCGCCACCACCAGCCTGGTCCTTTCCTTCACACCGCTCCTCACGGCGATCGTGGCGGTCTTCGTCCTCGGCGAGCGGCTCCGACCCGTCCAGGCGGTCGGCATGCTGGCGGTCGCCGGTGGAGCTGTCCTGTACTTCTCGGGGTCCCTCGGTGCCACCGCCGTGGGAATGGCCGCATCGTTGATCTGTCTGGTCGCGAACACGGGCGCATCAGTCATGGGACGCAGGGTCAACCGCCGCCCGGACTCCGATCCCCTGATCGTCACCGCAGTGTCGATGTCTGTCGGAGCCGCACTGCTCGTTGCCGTGGCGGCCATCTTCGAAGGGCTCACCTTCCCGTCGCTGCAGGGCGCGCTCATCATCGCCTGGTTGGCAGTGGTGAACACCGCCTGGGCGTTCGTGCTGTGGAACCGCTCCCTGGTCCACCTCCCCGCGGCGACGTCGGCCGTGATCAACAACCTGATGCTGGTCGAGATCGCACTGCTGGCGTGGATGTTCCTCGACGAACGGCCGTCCGTCGGCCAGGTCGTGGCCATCGGCGTCGTCACCGTCGGAGTGGTGGTGGGCAGCGGGGCGCTGACCGCTCAACGACGAGTCAGGACGCCAAGTCCTCGTCGGTGAGGTGAGGCGCCACCGACCAGTCGGCCAGCCAGGGACCCTCATCGGTCAGCACCACATGGGTGACGCCGGTGTTGTGGCTGACCGCCAGGTCCCGGTTGACCTCGGTTCCCCGACCGTGGATGTCGGCAACAAGAGACTTGATCGCCGCCCCGTGTGACACGGCCAGCACCCGTTCGGCGGGACTGGCCTCGACCCGGTCGAGGAACGCCCGCATCCGCTTGGCCACGTCGGCGAAGCTTTCCGCACCGCCCCGAGGCAGGTCCTCGCCGTCGATGAAGATCCGCCGGGCGATCTCGTCTCCCTTGGCGAGAAGGTCGGCGTAGTTCGTGCCTTCCCAGGTGCCGAAGCCCATCTCCATCAGGTCGTCATCGGGTGTTGCCGTCGGCGGCGCGAGGGCGGCCGCCGTCTCCATCGCCCGCTGGATCGGCGACGACCAGATCCGATCGACCGGTCCGTAGGAGGCGGCGAGACGGGCGGCCTGGTCACGGCCCCGATCGTCGAGACCCCAGCACGTCTGGCCCTGGATGCGCCGCTCCATGTTCGCCCGGGTGACCCCGTGGCGGACGAAGCCGACGACCGTCTTGCCTTCTTGCCGCATGCGGCCGAGAAAGCCCTCGTTCCAACCGAGATGGGTGGCGTCGTTGAACGTCTGCAGCCGATAACGGGGCGGTTCGTCTCCGATCGACTCGTAGCGGATCTCGGTGAGGGAGGTGTTCGTCACGATGGGGTACGTGCGTCTCCCGGCCCTGCCGATGAGGCGACCGGCGATGGCATCGATCAACCCTCCGTGGGTGACGACGGCCACCGAACCCGAACCCACACGCTGCACGAGCGCATCCAGGGCCGCATGGGCGCGGTCTTCGAACTCCTGGATCGACTCTCCGATCTTGCCGAAGCGTACGGCTTCGCCGGCCCGGATCGCTTCGAGCAGATCGGGATGTTCGACCGCGACCTCCTGGAAGGTGCGTCCTTCCCAGTCGCCCAGATTCATCTCCCGCCATGTCGAGTCGACCTCGACGGGATGGCCGGTGGCCAACGCGGTCTCGTGGGCCCGGGAGAGATCCGAAGAGACCACGAGGTCGAACTCCCGAGCGGCGAGTCGCCGACCGAGGGCCGCAGCCTGGGCCCGCCCGGTCTCCGAGAGCACCGCGTCGCCCTGGCCCTGCCAGATCTCGGCTTCGTTTGCTTCGGAGCGGGCGTGGCGGACGAAGATGATGCGAACAGTCATGGGCGAAGTCGAAGGTAGCGCAACGAGAACGGCCCCCGGCAATTGCCGGGAGGCGTCGGATTGCCGCCGTCGGGTTCGCTCAGCCGATGAACGCGCTGGCGAAGATCAGCGAGACGATCGTCATCACCTTGATGACGATGTTCATCGCCGGACCCGACGTGTCCTTGAACGGGTCGCCGACGGTGTCGCCGATGACCGCCGCCTTGTGCTCGTCCGAGCCCTTGCCTCCGTAGGCACCGGCTTCGATGAACTTCTTGGCGTTGTCCCATGCCCCACCGGCGTTGGCCATGAAGATGGCGAGGAGGAAACCGGTGACGAGCGCACCTGCGAGGAACCCGCCGAGCATCTCCACGTCATAGAACCCGATGACGAGGGGGAGGATCACCGCGGCAGCGCCGGGAATGACCATCTCTCGCAGGGCGGCGGCCGTGGCAATGTCGACACAGGTGGCGTAATCGGCCTTGGCGTCGGGATCGCCGGCCTTCAGACCGGGGATGTCGCGGAACTGACGTCGGACCTCGTCGATCATCTTCCCGGCCGAGCGTCCCACCGCATTCATCGTCATCGCCGCGAACAGGAACGGGAACGCCGCACCCAGGAACAGCCCGATGACCGTCTCGACGTTCACCAGGTTGATGGAGTCGAGTTGCACCGCTTGGGTGAACGTGGCGAACAGCGCGAGGGAGGTGACGGCGGCCGAGGCGATGGCGAAGCCCTTGGCGACGGCTGCGGTCGTGTTGCCGAGCGAGTCGAGGGCATCGGTGGCCTCGCGCACTTCCTTGGGCAGGTGGGCCATCTCTGCGATGCCCCCGGCGTTGTCTGCGATGGGTCCGTAGGCATCCACCGAGATGGTGATACCGAGCGTGGCGAGCACTCCGATGGCCGCCACGGCAACTCCGTAGATGCCGCCACCGGCGATGTCGCCGAAGGCCCACTCACCTGAGAAGAACGCCACTGCGATGCCGATGACGACCACCCCGACCGAGAAGGCCGCCGAGCGCATCCCTTCGGCGATCCCCGAGATGATCACTGTCGCCGGGCCGGTCTGGCTCTGGCGGGCGATCTCCTTGACCGTCTTGTACTCATCGGAGGTGAACCATTCGGAGATCTTGCCGACGAACCATCCGACGATGAGGCCACCAACAACAGCGAACCAGAGGCCGATGGGGTTCTCGAGGCCGGCATCGCCGAAGATCCAGTACACGAGCCCGAGCACGGCGAGCGCCGTGGTGACGAGTGCGAAGTTGGTGCCACGGTGCAGGGCGGCGGCCAAGTGGCTTTCGTCCTTGGTCCTCACCAGGAACGAGCCGACGATCGAGGCGAACATTCCAGCGGTTCCCACTGCGAGGGGGAACATGATCGCGGCGATTTGCAAGGTGTCGTTGCCCGAGAACACGATCGCCGCGAAGGCGATCGGCGCCACAAGCGAGCCGACGTAGGACTCGAAGAGGTCCGCACCCATGCCGGCAACGTCGCCGACGTTGTCACCGACGTTGTCGGCGATCACCGCCGGGTTGCGGGGATCGTCTTCGGGAATTCCCGCCTCGACCTTCCCGACCAGGTCGGCTCCGACGTCAGCGGCCTTCGTGAAGATGCCACCGCCCACACGGGCGAACAGGGCGATCGACGACCCACCGAGTCCGACCGCGGTCACGATGTCGGCCCAGGCATCCAGTTCGAGGACATTGCGGAAGAGGATGTAGGCACCGACGACACCGAGCAGACCGAAGCCGGCCACGGTGAATCCCATGACCGCCCCACCGCGGAAGGCGATGGGAAGGGCCGCGGGAATGCCGCCTGTGCGGGCAGCTTCGGTGGTGCGGGAGTTGGCAGAAGTGGCGATCCGCATGCCGACGAACCCGGCACCGGCGGACAGCACCGCCCCGGCGACATAGGCGATCGCGCCCCACGGACGACCCCACTCCAAGAAGATGAAGATGAGGACGGCCATACCGGCGACGAAGGCCGCCACCCATGTGTATTCACGGCGGATGAAGGCCATCGCACCTTCGCGGATCGCGGCGGCGATCTCCACCATGCGCTCGTTGCCCTGGGACGTGGCCAGCACTGCTCGCGTGTAGAACACGGCGAGCCCCAGTGCTGCCACTCCGGCGACGAGCGCGATCGACAGGACTGTGTTTGTCATCGCGTGTTCTCTCCCGAAACGACTAGAAGGGGGCGGCGCAGTATATGGCCCGACCCTCTTCCCCCTCCAACTCGGCGGGGGAGGAGAGATAGATGTACGGAAGCCGGACAGTCTCAAAGGCTGCCATCAAGGCGCAGTACCTTGATGGCACCGAGATGCGAATACGACGGGGTTGCGACCATCATCGAAGGTTCGCTCTCGACGGGCGTAAATTCGGAGGGCGCCCCTAATAGCGCGCCAGCCCTCCGGCCACGTCGGTGAGGATCACATCACAGCCGTCTTCACGGGCTTCTCGTAGAGCGTCGTTGTTGGTGGACGATCCTGCCCGAAGGCCAGCCGCCTGTGTCACCGATACCACCGACCGGTTCGTTAGGTAATTCTGGTGTTGGGTCAACAACAGCTCCGCTCCGTGAGCGCGTGCAGCGGACACGTGGGCGTCGACATTGTCGACTGTCACACCGAACGACCCGAGCCGCAGGTCACCGTTGATGCTGCGGAACGTCTCCATTTCCGCTCCCCCTCGCACCATGGCGATGCAATCGCCTGCCAGTTCATGGGATGCCACGACCGCAGCCGTGGCGGCCAGACATTCGGGAGATGCGTCTTTCATGTCGAGGAGCATCACACGAAACCACTCCCCCACGCAGGCGTCGAGGAACTCGGCCAGGCTGGGCACCCGACCTCCGTCACCTGCGTCGAGTTCCCGAACCCGGACGAAGGTCGTTTCCGCCACAGCACCGGACCCGTCCGTGGTGCGGTCGACTGTGGGGTCGTGCATGAGGACGGGCACTCCGTCGGATGTGATCCGCACGTCCATCTCGACCCCGTCGATCCACGGCGGAAGGGCCTGCATCGACTTGACGATGTTCTCGAATGCTACGTCGTGTCTCGACCGATGTGCCACGAGCCACCCGGAGTAGCGACGTGACGATTCGAACCCCCGTGATGGGGACACCTGCATGTCCTTTCCGAATACACGTCGAGGATACGGGCGGGCCGTTGGGGCATCCAGTCGAACTCCCCGGAACGCGAGCCGGAAAGAGTCAGGGTCACAGGCCTCATCGGCAGCAACGCCACGACGAAGCGTGGCCCTGCCAGACTCGGCTCATTGAGCCCGGTCCACCAAGACATCGCGGAAAGGGTGAGCGAGCGACACGCCGAACTCGTGTCGCTCCTGAACCGGTGCGATCAGAATCTCCTCGCAGGACCGGCGAACCTTCCGGGATGGGACCGCCTCACCGTCGTGTGTCATCTGCGTTACGGCGCCGAAGCGAACGCCCGAATGACGGAAGACATTCTGAACCGAGTCCCCACTGCCTTCTACCCCGAGGGTCCCGAGCAGAGACCTGTGACGCTCATTCCACGGTCGGGCGAGACTGGCCGTGATGTCGTCACGTCCTTCGCAGAGAGCTGCGCTCTGCTCGACATGACATGGGGCGCCATTGGCGAAGCGGTTTGGGAGATGCCCCTCATCGAACCTGGCGGCAATGAGGACCTGGGTTCGATCACCCTCGGACACCTCGCCCTGCTGCGTTTGACCGAGGTCGAAGTCCATGGCACCGACCTCGACATCGGAGCCGGCGACTGGAGCGAAGTATTCGTCGAGGCGGCACTTCCGATGCGCTTGCACTGGCTGACCGAACGTCGGTCCCGACCTCGGTCCGCGGACTACTCGATCCACGGGACGTGGGTGCTGGACGCTGAGGACGGCGAGGCGTATTCGATTGCCGCGTCCGCCGAGGGCGTGCGAGTCCGGAGCGAAGACACCACAGGACCGGACGTCGCCCGGATCCTGGGAACCAGGCGAGAGCTCCTGGCCCTTCTCCTCGGCCGGATCTCGGCCGAGGACCTCGACAGATCCGGCAACGCCGACCTTGCCTCACGCTTCCATCGGGCGTTCCCACCGCCGTAGTCCTGGCCACCCTGCTCAGCCCGACGCCACCGCCTATCTCTCGAGCGATCCGCCTCGAGCCCGAACGCATCCAGCCGGGACTTCGTCCGGTTGAACACCGCGATGCGCCCGCGATCACCCCCACAGTCGAGGATCCGTTCCGGGCGACTCCGTCACCAGACCAATTCGGACCCGAACGCCGGGTCGAGACGGGCGCGGCCCCCGCTCCCCGGCCCCACTCACTTCTCGTTCTCGTCACGAATGATCGAGAGGCGTCTAGCCTGCGGTTCCCCACCGGGACTCAGACGATCCAGGCACCGCGCTCATCCCGGACCTGGCACGCCAGGGGGTTTCACACCATGTCGACACGTGGGCGCGCGTCGGATCTCAACCGCTGTCCCATCCTTCACGGAGCACTACACCTGATGACCGTCACACGTCCGGCAACCAACGCCTACGACTCCGCCCGTTACGCCCTCGCCAACCGATGGGATCCCTCCCACCTGCGTCGCATCGACGAACTCGTCGACCTCGGTCCGTCCGACAGCGTGCTCGAGGTGGGATGCGGCGTTGGTCACCTCACCAAGCGACTCGCCCTTCGTGGCATCGATGTCACCGGCGTCGACGCGAATCCGAACGCCTCGGAATTGGCCGACACTCACCGGGTTCTGGCGATGCATGCCGAGGATCTCGAGTTTCCCGACGCGACGTTCGACGCCGTCCTGTCAGTCCACGCCCTGGAGCACATCCCCCCACTCGAACGGGCGCTCAGCGAGATCGCCCGCGTGTTGAAGTTCGGCGGAACGGCCGTGTTCATCTATCCGGCCGAACCAATCCGCGGCCTCTACGCCATTCCCACCTCGGTCATCCTGCACGGCACGCCGTTCCGGGCCAGGGAGGTCCACTGCCACAAGCTGTGGCCCACGAAGATGCAGGGATTGATGGAGCCACTCGGGATGACCGAGGCACATCGTGAGTTCACCTTGCTCCGCTCCCCGCAATACGTGTCCGTGTTTCAGAAAGTCCCGGGTCCAACTCGGGTTGCCTGAGCAGAAACTCGTTGCAGCATCGACTGCCCTGTCGTCGCACGTAGCGGACGCCCCGGTCGCGGCGCCTCCACGATGCCTCGGCACCCAAACTGGCCAGGAGTGCTGACGACGATCGACGGGCCCCCCAGCCGCGCGATCCGCCGGTCACCGTGAGCGACTTGACGCGAGTGAGGCGCCCCTCGACGGGCGCCTCACTCGCTCTGTTGGTCGACTCGGAGTCAGTCGATCCATCCGGTGTCGTCGTGAACGTCGACTTTCTTCGCGCCCATGTCGCGCAGCATCGAGGTCACCCCCATGGCATCGCCATCAGACACGTCGACGGTCACGAGCGACCCGCCCTCCTCCACGCCTTCGCGGTAGTACGCGGAGTTCTCATGGTCGTTGTCGTCGCCGAAGACCGCCCCGGCGGCCCCACCCAGGACAGCTCCACCGGCAGCACCGGCCGCGGTGGCACCCAGTGTTCCCGCCAGGGTTCCTGCGGCCAGGAACGGCCCGATGCCCGGGATCAGCAACATCCCGGCCGATGCGAGAAGTCCCGTTCCCGCACCTACGGCTGCTCCGCCCATCGCTCCGCCCGCCGCGCCCTTGGCGCCTTCGCTCATCTCGTCGTGCTCCACCATCTCCACATCGTTGCGATTCGTCTCGACATCGTCGCGGTGGCGATTCATGTACCCGACAGATTCGGCATCGTGGCCCATCGCCTCGAGCGACTCGATCGCCCGCTCGGCATCCGTCCTCGTTGCGAACAATGCAACAACTTCCGTCATTGGCCCTCCTTGGGTCGTGACCCACGCGGTACCCGTTGTGGGCGTCTGCCAAACGCAGCGTTCGGCGGGGTGAACAACTCCACCACTTTCTCCGAAAAGCGGAGGAATCAGGCCGCGGTGCCGGCGGCCGATCCGACGAGCCAGTAGGTTTGGCCTGACTCAGAATGAAGGAGGAATCGTGAGCACCACGGGTTGGATCATCCTGATCGTTGTCCTGCTCATCGCGTTCGGCGGATTCGGGTTCAGTCGGCGAGGTCGCTGAAGGGTTTGCCGCGGAGGCCTGGTTCCTCGGCACCGCCTACCGCGAGAGGCCGGACCTCGCCCCTCTTGCGATTGCCCGACACGCCGGCGGGGCAGTCGTGAGCTGCACTCGTGCTCAGCCGTGCGTCACTGGCCCCCTCAGGTCTTCCCTCTGCCCGCGGCCGTCGATGACCTCTGTCCACTCGTGCGAGTCGCGGGCCGAGTCGGCCTCCTTTTCTCGTTTTCAGTCGTCGTCGCCGAGCGTCGCGGCGAAACCGCGGGCGAGGTCGGCGAGTTGGGCGTCCGTCAGGCGGGCAGCAGAGTGGGAGAGCAGGTACTGGCGGGGAGGCATCGAGCCATCGCGAACCGTCTCAGCCGCTTTGTCGGCCTCTTCCTGTTCCCGCTGCCACTGCGAGAAGTTCAGTTCCTCTCGACCCTCATCGACGTCACGTTGAACGAACCAGGACATCGGCGCGATATGGGAGTACCAGGGCCAAGCTGTCTCGTTGCTGTGGCAGTCGAAGCACGCCCGAACTGCCAACTGCCGGGTCACCGGAGCATCCCACGTCGCCGGCTCGACCATCACCGGAGGGTTCGTGTGATCGCGTCCGTAGGGAACAGCCTGGATGAGCACCAGCCCGCCGGCGAGGAGCACCGCACCTCGTATCAGCCGGCGTCTGCGCACACCACTCTCCACCGCGGAGATTCTCGCACGTCACGGTCTCCACCGCGACCGCCCCCGCGGCTAGCGTGCCAAGACCCGGAACACACAGGAGCCCTGTCATGGACGTGCCGACCAAGATCCTGCTCGACGAGTCCGAGATGCCGACCACTTGGTACAACATCGTCCCCGACCTCCCGGCTCCTCCTCCCCCACCGCTCCATCCGGGCACCCACGAACCGATCGGACCCGACGATCTGGCTCCCCTGTTCCCGATGGCCCTGATCGGCCAAGAGGTCACCCAGGACTCCTATGTCGACATCCCCGGTGAGGTGCTCGACGTCTACCGGCTGTGGAGGCCCTCCCCGCTGTATCGAGCCCACCGCCTCGAGAAGCTGCTCGGCACCCCAGCCAGGATCTACTACAAGTACGAGGGGGTCTCCCCGGCCGGGTCGCACAAGCCGAACACCGCCGTGCCCCAGGCGTTCTACAACGCCGCCGAAGGCACCAAGAAGCTCACCACCGAGACCGGTGCGGGCCAGTGGGGTTCGGCGATCGCCTTCGCCACCGCCCAGTACGGCATCGAATGTGAGGTGTGGCAGGTCCGAGCCAGCTACGACCTCAAGCCCTACCGCAAGGCCATGATGGAAGTCTGGGGAGCCACAGTGCATCCCTCGCCGTCCGACCTCACAAAGGCGGGGCGCACCATCTTGGAACAGGATCCGGACTCGCCCGGTTCGCTGGGCATCGCCATCTCCGAGGCGGTCGAAATGGCCGCTGCGGACCCCGACACGAAGTACGCCCTCGGGTCGGTGCTGAACCACGTCCTCCTCCACCAGACGATCATCGGTGAGGAGGCGCTGCTGCAACTGGCGAAAGTCGGCGAAACCCCGGACCTGCTGGTGGGCTGCACCGGTGGCGGCTCGAACTTCGGCGGGCTGTCGTTCCCGTTCCTGCGCGAGAAGATGGCCGGCAAGATGAACCCGACGATCCGCTGCGTCGAACCGGCCGCATGTCCTTCCCTCACCAAGGGTGAGTACCGCTACGACTTCGGGGACACGTTGGGTTTGACTCCCCTGGTCAAGATGCACACCCTGGGACACGACTTCATCCCCGATCCGATCCACGCCGGCGGACTCCGCTACCACGGGATGGCACCATTGGTCAGCCACCTCTATGAGTTGGGACTGGTGGAGGCCGAAGCGATCCACCAGACCGAGTGCTTCGACGCTGCCGTCCAGTTCGCCCGAGCCGAGGGCATCGTTCCCGCTCCGGAGCCCACCCATGCAATCGCCGCCGCGGTCCGCGAGGCTATTGCCTGTCGGGAGAGCGGTGAGGAGAAGGTCATCCTGACTGCCTTGTGCGGGCACGGTCACTTCGACCTCGCCTCCTACGAGGCCTACTTTGCCGGAAAACTCGAGGACTACGACTACCCCGAGGACAAGGTGGCGGCAGCGATGGCCCGCGTCCCTGTCATCGCCTGATCGAAGCAACACGCCGCGCTGCCGGAGCCAACTGTGGGCTGGGGACTACACCCAGTGTGGTCCCGAACCCAGGGTTTGCGACGACGCTTGGGGCCTTGCACGCCGGGTAGCGGCAACCGCGGCCGGGCGGTTCAGGGTTCGACGACCTCGATCGTGGTGTGCATGCCCTGTTCGAAATGGTCGAAGATCGCGCCGTTCCCGCCCTCGACCACGATCCGACAGGTGAGCTGGTAGGTCCCTGCACCGAGCGCAACCTCGAACTCGAGGACATCACCGGGCGCGACGATCTCGGTGGCGGCCACCACTTCGCCGCTCTCCCGGCTGACGACCAGCGTGTGGTCGCGTTCTCCCACGTTGTCGACGGAGAGATTGATGGACCCTGCCCGCCACGACTCGCCTGTGGTCGCGATCGAGAACTCGTCGAGCGCCACATGGTCTGCCGTGACAGGATCGGCCGACGCGGTCGCACAGGCGACGAGCACAAAACCGAACAGGACCCCGGCCGCAGCAGTCACACGCCTCATCCTGCGTGCTCCAACACAGCAGCACCGGCGGGGACGCCGACCGCGATCGTGGTTCCACCGCTCCCGGTGGACACCGCCAGGTACCCGTCGATCGCGTCGGCCATCATGCGGACGAGGTACAGACCGAGACCCGTTCCCGAGGTCCGTCCGCGCTTTTCGAACTTCTCGAATGCCCGCGGCAGGAAGTCGGGGTCGATTCCCGGCCCGTCGTCGGCGATCACGAAATACACGGGGTCCGACGGAGCATCGCCGACGGTCAGATCAGGAACGAACGGAAGGTCGCGTTGACAGAACACGCGGATATGGGTGGCCCCATGTGATCGGGCGTTGTCGGCGAGCGACTGAATGAGCTGAACGAGCGCGTCCGTGTCGGTCGCAACGGTGACCACCGGACCGTCGTCGATCTCGAGCCAGTCCCAGCGGCCCGCCAGACGCCGGAGGATCCGATCCGATGGCGAGTCGGTGAGCGTGAATTCCAGACCGCGGTTCTCAACCCTCGCCACCGTCAACATCTGGGACAACAGCTCGATCAGTCGCCGACCGTCGGTGACGAGATGTTCGGTGAGTTCGACCCGTTCTCGAAGCGGCATGTCCGGCTGGTCGAGCATCAGCTCTGCACCGGTGACCACGCTGGTCAGCGGCGTCCGCAACTCGTGGTTGATCATCAGCACGAACTCGGACCGGATGCGGTTCGTTTCCTCCGCGAGTGCCAGCGCCCTCTCGGCATCCTTGCGGGCGACCTCGAGTTCGGCGTTGTGTCGTTCGAGGTCCCGTGAACGGATCTCGAGCAATTCTGTCTCCCGGTTCGCCTCCCACACCCGACCCTTCGCCTGCGCCCGGGCAAACCACAGCGCGGCCGCCAGCACGGCGGCAAGCAGTCCGCCCACACCGAGCTGCACCGTCAGCGGTCGCAACGCGGCGTCCTGGGATCTGCGGGCGAGCAGCTCCGAGAGGTCATATGCGAGGACCACTCCTCCGCCATCATCCAGCGGTTCGGCGACCTCGTAGACAACCGAACCCGACTGCCATTCGACGACGCCGTCAACTGACAGCTCATGAGTGAGGCTGACTGCGATCGCCGCGAACCGACCTTCCTCCAACGCCCGACGCAGGAAGAGGTCGGTCTCAGTCCCGTGCTGCTCCGGAGAGGTCGAGGCCACAAATTTGCCGGTGGCGTCCACCACTCCCACGGCCTCGATGCCGAGATCATTGCGAAGAGCCCGGACCGCGTGCTCGGGCGGGGTTCCCTCAGCGATCAGCTCCTGATACTCGACGCGGGCCGACGACGCCTCGAGCTTGAACAGTTCGCCCTCGCCGACCGGGGCTGAGACCGACCGCTGATAGAGCACGGCCGAGCCCATACCTGCGACTGCGATGACGAGCGCGATCAGCACGCCCGCAGTCCACATCGGACTGGTACTTCGCCGACCATCGAGGCTCGTCATTGGGGACAGATCGGCACAAAGCGTGGTCTGGTTGAGCCCAACCGAGTCCGGATCCGAGGGAGAAGGACCGAAGCTGCCGCTCGGCAGCTGGTGCTCCGGACCGCACGCCGCGAAAACCCACCAACGAATTCTTACATTCCCGGCGCATTCCTGACGATGAATCCTCATGCCCGGATCCGACCCAGCGCGTCCCGAAAGGGTGCAGCCGTCATCGCTGGAGAGCTTCCTCGACGACTACCAGCTCGTCCGCCTGGTCGTGAGCGCGAGCGGACTGGTCAGCCTGCTCGTGCTGGGCATCTCCGTGGGATACGAATACCTGCTCCCGTATCTCGTCGGTCTCACCGTCACCGGCACACACGCCGCGTGGTCTCGGGTTCGGAATGTCCGGGCAGTGAAGTCGCTTCTGGCCATCGACACCACGGTGTGGGGCGCAATCATCCTGATCACGAACGATCCGGTCACCGGCACCGCCATGCTCGCGCTCCTTCTCGCGTTGGTCGTTGCCTTTGTCGACGGTCCCATGAGGATCCTCTTCATCTTGAACTCACTCGCCTGGTACGCGGTCTCGTTCTTCGACCGTGAGGGCCTCTCCGTTGGATCGCTCGGTCGCCTCATCGGCGTCGTACTGATCACCGGCGCGCTGGCGGCGATCATGGCGAGGATCCGCACCGGGCTCGGCCGTCTGGAAGCAAACCGATCGCAGTTGCTCGGAACGGTGAGTCACGAACTCCGCAACAACCTCACCGGGCTGATGGGGCTGACCGAGATCGTCAGCACGGACCGATCGCTGGGACGCGACGAAGCCACCGAGCTGGTCGCCCTCGCCCATCAACAGGCAGTGGACGCCGCGGAGATCGTCGAAGATCTCCTCACCGCCACCCGACTCGAAGGCTCGGCGCTGAGCGTGGGGAGCGAAGCCGTCGACGTGAACACCGAGATCGAATCGATGATGCGCCGCTTCTCGTCCGAGGGACTGCTGCTCGAGGCCGTTTCCCGCAACGACCTCCCGCCCGCCGATGCCGACGCGTTGCGCCTCCGTCAGATTCTCCGCAACCTGGTGTCGAACGCCGTCCGGTACGGAGGCACCTCGATCCGAATCCTCACCGACCTCGACGGCGACCGGATCCACATCACCGTCGCCGACGACGGTGACGGCGTGCCGACACAGGACGAAACGACGATCTTTCTCCCCTACCGCAGGTCAGCGAGCCCCCGGCACGCATCGTCGGTCGGGCTGGGCCTCTGGATCTCCCGGGCGCTCGCCCAGGCGATGGGCGGATCACTCGAATACGGTCGCCTCGACGGCTGGACACACTTCACGCTGACCGTCCCCGTCCGCACCGCCCACGCCTCGTCCGGAGCCCACCGCACCACAACGCGGGGTATCCGTTGGCGTCGCGTGGCCTCGAAAGCCAAAGCCCCGGCTGGCGGTCACCGCCGGATCTGAGCGCCTGGACAACGACTCGCGGATGCCCCGAGCACCGGTCGATCAGACCGACGAGAGCATGCGCGCGGACTGTTCGATCGCCAGTTCGACGAACCGTGCGACGGCAGGAGACGCCTGTTCTCCCGCCCGCGTGATGAGCACGACGACACGAGGCGCCAGTTCGGGCTCCAGCGGACGGAGCACGATCCCCGGGTCCGACGTGTCGATCGCCAGCATCGGCATGACCGCCACACCTTGTCCCGCCCGCACCATGGCCTGCACCGCACCGTTGTCGGCCGACCGGAACGCGTAGCGAGGGACCACCCCATGGCTGCGAAGTCCCAAGTCGATCCGAAGCTGGCACTGGTCTTCGAGGTGCTGGCCGATCATCGGGAGCTTGGCCAGTTCCCCGGGTCCGTAGACCTCCTCGGCGTCGGCAGCCGGCGCCACGACGACGAAGGCGTCTTCGAAGAGCCGGACACGATCGAACCCTGACCAGTCGGAGTCGTCCTCCACCCAGAACGTCAGGTCGAGCTCATGATTCAAGAGCGCCCGGCGAAGCAGGTCACCCGATGTCGATTCGAGAAGTTCGACATCGAGGTCGGGTCGTTCCGCCGACAAGGCGGAGATGACCGCAGGGAGCAGACGGACGGAGATGCTCTGGAAGGTCCCCACGGAGATCGTCCCTGCGGTCCCTTCGACCAGACCCTGGAAGTCCCGTTCGATGGAACGAAGCGCTGCAATGAGCCCGTCCACCCGCGGCATCAGGAGCTCCGCCGCCCGGGTCAGTTCGACCGGCTTGGGTCCGCCGGGCCGCCGGAACAGCGCATGGCCCAACACCTTCTCCAGGCGAGCGATCTGCTGGCTGACCGCGGACTGGGTGTATCCGAGTTGGTCCGCCGCCTTCCCGAATGAACGACGAGCCGCCACCTCCTTGAAGGTGACGAGGTGCCGGAGTTCGAGGTCTTGGATGTTCATAAGCGCTCACGATAGTCATGATCGAAGACCATCGTTGGACGCGATCGCTCTCTTCCCATACGTTGGGGTCAGAAAGGAGCCCACCATGGCCAACCTCGACACCCTCGCCCACAACATCGCCACCTTCGGCATCGACCGGTACGAAGACGAAATCCAAGCCTTCGCCGACTCCGCGTATCGACACGGCATCGCCGCCACCCTCGCCGGAATCCTCGCCGACCCCTCCAATCCCGCAGTGGCGCGGGAGCGGGCTTTTGCCCGCCTGGCGACTGCAGTCCGCAGCGCCCCTGGTGCCACGCTCGACAGCGTGGCATGAGTCACGGCGGGCCGCTTCGCCGTCAGAACAGGTACGGATCGGACCGGTGGCGGCGCCTCACCAGCGCCACCACCGACCATCCGACCAGCACGATCACCACCGGCACCGACGGGAACATCCGCACCCACGCCATTGCCCGGTCGAAACCCGACGGCTCGTACACCACCGGCTGACCGAACTGTGACGTCAACGCGGCGTGCTCGAGTCCGCTCAGCACACCGGAAGCCGGTTCCAACGTCTCGTCGATCCCGATCGCCTCATACGTCGGATTCTCCGCCGGCACCAGACACCGATCGATCTCGCCTTCGGCCGCCCACCGCTCCACCAGCACACCGCCCCAGACACGGGTCACCGCACTGATCGAGCTTCCCCACGGCAGAGGATTCGACGCCACCGGAGTCCGCTCGACCACCCCGCGCACCTGCGACAACGACGATCCCTGCACCAGGTCGAGCATCGGACATGCGGACTCGGCGGCACCCGGGCCCAGCGCTGCGGCCGCCACCAACGCGATCACGAACGACTTTGTGACCACGCCTCGAACTCCGCAGTCGGGAGCGTGTTTGCCACATCGCCCTCTTCCGCCCATCCGCGTTGGGCGTTCTTCACGCCATGGTCCATCCGCCGCAATTCGGAGACGTGGTGCGAATCGGTGGAGATCACCAGCCGCACGCCTGCGGCCACGGCCCGCCGGACGACATTGGATGCCGCATCCAGACGATCGAGTGCGCCGTTGACTTCGAGACCCACCCCGGTCAGCGCCAAGGCTTCCAGGACCGGATCGAGCTCCAGTTCGATCCCGGGACGGCGGCCGATGTAGCGGCCGGTGAGATGTCCGATCACATTGACGGACGGATCCGAGATCGCGGTGATGAGACGAGTGGTCTGAGCCTCGGCGGCCAGATCGAAGTGGGAGTGGACCGATGCGACGCACCAGTCGAACTCCGAACGGAAGCCTGCGTCATAGTCCAGACTGCCGTCGGCGCCGATGTTCAACTCGCAGCCGAAGAGCAAACGAATGTCGCCCCGTCTTTGCTCGAGATCCCGAATGGCGACCCGATGCGCCCGCATCCGGTCACGATCGAGTCCGTTGATCGTGAGGTCCTCGCCGTGATCGGTGATCGCCACGTATGAATACCCGGCGTCGACGGCCGCCTGGACCATTTCCTCGAGCGACGAGCGTCCATCCCCGGAACGGTCGGTGTGATAGTGCAGGTCACCCCGGATGTGCTCGGGGCGGACGAGGTCGGGGAGCAAGCCCGAACTGGCGGCCTCGATTTCGCCACTCCCCTCCCGCAGGGGCGGTTCGACGAAGTCGAGGTCGAGAGCGGCATAGATCTCCTCTTCGGTTCGGGAGGCGACCACCTCGTCGGTCTCGGAGTCGAACAGCCCGTACTCATTGAGGAGCATGCTCCGATCGATGGCTCGCTGTCGCAGCATGATGTTGTGCGACTTCGAACCCGTGAAGTACAGGGTGGCCGCACCGAACTGTTCGGGGGCGACCACCCGCACATCGATCTGCAAGCCCTCCCGAGTCAGGACCGACGTCTTCGTGTCGCCGGCCGCGACGATGTCTGCTGCGATCGGATGCGCCCGCATCGCCTCCATCACGGCCATGCCGTCGGCAGCAGCCACGGTGATGTCGATGTCCCCGATGCTCTCGGAGAATCGGCGCAGGCTGCCGCACCAGGTGGCCCGCTCCACTCCCGGCAGCGCTTCGAGGTCAGCCACCAGCCGGACCGCGATCGGCATGGCCTCGGCGATCGGCGTCCTCCGATCCTTGCCGTGCATTCCCAGACGTTCGATCGCCTTGGCGATCTTCTCCTCGGAGGTCTTGCCGAGTCCCGGAACCGCCCGCAGGCGTTCGGCGGCGATGGCGTCCTTCAGATCTTCGAGGTTCTCGATCCCGAGCTCCGCACGGAGCGTCTTCAGCGTCTTGGGTCCGACCCCCGGGATCTTCGAAAGCGCCACGAAGGCCGGGGGGTACAGGGCGCGGAGCCGCTCGACCTTTGCGACCTTCCCGATGGACACGAACTCGAGGATCTTGTCCGCCGTGGAACCGCCCACCCCCGGCAGGGCAGTCAGCTGGGATTTGGTGAGTCCGGTGACGTCGGTGCCGACCGATTCGATCCCCTGGACTGCCTTCTCATAGGCGCGAGCCTTGAAGGACTGAGGGCTCCCCTCCTCGATCACGGTGAGGGCATGGAGCTCCCACAACATTGCGATGACGTCGCGGGTGTGCACGGCCCGCACGCTACCCATCGGATCGCCTCTCGGCGGGTTCGTTGTCAGTACCCCGGTGTAGCGTCCATCACGCACCATGACGACCAGACCAACCCGGCCCAACCCCGACGACGAGAAGAAGCCACCCGCATGGCGGGTCGAGGGAATGCCGCATGACGACGACGGCGACAAGCCCTCCCGCAAGCTGTTGCCCACGCCCCCGGGCGGGCGCTGGTTCTGGGCGCTTCTGATCGGCCTGCTGGCATTCAACGTGTTCATATCGAACACCCTCCTCCAACCCGACCCACGCATCGCCATCGCATACTCGGACTTCCTCGACGAGATCGACAACGACAACGTCACGAGCGTCTCGGCGACCGGCGAGACGATCCAGGCGACCCTCGAGACCGAGATCACCGATCCCGAGGCCGAGGACGTCTCGTCGACCCTCATCGAGACCGAGCGCCCGACATTCGCCCAGGACGACCTGCTCGCGACACTGCGCGCCAAGGGGATCGAGGTCACCGCCGAGGATCCCGACTTCGTCCCCGTATGGCAGCAGATCATCTTCGGGTTCGGACCGACACTGTTCATTCTCTGGTTGTTCTTCTACATGTTCCGCCGGGCGGGATCGGCGCTCGGAGGAGGCGCGCTCGGGCTGGGACGGTCGCGCGCCAAACGGTACGAGGACACGGACACCCGCACCACGTTCGAAGACGTCGCCGGGATCGAAGACGCCGAGGAAGAACTCGCCGAGATCGTCGACTTCCTCAAACACCCATCCAAATACACCGCCCTCGGGGGGCGGATACCCAAAGGCGTGCTGCTGTCCGGCCAGCCGGGAACCGGCAAGACACTGCTGGCGCGTGCCGTGGCCGGAGAAGCCAACGTGCCGTTCTTCTCGATGAGCGCGTCGGAGTTCATCGAAATGGTCGTCGGCGTGGGCGCCAGTCGGGTACGCGATCTGTTCACCCAGGCCAAAGAGGTGGCCCCGGCGATCATCTTCATCGACGAGCTCGACGCCATCGGTCGTTCCCGAAGCGGTTCAGGGTCGAGCTTCGGGGGACACGACGAACGCGAGCAGACCCTCAACCAGATCCTCACCGAGATGGACGGCTTCGACGGCTCCGAGGGCGTCATCGTCATCGGCGCCACCAACCGGCCCGAGATCCTCGACTCGGCGCTGCTGCGCCCCGGAAGATTCGACCGTCAGGTGCCGGTGTCACCGCCCGATCAGGCCGGTCGCAAGAAGATCCTCGAAGTGCACACCCGCGACGTCCCGCTCGGCGAAGACGTCGACCTGGGTGCCATCGCCTCCAGCACACCGGGAATGGTCGGCGCCGACCTGGCCAACCTGGTCAACGAAGCGGCCCTGATGGCGGCACGGCGGTCCCACGACTTCGTGATGCTCAACGACTTCACCGACGCACTCGAGAAGATCGTGTTGGGCACCGAACGGCGCATCATGATGTCCCAGGAGGAGAAGGAACGCACGGCCTATCACGAGTCGGGTCATGCGGTGCTGGGCATGCTTCAGCCGGGAGCGGATCCGGTTCGCAAGATCTCGATCATCCCTCGCGGCAGAGCCCTGGGGGTGACCCTCCAGTCGCCTGACGCCGACAAGTACTCGTACGGAACGGAGTATCTCCGCGGCAAGATCATCGGCATGCTCGGGGGCCGGGCTGCCGAGCAGGTCATCTACGGGAACATCTCCACCGGAGCAGAGAACGACATGGTCCAGGCCACCTCGCTCGCACGGAGCATGGTGGGCCGCTGGGGCATGTCAGAACGGATCGGACCCGTCACGATCTACGACGACCGCACCGTCGACGCGTTCGGCCGGCCGATGGTCTCGGAGGCGACACTCGAGCTCGTCGACGCGGAGATCCGTTCGATCATCGACGAGTGCTACGACGCCGCCATCAAACAGCTCCACGAGAACCGGGATCGGCTCGAGGCCCTCACACAGGCGCTGCTCGAGAAGGAGACCCTCGAAGAGATCGAAGCCTACGAGGTGGCCGGAATCGGACGCGCTTCCTCCGAAGAGGAGTGACCATCGACGAGGTGGACGACGCGAACCGCTTCCGCGCCATCGTCGAGGCATGGGTGGCGAGTCCCGACCTCGAAGGAACCCTGGTCCACGTCGAGCACCTTCCGCCACGAGACGCCATTCACGCACCGCTCGTCCCCGACCTCCCGCCCCTCCTCGCCGCACGCCTGGCAGAGAAGGGCATCACCGAGTTGTACCGGCACCAGGTCCGCGCCATCGACCATGTCCGCAACGGTCGCCACACCGTGGTCGTCGCAGGCACCGCCTCCGGCAAAACCCTGGCGTACCTGGTTCCGATCGTCGAGACGCAGCTGACGGATCCGAAAGCCACCGCCCTGCTGCTGTTCCCCACCAAGGCGCTCGCCCACGACCAACTCCGACGTTTCACCGACCTCGGGATCCCCGAGGTCGCGGCCGAGGCATACGACGGCGACACCGATCTCGACAGCAGGGCGAGGGTGCGCCGCCGAGCCAACGTGGTGCTGACCAATCCGGACATGCTGCACATCGGCATCCTCGGATCCCACGACCGCTGGGCCGACTTCTTCCACCGTCTCGAATATGTCGTGGTCGACGAGATGCACACCCTGCGCGGCATCTTTGGAACCCACGTGGCGCTCATCCTGCGACGGTTGCGGAGGATCGCCGCGCACTACGGCTCGTCGCCCACGTTCGTGCTCGGCTCGGCGACCATCGGCAACCCTGGCGAACTCGGCCATGCCCTCACCGGCCTGGACGTCGAGGTCGTCGACGAGGACACCTCTCCGACCGGAGCTCGCACCGTGGCAATGTGGAACCCGCCGGTCCTCGAGGAAGACTCCAACCGCCGGCGATCCAGCCTTGGCGAAGCCACCGACCTCTTCTTGGATCTCGTCCGGCGAGACGAACGCACGATCGTCTTTGCGCGCAGCCGCAAAGCCACCGAACTCCTCTACCGATCCGCCCACGAGCGCCTGCCCACCACGGCCCGCGATCGGATCGCCGCCTACCGGGGCGGGTACCTCCCCGCGCAGCGCCGCGCCGTGGAAGCCCGCCTGTTCTCGGGCCAACTGACCGGCATCGTCACGACCACCGCCCTGGAACTCGGCATCGACGTCGGCGGCCTCGACGCCGCAGTGCTCTCGTCCTTCCCGGGAACGATTTCCGGCTTCCGGCAGCAAGCCGGACGGGCGGGACGGGCTCGCGACGAGTCGCTGGTCGCCCTCGTCGGCGGCGAGGACGCCCTCGACCAGTACTTCATGAACCATCCTCATGAGCTTTTCACCCGCCCACCCGAGTCGGCGGTGATCAACCCGTCGAACCCGATGATCCTGGAAGCGCACACCGCCTGTGCCGCCAACGAGCTCCCGCTGACACCGGAAGATCGAGAGATCCTCGGTGACGGGATGGAGGAAGCCGCCAACCGTCTCACCCAACAGGGCCATCTCCGCTTACGGGACGGAAAGTTGTTCTGGGCCCGTCGTCAACGCCCCGCCTCCCAGATCGACATCCGAGCCTCCGGCGGTCCGACCTATCACGTCTCAGGCCCGGAAGGACTTCTCGGCACCCTCGACGAGGAGCGAGCCTTGCGGGACGGGCACGAAGGCGCCGTCTACCTCCACCAAGGAGAGACGTTCGTCGTCAACACCCTCGACCTGGTGCGGCGGGAGATACGAGTGGCACCCGCCCAGATCAACTACTACACCCAGCCGAGCACCGAGAAGATCCTCGAGATCATCGACGAGGAACGCGCCGATCGCCTCGGTCCCGTGCGCCACGCGCTCGGCAGACTCCGAGTGGAGACGCTGGTGGTCGGATACCGCAAGCTGCGGCTGGGCACACGGGAAGTGCTCGAAACCGTCGAACTCGACCTTCCTTCGACGGTCTTCGAGACGCAGGGGATCTGGTTCTCGATCCCCGAGTCGGTGCTCGACGACGCCGGGATCGACGCCCGCAGCGCTCCGGGTGCGCTGCATGCGGCCGAACATGCCGCGATCGCGCTGATGCCGCTGATGGCGATCTGTGACCGCTGGGACATCGGTGGCCTCTCCACACCATGGCATCCCCAACTCGGCGGCCCCACCATCTTCATCTACGAGGCATACGCCGGCGGGGCGGGCATATCCCCCGTCGCCTACGACGCCGGCGTCGAACATCTCACCGCCACCCGCGACGCCATTCGCGACTGCCCGTGCCTCGATGGCTGCCCTTCGTGCGTCCAGTCGCCCAAGTGCGGGAACGGGAACGATCCACTCGACAAGGCGGGCGCGGTGCGCCTGCTCGACGCCATCGCATCCGGTTGAGGCCGGTACATTCGCGAGCGATGGAACCTCTGGCCCCAGAAGAGGCGCGGGTGCTCGGTGCCCTCGTCGAGAAGGCGTTCACGACCCCCGAGGTCTACCCGCTCACCGTCAACGCCATCGTGGCGGCGTGCAATCAGCGCTCGAACCGGGATCCCGTCGTCGACTACGACACCGAGACCGTGGAACGGGCGCTGCGGGGTCTCGACGACCGCCACCTCGCCCGGCTGACCCGGGCGAGCGGTGGCCGCACCGTGCGATATGTGCACCGCTGCCAGCCGACCCTCGAAATCGACGACGAGCAAACGGCCCTGATCGCCGTGCTCCTGCTGCGGGGACCGCAGACTCCCGGCGAACTCCGCACTCGAACCGACCGATATGTGAGCTTCGCCGACGTCGCCGCGGTCGAAGAGCGGTTGGGGGACCTGATGGTCCGCACCGTTCCGCTCGTCGAGCGCCTCGAGCGAGCGCCTGGCCAAAAGGAGAGCCGCTACCGGTGTCTCCTCCTGGAACACGCCGGCTCCGAGCCCGACAGTGACCCCGATCCGGATCGCCTGGACGAGATCGAGCGGCGGCTCTCTCGAATCGAAGCCGCACTCGGGATGGAACCGACGGCACCCGATGCCTGAGCCCACTCCGAAACATGGTGTTCACAATTCATTGACGGACGAGAAATCGCTCGATGTCATCGTCGGGTCAGCAGATGTGACCATCCCCATGTGTCACCCCCGGAACACTCCGACAGCAAGGGAGACCAACCCATGTCCATGATCCGCGCCGAGTACATCTGGATCGACGGCAACAAGCCGACCCAGAAGCTTCGCTCCAAGACCAAGATCATCGAGAACGGCAGCGAACCCCCCATCTGGGGTTTCGACGGCTCGTCGACCAACCAGGCGCCCGGCGACGCCTCGGACTGCGTGCTCAAGCCCGTCAAGGTGGTGCCCGATCCCATCCGCGGCGGCGACAACATCCTGGTGTTGTGCGAGGTGCTGCTGACCGACATGTCCCCCCACCCCACCGACACCAGGGCAGTACTCACGCCGGTCGCGGAGAAGTACGCGGACTTCGAAGCATGGTTCGGACTCGAACAGGAGTACACGTTCTTCCGCGAAGGACGCGTCTTCGGCTTCCCCAGCTTCGGCTATCCGGCCCCACAGGGCGGGTACTACTGCGGCATCGGAGCCGACGAGATCTACGGCCGTCCCGTCGTCGAAGCTCACATGCAGGCGTGCCTCGATGCGGGCCTGTCCCTGTCAGGTATCAACGCCGAAGTCATGATCGGGCAATGGGAGTTCCAGATCGGACCGTTGGGCCCGGTCGACGTCGGCGATGACCTCTGGCTCGCCCGCTGGCTGCTCTACCGGGTGGCAGAGGACTTCGACGTCGCCGCCACGCTCGACCCCAAGCCCGTCAAAGGCGACTGGAACGGCGCGGGCTGTCACACGAACTTCTCGACCAAGCAGATGCGGGAGGACTACGACGCCATCGTGGCCGGGGCCGAAGCCCTCGGGAGACGACATGACCTCCACATCGAGAACTACGGCGCCGACATCGACCATCGCCTCACCGGTCTGCACGAGACGGCTCCGTGGACCCACTTCTCCTACGGAGTTTCGGATCGAGGCGCTTCGGTGCGGATCCCGTGGCAGGCAGCCGTCGACGGCAAGGGTTACCTGGAGGACCGCCGACCCAACGCCAACTGTGACCCGTACACGGTCGCCCGGCTGATGTTGGAGACGATCTGTGGATCGGCTGCGGGCGATCTCTGAACCCGGCGAACCCTGCGATCTGAATGTGGGGGTGGACCGGTCCACCCCCACATCTCATTCCCCGGAAATCTCCGCGGCTGTGGCGTCGAGCAGCCTGATCAGATCCGTTGGATCGAGTTCGACCTGCAGGCCCCGCTGCCCGGCGCTGCAATAGATGGTCCGATGTTCCGTGATCGTGGCGTCGACGAAGACCGCGAGCCGACGCTTCTGGCCGAAAGGCGAAATGCCGCCGGTCACGTACCCGGTGAGACGTTCGGCGTCTGCCGGCGGCATCATCTCGGCCTTCTTCCCTCCCGCGGCCCGTGCCAACGCCTTGAGTCCCAACCGGCCGGACACGGGCACGATCGCCACCACCGGACGGCCGTCCACGGCGGCCAACAGCGTCTTGAAGAGTCGTTCCGGTGCCACGTCGAGTGTCCTCGCAACTGCCTCTCCGTAACTGTCGCCCTCGTCTTCGAGCGAGTAGGCGTGGAGCACGAACTGTGCGCCTGCTCGCTCGAGTGCCTGCACGCCTCGGGTCATCTTCGCCATCGCTCGTTTCTACCAGCCTTCCGGCACGTACTCCGCCGACGACTCTGCGGGCAGGGTCAACTCGCCGAAGAAGGGCACGTCGATCACCGTTTGAACGACGACGTGTGCTCTCACCGGTGGCGGGTCGCCGGCGGCGGGACACCGACACTCCACGAGCACCGCACGATTGAGAGCGGCGACACCTCGTGCGGCGGCCACCGGGTCCTGCACCGCTGGGGAAACAGCGGCCAGGGCGGCCGCCTCCGCCGCAGTTCGGGCCCCGAAGGCCGCCGCCACGATGCCGGCCACCGTCACCACGGTCAGGCCGAGGACGAGAATGACCGCCGAGATCGCCGCTCCGAGGATCGAAGCGCTGCCCCGTTCGCTCACGGCTCGACGAGCATCGACGACGACCACGAAAGCGGCACCGACAGACCGGAGAGGAACGGCGTCACGAACGGCACCTCGACCTGGACGGTGACCCGCGCCGGCCTCCCGGCAGTCGACGGGCGATCCACCTGAACCCGCGCCCTCTCGGACACGCCGTCGGGCAGCGCCACCCGCACCGCGGCCACCGCTCGGGACACATCGGGTGTCGTGGCGGCGACCCGGGCTCCATCCCGGGTCGCCGTGACCACCTGAAGCTGCGTCGCCATCGTGGCCACTCCCTCGAAGACGGCGATGCCGACCAAGAGAAGGAACGGGATGACGAGGGCAGCCTCGACGGTCAATGAACCACGCTCGGTCAAAGACGGAACTTCTTGGCCGCCGAAGTCACCCAACCGATGACATCTCCGAAGAGGCCTCCGAGGCTCGACTTGCCCGATCCGCTCTTGGCCCAGCTGACCAGCACGACGGCGACCGCGGCGACCGCCAACATCACGAGCACGTACTCGATGGTGCCCTGACCCCGCTCGGAGTCTGCTGCGAGGCGAACCTGCAGCCTGGTGAACAGTTGCGTCATATGACGCTCCTTTCAATCTCGATCGGCGGCCGGCCGACCACGGGGGGAAGTGGATCTGTCACGAACCGAACCGCGTCACATCGACGAGGTGGTCGAGGAGGGTCGGACCCACGACGAGCGCCGTGAACCCGGGAAGCAACATGAGCGCGAGCGGCACCATCAGCCGCACCGGTGCGGTCCGGGCTGTTTCGAGGGCTCGGGAAACCCGTTCGGCTCGGTGGGCTGTGAGGTGCGCGTCGAGGGTCTGACCGAGCGGGGAACCCGCCGCATGCGCCCGCGCCAGTGCGGCGCCGAGCGCACCGAGTGCGGAAGCTTCGAGAAGCGCGGTGCCGAGGCCGCGGGTCCGCCCCGCACGAACGACGTTGCGGACCGCGTCGCCGACCGATCCCTCCAGCTCGCCGGACACGGCCTCGAGTGCCGACCCGAGCGGCAGGCCCGCCGCGGCGGCGATCGCCAACAGGCGGGCGAGGTCGCCCACAGTCGACTCGACCGCGGCACTGCGCCGGGAGAGACGAAAGGGCCGGGCGACCAACACGGCGGCGGCGGCACAGAGTGCGAAAATCACGGAACCGCCCTCCTGACGATGAACGTCACCCACGCCACGCCGACCACGGTGAGCACCGCACCCGCCGACACGACCAACGCATGTGCCGAGCTCGACGCGAACATGCGGCCGAAACCACCGGAGGCGAGCAGGAAGACCAGCACCCCGAGTGGGGCACCTCCCACGATCACCCCTTGCAGCACCGGGGCGGCCACCGCCGCACGGAGCTCCCGACGCACCCGCATGGTTTCGGTTGCCTGGGCGGCCAGTTCCTCGATAACCGGGGCGGCCGGTCCGCCCGCCTGGTCGAGCAGGCGAACCGCCGCAGCTGCGAGATGGCCTTCGGATCCGAGCGCACGCGACACCGCATCTGCGAGCGCATCGGTCGAGGCGCCGACAGTCACGAGGCGGTCGATTTCCGGCGAGAGCCCGGCGAGGGCTTCCCGCAGGGTTCTGCCCGCCTGCAACGCGGCTCTGACTTCGAGCAGAGCGGCGGCGTCCTCGCCCATCACCGGGCGTGCGAAGTCCTTGCGGGCACGCAAGGCAAAGACTGCGAGCACGGCCAGCGTGGGGATCGGCGCCATCAGGGCACCGGCAACAGCGACGCGATGGGTCCACGGGACCGTGCCGAGGAGTACTGCGGGAAGCAAGATCATCGGAGATTCCGAATCTCGACGACGCGCCGGACACCGTCGACCCTGGCGAGCTGGACGACGGTGTCGACGGCGGCGTCGATCTGGCGGCGGACGGCATCGGGGGCCGGGCGTCGAGTCCCCGAGAGCGCCAGGGTCTCGAGACGCAGGAGCGCCTCGTCAGGGCCGTTGGCGTGGATCGTCGACATCGACCCGGCATGCCCGGTGTTCAGCGCAGAGACGAGATCGAGCGCTTCCGGCCCCCGTACCTCGCCGACGATGATGCGGTCGGGCCGCAGCCGCAGGGCAGCACGCACCAACTGATCGAGCGCCACCCCGCCGCGCCCTTCGGCGTTGGGGGGTTGTGCCTCCAGGCGGACGTAGTGTCCCCCGGCGCGCAGCTCGGACGCATCCTCGACGATCACGGTCCGTTCACCGTCCGGGATGAGGCGCGTGAGAACGTTGAGCAGCGTCGTCTTACCGGTCCCGGTGCCGCCCGACACGAGAAGGTTCCGATGTCCCAGCACGACGTCCCGGAGACGATCGGCGTCTTCGGATGTGATTGATCCGGATCCCACCAGCGCATCCAGGTCGGCAACGGCCTCGGTGAAGCGCCGGATCGCCATGATCGGACCGTCCGGTGTGGCGGGTGGGACGACAGCGTGAAGCCGACTGCCGTCGGGCAGTCGGGCGTCCACAATCGGTGAGGAACGATCGAGACGAAGGCCGAGCGGAGTGATCGCCCGGGCGATCACCGCGAGGAGGTGGCGTTCTCCGTCGAAGGCGACATCGGTGAGCGTCAGCGCTCCCCTTCGCTCCACCCAGACTTCCTCCGGTCCGTTGACCAGCACATCAGTGACCGAGTCGTCGGCGAGCAGATCCTCCAGCGGGCCCAGACCGACGATGTCGTCGACAACCCGCCGCAAGACGTCGGCCGGGGCGAGAGGAGCTTCCGATCGGGCGATCGTGGACACCGCCCGTTCCACCGCCCGGCGTTCCAGTGGCACGCCCGAGGACAGCACGGCGGCGGCAAGGCGGGATCTCACGTCCATGACGGCTCCCACACATCGCGCCAGGCCCGGACCCACGGTGCCCGCGGTTCGACCGTGCCTCGACACAGTGCTCGCACTGCCGACCGTCGTAGTGGCGGAAGCACCACTCCCGGGGCCCGTGAGCCGCGCACCGCCGCCTGCCACACCGCCCGAAAGGCGCGTTCGGGACGGAGCTCGGGGGGATCGAGCGCAAGCACGGGAATCGACTCCTCGCCGGGGGGGACCCGAAAGACGACCGCGGGCCACCCGGCCGTCAGGGCGTCGAGAAGCCCTTCGACCTCGGATTCGCTCACCCCGCCGTTTCCGATCACCGCCACCCCTGAGCGGCCCGCCCGCAGATGCGCCGAGGTCGCTCCGTCCCGGAGCAGATCGGTCAGGGTCGATCCCGGAAGAGGAGGCGCGATCGGATCGAGATCGACGACGAGACACGTTCCCGCCGAGGCAGCCAGCCCGAATGGCGCGATTCGGTGGAGGACGGGATCGGGGCTCGAGACTCGACGGACAGGCACGAAGAGCGAAGCTACGAATCGGAATGCCGCCCGTGAACCCCTTGACACCGGGCCCCTCGCACGGCAGGGGCGCGCTCCCCCAGACTCAGGAGACCCGCAGTCGATCCACTCGCTGGTGTGTCAGTACAGGTCCCGGGAGTAGCGGGTGTGGGGCAGCGGGTGGCCCTCCCAGTGCTCCACCTTCTCGGCCCCGTCGGCGATCCACGCCGCGGTCTCGTAGAACCTGCGGGCACGGTCGTTCGTGGAGAGCACCCAGAGAACCGCCCGTCGGAACCCGTGGTCACGGAGTTCCACGACGGAGTGTTCCATGAGCGCCCACCCGTATCCCTGATCCCACACGCCGGGTTGCAGGTAGATCGCCACGATCTCCCCGGTGTCCTCGGCTCCATCCCGATCGGGGCCGAGGACGCTGAATCCGACGATCTCACCGCCGTCGTCGATCACCAGCAGCGACGTCTGAGCGGTGGCGCTGAGGATCGCCTCGTCCCAGTGGGATCCATCCACGGTCATGCCGTCGAGGAGTTCGTCAGGCATCAGCCCGCGGTAGACCGCCTGCCACGAGCCCACGCGAACACGCGAGATGGCGGTGCCCTCGCCGGGCCGGGCGCGTCGAATCTCCATGACACCAGTCAAGCAACCGCCAGGCCGCCCAGGGTTCAATTCGGTGTCTGCACCGTGCCGAGCACGTCCGAGCGCGAGTAGTGGCCGACCGGATCGAATTGCCGGCGAGCCTTGGGAATCATGTCCAGATCGAGATCGGCGTACACGATGCCTTCCGACCCGACCAGCGGTCCGGCCAACACCCCGCCGAAGGGATCGACGATCGTCGTGTTCCCCGCCGAGAGGACATCCTCGGTCCCGCCGTAGATCGCATCCCGCCCGGGAATGTCGACAGGCACATGGGCACCGGTGATGTAGGGAGTGACCCCGACGACGAACGCACGGGCCTCCTTCGCGATGTGCCGAAGCGTCGGGACCCACACTTCAGAGTTGTCCCATGTGGGTGCGACGTAGATGTCGACCCCGTTCTGGTAGACGGCGGCGCGTGCGAGCGGCATGTAGTTCTCCCAGCAGATGAGGCCCCCGATCCTCCCGAAGGGAGTGCCATGGGTGTTTAGATCGGTGCCGTCGCCGAATCCCCACACTTGCCGCTCGCCTCCCGTCGGCATCAGCTTGCGGTGCCGGCCGAGCGGCCCGTCGGGGCCGACGTACAGCAGGGTGTTGTAGAGCGTCCCGCTCGTCTCACTGAGCTCCGTCATTCCCACCGCCGCGTAGATCCCGGTCTCGGCGGCTGCCTCGCAGATCGAGGCGGTCTCCGGCCCCGGTACCGAGACCGCCTGTCTGGAAAGCCTCACGTGCCAATCCGCGTCGCCGTCGTCCCACGGGCGCTGCCGCCACACCCAATCCGGATAACACGGAATGAACGACTCGGGGAACACCACGAGTCGCGCGCCCTCCGCGGACGCCTCTCGCAACAGCGCACACACCTTTGCGGTCGTCCCCGCCCGATCCAGGAACACCGGGGCAGCCTGCACTGCTGCCACTCTCACCGACCCTACGCCACGTTCTCCCACGCCATGCTCCTCGTTGATGGGAGTCCAGCATGGCCGAACATCGGGGTTGGTGGGACAGTGCCACTAGATTCAGGGGGGAACGACGGAAGAGAGCAACCCGTGAATGAGCACCTACGACCGATGGAGCGCCGAGTGGTGGCAATGTCGGCCGCCGGTCTCGACCACGGTGAGATCGCCACGAAGATCAAACGGTCGCCCGCCCATGTCGGCCGGGTCATCGAGTGGGCCAGGATTCCCCGCTCGCAGCCACCGACAGACCGAGCGCACCGCGCGCTCGAACAACGCGTCCTCGACCTCCGGTCCGCCGGCGAGTCGCACGACGAGATCGCAGCCCGCTTCAAGCGTGGCACCCGGTCGATCCGACAGATCGAAGGGCTGGCCCACTTCCGGCTGGCCATGGACCTTCTCGAACGAGAGGAAACCTCAGCATGAGCACAACGAAACTCCAAGTGTGGATCGACCAGGACCTCTGCACCGGCGACGGCATCTGTTCGGAGATCGCCCCCGACGTCTTCGAGCCCCGTGACGACGGCCTCTGGGTCGTTCGCGAGGACGCCTCGCACTTCGGCAAGACCATCGTTTTCGACGGCGAGGACGGCGACGGGCATGGACCGGAGGGGTCGCGCGGCGTCGCCCGGGTGCCCGACTCGGAGATCGAAGTGACCATCGAGGCTGCCGAGGAGTGCCCCGGTGAATGCATCATGCTCGAGCCCTACGACCAGAACGCCATCGACAACCGCGGGGCCTGACCCCCACACTCAGGCCGAATCACGAACATCCGATGGACCTCGGCGCCAACTACTGGAAGCTGTGGACTGCCTCGGTCATCTCCAACTTCGGAGACGGTATCGCCATGGTGGCGTACCCCTGGCTGGCATCGGCGATCACCAGAGACCCGTTGCAGATCGCACTCATCGGAGGGCGACCCGTCTGCCCTGGCTGGTGTGGGCGATGTTCGTCATCCAGAGCTGCGGCGTGCTCTGGAACGTCATCACGGTCTCGCTCCGCCAGGCCATCATCCCTGATCGACTGTTGGGTCGGGTGAACAGCGTGTACCGGTTCTTTGCCTGGGAATGATGCCGGTGGGGAGCTTGCTCGGCGGCATCGTGGTCGCGGTCACCGACGTGTTCACGGACCGGACGGTGGCGCTGCGTGCTCCCTTCTGGGTGGCGGCGGCCGTGTTCGCAGCCATGTTGATCTACGCACTTCCGAGGCTGACCACCGAACAGATCGAGACCGCCAGGTCTACGCCGACCGGTTGATCGCTCAGGCGTCGCTGGCCGGTCCCCGGTCTCGAACCGACTCCACGTCCTCCAGCGCCCGCCGCAGCTCTGACAGCCATTCGTCCTCGTGGCGTCCGACGAGCTTGACGCACCACTGCAGCGCTTCGCTGCGCGAGCGAGCCACGCCTGCGTCGATCAGCGTGTCGAGCACCCTCCGCTCCGGCATGCGAAGTCGGGTCATGGCCGGGGCGGCGAGATGGGTGAAGAGGAGGTGGGTGTCTCCACAGCGCGCCGACCACGACACCTTGCGCTCGTAGTGACGCTCGGCCGCCGCGGCGATCTCCATCCGTTTGGTGCGGGAAGACTCCCGAAACGACTCGATGCGCGAGTACTCGGCTTCCCGCCGGGTGGCGTCTGCTGCATCCCCCACGTCGGGCTCGCGCAACATCCCTGTCACGATGATCTCGTCGCGGTCGCTGGTGATCGCGACGGGGCCCGTGAACCATCCATCTGGGATCCGACCTGCGAACCATCCGAGTTCCTCGTCTGCCATCGCATCCTCCGAGAGTCGATGAGCACATCCTATCAGAGGATGATTACATGATTACATCTTACGACAGATACCTACAGGGTCAGCGGATAGACAGGCCGGCTTCGCCGACTGTTTCTCTGTTCCGCCCGAAAAAGCTTCGCTTTCGGGCGGGAAGCAGATGCGGGCGAGGAAGGTGGGTCTCCCGTCAGGTGAGGGGTTCGGCGGGCTCGGTCGCAGTCCCTGGCGCTTCCTCGGGCTCTCGGCGGTCGGGCAGGGCCCACAACGCCAGTACCGCCAAGGAAGCCGCCGCCATCGCCAAACCGAGCCATCCCCACCCG